>JAFYLH010000035.1 GCA_017537175.1 Clostridia bacterium | reverse complement strand
TCTGTCGGCGGTCTTATCCTTTCTAACTCCGGTGCTATCACCGCTAACTACTGGCTGTCTGAGATCTACGACGATGAGATCGCTAACGCTCACCGTAACGCAGACATCCACATCCACGACCTTTCTATGCTCACAGGCTACTGTGCAGGTTGGTCACTTAAGCAGCTTATTCAGGAGGGTCTGGGCGGTGTTCCCGGTAAGATCACCTCTGCTCCCGCATCCCACCTTGCAACCCTCTGCAACCAAATGGTAAACTTCCTCGGTATCATGCAGAACGAGTGGGCAGGTGCACAGGCATTCTCCTCCTTTGACACATACCTTGCTCCCTTCGTTAAGGTGGACAACCTTTCTTACAGAGAGGTTAAGAAGTGCATCGAGTCCTTTATATTCGGCGTAAACACTCCTTCCCGTTGGGGTACACAGGCTCCCTTCTCCAACATCACCCTCGACTGGACAGTTCCCAACGATATGGCAGAGCTGCCCTGTATCGTAGGCGGCAAGGAGATGGACTTCTGCTACAAGGATTGTAAGAAGGAAATGGATATGGTAAACAAGGCGTTCATCGAGACAATGATCGAGGGCGACGCTAACGGACGCGGTTTCCAGTATCCTATCCCCACCTACTCCATCACATCCGACTTTGACTGGTCCGAGACCGAGAACAACAAGCTCCTCTTCGAGATGACCGCAAAGTACGGTACTCCCTACTTCTCCAACTACATCAACTCTGATATGGAGCCCAGCGACGTTCGTTCTATGTGCTGCCGTCTCCGTCTTGACCTCCGTGAGCTCCGTAAGAAGTCCGGCGGCTTCTTTGGCTCGGGTGAGTCCACAGGCTCTGTTGGTGTTGTTACCATCAATATGCCCCGTATTGCTTACCAGGCAGCCGACAAGGCTGACTTCTACAAGAGACTTGACAAGATAATGGATATCTCTGCCCGTTCTCTTAAGATCAAGCGTACCATCATCACAAAGCTCCTTGACGAGGGTCTGTATCCCTACACCAAGAGATACCTCGGCACATTTGCTAACCACTTCTCTACCATCGGTCTTGTTGGTATGAACGAGGTCGGTCTTAACGCAAAGTGGCTTGGCGGTGACATGACCACCAAGGAAACTCAGGAATTCTCTAAGGAAGTTCTCAACCATATGCGTGAGAGACTCTCCGACTATCAGGAAGCATACGGTGACCTCTACAACCTTGAGGCTACCCCTGCTGAGTCTACCTCCTACCGTCTTGCTAAGCACGACCTTGCAAAGTTCCCCGACATCAAGCACGCGTCAGAGCCCGGCGATACTCCCTACTACACCAACTCCTCTCACCTCCCTGTAAGCTATACAGAGGATATCTTTGAGGCTCTTGATGTACAGGACGAGCTCCAGACTCTCTACACATCCGGCACTGTATTCCACGCATTCTTGGGTGAAAAGCTTCCCGACTGGAAGGCTGCTGCTAACCTTGTACGCAAGATCGCAGAAAACTACAAGCTTCCTTATTATACAATGTCTCCCACATACTCGGTATGCCGTAACCACGGCTATATCGCAGGCGAGGTTTATACCTGTCCCGACTGCGGCGAAAAGACCGAGGTATACAGCCGTATCACCGGCTACTACCGTCCCGTACAGAACTGGAACGACGGTAAGTCCAAAGAGTTCAAGGACCGTAAGGTTTATGCTATCGACCCTTCAAAGATCGTGTTCGCTGCTGCTGTTAACCCCAATGTAACCACCGAAAAGACCGCTATGGCAGACGACTCTAAAATAATGCTCTTCACCACCAAGACCTGTCCCAACTGCAAGGCTGCAAAGGCTATGCTTGATAAGGCAGGAATCAGCTACGAGGTAGTTGATGCAGAGGAAAATGCAGAGCTTTCCAAGCAGTTTGCAATTATGCAGGCTCCCACCCTCGTTATTGCAGATAACGAAAAGTTTGAAAAGATCACAAATCTTTCCAACGTAAAGAAGTTTATAGAAGAAACCGTTAAAGCATAAGGGGTAACCCTTATGCTTTAATTGAATAATACCTTTTTAATTCAACAATACTTTTAATTGAGAATTAAGAATTGAGAATTGAGAATTATAAACGAGGAAACAATCATGTACGATATAGTTATAATAGGTGCCGGCCCCGCAGGTATGACCGCGGCTCTCTACGGCCTTCGTGCAGGCAAGTCTGCCGTGCTTCTTGAATGTAACTCCTTTGGAGGACAGATAGTTTATTCCCCCAGAGTAGAGAATTTCCCTTCCCTTATGCAGATAAGCGGAAACGAGCTTGCCTCCAATATGGTAGAGCAGGTATCTGCCCTGGGTGCAGATATCGAGTTCGCCCGTGCTACCTCTATCGAGGACTGCGGTTCTTATAAGAAGGTCCTCTGTGAGGACGGTGAGGTGTTCGAGGGCAAGACCGTTGTTATCGCCACAGGCGTTAAGCACCGTGAATTAGGTGTTGAAGGTGAAGAGGCTCTCGTTGGTAGCGGAATATCCTACTGCGCGGTATGTGACGGAGCATTCTTTAAGGGTCGCGATGTTGCAGTTGTAGGCGGCGGAGATACGGCTCTTCAGGATGCAATTTATCTCTCAGCTTACTGCAGCAAGGTCTACCTTATCCACCGCCGTAATGCCTTCAGAGGCGAGGCTAAATTAGTCGAAAAGATCAAGGCGATCCCCAATGTTGAGCTTGTGCTTGACTCTACAGTTTCTGCACTCAATACCGAGGGCGGTATGCTTAATTCTGTCACCACCGTAAATAAGAACACAAGCGAGGAAAGAAATATCCCCGTAGCAGGTCTTTTTGTTGCAATCGGTCAGATACCCGAGAACAAGCCCTTTGAGGCTTTAGCCCGGCTTGATGAGTACGGCTACTTTGCGGCAAGCGAAAATGCACTTACCAAGACCCCCGGTGTCTTTGTTGCAGGCGACTGCCGTGCAAAGGAAGTGAGACAGCTTACAACTGCTGTAGGTGACGGAGCTGTTGCCGGTCTTGCGGCTTGTAAGTATATAGACGAGCAGTGCTAAACTATCAAAAACCTTACTTTTGTAAGGTTTTTTTATTTTTAAAAAAATTTTCTAAAATTATAAAACCAAACCAATTTTCAAAACCTCCTATAGTCAGAAAGCAATTCTGATATAGGAGGTTTTTGTTATGTTAAGGAATCTCAACACATCATGAAGAAAGAGCATTACAATCTATACTACCTCTTTTTGCGGGAAAAGGAAGGCTTGTTCCCCTGCCAAGAGGTCAAAGAAAAAACTATGAAAAAAATTTTGATTTTTTTTGAAAAGCTTAAAACCAAAGGCTGACTTAAATGCTCCTATAATCAGAAAGAAATACAACATATAAAATATTATTCAAAACGGAGGAATAAACAATGGGTATTTTCAGTAAAAAGGTGTGTGTAAATTGCGGTAAGGAATGCGGCATGTTCGGCAGAACATCCACCCGTGATGAAAAGGTATTATGTTCAAGCTGTGCAAAATTAGCAGGCGAAGAGTTCGAAAGCTATTCTCACACATACAAGCAGTATCTCGACCTTGTAGAACGCTACAACGAAAACGAAAAGAAATTACAGTCCTTTAACATCGACAAGGTCTATTACAAAAGAATTTTTGTGGATCTGGAAAAAGAGCAGATAGCTTTCACCGAATATCCTGTAATATCCAATAAAGATATGTATAAGGAGCATCCCCACGTTTATGATTTAAAGGATCTGAAGTTCTTTGACAGAAGATACCAAACAACAAAAGAGGAAGGCTCTATTCTCGGAACAACAGTATACATCGACATATTAATGACTATGGTATTTGAAGATAAGTATGTTCCCTGCCCCATTTCCGGTGCCATAGAAACAAACCGCAGAGTTGAAATAAAGGGCGTATTTAAAAAGCGCGCTGAAGGCTTTTGCACACAGGATGATTTAGATATCATTTTATTGGCAAACGATATTCTGAACGCAAAGGGCTTGAAAAGACCTCTGTCTATGGAAAAAGGCGACAAGATAGAGAGCCTTGACGAATATGCTCCTTGGTTCAAAATGATGTTCAGCTTAGAAAAGAAAAAGATACTCGACAAGAAGCTTGTAAACTCTATTCTTGAAAACCTTGCAGAAGACACAGGTCTCATGAACAGCATTAATTTACCCTTCAAAATAAGAGAAAGATACAGCATATAATAGGTGAAAGATATGAATAACGAAGAATTTATTGAAAACGACGACATATTCCTTGAAGAGAATGACAAGCCCGCCTTCACCGAAAAGGTAAAGAACATATTTGAAGTGATATGCAACAAGATCTATACCCTGCGTTGCATATGCTGCTTCACATCACTTTTGGCTCTTTTGGGAATAATTTTCCCCTTTACAGACCAGATATATTTACCCGACTTTATTGGATATGCTGTCCTTTTGGGTTGGCTCATAGGAGTTTTGTCCGGCATAATCGCCTGTCCCCTTAAAATGGGATGTACCGTTATAGCTATATTTATAACCGGCGTAAGCATTGGTGCTGTATTCTTGGGGATAGGTGCGATTTTTGGCTTTATGATCGCTTTGATAATCTCCTTGTTAATGATTCTGGTATTCCCCTCGGTCATTGCCATCCCGCATTATTTCAAAGAATTACACTATGACAGATAAAGGTGAAGGAGGTACAAAATGAAGCTTAAAAAAAGCATCAGATCGATCACAACAATTATACTTATATGTGCAACACTTATTCCCGCCTTTGGGGTGTTCGCTTCGGCAAACACAGCCGGTAACTCCTTTACCGATGTGAAGCAAAATGCCTGGTACTACAGCTCTGTTTACTACTGTCAGGTACAGGGATATATCAACGGTGTGGGCGGCAACTGCTTTGACCCCCACGGATCCATCACCCGCGAGCAGTTTGTTATGATACTTGCCAACATAAAAAATGCCAACTACGATCTGTATAAGTACATACCCAGCGGTATGGATGATGTTCCCACAGATAAGTGGTACTCAGGCGCCATTACCTGGGCGGTAAAGCAGGGGTATGTTTCGGGTATATCAGAAAACACCTTTGGCCTTGGCAAAGCCATAAACCGCGCCTCCCTTGTCACTCTGCTTTACAGACTGGCACAAAAGGAGGGGGATGTAATTGACAAAAAAGCAGACCTGACCAAATATTCCGACTATCATAAGGTCCAGCCCTGGATGAAGGAATCACTTGAATGGGCGGTAGGTAACTCTATTATCACAAGCACCGCCAGTACCGAGCTTATCCTTGACCCTTACGGTACTGCTACCAGAGCACAGACAGCGGTGATACTCAAAGCCTATGATATGTCAAAGCTGTCCAATACCGTAGGAGCCAACAGAGAGGCTCTTAAAAATCAGATACTGTATACCCACGGTGATCCCAAGCCCAAATTAACTCAGCTCGAAAGACCTACCTTTGACTCTTATATCAGAAAAACCGACAAGCCTGCGCCTGAGCGTTGCAAATATATTTACGACTGGTTTATCGGTATTATACTGGACCAAGCATCGCAGAGTACCGGTCAAAGCTTTGAACTGAAATTCAACGACCCCGATGATCTTGATATCTTCAGCCGCTTTATGGAGGAGTGTATAAGCTGGCCCTACAGCTGTCGGATACGCACCAATGCCGACGGCAAGCCTGTATCTATACTGTTGACAGGCAATGAGATCTATGATCTGACTTACAGAAGCTATGAAGCATATATATCCGATATAGACAGCACAAATTCCTATTATGCCGAAGAATACAAGGCAGCAATGGAGCAGTATGAAGACTATGTCAAAAAAGCCGACAGAATATGTGATACTGTAGAAGCGGCAGTTATTGCCTCGGGTGCCTTAGGAAAGCCCGAAAAGGAGGCAATAAACCTTGTTATTGACTATATGTGCAAAAGCTGCACCTATAATTATGCCGCCCTTGAGGATTACAGCTTAGATGCGTGGTCGGTAAATTCCTGTCTTAATTTAGGATCAGCCGTATGTGACGGATACGCAAAGACCTTTTATGCAATGTGTCTCTACCTGGGTCTGGATGTTGAATATTGCCGCGGCGTCACCGATACAGGCGAAGGACATGCCTGGAACAAGGTAACTGTCAACGGTAATGTCTATTACTTTGATGTCACCTGGCATGACTGTTTAAATAACGCCAGCTATTCAAGCAACAAATATGTTTGGGCAAAGGAAAATACTTTTAGCAAAGACCATATATACCAATCATCACATTTCTGTGAGTGGTAAGCGGCACATCACAATTTTTCAAATAAAAAGAATAGGTAAATAATATGAATATCTCAAAAAGCATCAAATCGATTATAATATTCTTACTGGTATCTGCCACCCTTATTCCCGCATTCTCTGCATTTGCCCTGTATGAATATGAGGAAACCCCAATTTTCACCGACACCAATATGAAGGCATGGTACTATGAGTCGGTGTTCTACTGTAAGATCATGGGCTATATGGGCGGTGTGGGTGATGAAAGATTTGATCCCCACGGCTCTGTAACCCGTGAGCAGTTTGTCACCGTTCTTGCCAACATAAGCGGAGTGGATACAGCTGAGTATAAGAACATACCCAGCGGTATGGCTGATGTCCCCACAGGCAGATGGTACAGCGGCGCCATCACCTGGGCGGTCAAAGAGGGATATGTATCAGGCATCTCTGAAAACAGATTTGGCCTGGGCAAAAAAATAGACCGTGCCTCCCTTGCCGCCCTGCTCTACAGATACGCAAAGAAAAACGGCGAGCTCACCGAGTCCACCGCAGACCTCAGCATATATGCTGACTATAATAAGCTTCAGCCCTGGATGAAAGAAGGTTTAGAATGGGCGGTGGCAAATTCTGTTATAACAAGTGCAGACAACAAAAAGTTGGTCCTTGACCCTACAGGCAGCGCCACAAGAGCGCAGGCCGCCGTAATGCTCAGATCATTTGACAGGGCAAAGGGCTGTGTTGTCAGCCTATGCAGAAACGCCCTGAAGGAGAGAATAGCCTCGGACTATCAGAACCCCAAGCCTGATCTTATAGAAAGAATGTCCTATGAGGCTTATGTAACTTATACCGAAGAAAGTGTCCCCAAGCAGTGCGGATATATCTACGATTGGTATATAGATGTTATACTTGATAAGGAGTCAAGGTACGCCTATGATGAGACCGCAGTGCTTGACTTAAAGAATCCCGATGACCTCCGGGTATTTATGGAATTCAGAAACAAAATGCATTCCCCTACATTTGGATATCATCCGGAAGGACTTTATATATTTGTATACAGAGATGAATTAGTAGAAAAAAGCTACGAATCCTACAACAGCTATGTATCCAGAATAGAAGCAGCAAATGCGGAAATAAAAAGCCGCTTCTCAGATTGCCCCGCACCCTCCGAGATTAATATCAAATGGCTCTGCGACGATGTTGAGAAAATGGCGGTGGAGTCGGGTGCTGTGGGCAAGCCCGAGAAGGAAGCCGTAGATTGCATCATCAACTACCTCTGCAACAGAGTTGAATTTGAACACGATGCCCTTATGGGTCTTTGTAGCAGCAATGCGGGCTACACTCTGGAATATACCGCCTGTAATAACAGAGCGATAAGCTACGGCTATGCCAAGACCTTCTATGCCATCTGCTATTATCTGGGGCTTGATGCAGAATACTGCACCGGCAGTATGGGAAGCGGTATTCCCTGGGCATGGAACAAGGTAACGATAGACACAAAGACCTGGTGCTTTGACATTGCCCGCTGCAATATCGACGGCTCTACCGACAGATATGGCTGGTCAAGCGAGGAGCTTTTTGATACAGAATACACCCAAAAGGGCTCTGCCATCTATGCGTGGTAAAGCTATTGTCGGTTGACAAACAGCAAAAAATATTGTAATATTTATAAAGATCACATCAAGGAGCGTCATATGAAAAAGGAAGAGCTGCCCCAGCTTGTCATAAAGGTGCAAAAGGGCGACAGCAATGCCGCAAACACCCTTTTTACCGATATATATAACGATATATATTACTTTGCCTTTAAAACAGTCAAAGAAAAGCAGCTTGCCGAGGATATTACTCAGGAGGCTATGATAGCTATCCTCAAAAACATAAGCACGCTCAAGGATCCCGTTGCCTTCCCCGCTTGGTCAAGACAGGTAACATACTCCCAATGTACAAGACATTTCAGAAAGACAAAGGATGTTTTACTTACAGAAAACGAGGACGGAACAACCGCCTTTGACATATTGGAGGAGGAAAGCACCGACTTCCTTCCCGATGAAGCCTTAAACAAAAAGGATCTTCAAAAAACGGTCAATTCATTTATAGATTCTCTTTCTCCCGACCACAGAGCCACGGTAATGCTCTATTATTTTGACGAGCTGTCTGTATCAAAAATAGCAGACATACAGGGCATTACAGAAGCCGCAGTCAAAAGCAGACTTTACTTTGCAAGACAGGCTATAAAGAAAAAGGTAGAGGAATACGAAAAGAAAACAGGCACACGCCTGCACGCTATCCCCTTTATTCCCTTTATCAAGCTTATCTTCTCTTCCGACAAAGCTTCGGTCAAGCCTTCGGGCTCTGTCGTCAAGGCAACAAAAAAATCTGCACTTTCCGCTTATTCCACAGCAAGCGGTATTACTGCCTCCACAGGCGGACTTGCGGGACTGTCTGTGCTGACAAAGGTAATAGCGGGCGTACTTGCCGCAGCTATTGTTGCCGCACCCATAGCCTATTTTGCAGGCAAGGCTATCATAGAGAACAAACAAAGCAAGGACTCGGATATCGAAAACACAAAGGACAACAACAGCTTATCCGTAAATAATACAGACGATGACAAAGCTAACGGACTTACCGTGAAGACGGTAGATAATGTTACATATGTCAAGATAAGTGAGCTTAAGTCCAAAAAAGCAGAATTTATTATGGCAGACGGCAAAGATCTGTTTGAGGACTATACGGCAGGCGAGATAGAGTCACGTTATGAGGACAGCTACTTGGCATGTCCCGGATCCATTGGTACAGAACCAAAGGAGGATGTTACATCGCTTACGATCTTAAGCGAGCTTGACGGCACACCCGTTTGGAAGCCTGTAGGCGACTTTTCGGCAATTTTCCCCAACATAACCGAGCTTATACTCCGTTGCAGCTCTGCAGGCGGCATAGGCAAGGATAACTCCTTCATCGGATACAAGGACACCCTTACCCGCCTTGTCCTCGGTCAAAAGCTTTCCAGTATATACGATCAGTTCAAGGACTTCTCACAGCTTAAGGAGATAGCCATAGAAGAGGGCGGAGCCAACACCGACCTTGAGGGATTGTTTATTCCCTATTTTATAGGTACCCCATACCACAGCAACGAAGAAAACTGGGAGATACAGGGCAGCAGCAAATATCTCATTTGCTCAGGAATGCGTGTGTGCGTAGAGCCTTATTTCCGCAAGCAGAACAAGCCCAGCGGTCTTTGTGAATGGGATGACGAGGAAGCTCTGTTTATTCCTGCTTTTCTTGCAGGGGGCAAGGACAAGCTTCTGATCACAAACGAGGAGGATAACGAATGGCACAGGATGACCATATCCCCCGAGCTTGAAAGCTACTATACCGATGACGGCGAGGCAATGAAGATAGAGTTTACATTCATGATGACATATTGCTTTGCCAACCTTATATGGAATTTGTTCTAAATAAAGAAGACACGGTAAGAAATAATTCTTACCGTGTCTTCTTTATTTTGATTGTTTTCTTTGCTGCTTCATACATTTGCCTGAGTACGGCAAGAGTCTTTTGGTCCTTTGGGAACAATATCCTGAGCAGGGCTATTGCTATGGCTGCGGTGGCGATCTTTTCGGGAGAAACGGGCAGCCATAAAAACGCAAGATAGGCACTTGATACGGCAATCATCCATCCGATACCGAAATATGTACCAAACCCAAACATTACATAGGACCAGCCGTTGGTAATAAACCAAGCAATGCCTATGCACAAAAGGAGCTTGGGATTAAATATAAACAGCAAGGCTTTTTTGAAAAAGCCTTTTATTTTATCAAGCATTTTATTTGAACTTCATAACAACAGCTATCACCGCGCTGATCAATGCTCCGGCAAAGCCGAACATAGCTATGCCGTACTGCTGAATACAAAAGCCTACTATTGCAATAAACAAAAGGAAGAGAGCAATTGCTATGCAGATAACAAACGGGGAAACAGGATTACTCTGCTTTGTTTCGAGGGTAAGGAGCTCTGCGGTGGTGTTTGCTTCCACATCCAAGGCCATAAGCACATCATGCTCCTGTATTTCGTCATTCTCTTCGTTTTTTTCCACAGCTACAAAGTAGACCGTATCCTCATCATATTTCTTTGCTCTCTTGACATTGTATGCCAGCTTCATTCTGCCCTTTCCGGCAAAATCCACCATATATACAGACTTGACCGTCCTTGTGGTTGCCGTAGCAAATTCGCCCACAGTAATACTGTCATCAACCGAAACAAATATGATCTTGTCCTCCTTGACGCACAGAACCTCCTCCACGCCGTTACAGATCCTATACAGATTAGAGCCGTCCATTCTTACTCTCATAAGCTCTGAATTCCAGTTTATGTAGTAGAGATATCCGTTTTTGAGCTCAACAAAGCTCTCTATATCCGAGGCAATGATCCTGAAGCTACTTCCGTCGGGTCTTGCCTTGCAGAGAACCGAGTTATATCCCGACTTGCGTATAAAGTAGACCCATCCGCCCTGCTCCATAAGCACCTCGCTTATGAACATGGGCCACTGCTTTCTGTCGGTTATGTCGATGTTTATATTAACAAGAGTTTGGTTAGAGGAATTGCCTATATAATAGAACAGCTTGCCCGAAATTATATCACAGAAGCGGTAAATGTTCTTCTCAACAAGCCTTTCCGGCTCATCCGAATCAAGCTTTTTGATATACAGATGTCTGTTATTCTTGTTGGGTGCCTCTACGGTATAGATAATATTGCCCTCTGCATAGCCCTCGACCGTTATATCGCTGTCATTCAGAGAGGTGACAGTTCTTGTATTGACATCAAACAGCTTGGTTGCAGGCTTTTTCTTTCCCTTTTCACCCTTTACATTAATGGTATATACCAGCTTGCCATCCTCAAAGGACAGGACCTTACGGATATTTGCCATCAGGGTGTCCGCCGTCGCGGTAGCGGGATCCACCACGGTAAGCTTAAGCTGGGACGCACCCTCATCATCACTTTTGGAGGATAACAGATATACCGCATCCTCGTATAAATATATACGGTCCTTTTTGACAGGCTCATCAAAGACGACCTTTCCCTTGTTAACAGAGAAATCGTACATATGAAGCCTGTTATCAGCGCCGAGATAATAAAGAATATCCGCATAATTGGTAATTACCTGTGCTATACCCTTTATCGCCCGCTTGTCCGAAATGCTTCCGTTTTGAGTATAGTGTAGGTCAAGTGCTCCGTCATATCCCGAAGCTTTCTTGAAATAATAGAGCTTACCGCCTATCTCAAGAACATCGGATATGATAAAATATCTGTTCAGCTCTTCTCTAAGCTTGTCCACATCGCTATAGCCCTCTAAAACTTTCAGGCAGTCAAGAGCGGCAACATATTTCTTCTCCCGCATAAGCGAACAGGCCTTTTCATATTCACTTTGAGCGTTTATTCCCTCGGTAGCAAGCCTTCTTACAATGGCGTTGTTCTTTGCCTCGATATAGCTCTTTATCTCGGGAATAAGCTTGATATCGCTGTATACTCCGATGCTGCTGCGCTTGCGCAGGACTTCGACATCCGATTGCATATCAGAAACCTCAGAATCATCCGCACCGTATTTTTGAGCCGTGGAGACCAACTTGGTAAGATCATTGATGATCTTTTCCTTGGTGGAATTTATCGTAGCGGATATGCGCTTGTATGCATCAAACTTACTGTAAGCCTCAAGGCTGTCCTTTTTGTATTCGGATATAACCGACTCCAGCACTCCCGCAATTCCGTCAAGCTTACGGGAAAAGGGAATATATGCCGCCTTAAAGCAGAGTATCCAGGTGTTTTTGTCATCGGCAGATGTCAGCTTCATAGAGGAAGCCAGCTTGTCCGCTTCGGGAACAGACATATTCTGGGCATAGGAAAAAGCCTCCCAGTCATAGTCCTCAAAGAACTGCTCTAAATAAGCAAGAGCCGAGGAGGGCGTTTTGATACCGTCTATCCTTACTCTGGTGCTCTCGGCACCGGGCACAGCCCCCGTGTTTGCGGTAGGTGTCTGCTCAGCTACGGGATTAATATAATTTTCGCAATATACACAAAGAATAGGCTGCCCTACCTTTTCAACCTTGATGGGTGCTCCGCAGGTGGGACATTTCATAACCTTTAAATCAACCTTCGCTGCCATATATTCCTCCTTGAAGATAATATTTTATTCATAAGTAGTATATCATATTTATTCCAATTATTCAACTTTTTTCCCATAATAAAAAAGATTTTATTGTTTTTTGTTAGAATATGCTATAATATGCATATATTGAAATTTCAGGAGGAATGGCTATGCTGTGTCCCAATTGCGGTAAAGAAAATGAGAACTCTGCCAAGTTCTGTATGGACTGCGGTTCTCCCCTTGAAGTGAAGCCCCCTGTAAAACCGCCCCAAAAAGCAGAAAAGAAGAAAAAGAAGATCATCTTACCTGTTATAATATTTTTGATCATCGGTTTAGCAGCGGTTTTATTGATAGGTACTATAGGAATAGGAATTGGTGCTTTTGTTTTATGGCCTAAGGATAATGACAATAACAACACCGACAGCACCGAGACCCATGAATATATATCCGACACAGATGATAACACAGAAGAACCCGACATCACACCCGACCCCCAGCCTAAGCTGACAAGGGTGAATTATTATAACATGTACGGAGATCTGCTCTATCACGAAGTCTATACATATTACCAAAACGGACTGCTGTGCAGTATGACCCTGTACAAAACAGACAAGTATGAGGGCGGAAACTATGACTATGCCGTATATTCAGACCTCTACATTTATGACAGCAAGGGAGAGCTCAAAAGCAAGGTATCGGACAGCTTTGGCTCCAAAGACTATGCGGGCAGAATAATTCTGGAATATGCATACGACGAATATGATAACTACGAGCCGGTGTATATATATCCCGACAAGGAGCTGAGCCAACAGCTGCCCGGGGTAGATACAAGCGAAACAGAAGAAATATACGGTGATCCCAATATAATTACCCTTGGTGACAGCAAGTGGGCAACCGACTGTATCAACGGCATAATTGCTGAGGGCTATCAGACCGACTCCAGCAGCTGCAGATTTATTAATATAAATGACGACTCTGCGCCCGAACTGTATATAGACCACTCATACGGCTATGCAGGAGCATACGTTTACACCGTGGGCAACGGCAATGTAGATTCTGTCTATATCTCTCACGGCGGCGCATATTGGTATGAAAATCAAAACCTGCTCCTTACCTCAGGCGGTCATATGGGAAATTACTATGATGTTGTATACCGCATTGAGAACGGAAGCTTTGTAACCGTGGCCTCGGGTGACTACGGAGAGCTGTGGAATGAAGGCGAAGATTTTACCTACTATTATTACTGGAACAACGCCGAGGTGGATGAGGAAAAATATGCCCAAAATTTAGATTCCGCCTTTGATCTGAACAAGGCATCTCAAAACGACGGCTGTGTATTTTCCTACGCCCAGTGTAAGCTGCTGCTCAAGAATATAGCAGATCCCGATATCAGCAGCTCTCTTGACAGTATGGCGGCGGAGGCTTATGCTTTTACTATTAAAAATTATTCCTGGTATGCTGATTCCCTGCCTATGTATGCCCTATATGACATTGACAAGGACTCTGTACCCGAGCTGATAGTACAAAAGGACGGAACATATTATTTCCATTCCTATAAGAACGGAGTTTGCAACCTGGTAGGCTCTTTTGACCTGAGCGACGACACCCCGCTTTATGGGTATGACGGCAACGGAATTGTGATCCTTGACAGCGGCAGAGAGAGTATGGCATTGAGCTCACTTTTGCGCTATGAGCTAAAGGACAAGGAGCTTGTATTTGCCGAAACCGTAGCGGATACCTCCCGGGACACCGAGGAGAAGTTTGAAATGACCGCAAAGGAGCTTGGTGCCGTATACGATTTTTATTATGCCAACATTCCGCTGAATGTGGTGGGATAATGGACTAACATAGGTCTACTCTGAGGTACTCCATAATGCATCGCATTAAGGATTTTAAAGTCTACTACATATTCGTCTTTATAATAAGTTCCCTGAGGGTCAGAACTCTTGCATCACTCCAAGTTCCATCTGGCTTCTGCCTTCCAGGGTAAACATTATTATGCCCACTGATCAATGCGCTATTAGTTGTACGAGCAGGAGCAGGTTCATCCCATTTCATACGTTTGTAGGTATTGTGAAAACCTTTAACTTTCGTGCCATCTTTCTTTTTGGGGTAATACACCTCGTTGGTCATAGCACTCTTGCCTTCTGGAGTATGGCTTAATACTTCCACCTGCATAGCGTTATGAACTAACGCATTATGCCATTTTATATCACTCTTTTCACCTGACTCGAGACTCGGCAAATCTCCAATAGCCTCTCGTAAAGTTATGACAGGTTCTTCGTCAGGCCATTCCCAAGTTAGATTTTTTTGTACATTTTAATTATCAGTCTACCGTCGATTCTTTAACATATCCGTGACGATGTTGATGGTGATTTTTGAACCGAGAGAGGTAGTTAGTCCTTTGGCATTGAGCATATCAACAATTTCTTTTATGGTTTTGCCGTTGGCGTAAGCTTCAAGCTTGTACTACATAGGGTGCCTTGACAGGATCCACCTCAAATAGCTGATCCTTGTTGATGGTATATCCTATGGGAACTGTACCGCCGTTGAACTTGCATTTCAGCGCATTCTCGGTCATGCCTCTGCCAACCTTCTCGGCAAGCTCTGCGGAGTAATATAGGAATATATGCGAAAAGAATAAAGTTTCAAGAAAACTTAACTTTCATGGGGAAAGCTTGTTTTCTTTCAACACGTATAATTTATGAGAATATTTGGCCCCGTTTCAAGAAAACAATAACGGCACCTACCCGAAGATAAGTGCCGTTTGAAGAAAAATATTTTGATGTGATAAATGATGTCCCCATATTTATGTGACGACTGATGATACCGACTTCTGTACGCAATGTAATAAGTGATGACCCCATTTTAGCAAGATCTCTATGGAATAACCAATGCCCCCACTATATGGGGCTATCCCAAATCAACGACACCCCATTTAACAGATTGTTGATGTGATAAAGTATGAACCCTGTCCGGTGGTTCGTTTATGTAACGAAGAATGTCCCTGCAGAGTTGTATCCCATATAAAACCATGTTTTGCTTATGGGATAACGGGTGTCCCCACAAGGTGTTTGGAGGATGTAATAATCGATGGGACTGCTTGCGGTTTTAGCCATGTGACAAGATATGTCCCCAAAAGAATAAATCTTGGGGTATCAAAATTGGTTATTTCCATTTCGCAGAAATCTGCTCCCCCTTATAGGGTAATTATTGATTTATCAATACAATACGTTTGTATAGTTACAGCAGAAGGCTCAATACCTATGAAAAATTGAATGAATCGCATGAAACCCCTTATTTTCTATGACTTTCTCTTCGATATGATGTGAGTGTCATACTCTCTTTCTCGTATGACAAGAGAAATGATTGTCTTTTTGATATTAAACAGAGGGTGAAAAATCTAATCCTTGTCGAAAGGAAAGTCCTCTCATCATATCAATACGAAAGGTAATATATCATCTCGAAATGTCGGTCATCTTATAATATCGAAAAGAAAATCGGTCATATCAAAATGACAGTGCGTAGTCATTTCAAAACGACAGTTTTGCCTAAAATTAATCTAAAATTAATCCGAAATAAATCTATGATGCTCATTTCGAAATGAAAGTCATCTATCATTTAAAAATGAAAGGGGCGGGATTTTCAAATGACACTCATTTAAAATTTATTCCCATAAAAGTGAACGGTCTGCGTAAAAAATCGCAGGCCGTTATTGTTTTCTTGAAACTCGATAGACACCTCTCTCAAATTATATAGAAATTTCTGATACATCAGCGGTTTGTAGCGAAAAAATAATGTTTTCTTGAAACGCGACCAAATATTCTCATAAATTATATGCGCCAAAAGAAATTCCAAAAGGTCGGCAAAAGTAAGTTTTCTTGAAGCACAAACAAAAACCGCTATATTACAAAAAAGAAAGAAAGGTACATACAATGAAACTTCATATTGTATTAACCAAAAAGGATGCGGATATTGCCGCATTCAAAAAGTCCCTGCCCAAAGGCGAGTGGAGCAAAACCGTGGTGCAGATCATAAACGCTGCCATAAGAGATCGGGTCGCCGACATCCCGATGAATTTTGCAATCGAACCTCTGGACGAAAAGGTGGATACCAAAATTTCGATGCCGCAAAAGCCGGCGGATCGCTTTTGCGAAAAGTTTGGGTACGAAAAAGGCGAACTCGGTCCCGGCATCAAAACTCAGATCCAAAAAGTGCATCCGAAAGAATCTGAAGCCAAAAATCGTGAAAAGATTTTCGTCAGCAGATATTCAGGCAGCATTTGACCAAGCCTTCCATCATGTATCCGAAAAAGGTGAGGCACTGGACGGCCGCCGCGATAAATGCGAACGATTGCAAAGAGAATACCATCGGGCGTTCCAAATAAAGCATGATGCCTTGTTACTTAAAATCAGAAAGGAAACAGAAAAATGAAAGCAGAAAGAATTCTCCATATTGAACTCGGCGCAGATCACGGCGACGTAATCGCCTGGATGCGCTCGCTTCCTGAGCGTACCATCAATCAAACTGTGAACGAAATTTTATCTTCAGAGAGCCGTGGTAAGATCAGACGGATTCCACATCAATTTTCGTCCACAAATGAACAAGAGTCTTTAAGCTGCAGGTTAGTTATCCGCGACACGGCGGCTTTGGATTTCGTAGCGAAAATCCCCAAGGGCGAAATGAAAAACATTTTGGTCAAGGTCATTCGCAAGCACATACGAAAAAATCAGGAACTCCCACCGGAGCCGATTGGCATCCACGGCGAATTGTTACTGACGAAGAACCCGATTGGTGGGACGAAGACTACGACGAAGATGACGTATAAAGAAAGTGAGGTATAAACTATGTACGAAAATAATGTAAATCATTCCGATTACAACAGCAAGGATATGTACACCGTATTTTTACAGGATATTGTAAAGAAACTGAGCACTTATGAATGGCGGGCATTTGAAATTATTGTAGCAAGCGGTGTATCCGAGGAAAAGGATGCAAAAGAGGCGGTTATCCAAGCGTTAATTGATAACGGTGAGCCCTGTAAAAGCGAAGACACCGCGTGGCGTGCCATAAAGGCTTTGGTCAAGACCGGTCTTTACGATGCCGAGCGCATCTTTACCGGATACCGCAATTTCAATATTTTAAAGCTTACCGTGTTGGGCACACGGATTTATAGAGATCGATTCAGAAAAGAGCCTCCCTATCAAGAGCACGAGCTTCTTATGAAAGAACACGCAAGCATAAAGGTTTACCTGTATAGCTTAACGGACTTCGCCAAAGGACAAATTACTTACTATTACGATATGATGTCCGACGAGCCCGTGTGCTACTTCAAAAAGAAAGGAAAGTAGGAATAAGGTATGTTTATTAATATTGGCAACAAGGCGTTTGTAAACGCCGACAAGGTAAAGTTCATCGTTGGTGCCGATGCCGAAAAGGTGCGCCGCGAGCTTGCCAAGCACAAAATGACGAGAACCGATAAGGAAGTGTATGACGGCACTTCTGCCAAGGAAACCCGTTCCATGCTGATTATGGACGATAATACCATCGGGATATCAAGCGTAAACGCATCCGTGCTGGCAAACAGAGCGAATATTGCCTTTAGCGAAAAAGAATCCAAGGACGAAGATTGATGACGAGAAAAGAGGTGCCACGCAGCACCTCTTTTACGCCCTATATGCCTAAAACCTTTTTACAATTCAACACACAAAACTCGAAAATTTGTGCGTGTTTTTTTGCAAAGTTTGTTTTTCTGTGCTATACTAATATAATCTATTATTAAAAATTCAAAGTGAAATATGAAAGGCGTCGCATTACTGCGGCGCCTTTCACTTTTTAGCGTATTAAATAGTTATTAGAAAACAATCTTGACTGTCGTGCCCTCACCAACAGCACTTTCGAGCTTCACTTTGCCTTTATGGTATGCAACAGCGTGTTTGACAATGGATAATCCAAGTCCGGTGCCTCCGGTTTCTTTTGAATGGCTCTTATCTACACGATAGAAGCGTTCAAAGATTCTGGAGTGATGCTCAGGCGGAATACCAATTCCCGTATCGGAAACGGTTACTACTGTATTCTCTCCATCCTGCTTAACGCTGACATTAACTTTGCCGCCTTCTTTGTTATAGCGGATAGCATTGTCACAAAGGTTGTAAATAATCTCATACAGATATCTGCGAATACCGTTAATTGTGCAATTCTCTCCGTCCACTGATACTGAAACCTGTCTTTTAGCTGCAGAAGCCGAAAGAACCTCTGCAACTTCATTAGCCACTTCAAGAAGATCCACCGATTCGGTTGGAATTTCTGCATCTTCATCAAGTTGAGAGAGGCGGATAATATCGTTGATCAGGGATACCAATCTCTGCGCCTCGTTCTTAATATTACCGATAAATCTACCGGTATCTTCGGGCTTTACAAGACCATTTTCCAAAAGCTCAGCACTGCCGATAATGGACTGCAAAGGTGTTTTAAGTTCGTGAGAAACGTTCGCTGTAAACTCTTTGCGATTCCGTTCGGCAAATGCAGAATCAGTTACATCAAGACAAAGAATAACTAAACCGATGACTTTTCCTTCTGATTCGGTTCTGTTTATAATAAACTGATACTCATTACCGTTTCTGGTTTCACGAAATTCACTACGATTTCCCTCGAATGCCTTATTTATGGCACGATTCATTTCGCTGCTTCTATCAACAGTAAGGAAGTCACGTCCAACAGGTGTGTGCTCAATTCCAAATAACTTTTTGGCAGCCTCGTTCATGCTAAGCACAAAACCTTTATTATCAAGGAGAATTAAGCCTTCGCTCATAGATGCCGTAATCTGATTTAATTCATCCGATTTTTCCCTTAGCAGAGCAAGTTGGCTTTCTATTTGCTTATGCTGTTTGTTAAGCTTTGTGAGTATGGGAGTTAATTCCTCATATGTGTTGTTATTGGCAGGATGCTCAAGATCAAGCTCATTTAATGGCTTAACAATACTTGTAGCCATCTTGTTAGACATAATAATCGCAACAACTACAGAAACCAAAATAATAGCACATACTGCAGGAAGCATACCAAGAATCAGCGCTCCGACAGTAACCTGGCTTACAGAGATGCGAAGTACATTTCCGTTTTTCAAGCGTGTAGCTTCATAAAATGTTTTCTCAGTTAATGTGGAAGAATATCTGGAACTGCTACCGGTACCCGTTTCAAGAGCTTCCGCAATTTCTTCGCGCTTTAAATGATTATCCATTTCATCTTGGTTGGCCTGTGTATCGTATAAAACCTTACCGTCGGGTGACACCAAGGTGAATCGGAATATCGAGGAATTGAAATTATTGAAATACTCCTCGCCGGCATTATCCACGCTGCCTGCTACGATGGACAGCTCTTCCTTGAGTTGATCCACCTGAGTCTGATTAAAATAACTGTGCAAAAAACTGGTTGCCAGAACTAAGCTTGCTAACAGCACAGTCATTGCCACAATTGTTATGGAGCGAAAAATTTTACCGGTCATTTTACGCCCTCCATCCTATATCCGACACCGATAACCGTTTCGATTCGTTTGCCGGATTCACCGAGCTTTTG
>JAFYLH010000034.1 GCA_017537175.1 Clostridia bacterium | reverse complement strand
CGGTCCCTATCTGTCGTGGGCGTAGGATATTTGAGAGGAGCTGACCTTAGTACGAGAGGACCGGGTCGGACGCACCTCCGGTGCATCGGTTGTTCTGCCAAGGGCACAGCCGGGTAGCCGCGTGCGGGAGTGATAAACGCTGAAGGCATCTAAGCGTGAAACATGCTTCAAGATAAGATATCCCATAGCTTAAGCTAGTAAGGTCACTTATAGACTATGAGTTTGATAGGTCGGAGGTGTACGCACAGTAATGTGTTTAGCTGACCGATACTAATAGACCGAGGGCTTGAACTTCATATGAAGTTGAGTATTTCGTTTAATCTTCCTCTTGTTCGGCTTTTAATGGACATTTTTGCAAACCACAGTGAAAACTGTGGTTTTTTTATTGCCTTCCCCAGCGGGGCAATATCATTAAGTTAAGGAGCACGCTAAGTTATATTCTATGCGACTGTTAAACAGTACGAGCCTTGCCTTCCCCAGCGGGGACACTCCAGAGTGGCTTCTCTTGACCTTCGGGCAATTCACCTTCAGGGGAACCGTCGCAACGGTGGATGATCCATGACACCCCAAGAGGGAGGGGAGACCCCTCCCCTACGGATTGGTTGGTGGAATTATACAGCGAAATGGCTTTAGCCATGTAGTCGGAGGAGATCAAATTTATTGAAATGATGCTCTCCTCATCCGTCACCTTCGGTGCCACCTTCTCCGCTGGAGAAGGCTTTGTTACGGTTATTAATATTCGTTTAATTAACAAAATCAGCCGCCACTTTTGTTGTGACGACTGATTAATTTTTATATTTCAATTATATAAATCATTATATCCTGCATATTCTCTTAAAATATCAAAGCAAGCTCCGTCGAGCCAGGATTTGAAAATATCAATTCGCTTATTTTCCTCACGTTGACCGATGATCACAAGTTCCTGTGCATCGAATTCTAACTGATCTAAATATGGTGTGTCGTATTTTACTTTTGAAGGGTTCGTTATAAATAATCTGTCAAAGCATTCGGCATACTTTTTTGCATTAATTAGTGATTCAAGCGCCTTTTCTTTGTCTTCATATTGATATATAATAGCCTTATATATGGATATTAACATCATTTCATCGTAGTACCTGTTATAATCACCGGCAGGAAAGAAAATATTTATTATATTCTCAGAACACGTCAGGTATTTTAGTTCCTGCTTGTTCGGATCATTCTTGTCCCTTATATTTGTCATTATAGATATCAATGCATCAAGGTGTTTTAATATCATTTTTTGAGAATGCTCTAACTTTTCTTCTCCGTTAAGCGCATATCCCAAAAGTGTATCTCTGTCAATAGTCTGAGTCTTTGGATACATTAATGCATATTTTTTAGCTTCTTCGTTTCGTTTGAGGACGGCCAAGGTCATAACTATTCCTGTTAACACATCGTTTTGCAATTCGCCGTCGGTATTTTCAAAAACAAATTTATATATCTTATATGCATTTTCTATTTCATTCAAAAATACTTCCTGTGTGGAATAATCATCGTATGCTCGCATATAGATACAATCGGCCTTCCAGCGCAGATATTTAATTTCATTTGGATATTCATTAACCGCCTTGCAAGCTATTTCATATTGTGCAGAGGAATGTACGGCGTTGTATAATCGATCAAATTCAGCTTTTTGTTTATCTAATTCGATCTTGGGCATACCAAGCAAATCATCCGTGCTTACCTCTAAAAGTCTTGCAAGGGGAACTATAAGGGAGATATCCGGTGTTGTCATACCACACTCCCATTTTGATACCGCCTTGTAGGTTATTCCCAACATATCTGCAAGCTTTTCCTGGGTCATATCCTTTTTCTTGCGCAGTTCCTTAATTCTTTTTCCTATGTTATTCATTATTATACCTCGTTAAAAGATTCAAGAGCTCTTTGTAAATTAAGTATATCATAATTATCTTCCTCTTACAACACCCGTAAAATAGAGAAGGACTCTCCCGACAAGAGAGTTTCAACGCTCCGTTTAATCGTATAAACGAACGGTATCTTGTGTTTTGCCAGTTTTCATATTATAATGATTGCAGAAAGGAGAGAGATTATGAAAACAATTGGAAGTGTTATCAGAGAATTGCGTAAGGAAAAAGGAATCAGTCAAGAGGAGCTTTCGGTTATATTGGGAGTTACGGCACAGGCGGTATCAAAGTGGGAAAATGACAACGGACTTCCCGATATATCCCTTCTTGTACCTATAGCCGATTATTTTGACATATCTCTTGACTATCTGTTTTTGCGTAGTGATGATTCCCAAGGACTTGAGTATGACGAAATCAAGGACCGCTACACCAAGGCAAGAGAATTATTTTTGCTTTATCCAAACAATTACAGATATCACTTGAAGCTTGCCGATGCGGAATATCAGCTTGCGTTTTCGGAACTCCTTAATGACGGCAGCCCTGACAGAATTGACGAATTGACACAGGATGCTCTGCTTCATTATGAAGCTGTTATAGATAATTCAACGGATGGTGAACTGATAGAAATAGCCGTTGTGGGAAAGATATTGACCTTACGGTTTCTTGAACGAACAGATGAAGCCGACTGGAGTGCTGAGTTTGAATATCCCGACCCTAAGATTATAACAGCCGATCAGATTATGATGCTTACATCTCAGGGCAGAGCACTTAAAGAATATCTTGAAAAAGAAAATTGCAGTAATTTATGATATATCAGCCTACAAACTATGATAGAAAACTCGTAGGGGCAGATATTATCTGCCCACGTATTTGCGGTATAAACTAAAATTTTCTTATACAGATTGGTTTCGGGCGGATGGTATCCGTCCCTACGCTTTTAGTCGTACAATTTTTATAAAAGATACAATTTCTGTAAAGCTTTTATAATAAAATCAAAATCCGTCCTTCAAGACGGATTTTTTCCTTAACGCACTGAAAGTGCATTTCACGATGGCGTAGCCATCATTTCATGATTGCAAATCATTTCACGAATCCAAAGGATTCATTTCATTGATTTTCCGGTTACACATAAAAACTACACACCTCTTATCACCCCGCACGCTATCTTTGTCCCCGAATTTCCTGAGGGTTGGGTGGTAAAATCATCCGGCATACTGTGTATTACAACGGTCTTACCGATGATCTCATTCACCGTAAAACGGTCGGTGAGAACCGTCATATATGCTCCGCCGTTGCATTTAAGTAAGGGCGGCAGGTCCCCGCTGTGGCTTGGGTGGGGTCTGCCTTTAGGGTTGTAATGCCCGCCTGTATCCGCAAAATTATCTCCCTTACAGCTTATTCCCTCGTGGATATGGAAGCCAAAAAATCCGGAAATCGATTCCGGCAGTCCCGAAATATCCGCCTGTATACTAACACTTTTTTTATTTTGAAAGAAGCTTATTTTTCCTAACAGACCGGGCGCATCCCTTCCGCCCCGTATCAGACACACCGCATCAGGCCTTGGAGTCCGTCTTATCATAACTATCACCTCAGTATAAGTATATACAGAACCTCTTGAAAAATATGCCATATTGTGCTATAATCGGCAGAGAAAGGAGCAGATATGGTAGCTTTGATCATTATCCCGGCACTAATAGTGTTGTTTTTTATTTTCTTATATATTTTATATTATCGGACATTTCATAACTCACCCCGCAGACATAAAAAATACAGCTATAACCTTAACGCAAGCGATGAACACAAGGCAAAGCTGAAGCAGATCCGCGATGATCTGCGAGGGGCAGAGTGCGAAAGGATATACATAAAGAACCGCAAGGGCAAAAGACTTGCGGCAAGGTATTATCATATCCGCGAGGGCGCCCCTGTTGCCATAGTTTTGCACGGCTACAAGGGAAGAGCCTTGAGTGACCCTGCGGGAGGCTTTGAGATCTTACGCAATATGGGCATAAATGTACTTATCCCCGACCACCGCGCCCACGGAGAAAGCCACGGCAGGACCATAACCTTTGGTATAAAGGAACGCCTTGACTGTGTGGACTGGGTAAGATACCTCAATGACCGCTTTTCACCTACTGCAATATTCCTTATGGGAGTGTCTATGGGTGCGGCAACCGCGCTTATGGCATCCGGTGAGCAGCTGCCCTCAAATGTCAAGGGGGTTATAGCCGACTGCGGATTTTCCTCACCCGAAAAAATAATACGCAAGGTAATAGGTGTCGATATGAAGCTGCCGCAAAGACTTCTTTTCCCATTTGTCAGACTTGCGGGAATGGTGTACGGCCGCTTTGATATATGCTCCTATGATGCCGTAAAGGCGGTATCAAGGACAAATCTGCCCGTACTTATTATCCACGGCGAGGCGGATGATTTTGTCCCCTGTGAAATGGCATACGAGATCTGCAGGGCAGGTAAATGCCAGCTGCTTACAGTCCCCCGGGCAACCCACGGAATGAGCTATATTTTTGATACCAAAGGGTATACAGATACGGTAACCGCATTTATAAACTCTATAATATAAAGCAGGATGTCATAATCCTGCTTTCAGCGTGTCGATAAAGCTATCGACACGCTGTCAGACTTCGAAAAAGGAAGTGTCGGTTTTCGTGAAAAGGGTCTGTAGATCTCGTTGACACCAACAATTCCTTCGGCGCTCCTAAAGTCGCTTGAACTCATTGGGTGTTTGCCGTGAACCCCCAAACCTCGGCAAGCTCGGTTCGGGGAACCCCGCTGCCGTCCTCGCAGCCCTGCTTTTTCTGCCACAGGCAGCGCAGGACTGTTCGGCGTACTAAGTACGGTAGTGATCCTTTTCGCGGAAAAGTGTGAAAAAGTGGTGTATATTCGACATATACACCACTTTTGAATACTTATCAGACTATATTAGTAGATATAGTTATTAATATAACAACTGTTCGTTGGTTGGAGAAATGTCCTGAAAATATGGTTTTTCAACACGTCCGACCGACTTTTTCGACAGTCTGAAAGCAGGATGTCATAATCCTGCTTTTTGCATTATTTTAGCTCAAAATGTCATAAAATAAGTCAAAAAACAGGGGAAAATCACAAAAATCCCCCGAAAATTTGACAAATTAAAAGAAATGTAGTATAATACACAGGATTGGAAATTTTACGCAATAAGAGATCATTCATAAACGGTTTCGGATCGTGGCAAATCTTTATGGGTCCGAGGTCGCAAAAGAAAGGATATTTTATGAGTATACACCAACGAATACTTGCTGTCATGCTTATCGTTTTGATCTTAATTCCCGCAACGGCAGCAGTAGTGGGCGCAGCCGCACCCGGCATATATGTAGTATCAACAGGTACGCTTAATGTCCGCGCGCAGGCTACGACCGAAAGCAGCGTTATCGGCAAGGTCTACCGCGACCAGAGAGTAGAAATACTTGAGGTGTCGGGTAACTGGGGCAGAATAAGCTATAACGGTCAGACCGGATGGGTATCTATGGACTATGTTGTACCTACCGGAGCAAAGCAGTATAGCGTAGGTCCCGACGGACTTGCAATGATCAAAAAGCTGGAGGGCTACAGACAGTACAAGTATTGGGATTACAAGCATTATTCCATAGGCTACGGAACAGCCTGCGGAGCGGATGAATATCCCAACGGTATCTCTGAGCCGGAAGCAAGTGCATTGCTTGTACAGGCACTTGCAAAGCATGAGGTATATCTTGACAATTTCCTTGCCAAGAATTCAATTACCGTATCTCAAAAGCAGTATGACGCACTTTTGAGCTTTACCTACAATTTGGGTGACCCTTGGTCAACCTATAGTAGCTTTAAGCTTAAGGATCTGCTCATTGACGGAGCAGAGATGTACAAGCCCGAGTATATCAAGGAGGCTTTTCTTGAGTTTAAGAAGGCAGGCGGACAGGTAGTACAGGGACTGATCTACCGTCGTAACCTTGAGTCCGCAATGTTTTTGGAGGGTACCCCTGTCCTCGGCAGACCTTTTTATGACGTTAAGAGCTATAACTGGTTCTATGATTCGGTCAACTTCTGCTATAACAAGGGGATAATGAGCGGCACATCAGACCTTAAATACATATTTGATCCTTATTCCAATCTCACCCGTGCCCAGATGGTAACATTACTGGCACAGTTAGGACAGGTCAATGTTGCTCCATATACCACATCCTCATTTACCGACGTTAAGGTCGGCAGCTGGTATGCACCCTATGTAGAGTGGGCATACAAAAAGAATATCGTTTCGGGTGTGGGTAACGGTAAATTCAATCCCAACGCACCCGTATCCCGTCAGGATATGGTAGTAATGCTCTACAACTTTACAAAGGTTGTAAGAGGTATTTCCATAACCATCGACCAGAATCGCTACAAGTCCTTTGCTGACGCTTCATCCGTTTCCGGATATGCACAAACAGCGATGAACTGGGCGCTTCAGACAGGCTGTATTTCGGGCAGCGACAACAGGCTTACCCCGGGCGCAACAGCTCAGCGAGCACAGGTTGCCCAGGTTGCCAAAATGTATTGTGTTAACATTTTAGGCAAGAAATAGACATTGACACATGATATATATTATGGTATAATTATCGTTACGAAATAATAGATTTTTGTGAGGACAAAGATGGAAAAAAGAGAGTTTTCGTTGCTTGATATATTACAGCTTTTAAAGTCCTTCTGGTGGATTCTGCTTATTGCTGCAATAGTATTTGCGGGCATAGGCGCGGCATACAGTGTTGCTGTCTACGATCCTGTATATTCCTCCAGTGTAGAATTTTATGTTATCGGACAGTCGGGACAGAACGACGATGCCTCTGATGATGCAACACAGGTCAAGTGGGCAAAGGATGTTGTAAACAGCTATGTTGAGATCCTTAAGGCAAACAGCTTTTTAGAGGATGTTTCTGCAAAATATGAGGCTGATCATCCCGAGGAATGGGAAGCGAAGACCTATTCTGCCATCAAGCTTGCCAAGTGTACCAAGTACACCATCAAGGAAGACACATATATCTTCACCATTACCGTAACCACCCATGATCCCGATGTATCCTGCAATATAGCAAGGATATTTGAGACCGAGGCACCCGCAAGGATCAAGGAGCTGGAAAAGAGAGATGCTATACAGCCCTCCGACTATCCAAGACCTGCGGACACCCCCTCCAACTCCCGTAATCTCGGCCGTAATGCAATACTCGGTTTCCTCATCGGTGCGATCCTTGCATTCCTTGTAGTTCTTGTAATCGACCTTTCTGATATCAGAATCAAGGACGAGGACGACATCATCGATAACTATACAGTACCCCTGTTAGGCAGCGTTCCTAACTTTGAATCTGCAAAGAAGAAAGGATACGGCTATGGCAAAAAATGATGTAAAAAAGAATTCCGGCGCAACTGCTATGGTCAGCGAGATATCCAACTTTGCTTTGGTTGAGGCATTCAAGGCTATCCGTACAAACCTGTCCTTTGCGATACCCGGTAACAAAAAGTGCAAAAAGCTTCTTATAACAAGTTCACTCCCCAGCGAAGGCAAGACCACCGTGTCCTCCAACACCGCAATTACCATTGCGCAGACAGAGGCAAAGGTGCTGCTCATAGACGCGGACCTTCGTAAGCCCAAGGTTCATACCCGTTTTGGCATTGAGAACTCTGTAGGTCTTTCCAATGTGCTTTCGGGTATGGCTAAGTATCAGGATGCCATCCGTCCCAGCGGAAAGGGAAACCTCTTTGTTATGACTGCAGGTGTTATCCCCCCCAACCCCGCTGAGCTTCTTTCAAGCGAGGCTATGCGTACTCTGCTTACAGAGCTCGAGGAGTCCTTTGACTATGTTATAGTTGACTCCGCGCCCATCAACCTTGTTGCGGATGCTCTTGAGCTTTCTGCAATGGTGGACGGTGTTGCCCTTGTTGTAAAGGCAAACTCCTCCACACACCCCGCTACCAGAGAAACTCTTGCAAGACTTGAGTTTGTAGGCGCAAATGTTGTGGGTATCATCCTCAACGATGTTGTGACCAAGGGCAGCGGCTACTACAAGAAGAAGGGCTATAAGTATTCCCGTTACGGCGGTAAGTACGGCTATTCCTCTTACGGCTATGGTTACGGTTACGGCTACGGTCATACACCCAAGCCCCAGGAAAATAATAACGAAAACAAATGATTTTTAAGAGCTGTCGCATTTTTGCGACAGCTCTTGCGATATTGCTCCTGTCGGAGCAGCGGTATTCTCAAAAGAGAGCGATATATCCTTCGGATGCGATATGCCTGCGGGTGCGAGGGATCTTAATATAATAAGGAGATATATATTATGTCAGAGCTACAGTATCATATAGCAATGAAAGAGGGAGATGTGGGCAGATATGTCATTCTCCCCGGAGATCCCGGCAGATGCGAAAAAATTGCAAAACACCTTGACGGTGCAGTTCATGTTGCCACCAACCGCGAATATACCACCTATACGGGCACTCTTCTCGGCGAGAGGGTAAGCGTTACCTCCACAGGCATCGGCGGTCCTTCGGCTTCTATTGCTATGGAGGAGCTGGTCAAGATAGGAGCGGATACCTTTATCCGCGTAGGCACCTGCGGCGGCATTAATCTTAAGGTAGAAAGCGGCGATTGCGTAATAGCAAGCTCCGCCATCCGCCACGAGGGAACAAGCCTTGAGTATGCTCCCATAGAATACCCCGCCACAGCAGATTTTGAAGTCACCTGCGCCTTGTCGGATGCCGCAAAGAGCCTTGGCTACAGATACCATGTAGGAGTGGTCCAGAACAAGGACTCATTCTACGGTCAGCACAGCCCCGACTCTATGCCTGTGTCAGCTCTTCTCAATTACAAATGGGAGGCGTGGAAGCGCCTTGGTGTGCTGTGCAGCGAAATGGAATCCGCAGCCCTCTTTACTGTAGCGGCAGCAAGAGGTGTGCGCTGCGGAACAGTCCTCCACACAGTTTGGAACCAGGAGCGCAAGGCTCTTGGTATAGACCCTGCCGACGACAAGGATGAAGACACCGAAAAGGCGATAGTTTGTGCAATAGAGGCACTTAAGATATTGATAAGCAAGGATAAAGAATAATGTATATCTGCCTTAGCGGATATACATTATTCGATGAAATGAATCCTTATGTGTAATTTAGATTCAGTTTCAGTAAACTGTTTATAATATAATTAAAATCCGTCCTAAGACGGATTTTTTCCTTAATGCATCGAAGATGCATTTCACGATGGCGTAGCCATCATTTCATGATTGAAAATCATTTCACGAAAGCCGCCAGGCTTTCATTTCATTGAATTAATGTATATCTGCTTAACAGATATACATTAATTCATATTAGCCACCGCATATGTCAAAACTGTCGCAAATGTCACCCACAAAAAATAGGGGATCTGCAGATATGCGGCAATTTTGTCACAGCGATAGAATGAAATCATCATAGCAATAATAAGCACCCAAAGGGCAAGTATCCACACAAAGGCAAAGACATATAGCCCTAAATTAAAGAAGATAAAGGGCCACAGGAAGTTGACTGCAAGCTGTATGCCGTATATCCTTAGGGCATTTATCCTGTTGGCACAGCTGCTTTCATAGATCAGGTACGCGCTTATACCCATAAGGATATAGAGTACTCCCCATACAACAGGGAACAGCCAACCGGGAGGAGCAAAAGCGGGTTTGTCAAGCTGAGCATAGTCACTTACCGATCCTCTGGTCAGTATCCCCGCAACTACTCCTGTGCCAAGGCTTATAAGTATGCTTATAAGTAACCTTTTCCAATTTATATTTTTGATAAATATCACCTCGGCTTATTATATGAGCAGTAACCCGGTGTTATTCCGCGTATGTGCAACTGTGCGAAAAAGTCAAATATTAATTAATGTATGTCCTCGGTATATCCCCCACAATAACCGTTTCGGATAAGGGCAGGCAGAGGGATGCCCTTACCTTTTCGGGGTTAAGTCCGGGCAGCAGGACTACAGCTTCAACCTCTAAATCAAGGGTCAGACGGTGCAGGGTCTGGTTTATCCCCGCGGCTTCAAAGCTGCTTTGAGGCTTTGCCTTTGTTGCCTTATACTGATTAAGCTCTATAAGTATATCAGGTCCCTGTCCTAAGGAAAGGGCATCACCCACTATATCACCAATGGGAATTGCTATCCTTACATCCTCGTCTCCAAGCCGGCTTTCTATGGCATCAAGTATGGTAGTGACAGAGCTGTTTACTGCCTGTGTGTCTGTTCTCATATATGCAATACCACCGTCCTCGGCATAATAGGGAACTACAATATTTTCAAGCTCTATCTCATTTACGGCAGAATAGACTATCTCGGTGATAAGGTCGGCAAATTCCTGCTCGGCCAGGGGCAGTATTACAGGCTCGCTTTTGCTGAACGCCCATTGCAGAAATAATGTTGCGGTAAGCAGTCCCACGGCACAGACAAATATCCGTCTTGCCCATATGGCTTTTACTTTGCTTTTTGGTTTACGCATAATATCACCAATATCATTATATGAAAAAAGAAGCAGGATATTTCCTGCTTCTTTTGTCCTTAATTCTGCATTGCGACAGTTTGCGTTCCGCAAACTCCTTGCATAATTCCACCAACCGTATCACAGATACGGGGTGTCATGGATCTGCATTCTGCATTTCAAAAGCCCTTCGGGCTTTTGATTATATATCCCAGCTGAGCTTACCGCGTACAGCCTCAATAAGAGCTGCCTCCTGCTCTGCAGGCAGGGTCTCAAAGGGATCACGGCAGGTACCGCAGTCACAGCCGCAGGCCTTTACAAGCACCTTGATTGCGGGAAGGAGATTGAAGGAAAGAATCTGCTCGATAGCGCCGTTGATCTGATGCTGCATCTCAAGAGCCTCTGCCATCTTGTTTTCCTTAAAGAGCTTATAAAGCTCTGCGAACTTGGAAACAAGTACATTGTATGTAGTACCTATACCACCGTCTGCACCCATTGCAAGGCCGGAGAGGATGATCTCGTCAGAGCCGTTGTAGAGGAGCTTGTCGGGGAAGTCGTTACGAACGCGCTCAAAGGCATAGAAATCGCTGCAGGTGAACTTCATACCGCCAACGCAGTCAAGAGCAAGAAGCTCCTTTATCTGGGGGATAGAGAGGTTAGCACCGGAGAGTGCGGGGATGTTATAAACGATCATGGGCAGGTCGCATACTTCACCGATCTTCTCGTAGTAAGCCTTGATCTCTCTGAAGTTATACTTGTAGTAGAAGGGCGCAACAGAGGATACTGCTGCAGCACCGGCCTGCTCTGCGTGCTTTGCAAGCTCGTAAGCATCTGCAGGGTTAGCCGCACCGATGTGAGCAATGATGGGGAAGTTTTCGGGAACTGCTGCCATAACAGCCTCAAGCAGGGTCTTTCTTTCTTCGTTTGAAAGAAGGATCATCTCACCGGAGGAGCCGCCTACATAGAGGGAGTCAGCACCCTTGTCAATAAGTCTCTGTGCGTGGCACTTTGCCGCCTCTGTGTTAAGAGAGCCGTCAGCATTAAAGGGGGTAATAAATGCGGGGATAATACCCTTGATATCAACTTTTTTCATTTTGATCTCCTTATATATCTCAATATTATTATTTTAATTTAAATCCGCACTCTGTGCAGAACATCTGACTCGGTTTGTTAATTTTAGCCTTGCAGGCGGGACATATGTTCTGAGGGGGCCGGACAACTACAGGATCGGGTTTCGGGTCAGACATAGCTACGGGAGTACCGCATTCGGTACAGAAGCGCATACCGTCCTGAATTATATTACCGCAGTTAACGCATTTTATAACGGTTTCAACCACAGGCTCGGGCTCAACCACAGGCTCGGGCTCAACCACAGGCTCGGGTTTAACTACAGGGGTACCGCACTGGGTACAGAAGCGCATACCTTCTTTTATTGCATTACCGCAGTTAATGCATTTTACAACAGCTTCAACCACGGGTTCGGGCTCAATCACGGGCTCGGGTTCAACCACAGGCTCGGGCTCAACCATAGGCTCAGGCTCAACCATAGGCTCGGGCTCAATCACGGGCTCGGGTTCAACCACAGGCTCGGTTTCAACCACAGGCTGGGGTTTAACTACGGGAGTACCGCACTGGGTACAGAAGCGTGTACCCTCTTTTAATGTATAACCGCAGTTACTGCATGTTAAGACAGTATCTGCAGGCTCTGAATATATGGACACAGGCTCTACCACAGGAACATCAATAGGCTCAACCTCGGGGACCGTAACAGGCTCAACTGTAGGAACATCTATAGGCTCAACCACGGGAACCGTAACAGGCTCAACTACAGCAATTGCCGCAGATTCAGCCACAGGCTCGGGCTCGTTTTCAGACGGGTGGATGATATCCGCCTCTACAGGCTCACTTTCCTCGACAGCTTCCTCTGTTGCCGTGCTATCAGCCTCCTCTACGGTAGGTTCTTCCTCCTCGGGGACAGCTTCACAGACAGGGCTTACCTTCACTGCAAGGATCTGCTTGTGATATTCCTCTATCTGCGCTCTTGCATCAAGCACGGCCTTTACATCCTCATAAAGCTCGGGGTCAGCATCTTCACCGTATTTTGTAACATAAATCTCACCTATTTTTTCACATGCCTCGCTTATCTTTTTTTCTTCTGCAGAAATAAGTCGGATTATACCGGCTATCTCTTCCAGCTCATTGTTTTCGTTAGATGTCATTGGATTACCTCCATATTTTATTGATAAAATTCCATGGGGTCATATCTGTTTATACATATGATATTGTAGCATATTATGGGTCAAAATGCAATATTTTTATTTGCAAAAGAAGAATTTCGATTTTAATATATAGGAAATTGCGTTGTGGCGTGTGATGAATAAATAGTATTTCTGAACCTCAGATCGCAGTTGGGGTGGGGCAACTTGCCCCATTTTTGGTAAATTTGTATGGGTCAGTACCCTTTAAATTGGCGGTCTTGCTTTGCTATAATGTATATAACTAAAAATATCGGAGGTAAAAATGCCAAGACCTAAAAAGACAAATATTGATTATTTTCCGTTATATTGCTGTTATGATGAAAGAATTGCACTGGCAGAAGCCGAACAGGGTATAGAAGCTTTTTATATTTACATAAAGCTTTTAATGCGTATATACGGTGGTAAGGGTTATTATCTTGAATGGGATAATAAGAAGGAAATCCTGTTTTCCAATGAGAATCATATTGAAGCTGATAAGGTTCATCAGGTTGTTGAAGCACTTATTATGTATGATCTTTTTTCGCGGGAGATTTATGATAACTATGGTATTCTTACTTCAAAAGAGATACAGGAGCATTATCTTTATGCGGTTTCCCGACGTAAAATTGATCAGCTTGATCAACGTCTTGTTTTAGTTAATGTTACAGAAACTAAGGTTAATGTAACAGAAACCCAAGTTAATGTAACAGAAACCCGGGTTAATGTTGCAGAAAGTACACAAATAAAAGAAAATAAAAGAAAAGAAAATAAAACTATAGAAAAAGAGAGTGTGTTTGAGGCACCCGCACCCAAGGGACAAATGAATAACGTTATTCTGACAGAGGAGGAATACGGGGCATTAAAGTCTAAATATACGGATATAGATAACACCATCGACCGCTTGTCCGTCTATATGGCATCAACGGGCAAAAGCTATCCGTCACACTATGCCACCCTTATCCGCTGGGCAGAGGAGGACATCTGCCGCCAAAGTATCGCTCCTATTTACAGCTCTTATCCATCTAAAGCAACGACAAACACAAAAGCCGCCGTCCCCAAGAGGGAAAGCAGCTTTGATATTGATGAATTTTATGAATTTGCCTGTAAACAGGATATCAGGGCTTGTCTTACATAGCCTTACTGCATTTTCTGCTGTCTGATATCTGTACCTGCAAAGGGCATTATTACAAATTCACCCATCAGTCTTGAGGTGATGCGTTCTTCGTAACGATCCTTTAATTCCTTGTGGGTGAGGTTTGAGCTAATGATGGTGGGCAGATGCTTGTTGATACGGGTATTGATCAGATTATAGAGGCAGGAAACAGTAAAATTGTTTGACAACTCTGTACCCAGGTCATCCATTATAAGAAGATCACAGTCAAAATACTTATCTGTTTTCTTTTCCTCTGTATCTGTATTATAGCCTCGCCCAAAGCGCTCATATTCAAAGTCGCCCAGGATGTTCTGGGTGGTATCGTATACCACATCGTACCCAAGCTCTATGACTGTTTTTGCAATCGCCGTGGACAAATGGGTCTTGCCAAGTCCGGTAGCACCCAGCATTAAAACAGAGTTTCTGTTAAGGGTGAATTTCTCGGCATATTCCTTTAATGTCTCATAGACATTTTTCATCATATTAAGACATCTGGCATCCTGTGAATAATATTTAAGATCAAAGCTTTCAAAGGATTGCTTATCCACTAACGCACCTATGCCTGAATTACGGATGGTGTTTTCAATTACCTCACGGTGAAAGCACTCGCACATATCGATACCTACAAAGCCTGTGTCCTGACACTTGTCGCACCTGAACTTAGGCTTGAGATAGTCGGCAGGATATCCGTTTTCTGTGAGCAGAGCGGTTCTTCTTTCCTGTAAGGCAAGATTCTTGTCACGCAGGGCATTGATGCGCTGTTCTATATTTTCCTTACCGCGGGCAAGCTCTATGGCGATCTCAGCACCTGCTGAAGCAAGAGATTTGTTTATCTCTCTTATCTCGGGTACAGCTGCCTCAACCTCGCATTTGCGCATAAAGGCATCCTCACGGGCGCGCTCCTCGCGGTTCTTGAATATTTCTCTTGTCTGTATATAGGCCTTCTTGTTATAACCCATAGTCTGCCTTCCTAACTGTTGAGTATTTTGTCCCTTGAGCGCTTTAATGCCAGCTCAAAGAACTCGTCCACATCAAAGCTTGAGCTTTGATCCTGCTGCTCCTTTTTGGATCTTTCGTATGCATCCATACTTGCCTTAATGTCCTCAAGGGTCCTCAGATCGTTGCTGTTCCAGTTGAACAGGATCTTTGAAAGATACTGGATAGAGAGCTTTTGTGCCTTCTCTATGGTAATATAATATGCCTCCTCGATTATATCGTAGGAATAATGATATTCATCCGACCAGGTGGAGATATGCTTCTTTTCGGTAGGTGTAAGGGCTCTGTCCCCCCAGCCGAACAGCTTGCGCAGCTTGTTTTCAAGCGCGTGCTTTTCCTCCTCGCGGCGGATATAGTCCTCCAATGCCTCAGTAGAGTCAACGCCCCTGTCATAGAGGTCATAGGCTGTTTTTTCGATATATTTGAGATTGGTCTTTGAGTGCTCTGCACAGTAGGAGAAAAGCAGAAGTATATATTCTCCCGACAGGCCTAAATAGCTGTTAAGCGCGGCTATGCGGTTGACCTCGGTGATATTGAACACCCTGCCTGTAAGGCTCTGACACTCGTCTATTATCATAGCAAGGCCGTTTTCGTCTATAATGCGGCTAAGCTCCTCGCCTGTGTAGCTGGGTATGGTTGCGTGTCTTGCGACCTTGCGCTCCTTTTCCACCGTTTCGCCTGTGATGATACCTGCACCTCTCCAGAAGGAAAGGGCGGTCTCAATGCTTGCGCTGTCAAGCCCTGTGGCGGCAGAGATATCCTCCTCACCCGAGCAGACAGCCAACAGCACCTTGAGCTCAGCCACGGTGTTATCGGTAAGCCTGTCAAGGGCAGCTCCGGGAAGAGAAACGACCCTGTTTTGGTAGTTTATATTATACTTCATTGTTGTTATCCAGATTTCTGATATCGTAGCAGAGCATCATAAGAGAGTCGCCCATATGCACGTTCTGTACGGTAACACCGGGGATATGGTCCATATCGTGGCTGGTGAAGTTCCAGATACCCTTGATACCCAGAGACTTTATCAGCTCAACCGCATTTTCGGCATACTCATAGGGGAGGGTAAGCACGGCAATGTCTATGGCGTTGTTCTTCACAAACTCCTTCATCTGAGAGATATCAAGCACAGGTCTGCCGTCTACCTCTTTGCCGATAACATCTGCAGAAACATCAAAGAGAGCGCAGACCTCAACACCTCGCTTGGTGAAAACAGGGGAAGCCGCAAGAGCCTGTCCCAGTCTGCCTGCGCCGATGATGATTGCCTGATAGTTCTCGTGAACACCCAGTATCTCGCTTATCTTGCCGTAGAGATATGTAACGTTATAGCCGTAGCCCTGCTGACCAAATCCGCCAAAGCAGTTAAGGTCCTGACGGATCTGGGAGGCTGTTACACCCATAAGCTCGGCAAGATCGTTTGAGGATATACGGAGCTTGTTTTCGTTTAAGAGCATCCTGAGATATCTGAAATATCTGGGCAGTCGCTTTATGACTGCCGCAGATACGGTGGTATCGTTCTTGGTTTTATTCATAATAAACCTCTAAAATAAATTAAATGGAATTTTCCGTTTTAACGGAAAATATCATTAATTCTGCATTGCGACAGTTTGCGTTCCGCAAACTCCTTGCATAATTCCACCAACCGTATCAAAGATACGGGGTGTCATGGATCTGCATTCTGAATTTTGCATTTGGATACAATTACATATTTGTAATTGTATCCATAACGTACTGTACAAACTCGTCGCAGGTACAGCCTGTGTCACGGCCTGTGATGGTAAGCTTCTTGTCCTCAAGCATACAGAAGTCAAGAGCCTTTTCAAGCTTATCTGCCTCAGCCTGCTTGCCGATATGGGAGAGAAGAAGAACTGTTGCTCTGAGCATAGAGCAGGGGTCAGCATACTTGCCTCTGCCTTCCTTGATCATACGGGGAGCAGAGCCGTGGATAGCCTCGAACATAGCATATCTCTTACCGATGTTTGCAGAGCCTGCGGTACCAACACCGCCCTGGAACTCAGCGGCCTCGTCGGTGATGATGTCGCCGTAGAGGTTGGGAAGCACGATAACCTTAAAGTCACGGCGGCGCTTCTGGTCAACCAGCTTTGCGGTCATAATGTCAACGAACCAGTCGTCGCACTCGATGTCGGGATACTGCTTTGCAATATCATAGCAACGGTTAAGGAACTTACCGTCGGTGGTCTTGATGATGTTAGCCTTGGTAACGATGGATACCTTACCCTTGTTGTTGTTCTTTGCGTACTCAAAGGCGAGCTTTGCTATTCTGTCACAGCCCTCGGATGTGGTCATACAGAAGTCAACCGCAAGGTCGTCTGTTACATTTACACCCTTAGAGCCTACTGCATAGCTACCCTCGGTGTTCTCACGGAAGAAGGTCCAGTCGATACCCTGTTCGGGAACCTTAACGGGTCTTACATTTGCAAAGAGGTCAAGAGCCTTACGCATTGCAACATTTGCAGACTCGATGTTGGGCCACTCGTCACCCTGACGGGGAGTAGTTGTGGGACCCTTTAAGATAACGTGGCAAGCCTTAAGCTCCTCCATAACATCATCGGGGATAGCCTGCATATGTGCCGCACGGTTTTCGATGGTGAGACCGTCGATCTCCTTAAATTCAATTTTGCCTGCCGCAACATCCTCTGCGAGAAGATAGCGGAGCACATCCTCGGATGCCTTGGTGATGATGGGGCCTATGCCGTCGCCGCCGCAGATACCGATGATGATCTTGTCAAGCTTGGAATAGTCAAGAGCCTCGCCTGCTGCGTTGATGCGCTCAACTCTTTCAAGCTGCTCCTGTAAAAGTGCTTCAAACTTAGCTGAAGCTTCCTTAATTACACTTTCGTAATTTGCCATTGTAGTGTCCTCCAAATTTATAGTGAAATATTATTTATAAACGAATTGATAAGCAGGCTGTGTCCTGTTATTTGATGGGGTGTACCAACCTGCGTTTTTTACCCGGGCGACCCGCCCTATTTTAATATGTTAATTTTCTTTTTCCACAGTTTCAACAGGGTTTTCCACACCTAAAATTGGTAAAAAGCCTTGAATAATGCCGAATTACCACCTTAAAGCCCTACTTTTCCATCATTTCAACAGGGGTGTGGAAAAAATTATTGAATAAAGTGTGATGTGAAATTTTAGGTATTTAACAATAATTTTTTCAATTCTCAATTAGCAATTCTCAGTTAATAATCAGAAGGAATATTTTTATCCTTTGGACAAAAATCGACCATAAATTGAGAATTAAGAATTGAGAATTGCGAATTATAAATTCCTCTTCGTCGCGTAAGCGTTTAAGTCTGTACCGTCAACCTGACCGTTGATGTATTCGTAGTATGCCTGCGCCGCTATCATTGCACCGTTGTCACCGCAGAGGGAAAGAGAAGGGATATAAAGCTCCTTATGATGGTTCTTACAGTATCTCTTAAGAGCTTCTCTGAGGTGTGAGTTTGCCGACACACCGCCTGCAACGACCAGTTTTTTGTGTCCTGTCTGCTTAAGGGCGGCATCAAGCTTTGTTATAACAGAGTCGCACACCGTCTTGGTAAATGCCGCTGCGATATCCTCCTTTGGTATCTCCTCGCCCTTTTGTGTAAGGGTGTTGAGGTGGTTGACTATATGGGTCTTTAAACCGCTGAAGGAGAAATCAAGGGTATCGTCGTGGATAGCCCCCGAGGGGAACTTGGCATAGTCGGGGTTGCCTATAGAAGCAAGCCTGTCCATCTCCTTACCGCCGGGATAGGGAAGCCCCATAACTCTGCCCACCTTGTCAAAGGCCTCACCGATGGCATCATCGCGTGTGCGCCCTATGGTGTTGTAGTCGGTGTAGCTGTCCACACTTATGATAGAGGTATGTCCTCCCGAAGCCACAAGTGCGGTAAAGGGCGGCTCAAGCTCGGAATATTCAAAATAGTTTGCCGCAACGTGTCCCTTTATGTGGTTGACCGCCACAAGAGGTATATTGTTGGCAAGGGCAAGAGCCTTGGCAAAGTTGACTGCAACAAGCAGCGCACCGATAAGACCGGGGGTGTTGGTAACACCGATAAGCTCTATGTCGGAGAGGGTCACTCCCGCCTTGTCAAGTGCCTCATATGTGATATTTGATATTGCCTCAACGTGGGCACGGCTGGCGATCTCAGGTACAACTCCGCCATAGAGAGCGTGCACCGAGATCTGTGAGGCAACGATGTTGGAAAGTATCCTGCGATGGTCTTTGTCGATAGATATGACCGCACAGGCGGTCTCGTCACAGGAGGACTCGAAAGCTAAGACTAACATAAAATATACTTTCTATATACAGAAATATTTTGTACTAATTAGAATTTAAGGTTAGCGATTGGTAGTTAGGAGTGAGGAGTTAGGAGTTAAGGTGGAAAACTGCAAACAGTTTTCATCAAAATAATCATATATATTTTGAATTACATATTTTCTAATACGGGAAGCCATAACATCAAAATATGATAATATAACTGATCTGAAGATTTTCGACTTTATGTCGAAAATCCTCCTGAACTCCTAACTCCTAATTCCTCATTCCTAACCGGTTTACCGCTTTGCGGTAAAGCACAGCATCCTCTTTTGGATTTGTATAATAATTCTTTTGTACTGCGTAGGCTTGGTATCCGCAGACTTCGTAAAGTCTGCGGGCGGGGGTGTTTGACTCTCTGACCTCAAGGGTTATCATAGGACAGCCGTGGTTCTTTGCAAAATCCTCGGCGCGCTCCATAAGCATCCTGCCGTAGCCCGTTCCTCTGTAGGCGGGTTCAATGGCAACATTTATGATAGATACCTCGTCTATAAGGTTGTACATACCGATATAGCCTACAAAAGCATAATCCCGGTGGATGGTATAATACTGTGCGTGTTCGTTTGCAAGGGTATTGATAAATGACTCATACGGCCAGGGGTCAGAAAAGCATTTTGCTTCCAGCCCTGCCACAAGACGGGCAGTATCCCCCGTCATTTCGTTAATGCTGATCGTCAATATTAAAAAACTCCTTTATGCCTGCACTTATGTCGTCAAGACAGCTTTTGTATATCTCAAGATCTCCGCCCCAGGGGTCTGATATGGGGCAGGGCATAGAGTATATTTTTGACACAAGCCCGGGGTATCTTGCAATAAGCTCAAGGGTGTGAGAATCGGTAATACCGATAATACAGTCACAGTCTGACAGAGCCTTGAGGGTAGTGGCTCTTGCGGTATGCTCGGCATAGGGGTTGTCCCTGTCCGATATTATACCCTGTGACTCAAGAGCCTTTACGGCATTTTGACTTATCGGCATACCCTCGTGGGCATAGAGCCCCATAGATACGGCATAGCGGTCGCTTCCTCGGTTCAGATGATTGTATACAGCCGCCGCCATAGGACTGCGGCAGGTGTTGCCCGTACAGACAAAGCAGACCTTGGTGGTCTGTCTTGGCGCGGGGTCTGTTCTTTCAAGGTTGGCTGCGGTGCCGAGTGCCGACTGCATATTAATAACCTAATGTGCCGTTGAGGCTGTCGTCGTCTGTTATCCAGGAATGAGTATTGATAACACGATACTCGTTTTTTGTGTCGCGGACAACAAGGGTGGTAATGCCTGCGTTAAGTACAAGGCGCTTACACATTGCACAGGAGGTGGTGCCGGGAACAAGAGTGTCAGAGTCTCCCTCCATACAAGCCATATACATTGTTGCACCGAGCATCTGCTCGCGGGAAGCCGCAATTATGGCGTTGGCCTCTGCGTGAACAGAGCGGCAAAGCTCGTATCGCTCTCCACGGGGGATATTCAGCTTGTCTCTAAGACAGAACTTCTGGTCACAGCAGTTCACTCTGCCTCTTGGCGCACCGTTGTAGCCGGTGGAAACGATGGTATCGTTCTTTACAATAATTGCACCAAAGCGCTTTCTCAGACAGGTGCTTCGCTCAGCTACAGTCTGTGCGATATCGAGATAATAATTTGATTTTGATACTCTATCCATAATTAACTCCTTTATGTGTAGTAAATGATGATAATTGTTGACATAGGTCAACAATTATCATCATTTAATTGAGAATTAAGAATTGAGAATTGAGAATTATTAAAGCGTTTTTACAAACTCTTTAAGATAAGCCTTAAAGTCTTCTCCTACCTCATCGTGGTTAATTGCATATTCGCAGTTAGCCATAAGGAAGCCGAGCTTAGAGCCCATATCATAGCGCTTGCCCTCAAACTCAAGAGCGGTCATACCCTTGGTCTTTGCAAGAGTACGCATAGCGTCGGTAAGCTGGATCTCGTTGCCTGCACCGGGAGCGGTGTTGTCAAGGATGTCGAATATCTCGGGAGTGAGAAGAACACGGCCGAGGATAGAAAGGTTGGAAAGAACCTCCTCGGGCTTGGGCTTTTCTACCATATCGTAGATGTCATATTCGCCCTTTTCCTCGTCAAGGGGGGTAACACCGAGAGAGCAGTACTTAAGTATCTGCTCGGGAGTAACTCTCTTAACACCTGCAACAGCCTTGCCGTATTTTTCGTATGTATCGATCATCTGCTTACATACGGGGGTCTTTGCGTTGATAACATCGTCGCCGTAGAGAACAACAAAGGGCTCGTCGCCAATAAATGCTCTTGCGCAGTTAACTGCGTGGCCAAGACCCTTAGCCTCCTTCTGACGGATAAAGGTAATGTTTACAGACTTAGGCAGTTCTCTGATCTCGTTGTAAACATCCTCCTTGCCCTTCTTGAGAAGTGCGGACTCGTACTCGGGAGAGAAATCAAAATAGTCCTCGATGGCACCCTTACCGCGGTTGGTGATGATAAGGATATCGGTGATGCCTGCGTCAATTGCTTCCTGTACAAGATATTCCATAACAGGGCGGTCGACGATGGGGAGCACCTCCTTGGGTACTGTTCTTGCAATGGGAAGCATTCTTGTTCCAAGTCCCGCTGCGGGGATAACTGCTTTTGTGATCTTCTTCATAGTGTACACCTTCATAAAAAATAAATAACTAATCACTATATTATATAACATATAGAAAGAAAAATCAATAAGAAAAAGTGAACAGTAGAGAAAAGATTTTTGTATATTATTACCCTTGTAATATGACAGATGTTTTGATATAATTGATTTATCTTTATAATACGGAGTAAAATGCAATGAAAAAGTTTTTCAACAGGTATTTTATTGACGGTCTGGGAGCTATGGCACAGGGTCTGTTTTCTACCCTTATCATAGGTACGATTCTTGCCCAGATCGGTTTGATCGTTGCAAATTATGTAAGCGCGGATGTGGGTGCGTACATAACAGCCGCTGCCAATATGGCAAAGACTGTAACCGGTGCGGGTATAGGTGTTGCGGTGGCTGTCAAGTTCGGTGCATCCCCCATACTTACCGCTGCAATCGCGGTGTGCGGTATGCTGGGTGCTCATCCCGGTCTTTCTATTACAGAGCTTGCCATCGGTAAGCCCGGAGAGCCCCTTGGTGCCTTTGTTGCGGCACTTGTTGCCTGCGAGATAGGCAGACTGGTTTCCGGCAAGACCAAGATGGATATCGTTGTTACCCCTCTTGTGGCTATCTCCTCGGGCAGCGTTATAGCCTTCCTTGTTTCGGGTCCTATCTCTCAGTTTATGACCTGGGTAGGCGGTCTTGTAAATGTAAATGTAGAAAAGAGCCCCATTATCGGCGGTATCATTGTATCCGTGCTTATGGGTATTATCCTTACATTGCCTATTTCCTCTGCGGCTATAGGTATTTCCCTTGGACTTTCGGGAATTGCCGCAGGTGCCGCCTGTGTTGGCTGCTGCTGTCAGATGATAGGCTTTGCGGTATCAAGCTACCGTGATAACGGCTTTGGCGGCCTTGTATCTCAGGGCATCGGCACATCTATGATCCAGATCCCCAATATTATGAAAAAGCCTGTTATATGGCTGGCTCCCACGCTTGCCTCTGCGGTGTTGGGCCCCATATCCTCGGCACTTTTAAGGATGACCAATACCCCCACCGGTGCAGGTATGGGTACATCCGGACTTGTGGGACAGTTTGAGGCATTTACCGCTATGCTCCCCGCAAACGGCTGGCTCCGTACCACAATTATGGTCGTTGTTATGCACTTTTTGCTTCCTGCACTTCTTACCCTTGGCTTTGACTGGATATTCAGAAAGCTCAAATGGGTCAAGAAGGGTGACATGAAGCTTACAAAATAAATAATTATGGAAAAAACAAAAAAGAATTTTTTAGAGCGACCCTATCTGTCGCTTTCGGTCATATCACTTGTTATATATATTGCAACAGAGTTAATCAACCAGCGCGGTATAGCAGGAGTATTTAAATATATCATAAGCTCCCCCTATGCCTTTGTGCTGAACCTTGCTATTGTGATGCTCACTATGTGTGTGGGACTCTTCTTTAAGAGAAGGCTGTTCTGTTATGTGGCAGTAACCGTATTCTGGACAATTATGGCTGTCATTAACCTTATTGTCCTTATACAGCGCAACACACAGTTCAACTGCAGCGATATACTTATATTCAGATACGGTATATTCATCACCTCAAAATATCTCAGCCTTTTCCACGCAATACTTATTGCCGTAGGCCTGGTGGCGGTAGCCTTTGCCGTTGTGTTCCTTTTTAGAAAGGGATACCGCTGCAGGGATATCGGAAGCTTAAAGGTGCACGGCATTGTGACCGGTGCATTGGTGGTAATTGTGGTAGCTATGGGTCTTATAGGCAACCTGACAGGCCTGCTTATGCCCAGATTTACCAACATAACAGAGGGCTACAGTAAAAACGGCTTTATATATGCCTTTTTCTGCTCGGTTGCCGAAACCGGCGTAGATCAGCCGGAGGAGTTCAGTCCCGACTCGGTGGAGGGAATTATATCCCGTCTGCCCGAGGAGGATGCCAAAACCGATGAGCGACCCAATGTTGTTTTTGTTCAGTTAGAGACCTTTATAGACCCAAACGAGCTTGTGGGCGTGGAGTTTGATACAGACCCCGTGCCTAACTTTAACCGTCTTATTGACCAATACCCATCGGGATACCTTGATGTTTCGGTGCTGGGCGGAGGAACCGCCAATACCGAGTTTGAGGTTATGACGGGTATGAATATAAACCATTTTGGTACTATAGAATACCCCTATGAGAGCTTTCTTGACGAAAACTCCTGCGAGTCTATGGCGTATAACTATAAGGCGCTTGGCTACAGCGCCCACGCAATACATAACTTCAGCGCAGGCTTTTACAGGCGCAATATAGTGTTCCAAAACCTCGGCTTTGACACCTTTACCACCTTTGAGTATATGACAGATTTGGAGTATAACGAAATGGGCTGGGCAAAGGATACCATACTTGAGCGGTATATTATGACCGCCCTTGAGTCCACCGATACTCCCGATTATATCCATACCATATCGGTTCAGGGACATGGCTCTTATCCCACAGATTTTGCAGATCTGGAGAGTGATATTAATACCACATATCTCACCGAGGATATAAACGAGCACCGTGAGCAGCTTGACTATTATATTTCGCAGCTCAGCGAAATGGATGATTTTGTAGGCTCTCTTGTAAATACACTTGCCGGATATGATGAGCCCACGGTGGTGGTGTTCTACGGAGACCATCTGCCGGGTATTGCCCTGACTGAGGAAATGCTTGCAACAGGAAGCCTTTACAGAACCGAGTATGTTATCTGGTCTAACTTTGAAATAGAGGCAGAGGATCGCGACCTTGCCACCTATCAGTTAGCTGCTCATACCCAGAGCCTTATAGGGCTTTCAAGCGGTAAGATAACAAAGCTGCATCAGACCTTTATGGATGATGAAAAATATGAGGATTATCTCATAACCCTTGAGTACGATATTACCCAGGGCGATATGCTGACCTACGGCGGAGAAAATCCCTTTGAGCCCGGGGAAATGACCTTTGGACTTGATAGGATATATATCAATGAGCTGAGCTATGAGGATAAGACCCTTTATATCAGCGGTGAAAACTTTAACGAGCATTCGGCGGTATATGTCAACGGCAGCCGTAAGACTACAGAGTATATAGATAAGAACACCCTTATGGTCAAGGGTATCAAGCTTAAGGAGGGCACCAAGGTAAGCGTTGCCCAGATGAGCTATCAGATGCCCTGGAGCTATTTGTCGATGACAGAGGAATATGAATATTAAAAAGCCGTGCAAAAGCACGGCTTTAAGTTATCGTAGGGGCGGATAATATCCGCCCTTTTACATTATTTAGTTACATTCAGCAACCAGAGGACCCTTAAGCTCCTTGAGGTAGAAAAGTCTGCCGGGAAGGGTAGGGATAAAGGTGGATGTGATATTCATATCAGGACCGTAGTGGAGGGTGGTGAGGAAGCTCATACCCTGCCAGCCCATACCGCGTCCAAGAACACCGTCTGCACCGCCGATAGCATAATCAGCCTGAAGGAAGAGACCGGGGCCGATGGTGTTAGCGCGGCAGGGAACAAGAGTGGTTCTTGACTTAAAGGATGTAAGAGCGTTCTGCTCGATGGTAAGGGGATGGAGCTTTGCAGCAATACGGTGGGTCTGCTTCTTCCACTCATCAACAGAGTCGAACTCGTCTGCAAACTGGGGCTCCCAGAATGCGATATGGCACATTCTGCCGATGCCGTAAACAAGAACAAGCTTTGCGCCCTCAGCCTTAAGAGCCGCTATCTTCTCTGCATATGTGGGAAGATTTTCCTTGGTGGCAAAGTTTCTCTGAGCTTCGGGAACGGTGTACTTGCCCAGCTTGTTGAAGAATGCCGCCTTCATGGAATACTCAAAGGATGCGGTGCTGGTGTTGGGAAGTGTGTTACCCTCATCGTCAGACCACTCGTCCATATTGAAGGTGTAAACATGATCGCAGGATACCTTCCACTCGCGCAGGAAGTATACCGCCCAGCGGTACATACCCATAGGACCTACGGGAAGGATCATAGCGCACTTTCTGCCTGCGTCTCTTGTCTCCTTGATCTGCATAGCGATCTCGTGACCCATAAGTACATCAAACTCTGCTACATTGTCGCACTCCTGAATGTTGAACTTCTTGTTCCAGAAATCCTCTCTCTTTGTGCCTTTTTCGCAGCAAGCATCGATCTTTGCCATATCCCATCCCTTGGGATAAAAGCCGTCAAGCAGGCTGCCCTTGACTGTTGACATAAAATCCATAATTATTACCTCATATTATAAATAAATTATTTCAATGTGATCGATTTTCGCCATAGCGAAAATCTTCCTTAACGAAAGCCCGTGGCTTTCATTTCACGACAGCTGTGCCGTCATTTCATGACACGTGTCATTTCACGAACACGAAGTGTTCATTTCATGATCACTGCCTCAAGGCAGTAATCTCTTCGTTACCACCTTGGGATAACACAGCTCCTCTGTAAATCCTTCCGCGTATGCGCAGTTTGACTGATAGCCGCGGAACTTACTGCAGGTACGGACAAAGTCGCAGAAATCAATGTGGTCGTGGTCACGCATCCACTTGATCTGGCTTTCGTGACATTCGAGCATCTGTAATTTCAGCTCTATTTCGTCTGTGATATCTACATACATTGTAGGCTCAAACTTCATACCTGCAAGGTTGTCCATATAGTAGATGGGTGTAACCTTTGATGCCTTATGCTCGGAGGGGTAATACTGAGGACAGGATGCCGCAAAGCAAGCGGAGAATACCATCTTCTGCACCTCCAAGTGGTCGGGCATATAGTCTGTGGGGGAGTGGGTTATGATGAAATCGGGATCGGCATATCTCATAACCTGCATAAGCTTGTCTCTCTGGTCATAGTCGTTGGCGTTGGGGCGGAGGTCTCCGATATCAAGGGAGATTACCTCGATACCTGCAAGAGAGCCTGCCTTTTTAGCCTCGCCGTTACGCATGGGGCCAAGCTCGTGGGGAGGGATCACAACATGACCCATATTGCCGTTACATACATGGCAAACAATAACTCTGTCTCCGCGCTTTACACACTTTGCAAGTGTACCCGCACAGGAGATCTCAATATCATCGGGATGACAACCGACTGCTAATACGTTCATTTATATCTACCTCTGTTGTTTAGTGTGGGCTTTTGTTTGTTGCCCGAAATACAATTTTATAATTAGGAGTTAGGAGTTAGGAGTTAAGGATGAAAACTGCGAGCAGTTTTCTTCAAAATAATTATACAGATTTTTTAATTGCAGTTTCATATTTTCTAATATGGGAACCCATAACTTCAAAATATGATAATATAATTAATTTGGAGATTTTCGACTCGATGTCGAAAATCCACCTCAACTCCTAACTCCTCCCTCCTAACTCCTAACTTATTTATAGATTTTTAAATTTGTTTAACCGAACTTAAAGTTTTATTTTCCTATGGGCATTTCTGTCATACGGAGCTTAGGTGCACCGTAGGGAAGGAGCTTAACTCTTTCGGTCTCGGAAATGGGTGTACGGTCTGCGGGAACGGTGTTGGGTACAGTACCCTCAAAGCGCTCCTTGCAGCCCCAGTTTATCTTATGCATATTGGCATAGGCCACAATGGGGGGATTTTTACTTGAGAAGGGAATGGTATAATCCTCTACCTCTTCAAACTCTACCTCTGTATTGGAATATGCATAGTTCCAGTCTGATGCGGGACGCAGATCATAGTCACAGTAGGGGAACTTGCGCTCAATGCCTTCCTCTGTGAACTCGCGGCGATACCATTCCTCGGCAATGGGAAGAGAGTAGAGAAGTGCGCCGCGCTTAAGTGCATACATATCGCGGGGACGCTTGATAAACTCAACCTTCTGGTCAAATACCACATTGATCACGGTCTCACCCTCCCAGGTGCGGGAGATGATATGCTTTTTGCCTACCTCTACAGCCTCGCCGTTTACGGTGGCAGCGTTAAGGGTTGCGGGAATAACTATCTCGAAGTCAAATTCTACTGCCTTGTCTGCCTTGACTGTATATGTAAGAGTATCACGGAAGGGATACATTGTGTCAAGGTCAACAGAAACCTTTGCCCCCTTGATATCAAGGGTAACTCTTGCGGGGACATGAGCAACAGATGCAAGACCGGTCTCGCTTCTCATAAAGGAAGAAAGCGCAAGCTTGGGCCAGCCCTGACCAAAGTTGGCGGTACAGCAGCCGTAGTTAGGCTCAAGTCCGAACATATTACCCTCAAAGCCGTTGGAGCCAAAGGGAGATTCCTCGTGTGTACCGGGGAAGCGGATGCAGGCTATCTGATTTGCCTGCTGGTCATACTGACGGACCCACATATCATCGCTTGTGCCTGCGGGAAGGGCGTTGAAGGCAAGAGCCTCAAGGCGGTCTACCCACTTTTCCTTACCTGTAATGGCATAGAGCCACTCATAGGAATACATAGCCTCAACAACACCGCAAAGCTCGGTGCCGCGGGTGGGATCATCACCGCCGAGACACTCGTCACCTGTAAAGTAGCCTGTAGGTGTACCGTGGTACTTATGTAATGTGGAAAGCATATACTCGGCAAACTCGTCGGGGTCAACCTCTCTGCCCTCGTATGCAAGGAAGCGGGATGCCATAGCCTCAGACTTAAGTGCCATTGCAAGGTTGACTACATGGGTGTGCAGACGCCATACATTGGGTCTGTCGTGAGCCTCCTCGTCTCTCCAGCGGTAGAAGATCTTGTGAAAGTCTGCACCCTCGATCTCAAGGAGTCTGCAAAGCTCAATAAGCCAGTCCTCCTTACAACGGTCATACATCCAGTAGATGGCAATAAGTCCCTCGTACCATCTGAACTGACCCCAGGACTTAAGGGCGGTATGCTCAAGACGGAACTTAAGGTTCTTTAATATACGGTATATAACATTGGGAATGCGCTCGTCTCCGGAGCAGTCGTAATAAACGATAAGAGCCTTACATATAAGTAAAACAGCCCACTCGTCAAAGGTATCGAACTCAAGCTGTGAGCCGCAGGGACAGATCCAGCCGTCGTGGTAGGGGATCTCGGGGGTGTTTTCCTGCTTTGAGAGGATAAAATCCACATATTTTTTAGCTACTGCTATAAGCTCCTCGTCCTCAAGCAGATAAGCCATGGGGATAAAGCCGTCAAGCCAGTAGGGAACTCTCTCCCAGCCTTCCTTGTCGCCGCCTATCCATTGGCTGTTGCGAACATCAGGCCAGACCTTGTGGAGGTTGCCGCACAGACCCTTTGCCTGTATCTTGAGCTGCTCCAGCAGCCAGCCCTTTGCTTCTATCTCCTTTGTGGTGAGCATAGAGTAACGGTGATTGTTCTTCATAGTATGTCTCCTGATATATATATTCCTTATAATTATATCATTACAGGGCGGATAATTCAAGTGCTTTTTGTACATTAATAAATATATTTATTTGTGCAGAATAACGGGGATTTTAAACGGGATGTAAATAAAAATTGCATAAAATTTGAGGTTTATTGACATAAAAATGGGTGTGTGATATAGTCTATACAATAAACTTATAAAAGGGGTTACTTTTATGAATACTAAGAGAATTATAGCCCTCCTTATGGTATGTGCAATGGCATTACCCTTGCTTGTTGCCTGCAATACCTCAAAGGGCGGCGAATCGAATGGCGGCGGCGCCAATATATCTGCAGAGGGTTCTGTGGTTCCCGAGGATCTTACCTTCCCCGGCGAGACCTTTACCATCCTTTGCCGTGAGGATAACGCATGGGGCAACTGGCTCCACGAGATCTCGGCAGACGAGGATTCGACCGAGCTTGTAAACGAAATGGTCTATAAGCGCAACCTTGAGGTCGAGGAGCGCTTTGAGCTTGAGGAGCTCAAGGCATTTGCTATCCCCGGTCAGTGGGCTGTGGGTGATGACTTTGTAAACACCTTTAAGAACTCTATCCTTTCCAACAGCAGCTCATACGATCTTATTATGAGCCATCAGGCATATATGTCCTCTGATCCCCAGCTTAACGATCTTTATACCAACCTTTATGATGTACCCTATATCAAGGACAATCTTGATGCTGACTATTACTATCCCGATGTAGTTGATGAGCTTACCATCAACGGCAAGCTTCTTTACCTTTTGGGCGACTACTCTCTTACATACTGGGAGAATGCATATGTTCTTTATTTTAATAAGACCATTGCAGAAAACAACCAGCTTGAGGATATCTACCAGCTTGTCCGTGACGGAGAGTGGACCTTTGATAAGATGACCGAGATGGCAAAGGGCACCTGGATCGACCTTAACGGTGATGTATGGCCTGATGACGGTGACTCCTTCGGCTATGTATCCGATATCCCCAACACCACCGATGCTCTTGAGGCTCACTTTGATGTTCCCATGACAGGCAGAGATGAGGCAGGCAATGTTGTATTCAATGTTGACCAGGGTAAGATGGTAAACATTCTTGAAAAGTTTATCGAGTTCAAGAAGAGCGATGATACTCACTTCATCTACACCACCTCCTCGGATACAGAGGATTCCAATGTAGCAGACAAGATCTTCCGCGAGGGCAGAGCGCTCTTCTATCCCGCAATGCTCAACCGCGCTCAGGAGTTCCGCGGTATGGAGACCGACTTTGGTATCGTTCCTTATCCCAAGTGGAACGAGCAGCAGGATAAGTATTACACCCACGCACAGGACGGCTATTCTGTAGGTGTTATCCCTGCCGATGTCAAGAACCGTGAGCTCTGCGGTGCCGTACTTGATGTACTCTCTGCACTTTCAAGTGAGCTTGTTATTCCCGCTTACTACGATATGGCACTTCGTGACAAGTATGCCCGTGACGATGAGTCCGGCGAGATGCTTGACCTTATCCGTGAGGGCTTTACCGTAAACTTCGGTTATTTCTACGGTCCCTCTCTCAACGGCTGCTCCAAGACCTTCCGTATCCTTATTGAGCAGGATAACTCCAACTTTGTATCTTACTATTCCACCAACAGTAAGGGCTACGACAGAATGCTCAAGAAGCTTATTGCTTCCTACGCAGACGACGAACAATGACAAAAACACACCCTTGGGGGTGTGTTTTTTTGTCATAATGCATTTTGCATTCAATATTATTTTCTTGTTCATTTTTTATATATTGACTGTAGAACTATTTTGTGGTAAAATAACTCCATAAAATATATGAAAGGCAGAATAGCAATGAAAAATTTTAAAAGAGTTATTGCACTTATGCTTTGCGTTCTCTTCGTTTTTCCTCTTCTTGTTGGCTGTAATATAGTCAACAAGAACAACAAGGAAGGCGGCGGTCAGCTGACCGAGTCGGACACTATTGTCCCCGAGGATCTTAAGTTCCCCGGCGAGACCTTCACTATCCTCTGCCGTGAGGATAATGCCTTTGGCGAGTGGCTTCACGAGATAGCTGCCGATGAGGATGCAACCGAGCTTGTAAACGAAATGGTTTATAAGCGCAACCTTGAGGTTGAAGAGCGCTTTGAGCTTGAGGAGCTCAAGGCATTTGCGATCCCCGGTCAGTGGGATGTCAAGGATGACTTTACCAACACCTTTAAGAACTCCATCCTTGCAAACAGCGGTGCATACGATCTCATTATGAGCCATCAGGCTTATATGTCCTTTGACCCCTCTCTCAACGACCTCTACACAAACCTCTATGACATTCCCTATGTCAAGGACAATCTTGATGCCAAGTACTATTACCCCGATGTAATAGATGAGCTTACGGTTAACGGTAAGCTTTACTTCCTGCTTGGCGACTATTCTCTTACTTATTGGGAACACGCTTATGTTCTCTACTTCAATAAGACCCTGGCAGAGAACAACAACCTCCCCGACCTTTATGAGCTTGTTCGTAACGGTGAATGGACCGTTGACAAGATGATCGAGCTTTCTAAGGGTAAGTGGGTAGACCTCAACGGTGACAACTGGCCCGGCGAGGAGGACTCCTTCGGTTATATTTCCGAGACCAACAACACCCCCGATGCTTATGAAGCACACTTCAATGTTCCTATGACATCAAGAAACGAAAATGACGAGGTCATCTTTGATGTGGATCAGGGTAAGATGGTATCCGTTCTTGAAAAGATGGTAGAGTTCAAGAATACCGATGATGTATACTTCCAGTACTTCTCTGATATTGCCGAGGACTCTAACCCTATCGATAAGATCTTCCGCGAGGGCAGAAGCCTGTTCTATCACGCACAGCTCAACCGTGCTCAGAAGTTCCGTAGCATGGAGACCGACTTTGGTATCGTTCCTTATCCCAAGTGGAATGAAAATCAGGCAGGCTACTACACCCACGCACAGGACGGTTATTCTGTAGGTGTTATACCTGTAGATGCTACCAACCTTGAAATGTGCGGTGCTGTTGTGGATGTTCTTTCCGCTCTTTCGAGCGAGCTGGTTATTCCCGCATACTACGATATGGCGCTTCGCGACAAGTATGCCCGTGACGATGAGTCCGGCGAGATGCTTGATATAATCCGTGAGGGCTTTACTGTAAACTTCGGTTACTTCTACGGCCAGTCTCTTAACGGCTGCTCCATGGTATTCCGTAATATGATGAACCAGGACAACACCAACTTTGTATCCTTCTATTCCGTAAACCAGAAGGGCTACGAGAGAAAGCTCAAGGAGCTTCTTAAGTCCTACGAGGACGGCGAATAATGACAAAACACACCCTGCGGGGTGTGTTTTTTAATTCTCAATTCTCAATTCTCAATTCTCAATTTTCAATTCTCAATTGATGGAATCTGATAAAATGGGGTTGGTTTATTTTTTGAATATATGGTCAAAAAAATTTCGTATCAGGTTTAATTGTAAACAATTATTGACTAAACCGATTGTTTATGTTATAATTGATAAAATAATTGTGAGGAGATTTATTATGAACCAACTCAAAAAAACAGCAGCTCTTGTGCTTGTATTGGCTATGGTCCTGCCCTTGGTTGTTGCCTGCGGAATGACGGGCGGCAATAACAACAATAGCAAACCGGGTTCGTTTACCGAAACCGATACCGTAGTACCCAATGATGTTACATTCCCCGGCGAGACCTTTACCATCCTCTGCCGTGAGGATAATGCCTGGGGTCAGTATCTCCACGAGATAGCTGCCGACGAGGATGCAACCGAGCTTGTAAACGAAATGGTCTATAAGCGCAACCTTGAGGTTGAGGAGCGCTTTGAGCTTGAGGAGCTTAAGGCATTTGCAATTCCCGGTCAGTGGGATGCATATCAGGACTTTATCAACACCTTCCGTAACTCCATCCTTGCAAACAGCTCTTCCTATGACCTCATTATGAGCCAGCAGGCTTATATGGCTCTTGATCCTTCTTTGAACGATCTTTACACCAACTTCTACGACCTTCCTTATATCAAGGACAATCTTGATGCCCCCTATTATTATCAGGAGGTTATCGATAATATGTCCATTAACGGAAAGCTCTACTTCCTCTTGGGCGACTATTCGCTTACATATTGGGAATTTGCCTATGTTCTTTATTTTAATAAGGTAATGGCAGAGAACAATAACTTAGAGGATATCTATCAGCTTGTCCGTGACGGAGAGTGGACATATGATAAGATGGTAGAGATGGCAAAGGGTAAATGGAGCGACCTTAACGGTGACCTTTATCCCGACGAGAGTGACAGCTTTGGCTATATCACCGAGATCCCCAATACCACCGACGCCCTTGATGCTCATTTCCGTTGCTCTCTTGCCTCCAAAAACGAATTTGGAGAGATAGAGTTTAATGTTGATCAGGGTAAGATGGTATCAATACTTGAAAAGTTCATCGACTTCAAGAAGACCGACGATACCTGGATGGTATACTTCGGCTCCGAGGTAACCGTAGACCAGAACCCCGTTGACAAGATCTTCCGCGAGGGCAGAAGCCTCTTCTACCACGCAACCCTTAACCGTGCTCAGGAATTCCGCGGTATGGAGACAGACTTTGGTATCGTTCCTTATCCCAAGTGGAATAAAGAGCAGGACGGCTATTATACCCACGCACAGGACGGCTTCTCTGTAGCTGTAGTGCCTATAGATGCAAAGAACAAGGAAATGTCAGGTGCGGTTCTGGATGTGCTTTCCGCTATATCCAACAAGACCGTAATCCCCGCATACTATGATATGGCACTTAAGGACAAGTACAGCCGTGACGATCAGTCGGCAGAGATGCTTGATATTATTCGTGAAGGCTTTACCCTCAGCTTCAGCTATTTCTATCAGCAGGCACTTGACTGCTGCGGAGTATACAGAGAGCTTATCCGTCAGGAGAACTCCAACTTTGTTTCCTACTACGCAGTACAGCAGAAGGGCTATGAAAGAAGACTGAAAAAGCTTATGGAGGCATACGCTGACAAGGCAGAATAAGCAAACAAGTGTTTGCATCCACGATCGCATAACATAAGCAATTACCGCATCCTCATTACCCGAGGGTGCGGTTTTTTTAATGCGGAGTGCGGAGTGCGGAATTATGGAGAGTTTTCTCCCTTTAGGTCGAAAACTTACATCTGATTTTGAGTTAGTTGTACTCCTTAATTTATCGCTTTATATTTTATGTATTGCATTTGTTTCATAACACTATCAGTTCACTCATACTTATATAATTAAATGGAATTTTTGACACCAATGTGTCAAAAATCACCTGAATTCCGCACTCCGCATTCCGCATTCCGCACTCTGTAAGAAGTACTCCGCATTTATGTATAAATTTCCTGTTCATTTTTATATCTTGATTTCGTAACAAATTTGTGATAGAATGCTTATATATTTTAATGAAAGGCAGAAAGACCATGAAAAATTTCAAAAGAATACTTGCAGTAATGCTGGTAGTACTTATGACATTGCCTCTGCTTGCTTCTTGTAATCTCAACAAGGGCTCGGGCGGCAGCAATGGCGGCGGTGGACGCGTAGAGATCGACACAGTGGTTCCCGAGGATGTTAAGTTTACCGGTGAGACCTTCACTATCCTCTGCCGTGAGGATAATGCCTGGGGTCAGTATCTCCATGAGATCGCTGCTGACGAGGATGCAACCGAGCTTGTAAACGAAATGGTTTATAAGCGTAACCTTGAGGTTGAAGAGCGCTTTGAGCTTGAGGAGCTTAAGGCATTTGCTATCCCCGGTCACTGGGCGGCAGGTGAGGACTTTATCAACACCTTCAAGAACTCCATTCTTGCAGCAAGCGGCTCCTATGACCTCATTATGAGCCAGCAGGCTTATATGGCGGATGTTTCTCTCATCGAGCTTTTCAGCAACTTCTATGATGTTCCTTATGTTAAGGACAATATGGAGGCTGAGCATTACTATCAGGACATCGTTGAGGAGATCACCATCGACGGTAAGCTGATGTATATGGTTGGTGACTATTCTCTTACATACTGGGAAAACCTCTATGTGCTTTACTTTAACAAGACTATGGCAGAGAACCGCAATGTTGGCGATATCTACCAGATGGTTCGTGACGGCGAGTGGACCTATGAGGCTATGGCAGGTATGGTAAAGGGTGCATGGAACGACCTTAACGGTGACAACTGGTCCGGTGAAGAGGATGCCTTTGGTTACATAACCGAGATCCCCAACACCACCGATGCTTTCTGGGATCTCTTTGATATCCGTATCACCTCCAAGGACGAGAACGGCGATATCCAGATCGATGTTGACCAGGCTAAGATGGTACAGGTTCTTGAGGCTCTTATCGAGTTCAAGAAGTCTGATGATACCTTCTTTGAGACCACAGACTCTTCTATGACCTCCGATTCCATCAAGTGCGACAAGATCTTCCGCGAGGGCAGAGCACTCTTCTATCCCGCAGCTCTCAGCCGTGCACAGGACTTCCGCGGTATGGAAACAGACTTCGGTATCGTTCCTTATCCCAAGTGGAATGAGCAGCAGGATAAGTACTACACCCGTTCACAGGACGGCTACTCTGTAGCGGTTATCCCCGTAGATGCTCCCAATCTCCAGAAGAGCGGTGCGGTATTTGATGTACTCAGCGCACTTTCCAACGAGCTTGTTATCCCCGCATACTACGATATGGCGCTCCGCGACAAGTATGCCCGTGACGATGAGTCCGGCGAGATGCTTGACATCATCCGTGACGGCTTCCAGTTCAGCTTTGGTGTATTCTATGCACCCGACCTTGACAGAGGTCTTGAGTTCCGTGTGCTTATCGCTCAGGATAACTCCAACTATGTTTCCTACTATGCAGTAAACCAGAAGGGCTACGAGAGAAGACTCAAGAAGCTTATGGAGGCTTATGCCGCATACGGCGAGGAATAATATCTCTGAATGATATACAAAAAACTGTTGCTTTTGCAACAGTTTTTTTGGTTTTGTCTTGATTTAAAACACAGGCTGTGATACTATGTTATTATCAAACCTGAAGGTGGTGTGTTATGATGAACAAAAAAAGAATTTTAGCTTTATTACTTGTTTGTCTGATGATCCTTCCTTGTCTTGCGGCTTGTAATTTCGGCAAGACTGTGACAAATGATGGCGGCGGTCAGCTGACCGAGACAGACACCATTGTTCCCGAGGATCTTAAGTTCACCGGCGAGACCTTTACCGTGCTTTGCCGTGAAGATAACGCCTGGGGCAGATACCTCCACGAGATCGCAGCGGACGAAGATGCTACCGAACTTGTAAACGAGGCGGTGTATAAGAGGAACCTTAAGGTAGAAGAACGCTTCGAACTTGAAAAGCTGCAGGCCTATGCCATCCCGGGACAGTGGGCGGTGAACGAGGATTTTATCAATACCTTCAAGAACTCTATTCTTTCGGCCAGCGGCTCCTATGACCTCATTATGAGCCAGCAGTCCTATATGGAGGACATTTCTCTTATAGATCTCTTTTATAACTTCTATGATCTTCCTTACGTTAAGGATAACTTAAATGCAGAGTATTATTATCAGGATATAATCGATGAGGTGACCATTGACGGTAAACTCTTATATATGGTAGGTGACTACTCTCTTACTTACTGGGAGCATCTCTACGTTCTCTTCTTTAACAAGACTATAGCCGAGAACCATAATATAGGGGATATCTATCAGCTTGTCCGTGACGGCGACTGGACATATGATAGGATGGCAGAGATGGTGAAAGGCACCTGGACAGACCTTGATGGTGATTCTTGGCCCGGAAGCGAGGACAGCTACGGATATGTAACCGAGATACGTAACACTACCGACGCTCTGTGGGATCTCTTTGATATCCGTGTTACCTCCAAGGACGAGAACGGCAATGTTATCATCGATGCAGATCAGGGTAAGATGGTACAGGTGCTCGAAAAGATTATTGAGTTCAAGCAATCCGACGATACCTTCTTTGAGGATACAGACTCATCTATGACAGAGGATTCTATCAAATGTGATAAGATCTTCCGTGAGGGAAGGGCGCTTTTCTATCCCGCATTTCTTAGTCGTGCGCAGGACTTCCGCGGTATGGAAACAGACTTCGGTATCGTTCCTTATCCCAAGTGGAATAAGGAACAGGAAAAGTATTATACACGTTCTCAGGACGCTTACTCTGTTGCGGTAGTACCTATAGATGCACCTAACCTCGAAAAGACAGGTGCTGTCTTTGATTTGCTTTCGGAAATATCCTACGATACGGTTATCCCTGCGTACTACGATATGGCGCTGCGTGACAAGTACGCCCGTGATGACGAGTCGGGAGAGATGCTTGACATCATCCGTGAGGGATTTAAGTTCAACTTCGGCGTTTTCTATGCACCTTCCCTTGACCGAGGACTTGAGTTCCGTGTGCTTATCACTCAGGATAACTCCAACTATGTTTCCTACTATGCAGTAAACCAAAAGGGCTACGAGAGAAGACTCAAGAAGCTTATGGAGGCTTATGCCGCATACGGCGAGGAATAATATCTCTGAATGATATACAAAAAAACTGTTGCTTTTGCAACAGTTTTTTGGTTTTGTCTTGACTTAAAACACAGGCTGTGATACTATGTTATTATCAAACCTAAAGGTGGTGTGTTATGATGAACACAAAAAGAATCTTAGCTTTATTACTTGTTTGTCTGATGACCCTTCCTTGTCTTGCGGCTTGTAATTTCGGCAAGACCGAGACAAATACCGGCGGCGGTCAGCTGACCGAGACAGACACCATTGTTCCCGAGGATCTTAAGTTCACCGGCGAGACCTTTACCGTGCTTTGCCGTGAGGATAATGCCTGGGGTCAGTGGCTTCACGAGATCGCAGCCGACGAGGATGCAACCGAGCTTGTAAATGAGGCGGTATATAAGCGTAATCTTGAGGTAGAGGAGCGCTTTGAGCTTGCCGAGTTTAAGGCCTATGCCATTCCCGGACAGTATGCTGTGCACGATGATTTTATTAATACCTTTAAGAACTCTATCCTTGCAAACAGCGGCTCCTATGACCTCATTATGAGCCAGCAGGCTTATATGGCAAGCTATGAGCTTATGGATCTCTTCAGCAATTTCTATGAGGTTCCTTATGTTAAGGATAATATGGATGCCGTATATTACAACCAGGATATAATCAAGCAGATGACTATTGACGGTAAGCTCCTTTATATGCTGGGCGACTATTCTCTTACATACTGGGAATCCGTATATGTCCTCTACTTCAACAAGCTTTTGGCAGAGAACTACAATTTAGAGGATATTTACCAGCTTGTCCGTGACGGAGACTGGACCTTTGACAAGATGACCGAGATGGCTAAGGGTAAATGGGTAGACCTTAACGGTGACAACTGGCCGGGCGAGGAGGACTCCTACGGCTATATCAGCGATATCTCCAATACCACCGATGCTCTTTGGGATCTCTTTGATATACAGATCACAGCAAGAGACGAGAACGGTGAGATCCAGATAGACGTTGACCAGGCAAAGGTCGTAAGCGTGCTTGAAAAGTTCATCGACTTCAAAAAGACCGACGACACATATTTTGTTTCCACATCCTCCTCCGACACCGAGGATTCTAACCCTGTTGACAAGATCTTCCGTGAGGGCAGAGCGTTATTCTATCCCGCATATCTTGACCGCGCACAGGATTTCCGCGGTATGGAGACCGACTTCGGTATAGTTCCTTATCCCAAGTGGGACAAGAATCAGGATAAGTATTACACCCGTTCCCAGGACGGCTACTCTGTGGCTGTAGTTCCCATAGATGTTCCCAATGTTACAAAAACAGGAGCGGTATTTGATGTTCTTTCCGCAATATCCAACAAGACCGTTATCCCCGCATACTACGATATGGCGCTTCGCGACAAGTATGCCCGCGATGACGAGTCGGGCGAGATGCTCGACATCATCCGTGACGGCTTTAAGGTTTCCTTTGGTCCCTTCTACGGTGATGCTCTTGGTATGGGCGTTGAGTTCAGACAGCTTATCGGTCAGGATAACTCCAACTATGTATCCTTCTACGCAGTAAATCAGAAGGGCTATGAGCGTAAGCTTAAGAAGCTTATGGATGCTTATGACGCGTACGGCGAGGAATAATTAATTATTATATTAATTTTCGGTGAACTCTATTGCATTTTTAAAACAAGTGTGATATAATGCATTACAGTAAAATATTTCAATTATGGAGAGTGGTTGACAGCCACTCTCCAAGTTTTATGTAGGAAGGAGTTTTCATAATGGCAAGCAGCAACAGAATTGCGGATGTTGTCACAGAGCTTCTTACTCCCGTTATCAATGACTTAGGCTATGATGTATGGGATGTGGAGTATGTCCGTGAGGCGGCTGAGTGGTTTTTAAGAATAACCATCGACTCCGAAAAGGGCATTGACATTGACGACTGCGAAAAGGTACACCGTGCTATCGATCCCGTCCTTGACGAGGCAGACCCTATCGAGGATGCATACAGGCTGGAGGTTTCTTCCCCCGGACTTGAGCGAGACATCAGAACAGATGTACACTTTGAGGCCTGCATAGGTGAGAAGATAATCTGCAAGCTGTTTACCAAGCTTGAGGGTAAAAAGGAATATATCGGCATACTAAAAGCATATGAAAACAAGCAGATAGTTCTTGATACCGAAGAGGGCGAGGTTACAATAGAGCGTAAATTAGCCTCCAAGGTAAGAACGGTTTTTGATTTTGATTAATAATATTTAGAGAGGATAAATGATGAATACCGAATTTTTTAATGCACTTGAGCTCCTTGAAAAGGAGAAGGGAATTCCCGCAGAGTACATGATCGAGCGTGTTGAAGCGGCACTTATCAGCGCCTTTAAGCGTGAGGAGGGCGGCAACAGCAATGTTAGAGTTGTTCTTGACCCCGTAAAGAAGGATGTCCGCGTTTATAAGCAGATGGATATCGTAGAAGAGGTCGAGGATGAGGCGACCCAGATCACCCTTGAGGCTGCACACAAGCTCTCCAAGAGATATAAGCTTGGCGGCGTTGCTGAGATCGAGATGAAGCCCAAGAACTTCCGCAGACTCAGCGCACAGACCGCAAAGCAGGTCATCATTCAGGGCATCCGTGAGGCTGAACGCGGAATGATGATAAAGGAATACGAAAGCAAGCGTGAGGAGATCATCACCGCAACAGTACAGAAGATAGATCCCACCACAGGCAACATAACCCTGGATACAGGCACAAGCTTTGCTACCCTTATTAAGTCAGAGCAGATCCCCGGCGAGACCTTTGTTCCCGGCGACCATATCAAGGTATTTGTTATGGAGGTTCGTAAGGAGAGTAGAGGTCCCCTTGTAAATCTTAGTAGAACCCATCCCGGTATGGTAAAGAGACTCTTTGAGCTTGAGGTTCCCGAAATTCAGGACGGCACCGTAGTTATTAAGGGTGTTATCCGTGAGGCGGGCAGCCGCACCAAGATGGCAGTTGAATCTAGAGATGCGGATGTTGATCCCATCGGTGCTTGTATCGGTAACCGCGGTATGCGTATCGCAGGTATCGTTGACGAGCTTCGCGGCGAAAAGATTGACATTATCAAGTACAGCGATGACCCCTGCGAGTTTATCCGTGAGGCACTTTCTCCCGCACAGGTCCGTGAGGTCATAATAGACGGCGAAAGAAGCGCAAGAGTCATTGTTGACTCTGACCAGCTCTCCCTTGCTATCGGTAAGGAAGGTCAGAACGCAAGACTTGCAGCCCGTCTTACAGGCTTCAAGATAGACATCAAAGAAAACTAATATTAGTTAGGAGTTAGGAATTAGGAGTTAATGAAGATTTTTGCGCCAAAGTGCAAAAATCCTCCGTAATTCTGTATTCTGCACTCTGTATTCATACAGGAGGTATTATGGCTGAACAAACAAAAAAAGTCCCTCAGCGCAAATGCACCGGCTGCGGTATCAAGGCTGACAAAAAGGACCTTATCCGTGTGGTGCGTACTCCCGAGGGCGAGATAAAGATAGACCTGAACGGAAAAATGTCGGGTCGCGGTGCATATATTTGTCATAATGCCGCCTGTCTTAAAAAGGCTGTCAAGTCAAAACGACTTAGCAGAAATTTAGAGGTAGAGATACCCGATGAGATTTACGAAGCATTGGAGGTGCAGCTTGGCAGTGAAGGTTAATTCAGAAAGACTGGCCCGTATGTTAGGCTTAAGCGCCAGAGCAAGGATGCTCTCTGTCGGAACTGATATGGCGTGTGACGCAGTAAGGTGCGGCAACGCAAGGTTCCTTATGGTGGCATATGATGCTTCGCAGAACACAAAAAAACGGGCATTCAACTGTGCAAAATACTACGAAACAGCCTGTTACGAGATCCCCATAGGCCAGAACGAGCTTGGTAACTGTGTGGGAAAAAGGGGAGCCGTTTCGGTGCTTTCCTTAAACGATGCCAATATGGCAAAGGGTATCATTAAACTTTTAGATGAAATGAGCGAAGCGGACCAAAATCCGCGGGAGGTGTAATATATGTTAAATCCTAAATATAAGATAAGTAATATGGCAAAGGATCTGGGTGTCAAGGGTAAGGAGATCACCGATATTCTTGACAGATGCGGCAGAGGCAACAAGTCTACCTCCGCTGTTCTTACCCCGGAGGATTTTGATATTGTATTAAGCGAGCTTTCTCTTGCTAACCAGATCACTAACTTCAATGACTATATGGATCTTAAGGTTGTTATTCCCCGTAAGGCTGCTAAGGCAGAGGAGCCTAAGGCAGAGCCTGTAGAGGAAGAAACGAAGCCTGAGCCTAAGAAGGAAGAGAAGAAACCCGAGCCCAAGCCCGAGCCTAAAAAGGAAGAAAAGAAACCCGAGCCCAAGCCCGAGCCCAAGAAGGAAGAGAAAAAGCCCGAGCCCAAGCCCGAGCCCAAGAAGGAAGAGAAGAAGCCAGAGCCCAAGAAGGTTGACAACAAGAAAAAACAGCCTGCACAGGCAAGACCCCATATGCAGACGGTTACCCTGCCCAAGAAGCACTCCGATGAGGACAACAAGACACCTCTCCAGCCTATCGATGCTTCGAGCCGCGGCAACAAGTCCGCTACCCGTGTTGTAGATACACGTTCCTCCAGTGTTGACCTCTCCAAGTATGACGAAAAGCTTGACCGTTACCACTCTGACCGTGACTACAATAACAAGCAGAAGCTTAAGAAGCAGAACAACCAGAACCAAAAGGGCAAGAAGCAGGATAAGGCCTCCAAGGAAAAGGCGGCTATGGATAAGCTCCGCCGTCAGCAGGAGATGGCAAAGAAGCAGGTGCTTTATGTTTCCATCCCCGAGGAGATCACCGTAGGCGAGCTTGCTCAGAGACTTAAGCTCAAGGCGGCTGAGGTCGTAAAGAAGCTTATGATGCTCGGTGTTATGGCAACAGTTAACCAGACTATCGATTATGATACCGCATTCCTTATCGCTGACGAGATGGGTGCAAAGATCACAAAAGAGGTTGAGGTTACAATAGAGGAGCAGATCTTTGACTCCACAGAGGATAACGATGACAACCTCATCACCCGTCCTCCCGTTGTTTGTGTAATGGGTCACGTTGACCACGGTAAGACATCACTGCTTGATGCTATCCGTCACACCAGCGTTACCACAGGCGAGGCAGGCGGTATTACCCAGCATATCGGTGCTTACACTGTAAATATAGACGGCAACGACATCACCTTCCTTGACACCCCCGGTCACGAGGCGTTTACCACAATGAGAGCAAGAGGTGCTATGGCAACCGATATTGCGGTTCTTGTTGTAGCTGCTGACGATGGTATTATGCCCCAGACTGTTGAGGCGATCAACCACGCAAAGGCGGCAGGTGTTGAGATAATCGTTGCTATAAACAAGATGGATAAACCCACAGCTAACCCCGACAATGTTAAGCAGGAGCTTACTCAGTATGAGCTTGTTCCCGAAGAATGGGGCGGTGACGTTATCTGTGTTCCCGTTTCTGCTGTTACCCGTATGGGTATCGAGGATCTTCTTGAAAACATCCTCCTTATTGCAGAGGTCAAGGAATACAAGGCTAATCCCAACCGTCACGCAAAGGGTGTTATCATCGAGGCTAAGCTTGACAAGGGCAGAGGTCCTGTTGCTACCGTGCTTGTACAGAACGGTACTCTCAACGCAGGCGATGTTGTTATCGCAGGTACTTCTGTTGGTCACGTAAGAGCTATGACCGACGATAAGGGCAGAAAGATTAAGTCTGCAGGTCCCTCTATCCCCGTTGAGATCATCGGTCTTAGCGAGGTTCCCTCGGCAGGTGACGAGTTCAACGCAGTTGAGGACGAAAAGAAGGCAAGAGAGCTTGCCGAGCAGCGCCGCGATAAGGCTAAGAACGAAGAGTTCAAGGCTAACGCAGCGGTATCCCTTGAGGATCTCTTTGCAGCTATCTCCGACGGTGCAAAGACCCTTAACATCATCGTTAAGGCGGATGTAAGAGGCTCTGCCGAGGCAGTTAAGCAGTCCCTTGAAAAGCTCTCCAACGAAGAGGTCAAGGTCAAGATCATCCACACAGGTGTGGGCGGCATCAACGAAAGCGACGTTATCCTTGCAGGTGCATCCGGTGCCATCATCGTAGGCTTCAATGTCCGTCCCGACAAGAACTCTCTCGATATCGCAGAGCGTAACGGTGTTGATATCAGAACCTACCGTATCATCTACGAGTGCATCGAGGAGATCACTCAGGCTATGAAGGGTATGCTTGCTCCCACATATAAGGAGGAGCGCCTCGGTCAGGCAGAGGTTCGTGCCACCATCCGTGTTCCCAACGTTGGTACTATCGCAGGCTCCTACGTTCAGGACGGTAAGATCCTGCGCTCCGCTCAGATCCGCGTAATCCGTGAAGGCATTCTTATCTTCGAGGATAAGATCTCCTCGCTTCGCCGTTTCAAGGACGACGTAAAGGAAGTTGCATCCGGCTACGAGTGCGGTATCGGCCTCGATAAGTTCAATGACCTCAAGGAAGGCGATATCCTCGAGGCTTACCAGATGGTTGAGGTAAAGAGATAAAGCACACGGTGCTTTAACGAATGCAGAATTCAGAATTCAGAATGCAGAATATATGTAGAAAACACTTGCTTTTTGCAAGTGTTTTCTTTAAATATATGTATAAAACAGATTCAAGTGCCAACAATATCACAAAAGGAGTGATATTATGGCAAAAAAGAAACAGGATGCAACCGAATATTCAAAAAAGGCTATGTTTGAAAATCCCGCGGTATCGGCAACCGATCATACAGGCTACAGCCAGCAGGCTGAGCTTGATGCTGCCGAGGCACAGAGCCTTGCCGATCTTATGGATGCCGCGGTCAAGGAAGAGAGGCCACATACAAACGAATAAAAGAAGCCTGTTAATCCGTAACAGACTTCTACTCATATATTTCATTTTAATAAATTAGTTACACATCCGTTAAATTCGATGTTGGGATGTACGACAATATATATTATGCCGATTATTGTGGCAAGTACTATTCCTATAATGTACCATGTACTTTGATTCTTTTGGGTTTCTGTTTTATACAGTACCAGCAGATTGACAGCAATCGGTGGTAATGCAACCAGGATTATCAGTATGAGGTATAAAATGGCGATAAATAAATATACCAAGAAAAGCACTACTATAAGAAACGGATCAAAACCAAAAAATTCTGCGATAGTGTCTACCATATATAGCGATGCATTATATGAGTTCTCTAAACCCAAGAAAAGTGCCGCGGACGAAATAACAGAATACAGTATCATAGGTACTATGTTAGCGGCTTGTTTTCTGCGTAACTTATTATAGTTGTAGAAGATCATAACCGTTGCGATTATCAGACAAAAAATACCGATTAATACTAATACCGTCAAAGTATTCTTATCTGCAAAGTCATGGGCAGCACGAGTATTAATATTGCTTTGGGCATCAGATATACCTAAAACCAAGCATAATAAAAAGAATAATAAAACAGGCATTATCGTACTGACAGGTATAATAATAAAAAATTCCATAGTATTACCTCCGTTGTTGTATGTTTATATATGATAATATAAGAGTTTATCATATACACACGCTTTTGTGTATTGTATTATAAAAATATTAAAAATGTTATTCATCAAAACAATTTTTGATGAATTTCTTTTCCTTCATCAGCTTGTACAGCGAGAAGAATTCTTTTTCTATAAAGGGCAGGGTTGCAAAGAAGGATATCAATTCCAAAAAGATAAGCAATACTATATACAGAGGATCAATGAACAATGAGGGGTAAATGGTGTGAATGTTTAAGAATTCGAGCATAAACATAACACCTATCGCAACAAGTAACATCAGTAAAAACAGTATGCAACGCATTACTACGCCTATTATCATACCGATGAGAGTAGAAACTATCTTGCCGTTAAGATCCGGGAGGTCTATTGTAATGTCCGAGCAGTCCTTACATTCCCAAAAAACAACATCATTATCCGATCTTTTAAGATACATACAGCTTCTGCCTGTGTGATACTGATACCTTGACAGCTTTACTGCATGTACATTTGAGGATCTGCACATCGGACAACGGACGATCTCAAACTCGGGCTCGGGACGGGGTGGTGGTTTGGGTGTTACGGGTCTTCCGCATTTACTGCAGAATTTTGCTGAATTTGGGTTGCTTGTGCCACAGTATTTACAGTTCATTTTTTCCTCCCAAGGTAATTTTTGTTATATAAAAATATTATCACAGTTTTGGAGTAATGTCAATATAATTCGATTCCTGCAAAAATCTCGGTTGACAATAAAAGTCCAAAATGATATAATTGTATGAATAATATTTTGTGGAGAACATAAATTGTATAGCGGATTTTTACCAATAAACAAACAGGATATGCTTGAGCGAGGTTGGGAGCAGCCCGACTTTGTGTATGTAACAGGGGATGCCTATGTAGATCATCCCTCCTTTGGCGTGTCCATAATTTCCCGTGTGCTTGAGGCGCAGGGCTTTCGTGTGGCTATACTCTCACAGCCCGATTATAAAAGCTGTGAGGCATTTAAGGAATTTGGCAGACCAAGGCTTGGATTTCTTGTTACCTCGGGTAATATAGACTCTATGGTTGCCCACTATACAGTTGCAAAGCGTAAGCGCAGTACCGACTATTATTCTCCCGGCGGTAAGATGGGACTTCGACCCGACCGTGCGGTCATAGTTTACTGTAACCGTATCCGCGAGGCATACGGAGATGTGCCGATAATCATCGGCGGTCTTGAAGCTTCTCTTCGCCGCTTTGCCCATTATGATTATTGGGATAACAGGGTTCGCCGCAGTATACTTGTGGACAGCCGCGCAGATATACTTACCTACGGTATGGGCGAGAACATTCTCCGCCGTCTGGCGCAGCTGCTTGACCGCGGTATTCCGATCAAAAAGATAAGAGATGTAAGAGGTACGGTCTACCTTGCATCCCCTGAGGATAAGATCCACTACGAAACCGTAGGCGGATTTGACTATAACGATCTTAAGACCGACAAGCAAAAATACGCAGAGGCATTTGCGCTCCAATATAAAGAAAATGACCATGTAAGGGGCAGGGCGGTAACCGAGCTTTATGACGGTAAGCTTCTTGTGCAAAATCCCCCTATGCCTCCTCTTACCCGTAAGGAGCTTGACGAGGTCTATGCTTTGCCGTATATGAGGACATATCATCCCTCATATGAGGCTGTGGGCGGTGTTCCCGGAATACAGGAGGTTGAGCTTTCGGTAACCCATAACCGTGGCTGCTTTGGCGGCTGTAACTTCTGTGCTCTTGCCTTCCATCAGGGAAGGAGCGTAGTGTCACGAAGCATCGAGTCCTGCGTTGAGGAAACCAAAAAGATAGTAGAAGTACCTAACTTCAAGGGATATGTCCACGACGTGGGCGGCCCTACCGCCAATTTCAGATATGCTTCCTGTAAAAGACAGGCAGAAAACGGTATCTGCGCAGGCAGAAAATGTCTTGCCCCCACACCCTGTAAGCATCTTGAGGTAGATCATACCGAATATATCAAGCTTTTAAAGGAGATAGAAAAGGTACCCAAGGTCAAAAAGGTCTTTATCCGCTCGGGTATCCGCTTTGACTACCTTGTGTACGATAAGGACGAGGCCTTTTTCAAGAAGCTGGTTCGCGACCATGTCAGCGGTCAGCTTAAGGTTGCCCCCGAGCATTGCAGCTCTGATGTTCTCCACTATATGGGTAAGCCTGATGTGGAGGTCTACAATAAATTCAAGGACAGATATTTTGAGCTTACTAAGAGTATAGGCAAGGAGCAGTATCTTGTACCATACCTTATGTCAAGCCATCCGGGAAGCACACTTAAGGATGCACTTAAGTTGGCTCTCTATCTTAAGGAGGGCGGCTATTCTCCCGAGCAGGTGCAGGACTTCTATCCCACACCGGGTACGGCATCCACCGTTATGTTCTATACGGGAATCGACCCTATGACAGGCAAAAAGGTCTACTGCACCACCGATTATCACGAAAAGCAGCTGCAGAGGGCTTTATTGCAATGGAACAGACCCCAAAATGCCGAGCTTGTCCGCGAGGCTCTTGTAAAGCTCAACCGTACCGATCTTATCGGCTACGGCCCTATGTGCCTTGTAAAGCCCGAAAAGGGTGTTGAAATGCCTAAGCAGACCCGCAAGACTCAGACTCCCTCAAAGCCTAAGAAAGAGCATAAGCCTAAGAAGGCAGGCTGGGCGGTTTCAAAGAAGGCGCAGAAAAAGGGAAAGAGAAAATAAGTCGGGAAATCAAGTAAGTTTTTGTCTATTAGACAAAAACCGCATTGCAATTTGTATTATAATGTGATATAATATAAAATACACTATATTAATTTGGAGGAGTAGCTATGGCTGTTCAGGCACCCAAGAAGCCTATACAAAAGAATAAAAACAAGCCTGTGTCTGCTCCTGCAGTTCAAAAAAGAGAGCTTACAAGGGCAGAGAAGGTGGCTGCCTCCAGAGAAGCGGCGGCAAGACGCAATGCCGCATTGGTGTCTTCCCCCGCGCCCAAGGCTCCCCCGACCGCAAAGCCGGGCACAAAGAAGCCTGCACCAAAGAGGGTAGCGGCAAAGAGGCCTCAAAAGGCACAGGCTAAGCTGACACCCCGCAAGGCTGTTGTAAGCCGTGAGACCAAAAAGGAGCATCAGGCCAACGCCCGCAGGGAGATCAACCGTAAGATGAGCACCCAGACAAGGGCGCACCGCCATGAGGAAAAGACCCAAAAGAAGGTCAGCGGAAGTGTTAAGAATCTTGAGATCAAGCGCCGTTCCTCCGAGGGTAACCACAGCTTCCGTGTAAAGCGCAAACAGACAGCCTTTGGTAAGCTTTTGCTTGTCAGACTGGTGCTGTTCCTTGTGGTGTTTACAATAATGTTTTCATTGACCGCAGGTCTGTTTGCAATGTCCCTCAAGCCCGGCAAGGGCTTTAAGGGTAAGAGCTATACACTACAGTTAGGCGCGGATATACCAAAGGATGCAGAGAAGCTTGCATCAAATGTTGTTGATCCTACATATCTCGAGATCCCCTCAAGCTGTGCCACAAGATACGGTGAGCTGTATATTCCCATATCGGCCTTGAGCGATATGTGCAGTCTCAGCGTTACAGGCAGTACCGAGGAGCTTCGCTATCTGCCCCGTGAGTCTGATGACCAGTCTGTAAAGTTTGTTGTGGGCTCTGATATAGCCTATGTCAACGGCTCAAAGGTCCGTATGATATCCCCCTCGTTTTTATATGAATCCAGGCTCTATATACCTCTTGACTTTATGCAGAAGTATTCTATGGGTCTTGATATAAGCATCGACGAGGGTAACCGTAAGATCACGGTACATAAGATACAGGAGGGCTATGATGCCCAGACCGACGAGAATATATATTCTACCCTTGAGTTTAACCTCCATACCACAACGGCACTTGAGCAGGTAGAAGACTCTTATGAATAAAAAATAAAACCTGTTGCATAAATTTGCAACAGGTTTTGTGATTTATAATGTTTTTCTGCCCTCTATGGCGCGCAGCAGGGTAACCTCGTCTGCGTGGTCAAGCTCACCGCCGACAGGCATACCGTAAGCAAGACGGCTTACCTTGATTTCAAGGGGCTTTAAGAGCTTGGATATATACATAGCGGTGGTCTCGCCCTCTACGGTGGGGTTGGTGGCAATGATGACCTCCTTTACCTCGCCGCTTGATAGACGGTGGATAAGCTCGCGGATGTTAAGATCATCAGGAGTAACTCCGCTCATGGGGGAGATGGTTCCGCCTATGACATGATAGAGACCGTGGTATTCCTTTACCTTTTCAAGAGATATAATATCCCTTGCATCCTCTACCACACAGATAACGCTTCTGTCCCGCTCCTCGTCGGTGCATATGGGACATTCCTCGTGCTCGCTGAAGTTAAAGCAATGCTTACAGCGCTTAATGTTTTCCTTTGCATCGACTATGGCATTTGCAAAAAGCTCAGCTTCTTCCTTTGAATAATCAAGAACAGCATAAGCCATCCTTTCAGCTGATTTTCTGCCTACAGAGGGAAGCTTGCGGAACTGCTCAATAAGAATTTCAAGTGTAGGTAACATTAGAATAAGCCGGGCATATTAAGGCTGCCTGTAATTGCGGACATTTCGTTTTCCGCATCTGTTTCAACGCGCTTGACAGCCTCGTTGAATGCAGCGATAAGGATATCTGTCATAGTCTCGATATCATCGGGATCTACGATCTCGGGGTCGATATCAAGGCTCTTGACCTCTTTTTCACCGTTGATAACAAGGGTTACGGCACCGCCGCCTGCCTTGATCTCATACTCGCGGGAGGCAAGCTCTTCCTTTTTAGCCTCCATATCCTCCTGCATCTTCTGTGCCTGCTTCATTAAGTGCTGCATATTTGCGGGGCCGCCGCCCATTCCCTTAGGTAATCTTGCCTTCATTTTATTTTCTCCTTAAAAATTAATATCGTCAAAGGGTGAAGCTATCTGCTTCTTGACCTGCTTGTCCTCAACTATCTTGAGGGTCATCGAAGCATAGCCCGGATTGGTGCTTATCATAGCATCCTGTATGGTCTTACGGTTTTGCGGGTCATCAAGTATCATAACTCCAAAGGAATCCGCAACCTTTATTATAAATTCGTTGCCTATAATACAGGTCTTGGTCATACCGAGAAACGCGGTGCATTGAGGATTTGTGTCCTCTATTTTACGCAGTATCTCTGCCCAGTCCTCAACCTCGCGGGGGCCAACTGTCGGGTCGGTGCGAGGGGGTATTACTGCCTGTTCCGGCTGTTTTGTCTTTGGAGCGTCTTCTGACGGGCGGATGGTATCCGCCCCTACGGGGTCTGTCTGTGTTACGGTAATACTGCCGCTTGCCAGCTGTGCGCTGAGCATATTCACCTTGCCCTCAAGCTCAGATATGCGGGCAAGCAGAGCCTCTGTATCGGTGGCAAGCTTGCCGTCACTCATACGGACAAGGGTCAGCTCAGCAGTTATGCGCTGATCGCAGGTCTTTGACTGCATCTCGCCAAGAGCTCTGTCAAGAAGCCTTGAATGATACATTATGGTCTCAAGAGTGAACAGGGAAGCGCAGTCCTTTGTTTCGTAGATCTCGTCATCTGTAAGCTCGTAATTTGAAAGTGCGTTTTTGGTGGCCTTTGCCAGCATCATATCGCGGTAGAATGCAATAAGATCCTGCCAGAACACCGAAATACTCATAGAGGATGCAACAAGCTCGGACACCACCGAGAAAATGCTGTCCCAGTCCTTTTTGGCAATGGCCCTGACCGTCTTTATGACATTTTCTCTACCGGATATACCCGCGCACTCACGGACTCTCTTTACATTGACCTCGTGGTTCTGTCCGGCTGAGACCTCAAGCAGGGATATGGCATCACGCATACCGCCGTTGGAGAGCTTACCTATAAGGGTAGCTGCATCATCCTGCAGAGAAACAGACTCTCTGTCTGCAATATATTTAAGTCTGTCTGCAATGACATCGGTACGGATACGGCGGAAGTCAAAGCGCTGACAACGGGATGTTACTGTTATGGGTATCTTGTGTACCTCTGTTGTTGCAAGAATAAATATAACTCTTTCCGGAGGCTCTTCAAGGGTCTTCAAAAGTGCGTTGAATGCCGAGGTGGAAAGCATATGAACCTCGTCGATAATGTATACTCTTGTTTTGAGCATAGCAGGGGAGTAGACCACCGCATCGCGGATGTCGCGGATATAGTCAACACCTGTGTTGCTTGCCGCGTCCATTTCAAGGATATCAACGGTAGCCTCGTCGGCTATGGCACGGCAGGCCTCGCACTCGCCGCAGGGGTCTCCGTTTTTGGGGTTAAGACAGTTAACGGCCTTTGCAAGTATCTTTGCACAGGTGGTCTTGCCCGTTCCTCTGCTTCCGCAGAAGAGGTAGGCGTGGGACACCTTGTTCTCTGCAACCTCATATTTAAGCACAGAGGTAATATGATCCTGACCGTATACATCGTCAAAGGTCTGGGGTCTGTATTTGCGGTATAAAGCCTGATGCATAGTGTTTCCTCCGTTTAAAAACTAAAAATAAAACGAGATACAAAATAAGACCATACACCCTTAGATCGAACAGAAGGTATATGCGCTTGCCGCATCTCAGACTCGGAACAGGCAGCCTCGCGGCACATCGAAACAAACTGCTTAATGCTGCTCGGTTCCCCGCCTGACATGGTTCACAGCGAACGATTGCACGAGACCCATTCTTCAACGTCCTTGATACGGGGCTGACCATACATCAACTGCCCTCAAAAAGGGAAACCACCCCTGCTGTAGCGGATTGCAGGTACAGGGCACCGCTGGCTCCCCGGCCGGTATGGCCTTATTTCGTATCTCGTTGTTACCGAAGTATTATAACATAAACAAATAAATTTTGCAAGAGGAAAATTAAAAATATATATCCGGATATGCTTATCTTTAAATATCATTGACAATATATTCTCTTGTGTGATAAAATATCCTAAAGTATCTATTGAAATGGAGAAAATAATGAACTGTAATCATTGTAACGGTATTTTATCTAAAAAAGATAAAAAAGTCTGTCCCCATTGCGGTAAAAGGCTTGAGGAGCAAAGGACAAAGCCTAAATTAACTGTATCTAAGGTAGTATGCAGTGTTCTTCTTAGTATTGTTGCTTTAGCCGGAGTATTATTTACTGTTGTTTTTATTTCTCTCGCTTTTGGAGAAAGTGAAGATGTTGGTGAAATGATCATTGCTTTGGTTCTTGCGGCAGTGTCCTCAGGCATCACGGCTGGTACATTTTTAGGTATTAAAAAGCTCATTGGCTCTGCAGGCAGAGCTGTGGTAACAATAGTAGCTGTGGCAGTAGCTATCTTTATTATAATTTTATTGGTAGCAATCATAGCTGTTGTCATTGACGATACTCCCAAGGATCCTGCTGAACCCAATACCGATGAGGTTATATCCCAGATCGAGGATGCTATAACCGAAGCACCGATCGAGCCTGATATACCAAAGGACACAGGGTCAGGTAACGGTGGCGGATACAGCGATCTCAATGACTTTATGATTGGAGTATTTTTTGTTACAGGCGTATTTGCTATGATAGGCTTACTCATAAAGAAAAAGCTTATGACTGTATTCTGTGTTTGCGCAGCAGCTTTGTCTGTTCTGATAGCCCTTTGTGCCGTCAATGATTTTCCTTATTTTATAAGGCATATCAATGGTGAAGATTTTATGGTTATATGGCCCATATACGGAATATTGACCTGGGCTGTCATTTTTGCCGGTATGGCTGTTGCGGCAAATATCTATACAAAAAGCAAAGCCAAGAGCTATTGCACTATGACATATACCGACAGCGAGCTTATGGCTATACGCAAATTTGACCGATATGCCGTAACAGGCTATTATCTGATCAAGGCAAGACTTTGTAAAGCAGTTGTATATAGGCTCACGAAGGATGAAGAGGATAAACGTGTATATATAAACCCTGATATTACCCACAAAGAGCTGAAGGCGATATGCCAAAAGCATCCCAATGTAGGCAAGCTTGTAGAATTTCTCAAGGAAATGAAAAAAGAGGGATTTCGTGACGGTGTTAGTGTCGAAAATATTCTGCGGGACTTTTCCATTACAGTTACCCAAACACCCACCACAAAGCTTATTGAAAAGGAATGCAGGATTATAAGCAATATGTGTCAGGCAACGTATTTCTTCGGTCTTTTCTGTGTTTATAGTCCGGCTCTCTTAAAGTGCTGTATGGGTAAGTATAACGGCAAGAATATCGGAAATCTGTTAATTTTTATGATGTTTGGAGTACTTATTGCATTTCTGTTATATATAGGAAAAACTGTTCTGGCTGACAGGATAAGTAAAAGAGAATTAATTGAACCTATCCGTCGTTCTGTAGCCGATACATACGACAAAATGTATCTTCTGTTCAGCGAAGAAAGCATCGACTCAAATCTGACAGAGCAGGAAATTGCCCGTATTCTTACCGCCTATGCGGTATGTGAGAACAAATCAATATTGTTATCAGGTACCAAAGAAACAGATAAAACCTACTGTGATGATGTTATTCTGACAGCGGGAACACTTCAGTTGGCGGCTCTCGCTGCGTTAAACAAACATTCCTCCTCGGACAGCGGCTGCAGCTCCTGCGGTGGCTGCGGCGGTTGCGGCGGCTGCGGCGGCTGCGGCGGATGCGGAGATTAAGGATTGTAAAAGGAGAATATGAATTATGGCAATGATAAAATGCTCGACCTGCGGTAGAATGGTATCCGATAAGGAAAAGACCTGTCCCAATTGCGGAGGACAGACCGATACAAGGATATACTGTCCCAGATGTAACTCTACAAATATCAAGGTACAGGTAAAAAGCGCGGATGATGTGACGGCATCATTGATCGCTATATATTTTGGTATTTTTGCGGCAAAGGCTGCTCAAAAGAACCGTATCAAGTATGTCTGCAACGACTGTAAAAAGAAGTTTAAACTAAAATAAGAAGAGCCACCCGATTTTCGGGTGGCTTCAGACTGTCGAAAAAGTCGGTCGGCCGTGTGGGGCAAGTTGCCCCTGCCATACTGCGCGCTGTAGGACATTGGACATTTATCATAAAAAACACGACACAACGCAAAAAGCATCTTACCAATATGGAAAGTTATTATTAT
>JAFYLH010000033.1 GCA_017537175.1 Clostridia bacterium | reverse complement strand
GTATAATAGTCGTGAAAGTAATTTTCGTTATTAAGATACTCCGCTGTGGGATACGGCAGCACCAATACCAACGCACTGTTATCATCCCTATGGTTTTTTCGTACGCGAAGCACAGAAGATGATACGCACTGATCGAAGTCACCATTTCTCCCAACTAAAAAATCTACATACTCATTTTCGTCGATAAGTTTTCGGATGTGCTCTTCCAAAAGATCCTCGACCTTTATGATATTGTCTACATATCGGTGACCAAAAAACGCCACAGAATAAATCCTCATATCTCGCTCCTTGCTAAAACGCCCACCGAACCGTTTGTGTCCGGTGGGCTATTCCAATGACTCTGCTATCTCATCAATCGTGTGTATAGCGGTCATTTAGAATCGTTTATTGGCTTATTTCCTACATTTTCTCTATTGTATCATATACAAACCAATATTGCAATATCTTTACCGCCTGACAACCAATAGTTTTATGTTCTCTATGGGGTACAATATTATAAAAGGCGGTGAGATTATGGACGAAAAGGATTTTGCTTTGCGGTTAGCACAACTGCGTGAAAAGAAAAATGTATCAGCACGGGAAATGAGTTTGGCTATTGGCCAGAATCCCGGCTATATCAATAATATTGAGTCGGGAAAATCATTGCCCTCCTTGGTGGGTATTTTCTATATATGCGATTATTTAGGAATTTCGGTAAGTGAGTTCTTTGATCTCGATACCAAAAATCCCACCAAGCTCAACGGCATCATCAGCGATCTCAAAAAGCTGGATGACCAACAACTTGAAAGCATCGCCAATCTCGTAAAAGGTTTAACCAAAAAGTAAAGACAGACAAAATTAAGGACGGTGACCATAATCGGTTACCGTCCTTTAACATAGTTGCTTCAATATATTTTCGTGATATAGTAATATTTGTCGGAAGCAGAGACGCTTTCCAGTGCACAAAAACCATACAGATTTTGATTATTCTTTGTGCGCAGAATATCACTAGTGATATCCACGTCCCACCATATACCGTCGTAGTAAACACGGTTCCAAGTGTGACGATCCGTATAATCCTCGTAGGATGTTCCGTCAATGACATAGCAGGGAATGTTCTGACTACGACAGAACGCGGCAAACAGATGTGCGAAATCAAAACAAAGACCTTTTTTAGAGCAAAGTGTTTTGCGAACATCGAAATATTGAATAAAAGGGTTGCAATCGTAGTCGTATTCAAAGTTCACCACCATCCAGTTATGGAAGGCTTGCGCTTTTTCCTTATCTGTTTCACAGCCTGAGCAAATTTCGTCAGCAAGTTCTTCCGTCTGAGTGTCCCACAGGGTTGCGCAGCCATTGTTGAGATACGAGGTATCCGGTTTGAAGACGAAATTGTATGAGGTGAAAAGAGTTGCTACGATAAGTACTGCCACCACCAAAACATAAATTTTCGTCAGCAATTTGTTTTTGCCTGAACTGCCATAGGAAAGGGCTAAGTACATCAACATTACTACCATTTCCAGCATTGTCATAATCGCAAGAAATCTTCTGCAGCAAACAAAGCTGACTGCACTCATTCCCAGGACGAAAATTAAGGCAATATACACGATGGCCCGCATAGCGTTTGATCGTATCCTAATGACGAAAAATAAGGTGGGCAATACTGAAAGTAAGTAGAAAGTTGTAAACATTGGCGACAGTACAAGAAAGTCTTTCAGATACAACCCAAGCAGTAGATTATATGTAAGTGCGATAGTAAAGAAAATGATTCGTGATCTTGCGTTGGTTTTAGATGCTTTTTTAGTCTTCATTTCAAATCTCCTTTTATGTACGAAATTCATTGAAACGAAGAAGTGGCAGTACAGAGCTGAACACTCCGTACTGCCACAAACAAAGGCTATTTAACATCCTTTAAGAAAACAACAAACCCGAACGTTTCACCAATCGGTAAAAGGTTCGGGTTTGAATGCTTTGGTGCGGGTAGCAGGACTTGAACCTGTATGAGGGAACCCTCACTAGAACCTGAATCTAGCGCGTCTGCCAATTCCGCCATACCCGCAAATATGTTACACTTTTTAATGCCAAAACAGTATATCATACATATGGATGATTGTCAAGATATAAATTTGTTATTTTGTTATTTCTATTGACATTTATTACAATATATGCTATTATACCATTTGATATTTACAGATTAGGAGTGTCATATTACTTTGGACATACCCCCTTTATGTCATAATTTGAATATCGATTGATACACGGTTGCCGGCAGGGAAGTGAGCTGCCTTTTTTGTGCATTCGTGTAATTTTTTGTTTTAAGGAGTATTTTTATTTAATTATGGACAGTGGCAGTAGTATTACGCAGATCATTGTTTTAGTTGCACTTATTATCTTTTCCGGTTATTTTTCGGCAACCGAGACAGCCTTTTCCGCCCTTAACCGTATCCGTATCAAGAATATGGCATCCGACGGTAACAAAAAGGCGGCATTGGTCTTGAATATGTCAGAAAAATTCGACAGTATTCTTTCCACCATTCTTATCGGAAACAATATCGTAAATATAACCGCAACATCAATTGCGACCATTCTGTTCATCAAGCTTTGCAAGGATGAAGCGGTCGGCACTACGGTGGCAACCGTGGTTATCACCGTTGTTGTACTTATTTTCGGTGAGATAACACCCAAGAGCATTGCCAAGGAAAGACCCGAGAGCTTTGCTATGTTTTCTGCGCCCTTTTTGAGATTTTTGATGATCATTCTTTTCCCCGTAAACCTTATTTTTACAGGCTGGAAAAAGCTTGTATCCCTTGTTATCAAGCCCTCCGAGGATAAGGGCGAGATAGAGGAGGAGCTGCTTACCATGGTTGAGGAGGCAGAGACCGAGGGCGATATGGAGGAGGAAGAGGTAGAGCTTATCCGTAATGCCATAGAGTTCAAGGATATTGAGGTTGGTGACATTCTCCAGCCCAGAGTAAATGTTGTTGCCGTGGACTCCGAGGATGACTGGTGTGATGTGGACAAGCTGTTCCGTGAAAGCGGCTACAGCCGTCTTCCCGTATACCGTGATACCATCGACGATATATTTGGTGTTATAAACCAAAAGGACTTCTATATGGCAAAGAACAAGGACCTGCGCGCCATAACCAAGCCTATAGAATATGTTGTTCCCACTATGAAGATATCCGAGCTTATGGTCAAGCTCCAGCATTCCAAATCGCATATGGCTGCTGTTGTTGACGAATACGGCGGAACTGCGGGTATCATTACCCTTGAGGATGTTATCGAGGAGCTGGTAGGCGAGATCTGGGACGAGCATGACGAGATAGTGGAGAGCTTTGTCAAGATATCCGAAAACGAGTACCGTATAGACTGCAGCGCGGCTCTGTCAGATATGTTTGAATTTCTTGATATCGAGTATGATCTTGATATCGCCACCGTCAGCGGATGGGTGGTTGAGGAGCTTAAGCAGCTTCCCAGACCCGGTGATACCTTTGAATATGAGAATCTCAGCGTAACGGTTACCAAGACCGATACCCGTCATGTTCTTGAGATAGTTATTAAGGTAAATGAAATAAGTGAAGATGAAGAGGAGTAGTATTTTTACTACCCCTCTTTGTTTGTTTTGTACAAAAATATACAATTTATTTGTAAATCCTTTATTTTACATATTGCGAGTTTGCTTGACAGTATAGTATTTGTGTGATATAATATTATAGATATATTATAATTATAATAAAGTAATTATGCTTATTTGTAAATTATGCTTTCGGGAGGATCGCAATGGCAAGGTACAGGATATGTGTCGTAGGGCGCTTTAACAGGGATAATGCCTGTGACGGACAGACCATCAAGACCATCGAGGTGGTCGAGGAGCTGGTCAAAAAATACGGCGAAAAAAATGTCAGACAGACCTGCTATGCAAAGATAAGAGATAATAAGCCAAAGCTGCTTATGGCGTTGCTGGGTTCATTTGCCACAAGCGAGGTGGTCATGGTTGCCGCAAACTCCACAGGAGTAGGTAATCTGCTCAAGGTCTGCACTCTTATCAACAAGATCTTTCGCCGCAAGCTTTATTTTATGCTTGTAGGTGCCGCACTCCATGAGGAGATCGACCAGAATCCTGCAGCCCTTCCCATACTTAAGCAATGTAAGGGCATACTCCTTGAGACCGAGACCTTAAAAAAAGCACTTATAGATCGCGGACTTGACAATCTCTATATAATACCCAATTTCAAAAAGCTGCGCCGCTTTACCCTTGACGAGCAGCCCACGGAGTTTTCAAAGCCTTATAAGCTCATTTATATGTCCCGTATAGTAGGACTCAAGGGTGTTACCGAGATGATACGCGAGCTTAAGCGGATCAACGAAAACGAGGTCAAGTTTACCCTTGATATGTACGGTCTTATATGGCCTGACTACGCAGAGGAGTTTGAGGCTCTCAGGGCGGATTTCCCCGACTATATCAAATACCACGGCATCTGCGATGCCTGGAAGACCACCGAGGTCATACACGATTATTTCTTACAGCTGTTCCCCACAAAGTGTCCCACCGAGGGTCAGCCTGCATCTATCATTGACAGCTTTTTTGCAGGAACACCTGTGCTTTCGGGCAGATGGAACTCCTGCCACGATATGCTCAGAGAGGGCGAGACCGGAATTTCCTTCCCTCTGGAGGATTTTGATGCCTTCAGAGAAAAGCTTGAGTATTGCTATGATCATCCCGAGGAGGTCATGGCAATGAGAGAGCACTGTGTCCGCGAGGCAGAGCTGTTTATGCCCGAGAAGGTAATAGAGGACCTTGCAAAGATTCTTGACGGAGAAAAATAAAATGAGCGAAAAGAAAAATATAGCATTTTTAACCCCGGATCTGCGAAGCGGAGGAAGCGAGAGAGTTGCTTCCAGACTTACCAAGCTTTTTTCGGATAAATACAACATCTATTACATCATCTTTGATGATACCGACAAAAGCTATGAGGTGGATGCCGAGCTTATCAATCTTAATATTCCCGCAACCCACAATTTTGCAAAGAAGGTTATGAACCTTTTTAAGCGTGCAAGAGCCATCCGCCGTATATGTAAGCAGAAGAACATTGATGTTATCTTCTCATTTACACCCTCCAGCAATATCTCGCTTAGGTTTGCAAAGCCTAAGTGCCGTTGGGTAGGCTCCTGCAGAGGCTTTGAGGATCTTGAGACTAACACCCCCGATTATCACAAGATGATCGAGGCGGGCGGAGAGATTCTCTTCAACGCCCGTGAGATGGAGGAATATTATAAATCAAAATATCCTTCGGATGCAGATAAATGCCATACTATAGAAAATCTTGTGGACTGTCAGCATATCGTCGATATGTCAGCGGAGCCTCTTACCGAGGAAGAGCAGAGCTTCTTTGACAGTCATAAGGTAGTGTCCACCGTTGGTATCTTAAGCCAGCATAAGGGACATTGGGATCTCTTTAAGAGTTTTGAGCTCCTCAAGGAAAAGGTTCCGGATGCAGGACTTGTTCTTGTGGGTCACAGAGGTATCTTTGAAGAGCAGCTCAAGGATATGGCAAAGCGTAATAAGTATGCAGACGATATACTTCTTACAGGCTACAGCGCAAACCCCTTCAAGTATGTGGCAAAAAGCGATGTCTACGCAATGTCCTCTATAAGCGAGGGCTTTCCCAATGCTCTTATTGAGGCAATGACCTGTAAGACCGCGGTTGTTTCTACCGCCTGTGCAACAGGCCCTGCCGAGATACTTTATGACGAATACCGTGTTACCCTTCCCGACAGATGGGAAATGGCTGACAACGGTATCATTACACCTGTATTTGACGGCACACCCGATTTTGATTATAACAACAAAAACTGGAGCCACGGTCAGTTTGCCGATGCTCTTGCCGCAATGCTCACAGATGATGAAATGAGAAAGAACTATGCCGAGCGCGGATATAAGAGAGCCTGGAAAAACGACGAAGCGGCAATAAGCGATCAGTATTTTAAGTATATCAACTTATAATTGAGAATTAAGAATTGAGAATTGAGAATTCATGAAAAAGATCCTGATTTTAAGCTACAACTTCGCTCCCCGTCAGACGGTGGGCGTTATAAGACCCACAAAGCTGGCTCAGGCGCTCAGAGAGGCAGGTAACGCGGTTGATGTTGTATGCGTCAAGCCCTTTGGCAATCTTGACCACTCCTTTGACGAGGCACTTAAAAAGCTTAATATAACATATATCGACAAGATAATCGTTGAAGAAAAGGTAAGACCTGCAACGCAGCAGCCAAAGCCCGCACCCGCTCCCGCACCTCAGTCCGCTCCAAAGAAAAAGACCCTTATCCGTAAGGTCAAGACCGAGGGCAGGGAGATACTCAAGATAACACGCTCTATCGGCTTTGCAAAGAGGTTTGAAAAGCTGGTCAAGGCGGATAAGAAAAAATATTCTTCTTATGACGCGTGTATTTCCTCCTACGGACCTGTTGCATCCCACCTTTGCGGACTTGTAATGAAAAAGCATTGTCCCGGTGTTAAGTGGATAGCAGACTTCCGCGATCCTATGGTGGTCAACCTTACCACACCTCTTACCAAGCCCTACAGAGCTTCTCTGCAGGAAAAGGTATGTAAAAAAGCCGATGTCCTTGTAGCGGTTTCAAACGGCTATGCAGACCGCATCTTTGGTGAAAGGTATAAGGACAAATCCCATGTTGTTTACAACGGCTTTGACAGAGGAGATATAGACACAGCGGGTATCGAGCCCGACGGCCTCTTCTCCTTTACATATGTTGGCGCACTCTACGGCGGCAAGAGAGATATCAGACCCCTCTTTGATGTGTTAAAGGAGCTGTGCGACGAGGGAAGTGTTGATAAAAATGATATCGTCATAAAGTACGGCGGAAACAATCTCCCCATACTTATGACACAGGCGGCTCAGTTTGGACTTGAGGATCGCATTATCGATCACGGTATGCTCCCAAGAGCAAAATCCCTTGAGCTTCAGGCATCAAGCCGACACCTCATTCATGCTACATGGAACGAAAAGGGCGAGAACGGTGTTTTCCCCGGCAAATTCCTTGAGTATATTATGATGGGGCGCTCTATCATATCCCTTGTTTCGGGCGATGAGCCTAACAGCGAGGTAACCGTGGTGGTTAAAAAGGCAGGTCTGGGTGTTACCTTTGAGGAGGTAACAAAGGACACAGACCGTGCTGTCCTCAAAGAATATATTTTAAATGACTATAAGAACTTTAAGGCAGGTAAGGCTCCTGCACTTAATATCGACCAAAACGAAGTAAACCGCTTTGATTTTGCCAATGTGGCAAAACAGATTGAGGAGCTTATTTAATGGACAAAACCAAAAATAAGGGGAGTAATCTGGGTGCAGATGCAACTCTGCTGACCTTCTCTAAGGTGGCAACCTCGGCCATAGCCATGGTCATGACCATGATGCTTTCCCGAGTCCGTAGTACAGATGAATACGGAACTTACTCCCAGATACTTATGGTGGTAAACCTTGTAACATCAATATTGATGCTTGGCTTACCAAAATCATTAAACTTTTTCCTTGCAAGAGCCGATTCCAAAGAGGAAAAGCAAAGGTTTCTTTCGCTCTACTATACACTTAACACCGTTCTCAGCCTTGTTGTAGGCTTGGTGCTGGTGCTGAGTGTGGGCGTTCTTGAAGAGATATTTGATAATACTCTCATCAAGCGCTTCCTCTATTTCTTGGCTATCTATCCTTGGACTAAAATCGTTTGTTCAAGTGTTGAGAATCTCTTGATAGTTTACAAGAAAGCAAAGCTTTTGGTGGCATTCCGTATACTTAACAGCGGTGCGCTGCTGCTTACTGTTTTTGCGGCAAAGGACTTTGAGCAATATATGCTTTTCTACGTTTTGGTAGAAGTGGCATTCTCTGTTGCGGTATACGTTTTAGCCGCAGTAGTATCGGGCGGTATCCGACCCTATATGAGCTTGACTATGCTCAAGGCTGTGTTTGCCTTTTCCATACCCTTGGGACTGGCATCTGTTGTGGGAACACTTAATGTTGAGCTTGACAAGCTCCTCATAAGTACGCTTATGGATACTCATAGCTTTGCTATATACAGCAATGCGGCAAGGGAGCTTCCCGTTACTATGATAGCCTCTACCTTTACCGCGGTGCTTTTGCCTCAGATGGTAAAGATGCTCAAAAAAGAGGATCACGAGGCAGCCATTAAGCTGTGGAGTAATGCAACTACCCTCAGCATGGTGCTTATAGCAGTTATCGGTGTGGGCTGCTTTGTTTATTCCCGTGATGTAATGATGATACTCTACGGCGATCAGTATGTAGGCGGCGACTGGGTATTTAAGCTTTATTCTCTGCATCTGCTATTGCGTTGTACCTATTACGGTATGGTACTCAACTCTATAGGCAAGACAGGATTTATCTTCTGGTGCTCGGTTGGAGCTCTTGGTACAAATGCAGTTTTGAATGTTGCACTGTTTTTCATTTTCCAAATGTTTGGACAGTCAATGCTTGCGCCTGCGGTGGCAACACTTATTTCTACTACCGCAATGGCAATACTCCAGCTTGCGGTAACCGCAAAGAGTATAAACGTACCCTTCAAAAAGATCTTCCCTTGGAAGCAGTCGGCGGGTATATTGCTTGTTAATGTGATCTTTGGTGTTGTATTTTGGTTTGTTAAGGAAGCAGCACCCTTGGATAAAATGTTTACAACTGTTACCATTTCTTCCGACAAGTCCCTTGACGGAAGCGTTATAGAATCCCTGATACTCGGCGGTGTATGGGCAATCATCTATTTTGGTGTTATGTTCAAAACCCTAAAGAAAAAATGGAGAAATCTTAAGGTTAAGGATTAAATTATGAAGATAGGAATACTTACATTCCATCGAAGCATCAACTACGGTGCGTATATGCAGTCACTTGCGTTGTCCCGTGAGATACAAAAGCGTTTTCCCGGTCACGAGACAGAGGTGATAGACTATACCAGTCTTGCGATGGAAAAGAATTATAAGGTCAAGTTTAAGCCCCGTATGCTTCGCGACCCAAAGGAATTCTTCCGCAAGATCAAGCGCAAAAAGGTGTTTCGCCGTTCACTTAAATATCTGCCCCTGTCTCCCACACATATCGTTGAGGACGACACACAGCGCATATTTGAATACATAAAGGACAGATATGACGTGGTTATAGTAGGCTCTGATGCGGTTTGGAACTGGATCAAGAGAGGCTTCCCCAACCCTTATCTGCTTGATATAGGTAATGGCGTGACCAAGCTCAGCTATGCGGCTTCCGCCTTTGGTATGGATATGAAGCATGTAAGTGACGAAAGACGCAAGGCCTTCGGCAAGTCACTTTCAGAGTTCCGTTATATAGGTGTTCGCGACGGTTATACAGACAATCTCGTTCACTACTGTGCAGGGGATATCAAGACCAACTTCAACTGCGATCCTACCACCTTCCTTGATATAGATTATGTCTATGAGCTTCTCGGTCTTGACACCGAAAGCTACAGAAAAATGATATATAAAAAGGCAGGTATTCCTGCCGACAAGCGCATTATATGTACAATGGGTACAAACCGACACCTTGTATGTAAGCTTAAGGCAAAGTACCGTAACACTCACCGTATCGTAGGTGTGTTCAGCCGTACAGGCGAGGAGGATGCGTTCCTCTCCGACCTCAACCCTCTTGAGTGGTCCTTGCTGTTCGGTCTTGCTGATCTTACTCTTACAAACTTCTTCCACGGAACGCTTTTGTCGATCCGCAATTCCACTCCCGTTATCTCTATAGACCATACGGGATTTGGTGCAAAGTACAAGGGTAAGCTGCAGGATGCTCTGGAGCATATGGGACTTGAGGATTGCTTCTTCACCCTGTCAGATGCTATGGCAGATGATTGGGACAGTGTAATAAACAAGGCAGACGAGCTTCTCTCTGATAAGGAGCTGCGCTCTGTAATAGATAATAACCGCCGCCATATGGCATCATCAAATGAAAGCTTCTTTGATGCTTTGGCAGAAGTGTTAGGCGAGGAAAACAAGAGAGCCGAGGCTCCCGACAAGATAATAAGAGACCGTGGCTTTGAGTTTACAAATGCTATCAGATGCACAGGCTGTATGCTCTGTGCCGAAAGATGTCCTCATAAGGCAATAGATATCAAGCTTGTAAACGGCTTCTACACTCCTATGGTGGATAAGACAAAGTGTACCGAGTGCGGAGCCTGTATGAAGGCTTGTCCCGTAAACAAGGATAAAAAGGCAGCAGAGCCTGCAAGGGTAGTGGCGCTCTGTGACCGTAACGAGGAAAACCGTAAGGCATCATCCTCGGGTGGTGCTGTAGGTCTTATTGCAGAAAAAATATTTGCCGCAGGCGGTGTGGTATCCGGTGTAGTCTACAAGGATATGAAGCCGGTACACGCAATTGCCCGCAACATTAACGAGTTTGCTGCAATGCGCGGTTCAAAATACGTACAGGCAGATATGGGTGATATCTACACTCAGCTCAAGACCGAGCTTGAAAAGGGAATACCCGTGCTTGCAACAGGTACACCCTGTCAGATAGCTGCTGTAAAGAGCTATTTTGGTGATAAATACGAAAATCTCTATACACTTGACCTTATATGTCACGGTGTGCAGAGCCCCCATGTATTTGACGAGTATATAAAGAGCCTTGAAGCAAAGAAGGGCAAGAAGGTAGTTGACTTTAAGTTCCGTGACAAGACAAACGGCTGGAGATACAGTAACGTTCTGGTAAGCTTCGAGGATGGCTCAACCCTTAAGATGACACGTAAGGAATGCGAATATTTTAACTATTTCGACTATCTCAGAAACAGCTGTTACCGTTGTCATTTCAGAGGATATAACAACTATTCCGATGTTACGGCAGGTGACTATTGGGGTATAGAATCTCTGACAGATGAGTTCAACGACGATAAGGGAACATCTATACTTCTCACTCATACCGAAAAGGGTGAAAAAATGCTTTCTGACATCGACAATGCAAAGATAGTCGAGTCCAATATTCCCCACGCAGAAAAGACACATAAAAAGCTCCGCTCTTCTATATCCACACCTCCCCCCAGAAACAAGTTCTTTAAGGTATTGGGTGAGGAAGGATATACCAAGGCGAGAAAATATTATTACAACAGAACAAGATTATACAGAATAAAAGTAAAAATCAAAAGGATGATAGGTGGTAAATGATGGCTAAGATCAATGTTATCGGATTAGGTTATATCGGACTTCCCACAGCGCTTATGTTCGCTTCTCACGGTGTTGAGGTAGTGGGTACAGATTACAATGCAGAGCTTGTAAACACTCTCCGCGCAGGCAAGACTACCTTTGACGAAAAGGGTCTTGACGAGCTTTTTGCCAATGCACTTGAGTGCGGTATAGAGTTCTCCACAGACTATATCTCTACCGATATGTACATTGTGGCAGTTCCCACACCCTATGACAAGAAGAGCAAAAAAATAGACCCCTGTTATGTTGTAGCGGCTGTAAAGAAGGTTATGGAGGTTTGTCCGAAAGGAGCGACCGTGGTGCTTGAATCCACCGTATCTCCCGGTACTATGGACCGTTTTGTAAGACCCATCATCGAAGAAAACGGCTTTACCATCGGTGAGGACATCAACCTTGTTCACGCCCCCGAGCGTATTATTCCCGGCAATATGGTATACGAGCTTGAGCATAACAGCCGTACCATCGGTGCCGATGACCGTGCTATCGGCGAAAAGGTAAAGGCTCTTTACGAGTCCTTCTGTCAGGGTGAGATCGTTGTAACAGACATCCGCACCGCAGAAATGACAAAGGTAGTAGAGAACACCTACCGTGATATTAATATCGCCTTTGCAAACGAGCTTGCAAAGATCTGCCGCAGCGACAATATGGATGTATACGAGATCATCCGTATTGCAAACAAGCATCCCCGCGTAAATATTCTTACTCCCGGTCCCGGTGTAGGCGGTCACTGTATCTCTGTTGACCCCTGGTTCCTTGTAGGTGACTATCCCGGACTTGCAAATATCATTCTTGCGGCAAGAAAGATCAATGACTCTATGCCCGAGTTTGTTCTCAAGCGTATCTCCAATATTATGAAGGAGCACGGCATCACCGACCCCGCAAAGGTGGGTATCTACGGTATGACCTATAAAGAAAATGTAGACGATATCCGCGAGAGTCCCACAATGCAGATGCTTGAGTGTATGCAGAAGCACCTTGCTCACGGTGTCAAGATCTATGACCCCTATGTAACAAAGGATCTTGCAGACAACCAGTATCACGATTTTGATAAGTTCTTAAACGATGTTGAGATCGTAGTTATTATGGTAGGCCACGATGAGATAAAGGCTGCTGATGACAAGCTCAAGGGCAAGATAATCCTTGACACAAGAAATGTATGTAAGCTTGAAGGAGTATATAAATTATAATGAAGAAAGTTATGCTTGTATTCGGTACAAGACCCGAAGCAATAAAGATGTGTCCTCTTGTACTGGAGCTTAAATCAAGAAAGAATATAGAGACTCTTGTATGTGTAACAGGTCAGCACAGACAGATGCTTGATCAGGTGCTTGATGCCTTTGGCGTAGAGCCTGACTATGACCTTTCCATAATGAAGGATAAGCAGACCCTCTTTGATGTAACAACAAACATTCTTAATACTATCAAGGAAGTTCTTGAAAAGGAAAGACCTGATGTAGTACTTGTGCACGGTGACACCTCAACAACCTTTGTTACTGCGCTTGCATGCTTCTATATGCAGATCCCCGTGGGTCATGTTGAAGCGGGACTTCGTACCTATAATATTTATTCTCCCTATCCCGAGGAGTTCAACCGTCAGGCGGTAAGCATTATTTCAAAGTATAATTTTGCTCCCACCGAGATGTCCCGCGATAACCTTATCCGCGAGGGCAGATGTGCCAATGATATCTATATCACAGGCAACACAGCAATAGATGCTCTCAAGACTACAGTCCGCGATGACTATACCCATCCCCAGCTCGAATGGGCCAAGGGTAGCCGTCTTATTATGATAACAGCTCACCGCCGCGAGAACCTGGGTGAGCCTATGCGTAATATGTTCAGAGCTATACGCCGTATTATCGACGAGCATCCCGATATCAAGGCTATATATCCTATCCATATGAATCCCGTTGTAAGAGAAGCTGCCAACGAGATATTGGGAGGAGATGACCGTATCCGCATTATAGAGCCTCTTGAGGTTCTTGATTTCCATAACTTCCTTGCCCGCTCCTATATGATACTCACCGACAGCGGCGGAATCCAGGAGGAGGCACCCTCTCTCGGCAAGCCCGTGCTTGTTATGCGTGACACCACCGAGCGTCCCGAGGGTATAGCGGCAGGTACACTTAAGCTGGTAGGAACAGACGAGCAGGTCATCTATGACAACTTCAAGCTCCTTCTTACCGATGAAAACGAATACAACAAGATGAGTCAGGCATCCAACCCCTACGGTGACGGTTTTGCCTGCAAGAGAATCGCTGATATACTGGAGGCAGAATAAAAATGGGCTACAAGCATTTAAAATTTGATGAGGGAACAATATTTCTTGTAACAGGCGGTGCGGGCTTTATAGGCTCCAACCTCTGTGAGGCTATACTTAATATGGGCTACAAGGTAAGATGCCTTGATGACCTGTCCACAGGCAAGCAGGCAAATGTGGATATGTTCCTTGACAACCCCAACTATACCTTTATCAAGGGAGATATCCGTGACCTTGATACCTGTCTTGAGGCAACAAAGGGTGTTGATTTTGTTCTCAATCAGGCGGCTTGGGGGTCTGTTCCCAGAAGCATCAAGATGCCTTTGCTTTATGAAGAGATCAATATCAGAGGTACTCTTAATATGATGGAGGCATCGGCTCAGAACGGAGTAAAGAAGTTTGTATATGCTTCCTCCTCCTCTGTTTACGGTGACGAGCCCAATCTTCCCAAGTACGAGGGCAGAGAAGGAAATCTCCTTTCTCCCTATGCACTTACAAAGCATGTATGCGAGGAATACGGCAAGCAGTATACCCGTCATTACGGACTTGACACCTACGGTCTTCGTTATTTCAATGTATTTGGCCGTCGTCAGGATCCTGACGGAGCTTATGCCGCGGTTATTCCCAAGTTTATAAAGATGCTCCTCAACGGAGAGCAGCCCACCATCAACGGCGACGGTAAGCAGAGCCGTGACTTCACCTATATAGAAAATGTAATCGAGGCAAACCTCAAGGCCTGCAAGGCTGACCACAAGTATGCAGGTGAGGCTTTCAATGTTGCATACGGCGGCAGAGAATACCTTATTGATGTATACTATAATCTTACCGAGGCTTTGGGCGTTGACATTGAGCCTAACTTTGGTCCCGACCGTGCAGGAGATATAAAGCACTCCAATGCGGATATCTCAAAGGCAAGAGAAATGCTGGGCTATGACCCCGATTACAGCTTTGCCGACGGTATCAAGTTAGCAATAGAATGGTACAAAAATAATCTTTAAGGAGATAAGCGATGACCCGACCAATGAGACTTGAGATGCCGTCCTTTCAAAGGAAATACGGCTTCTTCAAGCTGATGTCTATGGTCTTTCTGACTCTGTATATATATTCATTATATGTAATTGCATATTCAGAAAGCCTCAACTTTATAAGTGACATCTTTTTTCTTGGTGCTATAGCATTTTCATTTCTTAATTTCATAATAAACAAGGATGGATTTAAGCTTGACTTTACCTTCTTTTCCTTACTCCTGTTTGTCACCTACGCAATGCTGACCTCCTTTTGGGCACCGTCGCAGGAGGGTGTGCTGGGATTTATCTTTACCCTTATACAGCTCTTTGGTATGTATATTTTGGTAAGAATTAATATACAGGACGAAAAGGACTTTAGAATAGTTCTATGGGCGATATTTGTGGGTACTCTCATAATGTGTATCTATTCGGTTATGTTCTACGGTATAGGAGAGATCATATCCAGAATATCGGTAGGACACCGTATAGGTGCAGAGATCAATCAGTCCAACGGTATGGGCATCTACTGTACGGTACTCAATATTCTTTGTCTGTATTTCATAATGTTTGAAAAGAAGTATTGGTGCTATCTTGTTCTTGCGTTATCCGCATTTATACAGATAGGCGCCGGAAGCCGAAAATCCTTTATCCTTTTAGGTATTGCGGTGCTTATACTTTTTATGTTCAAGACTAAAAAGGGTATAGTGATCCGCTTTATGGTAGTAGGCGTTATCCTTTTTGTTGCCATATACCTGGTGCTGGAGTTTGCCGACCGCGAAAGCAACTATTTCCTTTACCGTATAGCTCAGATATTTGAGGTGTTTCAGGATGACAGGTCATCATTGACAGATGACTCCCTGCTTACCCGTTCGGGTATGATACAGTATGGCCTCGAGCTGTGGTCGAACAATCCCATATTCGGATACGGTCCTGAGCAGTATGAGTATTTCTATTCGCTGCTTCACGGTGTGCGCCGTCCTCCTCACAACACATTCATTCAGGTTCTTGTAGGCTACGGTGCCATAGGATTCTCATTTTTCTACGGTATCTATGCCTTTGTGTATTCCAAGCTTATTTCCATGCTTAAAAATCAGCGCAAATACTCGGTATTGATGCTTACCTTTGCCATAATGTTTCTTGTAAACGATATAGGCGCAAATATGCTGAACAATAAGTATCTTTACCTGTTTTTTGCCATATACGCAGCTTACATTTCCATTAAATTAGACTATGAGAAGGGAGATATGACCGATGAAATTCCTTATGTCGGCGCAGAGGTTCCACACTAATCAGTCACCTATATGCAAGGCACTTCAGGAGGACGGACATGAAGTAAAGTTCTTTGTACAGGCAAGAGGAATGGCAGAGGACCACACGGTTCTTGTTCCCACTCCTATGAAGCTCTCCCTTGTGGGAAAGCTTATCGACCGTCATTTAAAGAAAAAATATGACGAGACCACATACGAGAGTATGCTTACCGAACGCTTTATACCTTCCTTGTGGTGGACATACAGAGAGATAAAAAAATACAAGCCCGATGTAGCGGTCATCCGTTACCGTATGCCCTACACTATGGTACTTAACCTTGCCTGCAAGCTTGCGGGAGTCAAGGTGCGTATACTCTATAACCAGACAGGGTTGTATACCAAGAAGAACGAAAAGCTTTCCTTTAAAAAGAAGCTTGTGTTTTCCATGTTCCCCAAGGTTCGTATGACTACGGTCAAGATCCACGATGTATTTGATCTCAAATACCGTGCAGATGAGTTTCATATTCTCCCTCACGAGTATTTTCTGCCCTATGTTCACGAGCCCAATCCCGAGGCTGAGAACAGAGAATATTTTAAGGACGGGGTTCTTAACATCCTTGATGTAGGTAAGTACCGCCCCTATAAAAATCACTTTGTTCTGGTAAACGCAGTTAAGGTAATGAAGGACCGTGGGGATCTGAGTGATGATATACATTTTACAATAATCGGTCAGGCAGGTGCGCCTGAGGAGATCAAGTATTTTGAGGATCTTCAGCAGCAGGCAAGGGATCACGGGGTGTACGATTATTTTACCTTCCGTACCCACATACCCTACCACGAGATGAAGAAGCTTTATCTTCAGAACGATGTGTTTATCCTGACCTCAAAGGAGGAGCAGGCAAGTATAGCAATACTTGAGGCTATGTCCAACGGTCTTGCACAGATAAGCACCAACCTTAACGGTACGGCTCACTACATAACAGAGGGCTCTGACGGTTTCTTCTTTGAGACCGACAATCCCGAGAGCTTGGCTGATACACTTAAGCATATTTCCGATAACCGCGATCAGGTTCCCACCTGGGGTCGCAACGCATTACAATCTATCAAGGACAACTATACATACAAGAACTATAAGGCAGCACTCAGCGAAGTGCTGGACAAAGAATTTGGAGTAAAGTTATAATGCAAAATTTACAGGAAGTATTTGAATACCGTTTTCCTCAGGAAAAAGAGGTACTTACAGCATTCTGTCCCTACCGTGTATGTCCTATCGGGGCACATTCGGATCACCAGTACGGATTGGTAACAGGTCTTGCCATAAGCGAGGGTGTACATATTATGTATACACCGACAGAGAACGGTGAAATGGTTCTCCACAGTATGAACATCTTCGGTGATCATACCTTTAATGTAAAGAATGTGGGTCAGCCTAAAAAGAACTGGGCCGATTATGTCAGAGGTGCTGTTATGTCGCTTCGCCGTAAGCATGAAGTAACTGTAGGTGTACGTGCCGTGGTTAACGGAACAATGCCTATTGGTGGACTTTCATCCTCTGCGGCTCTTACTATAGCATTTTTGTCGGCGCTCTGCCGCGTTAATTCCATCAAGCTTAATGCACAGGAGATAATCGAACACGCCCTTTGGACCGAGAACTCCTATATCGGTGTTAAGTGCGGAAAATTAGATATGAGCTGTGAGGTTCTTGCCCGCAAGGACAAGCTTCTCTATCTTGATACCAAGGACGACAGCTATGAGCTTATGCCTAAAAGAAGCAGAATGAAGCCCTATGAAATTGCCATATTCTTCAGCGGTCTTGAGCGTAGCCTTATGGCATCCTCTGCCTTTAACTCAAGGGTAGACGAGATGAAATCGGCTGCCTTTGCTATGAAGACATATGCGGGTATGGAGGGCGGTACCTTTGCAGATTCAAGACTACGTGATGTTCCGCGTGAGGTATTTGAACAATACAAGGATAGGCTGCCGGATGCATGGTGCCGTCGTGCTACTCATTTTTATGATGAGTATGACCGTGTCAAGGCAGGAGCTGTTGCTTGGAAGAACGGTGATATCGAGGAATACGGCAGATTGGTATTTGAAAGCGGTCATTCCAGTATATATAATTATGAAACAGGTTCCCCCGAGCTTATCAAGCTTTACGAGATAATGCGTGAGACAGAGGGTATCTACGGAGGACGCTTCAGCGGTGCAGGCTTTAAGGGCTGCTGTATGGCGATAATCGATCCCCGGTACCGTGAGAGTATTACAGCACATGTTACCGAGGAATATCTCAAGGCATTCCCGAATTTAAAGGGAAAATTCTCCGCTCATATCTGCGTTTCTGCGGACGGATGTAAATTTGAGTAAAATATACACGATTATATATTGAAATATTCACGATTTGTGTTATAATATTGTTTATAGGGAATCTTTATTATTTTGACAGAGAGGTTATTATAATGGATTTACAGCATGTTGGTGCCCTTTTTGGAATAGAGGGCGAATATGTCGGCTGCGAGCAGATCAAGACCGGCAACATCAATCAGACATATCTTGTAATCTATCGCCGTGACGGTGAGGACAAAAAATATATTATACAGAAGGTCAATACCTATGTGTTTAAAAACCCCGAGGGGGTTATGCAGAACATAGGCAGAGTAACCGAGCATATCCGTGCAAAGGTTAAGGAGACCGAGAATACCGCAAAGCGAAATGTTCTTCATTTTCTCAATACGGCAGAGGGCAAGAATTTTGCTTACGATGAAGAGGGCAATTTCTGGAGAGGTTATCGCTTTATAGACAATTCGGTAACTCACAACAACAGTAACCTTTTCATTATGCTTGAGGCAGGTAAGGGCTTTGGAACATTCCAGAAGCATTTAAGCGATTTTGATGCTTCCTGTCTTTTTGAGAGCATACCCAACTTCCATAACACCAAGAAAAGACTTGAAAGACTTTTTGAGGTTGCAGAGAAGGACGAGTTTGACAGAGTAAAGACAGTCGAGACCGAGCTTGAGTATCTCAGAACCCACTATGATCTTGCCTGCTCGCTTTGTACAATGCTTGAAAACGGTGAGCTTCCCCTCCGTGTTACACACAACGATACCAAGTGTAACAATGTTCTTCTTGATATCGACACAAACGAGGCCCTGGCTGTTATCGACCTTGATACCGTTATGCCCGGCCTTGCCGCATACGATTTTGGTGATGCTATCCGCTTTGGTGCCAACAACACCATAGAGGACGATCCCGAATACTCAAGGGTATTCCTTGATCTTGACAAGTATGATGCATACTGCAAGGGCTTTATTACCACCATCAAGGATTCTATGACCGAAAAAGAGCTTGAGACAATGCATCTCGGCGCATATGTTATGACTGCGGAGCTTGTTGCCCGCTTTATGACAGACTGGCTTGAGGGTGATGTTTATTTCAAGACCGACTATCCCGAGCATAACCTTGTAAGAACAAGAAATCAGTACTGGCTTGCTTTTGATATGGAAAAGAAGCTTGACCAGATGCAGAAGATAGTATTAAAGTACAGCAAATAACCTTAAGGGAAGGGCAGATGCCTTCCGGAATTGTAAAAATCTTGAAAGGAAAGTCTAAAAATGAGTGAAACATTACGAGGAGATCTTAGCGTTATAACCCTTACGGGAGGGGAAAATTTCGCAGAGCAGGTAGACAGCTATCTCAGACAGTGGAGAGGCGGCGACGAAAGCTTTATCATTAAGCCTCAGTGGCCTCGATTCGGTAGCGGTGAGGGCAAATGTGTTCTTCACGATTCTCTTCGCGGACATGATGTATATGTTATAGCAGACGTATTCAATTATGGTGTACGTTATAAGATGTACGGCGAGAGTGTTCCTATGAGTCCCGACGACCACTATCAGGATCTCAAGCGTCTTATCTGTGCCATCGAGGGTAAGGCAAACAGAATTTCTGTTATTATGCCTATGCTTTATGAGGGCAGACAGCATAAGCGTTCTATGAGAGAGTCTCTGGACTGTGCATCTGCACTTCAGGAGCTTGTTCAGCTCGGTGTTTCCAACATCATAACCTTTGATGCTCACGATCCCCGTGTGCAGAATGCAATTCCCAACCACGGCTTTGACAATGTTCATCCTACATATCAGATGATCAAGAATCTTGTTCGTGTTTATCCCGATATTTCACTCAACAAGGATCACCTTATGCTTGTTTCTCCCGACGAGGGCGCAATGAGCAGAAGTATGTATTATTCATCGGTGCTCGGTATAGATCTGGGTATGTTCTATAAGAGAAGAAACTACTCTGTTATCGTAGACGGCCGCAATCCCATCGAGGCTCACGAGTATCTCGGCAGAGATGTCAAGGGCAAGGATATCATCGTTGTTGATGATATGATCTCATCCGGTGAGTCTATGTTTGAGGTTGCAAAGCACTTAAAGGAGATGGGTGCAAACCGTATCTTCATTTTTGCTACCTTCGGACTTTTCTGTAACGGTCTTGACAAGTTCGACGAGATGTACGAAAAAAATGTATTTGACAAGATCTTTACCACCAACCTTATCTACGGCACACCCGAGCTTAAGGAAAGAGACTGGTATCATTCGGTTAATATGTGTAAGTATGTTTCCTTACTTATTGACACTCTTAACCACGATAAGTCTATCAGCCCCCTGCTTAAGCCTATTGACCGTATTAATAAGCTCATTTCTACAATTCCCCCCGAAAGAAGAAACTAATATATTACATATAACAAACTCCTTCGTATGACGAAGGAGTTTGTTTATTATATATTGTAGAAAATATCCATGCTTTTTAGCGAAATCTCCATGTTATATATTATTATAATAATGTATAATTATAAAAAACACATTACAAGGAGAAGAATATATGTACGTTGCAAATTTTCCTACCCCCACACAGAGGGTAATAGAATATGAAAAGTTAGGCTACGGTATGTTCCTCCATTACGGTCTCTATTCCGAGCTGGGCAGAGGCGAATGGGTGTATCATATGGAAAAGCATGATATGAAGGAATACGAAAAGTTAGCCGAAAAATTTACCGCAAAGGACTTTGATGCAGAGAAGATAGTTCTTGCTGCAAAGGCTGTAGGTTGTAAGTATGTTAACCTTACAACCCGCCACCATGACGGTTTTGCTCTTTATGATACCAAGGGTCTTTCTACCTTTGATTCACTTCACGCACCGGGATGCGGTCGTGACCTTGTCCGTGAATTTGTAGATGCCTGTCATAAGCACGATATGGTGCCTTTCCTTTATCATACTACTATCGACTGGCACGAGCAGAGCTTCTATGATGACTTTGATAACGAATATCTTGAATATCTGCGTAAGAGTGTAGAGATACTCTGTACTAACTACGGCAAGATAGGCGGATTCTTCTTTGACGGTAACTGGTGGCATCCCAAGAAGGACTGGAAACTTGACGAGCTTTACGGTACCATCCGTAAGTACCAGCCTGATGCTATTATCATCAACAATACAGGACTTAACAATCTGGGCAGAGCAATACACCCCGAGATAGATGCTGTTACCTTTGAACAGAACGGTGTCCGCGATCCCATCGACCGTGACGGCAGACCCTTCTACTTTGCAGGTGAGACCTGTATGACTCTCAATACCCACTGGGGTATTGCACATAAGGACTTTAACTATAAGTCTCCTGCAGATGTTATCCGCATCCTTGCAGGCTGCCGTGCAGCAGGTGTAAACTTCTTACTTAACCTTTCTCCCACAGCAGACGGTGCACTTCCCGAGTTCCAGATCGCTACCCTCGGTGTAGTCAAGAACTGGATCGACATCCACAGCGAGGTGGTTTATGACTGCGAGCCTCTCTACTATCCCCGCGACCCCAAGACCTGTGCAAATTGCAGCGTAGTTATCAACCGTGACGGCAAGTCTATCTACTTCATTATGTTCGACAACAACAAGATCGGTGATGCCAACGTAACTGTAGGCGGTATGTACTCCGGTATCGTAGGCTTCTCAAATATTCAGTTCGATATCGAAAAGATAGAGTGGATGGATTCAGGCGAGGAGCTTAAGTTCTACCAGCCCGGAGACAACACACTTATGATCAACTTCACTGGTCAGCCCTACGGTACTGACGTTTGCGTAAGGGTTGCTAAAGCGACACTAAAATAATTCTCAATTCTCAATTAAGGGTAAGTGCAAATGAAGAATTTTAAGATCATCTCAATTTTAGTATGTGTTATAACAATAATATCAGCTATTGCTATAACATCGAATGCAAAGTTCTGGGACGACAATCCTTTTACTGATGTGAAGAGTACTCATTGGTATTATGATGCAGTTCGTATCTGTAACGAAAACGATATTTTTAACGGCACAGCCGAGGATAAGTATTCTCCCTCTGTCAAGATGACAAGAGCAATGCTTGTTAAGGCACTTGCAAATCTTGACGGCTATACCGAGGATTTTAAGGGTACAACACCCTTTACCGATGTTAAGGCAAATCATTGGTTTGCATCGGCTGTAGAGTGGGCTTATAACAATAAGATCACCTCCGGTAAGACAGATACAACCTTTGCTCCTAACGAAAACATTACCCGTGAGCAGCTTGCAGCAATGCTTCACAGATATGCTGTATATAAGGGTGTGGAGGATAGCAACACAGCCGACATTGCTTCTTTCCCCGATGCTGCAAAGGTATCCTCCTATGCGGTAAAGGATTTTGAATGGGCATACGGTAACGGAATCATAAACGGCTCTGCTTCTAACGGCAAGACCTACCTCAATCCCCGCAATCCCGCAACAAGAGCAGAGTGTGCTACTATGTTCTCTAAGTACCTCTATCTTGAGCCTGTGTATGAGATCAATGACAATGATCTCCGCCTTTACACCGTCGTTTATTCTGCTACCGAAGTAGACAGCGTAAAGAAGGCGGCAGAAGATCTTGCCAAGTATATCGAGCAGAGCATCGGAATTGCTCTTCCGGTCGTAACCGATGATAATGCAGCTACCGATTACGAGATCCTTGTAGGCAAGACCAACCGCGAGAACCCCGATGATGTAACCTATGACCGTAATGCTCTTGGCAGCGATACAGAATATGTAATCGTTATGCAGGGCAATAAACTGCTTATCACAGGTACAGACGATTCTACCAAACTTAATACCGCAACAGACAGAAGCCACCATAATATAAAGGGTACTCTCAATGCGGTTTATCATTTCCTTGAAACCAAGTTTGGTTATGACTTTTACTATGACGGCGATGGTATAGTTACCACCCCCGACCCTGTTATAGCAATAGATTCTGCTTATTGCGAGATCGATTTTCAGGGCTTTGAATCTGTTGATATGTACATCGACTCTGAGGGCTCTTCCTGCTACAACAATACTACCTACTATTCCGAGTGGGGATGCGGAGTGCCTCATCAGCTTGTTAACCTCATCAACGGCGGTTGGAAAAGCGGATACGGTACACCTACCGTAGACAACATCTGCTATTCAGATCCTGCCAATATAGAGAAGGCTCTCATCAATACCAGAGAGCTGCTCGAAGCTAATCCCACTCTTAACCTTGTAGGTCTTATCCAGACTGACTCTGATCAGTACTGCCGTTGCAGCAGCTGTGCAGCAGTATACCGTGAACACGGAAGAGCGGGAACTATCATTCAGCTTGTAAACTACGTTGCAGAAAATCTTGAAGAGGATTATCCCGATGTTTGCTATGCCTCTATGGCATATAACTGGAGCTCCACACCTCCCAAGAGTGATCTTAAGTATCACGATAACGTAATTCTTTATCACGCACCTATTACACTTTGTCCTGCTCACGAGTATACCGATACTACATGTAAGTATAACAAGGGTTATACCGAGAATATTGCATCCTGGCAGGGCAGAGCAGGTAAGTTCTATCTCTGGGATTACACAGGCTCTTTTGGCGACTGTATGACCCCCTGTCCTGACCTTGACTCCATCGCTTCAAATGTAAGAGCTTTCTACAACAGCGGTGTAAGAGGTGTATTCCTTAACGGACGTATGGGCAACACCTCCGATATGTACGGACTCAGAGCATATCTCTTTACTCAGCTCTACCGTGATCCCACAATGAGCGATGAAGAGTACAGCTACCGTATGAACGGATTCCTCAAGACCTTCTACGGCGACGGCTACACCTATATCAGACAGTACATCGACAAGCTCGGTGATATAGCTGATCAGCAGTGTACAGGTACACACGTAGAAATAGACAAGACCTATAATCTTAAGCTCGTATATCCCGTCAGTGCAGAGCTTGACGCTCTTTGGGATAAGGCTGAGGCCGCTGCAAAAACAGAGGATCAGCTCTACGAGATTCAGAAATACCGTTTATCATGGACATATCTTATGCAGTGTGCAAGATACGAAAATGATTATGTTAACGGGGACGAAGCTACCCGTGCACAATATCTTGCAGTAAACGAAAAGCTTAGCAATGATATTGTAAAGTTTAATGTTAAATGGGACGGTAAGGGGGATGCTCCTTCGGGAGAAATAGAAAATCCCCCCAACCAGTGGTAAATTGAACGGAGGAAATTATGAGAAAATTTAAAATTGCGGCATTGGTAATTTGTGTCATTACAATAATATCAGCACTTGCCGTGACTGCAAGCGCAAAATGGTGGGAGGATAATCCCTTTACCGATGTTAAATCAAGTCATTGGTACTACGATGCAGTTCGTATCTGTAACGAAAACGATATCTTTAACGGTACATCTGCTGACAAGTATTCTCCCTCTGTTAAAATGACAAGAGCTATGCTTGTAAAGGCACTTGCAAATATGGACGGCTATACCGAGGAGTTTAAGGGTACAACTCCCTTTACCGATGTTAAGGCAAATCATTGGTTTGCATCGGCTGTAGAGTGGGCTTATAACAATAAGATCACCTCGGGTAAGACAGATACAACCTTTGCTCCTAACGAAAACATTACCCGTGAGCAGCTTGCAGCAATGCTTCACAGATATGCTGCATATAAGGGTATGGAGGATAGCAACGCATCCGACATCGCTTCTTTCCCCGATGCTGCAAAGGTATCCTCCTATGCGGTAAAGGATTTTGAATGGGCATACGGTAACGGAATTATCAACGGCTCTATTTCCGAGGGTAAGACCTACCTTAACCCCCGCAATCCCGCAACAAGAGCAGAGTGTGCTACAATGTTTTCAAAGTACCTCTATCTTGAGCCTTCCTATACCATCAACGGCAATGATCTTTCTCTCTACACTATTGTTTACTCTGAAGAGCAGAATAATATTGTAGACTCTATCAGCGAAAAGTCCAAGTACCTTGCAGATATGATCGAGGGTGCTACAGGCATCAAGCTTCCTGTAGTGACCGACGATACACCTGTATCCGAGTACGAGATCCTTGTAGGTAAGACTAACCGTGAGGATAAGGGTCTTGTATCTGTAGACCGTGAGGCCTTTGAGGATGACCAGATCTATGTATGGTCTGTACAGGGCAACTACCTTGTGCTGACAGGTATTGACGATGACTATCACCTCAATACCAAGGATGACAAGAGCCATAGAAGCGTAGAGGGTACCCGTAACGCAGTATTTAAATTCTGTGAAGAGGTTCTCGGTGTGTTCGAGTATGCCGATAACGAAGAGAATGACGGTATCGTAGTATACGAGACAGATCCTGTTATCGCTCTTGAGGACGGTTATTATCACGAGGATATGACCTGGTACCGCAGACGTACCTTCTATATGAAGGGAAGCGTTAACGGCTACGGCGACTACGTTGACCTTGACTCCTACAATATCAGTATGTGGCTTACCGAGAGATATGATGATGAAGAGCTCTTCCATCCTCAGACTCCCTGTATGAGCAGTCAGGAAAACATTGACACTATTATCGCAAATGTTAAAAAGTATCTCGATAAGCATCCTAACCTTACTATGATCGGTATCGGTATTAACGATAGCGAGTCCTACTGTCGTTGCAGCGGCTGTGCGGCACTGTATACCAAGTATAGCTCCCGTGCCGCTACTCTCGTATGTCTTGTAAATGCAGTAAGCGATGCTATTGCCGAGGATTATCCCGGTGTTATGATCCAGACAGGTGCTTATGAGTATTGTCAGAAGCCCCCTACGGGTATTACCCTCAGAGACAATATCGTTCTTGAGTTCTTTACCGTAAAGAACTGTTGCGGCCACGCATATACCGACACTACATGTACTCTTAACAAGGATCTTGTAGAATATTACGAGGGTTGGCATGCTATCTGTAAGGGCGGCTGTACCGTATGGGATCACTCCGGCGGCTTCCAGTACTTTATGACACCTCAGCCCGACTGGGACAGCCTTCTTGCAAATGTTCGCTTCTTCGCAGAGAACGGTGCAAGAGAAATGCTTATGAACTCTGTATTCTACGGTGAGGATCTCCCCAACGGCGAATCTCCTGAGGTTCACTCCGACCTTGGTAACGTACGTGCGTATATGCTCTCTATGATCTACATTGATCCCTTTATGAGTGAGGAAGAGTATTACTATCGCCTTGATAACTGTCTCGAAGCTAACTTCGGTGCAGGCTGGGCTAACATCCGTGAGTATATCGACATTATCTCCGAGCTCGGTAACGACAAGCACCACAGCTTCCACACACCTGTCAGCGGTTACTACGATATTAATAAGGTAGCTAAGGTTGCCGATCATATCGATACTCTCTGGGCAGATGCAAAGGCTAAGGCTGATGATGATCAGCTCAGACGTCTTGTTATTGCAGAGGCATCCTGGATCTACATGAAGCAGTGTGCAACCTTTGACACCCTCTTCACCAACGGAACACAGGCTCAGAAGGAAGCTTATATGAAGATAAGTGAAGACCTCTATGACCGTATCATTACATACCGTATGCACTGGACAGAGGGAACACTTAACCTTCTCGATCACTACGATCCCGCAACCAACCCCACCTTCTGGTAAGGCGGCGAGTCGCCGCACCCATAATCGGGTAAAGTAAACAGAAACCGTATCCTTGTCACACGAGGGTACGGTTTTGTGTTATTTTAAAGATAAAGTGTTTGCATCCATTCGGGTGAAGTAAATTTAAACCGCATCTTCATTACACGAGGATGCGGTTTGTTATATGCAAAAAAGAGTCGCCGCGACCATAATCGCATAAACCAAACAAAAGCCTCATCCTTGTCACACAAGAATGAGGCTTTAATTTATCTGAACATTTCTATATAATACTGTGCGTGCATACGGTGGAAAAAGTCATTGGGATGGTTTATATTGTTTCCCGTAACATCAATATAACGCTTATGCTTTAATAACTCCTTCTGCATATTTGTCATATCCGCTTTAGCTATACCCGCTTCAACAAGAGCATCCATATATTCCGAGAATATCATCTGATTTCCGCAGAAGCTGCCCTTTAAAAGCTCGTTTGCGTAGGATGTGGCTGTTACCACAAACTCTGTTTCGGGGTGTTTTGCTCTTATGGCACCCATAATAGCTCTGAAATTCTCCACAAGCTTTTGGGGCTCTGTAAAGGAATCATTTCCGCCTAAAGCCACGATCACAAGATCGTTTTGTTTGAAGTTGACATTTTCTTCAACCGTATCAACTCCCCACTGGCTGTCCTTGCCGCCTACCGAAGGATTATGAAAATCTATTCTTGAGCCGTAATGGGAGCTAAGCCACTGAACAAATATATCGGCATAGGGAGGAAGATAGGGCTCTGCACCTGTAAAGCCGCTGGCATTGGCACCCACCGAAATACTGTCACCGAACAGGGTGATATTAAGAGGCTCACCCTTATCCAGCTTTTCAAAGGTCTTTGGCAGATAAGCTCTTGCCGATACAGGTCTGTGACCCTGCCAGGTGTTTTCCTTTATCTTATAAGTAACAGCATACTGTCTGTCGTGGAAAAAATGCTCCTCATAAAAGAGAATGTTTTTATCTCCCATAGGGAAAGAATGACCGGGGATAGGCTCGGCAGGATAAAGCTCGTCACTTGTAAAGCTGAACAGGGGACTGCCTTCGCTCAGAGTTATCTCTCTGCCGTTGACCGTAAAATCAACGCCAAGCTTATATTCGGTCTTTAAGTGAGAATCATAAAGTGAGATTATTTCTTCAGGCTCATACATAAGCAGGGAAGTGCCGTCTACAAATGTAAGCGATTCCGCATACATCACATCGGTATCCCATACCGGTATGAGCATATTGTCACGGTTAAACATTGAATCTGAACAGAACCACATCGCCGTCCTTGATGACATATTCCTTACCCTCGCTTCGGATAAGGCCCTTTTCCTTTGCGGTATTCATATTACCGCAAGCAATAAGGTCATCATAGGCTATAACCTCTGCACGGATAAAGCCGCGCTCAAAGTCGGTGTGGATCTTGCCTGCCGCCTGAGGAGCCTTTGTGCCGTTAACTATAGTCCAGGCACGAACCTCCTTGGGTCCTGCGGTAAGATAGCTTATAAGACCAAGCAGAGTATAGCTTGCCTTTACAAGACGGTTAAGACCGCTTTCCTCGATGCCAAGATCGGAGAGGAACATTTCCTTTTCTTCATCGTCAAGCTGTGCGATCTCGGACTCGATATTAGCACAGATCGGAACTACCTGAGCACCCTCGTCCTTTACTGCCTCGCGAAGAGTTGCAACATACTGATTATCGCTGGAATCGGACACCTCATCCTCGCTTACATTTGCAACATAGATAACAGGCTTGTAGGTAAGGAGTCTTACATCCTCCATAATAGCAGCCTCGTCCTCGGTGTACTCAAGGCTTCTTGCGGTAACACCATCCTCGAGGGACTTGTAAACTCTCTCAAAAAGTTCAAGGTTAGAGGCTAACTTCTTGTCGCTCTTCATATCCTTGCGGGTCTTGTCCATACGGCGGGTAAGAGTCTCCATATCCGCAAAGATAAGCTCAAGGTTTATTGTTTCCATATCACGGATAGGGTCTATAGAGCCGTCAACATGGATAATGTTGGTATTCTCAAAGCAGCGCACCACATGAACGATAGCATCAACCTCACGGATGTTGGCAAGGAACTTGTTTCCCAGACCCTCACCCTTGGATGCACCCTTTACCAGACCTGCAATGTCAACAAACTCAACTATTGCGGGAGTGTACTTTTCGGGGTTGTACATCTCGGCAAGAACATCAAGTCTTGCATCGGGTACGGTTACCACGCCCACATTGGGATCAATGGTACAGAAGGGGTAGTTCTGAGCCTCTGCGCCTGCATTTGTTATAGCATTGAAAAGTGTACTTTTACCTACATTAGGCAATCCTACTATTCCAAGTTTCATTATATATCTCCTCAAAACGTAATTATCTACGCTATTATACATCAAATACTGCCTCAATTCAAGCAAAAATTCTTGAAAATTAATGAACAAATCTTTAAAATTCACAATTTGTTCATCATTTCTTATGTAAATATGTTATAATTAATTAATAAACAGGACAAGTGTTCAGAAGTAATTTTGTCGGAGGTGTTATCCATGGGAACAAAACTTTTAGTAATAGATGATGAGATGAATATATGCGAGCTTTTACGCGCATATTTTGAGAACGAGGGTTATGATGTAAAGACTGCTTGCGACGGTGTCGAGGGTGTGTCTTACTTCAAGCTTTATGAGCCTGACCTTGTTCTTCTTGATATAATGATGCCTAACAAGGACGGCTTCCAGGTTTGCCGCGAGATCAGAGAGATCTCTGCTAACAAGCCTATCATATTTGTAAGTGCAAAGGACGACTCCTTTGATAAGGTTCTCGGTCTTGAGCTGGGTGCAGATGACTTTGTTGTTAAGCCCTTTGATATGAAGGAGCTTTCTGCCCGTGTTAAGGCAGTTCTGCGCCGTTACGCAGCCCGTGACGATCAGAACGACGATGAGGTTATCAAGTTTGATAACATCGAGATCAGCCTTGAAAAGTATGAGCTTAAGCTTAACGGCAAGAGCGTTACCATTCCTCCCAAGGAACTCGAGCTTCTCTACTTCCTCGCATCCAACTATAACCGCGTATTTACCCGTGACCAGCTTCTTGACAAGGTATGGGGCTTTGACTATCTGGGTGACAGCCGTACAGTTGATGTTCATGTCAAGAGACTTCGTGAAAAGCTTGAGGGTGTCAGCGATAACTGGATCCTTAAGACTGTATGGGGTGTAGGCTACAAGTTCGAGATACTTCAGTAATTCAAAAAAATCATTAATTGAGGCGGACTTGTTTCGCCTCAATTTGTTTTGTAGACTGCTGTATTGTAAAATACGGCAACTAAGGACGGGCAGTTATGCCCTTTTGGAGAAAAGATATGTTTAAAAGTGTATTTTATAAATACATGGCTGTATTTCTTGTTATGATCATTGTCAGCTTTGCTGCCTTGTCGATCGTAGTATCCTCCATGTTTATGCAGTATACCGTTGACACCAAGAAGGAGATGATGCTCCGCTCCTCCGAGTCGATACTTGAGTATATGTATGACAACTGCGGAATGGTCGATAAGCAGAGCTTTACCAATGCGGTAAATTTTGAGGTTGACGATCTTCGCAGCTTTGTAACACAGATGACTATTTTTACCGACGATGTTATATATATGATAGCATTTCCGGACGGAACCATACCGATATATAACTCCAATGTTCCTTCGGCATATATAGCCGATAACATACCTATAGCAGTTATGGATTCTCTCAAGGAGACAACCGGTATGACCAAGGTCGACCTTGACGGAGTATTTGATCAGAAGCATTATTGCTATGCAACACCTTATTTTGGTGAGGACGGTACATATCTGGGCGCATTGTTTGTATGCTCGCCCTCAGAGGGTATGGAAGAAATGGTTGATATGGTAGTGCGTATTATCGTTATGACCTCCCTGTGGGTAATGGTAATATCCATGGTATGCGTATACTTCCTTACCGAGCGCAGCATAGCCCCCTTGCGTAATATGACCAAGGCATCCAAAAAGTTTGCTCAGGGTGATTTTTCTACCCGTATAGAGGTAAAGGGCAGGGACGAGATAGCGCAGCTGTCCGAGTCCTTTAACAATATGGCACAGCAGCTGGACAAGCTGGAGGATACCCGTAAGACCTTCCTTGTAAATGTTGCCCACGACCTCAGAACCCCTATGACCACCATAGGTGGATTTGTGGATGCCATCCGTGACGGCACCATCCCCGTTGAAAAGCAGGATTATTATCTCACACTTATAAGTGACGAGGTCAAGCGACTTTCAAGGCTGGTGGCACAGCTGCTTGATGTTTCCCGTATAGAGGCGGGCGACCGCAAGTTTAATTTTGATAACTTTGATATCTGTGAGATGGGTCGTATGATACTTATCTCCTTTGAATCAAAGCTTGAGGAAAAGAAGCTTGATGTAGAGTTTGATGTAGAATCGGACAATATGTATGTTTATGCTGATAAGGATGCGATACATCAGGTGTTCTACAATATATGCCACAATGCTATCAAGTTCTCATACGAGGGCGGTAAGTACCGCATCCGTATAAACCGTATGGATCATAAGGTCTATGTATCGGTATACAACGAGGGCGTAGGTATGAGCGAAGAGGATCTGCCCAATGTATTTGACCGATTCTATAAGAGCGACAAATCCCGCGGCCTTGACAAGACAGGTGTGGGTATGGGTATGTATATAACCAAGACCATCATCAATGCACACCAGCAGGATATCTGGGTCAAGAGTGTATTTAAAGAATACTGCGAGTTTGTGTTCACCCTTAAGGAGGGAAGTAAGCCTCAGGCTAAACCGCGAATAACCGATAAATAAAACATACTGAAAAAAGCAGAGATTTTCTCTGCATTTTTCTTAATAATCTATTGACACATTAGTATAATTGTGATACAATGATTAAGAATTAATGAACGATTTATAAACCATTTTGCATATTTCTTTGAATAAAAGGTTATGATGAAAAGATTTTTAATTATTACTGTATGTATACTGCTTGTTGCGGCAAGTGCAATCGGAGTGTTTGCCGAGGGCATTACTGGTACCGCGTTTACCAATCTGAAGCTTGAAGAATATGCCGACGAGGTCGAACAGATCAAGAGCTCACTTCAGCAAGAGCAGGAAGAATGGAAGACATACCTTGGCAATAATCCGGACAAGGTGGATTATGACCGTATGTATCAGGTTTACTATTTAGAGAAAAAGGATATCAACGGTCAGTACAAAAAGCAGGGAAGCTTTGCCTCCAACATCAGCGATAAGTATTATTGGGTGGTTCCTTGCTATGATAAGCAATGCGAGGTGCAGGTCGTCCGTAACAGCAATGTTGATAACGGATGGTATATCCGACAGGGTACAAAGTTTATGAAGGACATCGGCAGAAGCTATCCCGATGTGGTCTTCGGTATCTCTGCGATATATGAAAATATCCTTAAATATTATCCCGAGCCGGACATCGATTCCTTCCGTATGGTGTATGATGAGGTAAACAATATCCATCTTATGTATTTTACAGACAACGGCTCAGAATATGTAGTACCTTATTTTTCATCAAAGGGCATAACCTGGATCAGTAACGAAAAGATATATCCCGTTGCAGACTATGTTAAGCTTATGAGCGAAAACGAGGGCAAGGACACAGGATATACCAATATCGGTGACGAAAAACAGGGAGCCGAGATGATATACTATAACTATGTCATTATAGGTACATTGGCTGTAATATGCGTTGCGGCTGTTGCAGTTTTTGTTGCAAAGGCAAAAAAGAAAAAAAGCTGAAATATTTTAAAAAAATGTCAAAAAAGACTTGACAACCGTGTTATAGTATGATATACTTTTTAGCGTTGCATCTGGGTGTGGCGCAGCTGGTAGCGCGCTACCTTGGGGTGGTAGAGGCCGCTGGTTCAAGTCCAGTCACTCAGACCAACAAAAGCCGAATGGATTTATCCATTCGGCTTTTGTTATTTTGATTGGTAGGTTTTGAACCAGTGGCTGATCTCACCCCAAGTGGGGTGGTGAGCAAGGAAAAAAAGTCCGGTAGACTCTTTTTCCGCAGCGATACTCCACAAAGCAAGGAGAAACGGACACGGACATAAGTCCGTGTTCGTATCGACTATGCGACTGGAGCGGGAGAGGCCGCGCAAGATACAACATCTACGAAGTTGATAATATGCAATTCTTTACGGAATTGATGATATACAACTCCTTACGTCGTTGATGATAACAACAAGCCGTCAGGCATTGCCCGACGGCTTTATTTATTTCGATTGGTTGATTATGAAGCATTGTTTGACTTTACCCAAATAACACAGGGTAGGGGATTGCGTGTTGACAAAAAACACCACCTTATGTTACTATATTATTAGGAAAGAGTTTGTGCTTGATAAATCATAAATCATAAATCAGAGAATCGTTTCCTGATTTGCGTCGGACAAGTGTATACTGCGCCGGCATATTAATGAGGTAGATTATGAAAAACAGAAAAATTAATATAGTTATTACAGTTATATCAATATTTTTTCTTGTCGCAACGGTTGTTCTTATGTCATTAGTAGTCAAATCATACAAGCTGAACGAGGATTCAACAACAGCCTTTACAGCAACAGTAAGTGATGTAGTTATTACCGATACCGGAACAATAGATATATACACAAAAGAGCACAAATCTTATTTGTTAATAACCACTAACATAAGCAATAATATTGAAATTGATAATATTGCAAGCTTAAAAAACGGACAGCAGATTTTCTTTAGGGTCGAAAATGCCCAAGCAGAGCTAATGGATCAGAAAAATGTGGCATTTGTTAGTATAGCTTCCTTAAGTACCGATACCGACAATCTATTTTCTTTAACGGAGTATAACGAATATATGCGGATTTCTTCTTATCCTCCAAGAATAATTGGCGGTATGGTAATTGTCGCATCGTCGACTGTGCTGTTGATAGAGTTCTGTCTCTTGATAATAAGACCGAGAACTAAATCACCGAACCAAGGGGACACTTCTGCGCGTCGACGAAATATCACCCGGTGTTCCCAGTGTCCGGAAAAGCTTTTTAAGGATATTATTAAAAAGAAAATCAACATAAAACGAGGGATATCAGCTTTAATTGATTTTCATATATCATGCATTCTATCTTCTATAATAGTTTTTGCAGTTACTTTAGGAAAAATAGAAGTATTTTATATATCATTAACTACTTATTTTATTTCCTTTTTTCTTTTACTTATGTTTAAGGATATTCTTTTTAAAGGCGCAAGTATAGGAAAAAGAATACTTAGAATAAAAGTGGAAAAAACAGATGGTTCTAAATTTACTGTTTCGGATGCTTTCAAAAGAACACTAACACTTATATTGGCGCCAATGGAGGTGCCGTTATTGGTGGGTCAAAACCAAAGAATAGGTGATATTTGGGCTAAAACAACGGTAACAGAAAACAGACCAAAATAAGTGATGGTTCTGTGTGTAGACAAACCATCCCCTGTAGTGCTTTTACTATGTAAACATAGCAAAAAAACACGAAAGCCGTTGGGAATTTGCCCGACGGCTTTATCATTTGATCTATAACCTCTTATCATCTGTTGCGGGGTTATCTATCAGCTTGCCATTTTCGCTGAACCGTGAGCCGTGGCAGGGGCAGTCCCAGCTATGCTCTGCAGGGTTGTATTTAAGAGCGCAGCCAAGATGGGGACAGCGTGGTGAGGTAGGGGTCAAAAGACCCTTTGAGGATTCGAGGATATTTATTGCAAGCTGTGTGTGGAACAGACTCCTGTATGCAGAAAACACACCGGCATAAGGATTGCTTTTTCCCCGCACAAGATCGCATAGGATATCTGCCGATACCATAGCGTTGGTCATACCCCATTTATTAAAGCCCGTAGCCGTATACACATTTGGTATAGCCTTGGAGTATTGACCTATATAAGGAATAGTGTCAAGGGAGATACAGTCCTGTGTAGCCCACCTGCCTACTATCTCTGCGTTTTTGTAATATTTGCGGGCAAAGGCTTCAAGCTCCTGCCAGCAGCCGCCCTGCTTACCCGTACGGTGTCCGCCTCCGCCAAGAAGCAGCAGATCTGCATAATTCCGAAAGGAAAGCCCCGTTTCGCTTTCATCCACATATATACCCTTTACATCCTGTGCACCCTTAAGTGCCAAAACATATGAACGGTGCTGATATAGCTTAAAAAAGTACCCTCCGTGCTTGTTTATAATCGGGAAATGGGTGGCGATGATGAGCTTGTTATATTCAACCGTACCGTGCTCTGTTATAACCTTGTCGGGCAGGAACTGTGTAACCTTTGTGTTTTCGTATACAGGCAGCTGCTCGGCTATAGAGTAAAGGAATTTTAACGGATGGAACTGAGCCTGACCTGCAATGCGTACTGCGCCTGCCGTAGCAAAGGGAAGGTGTGGCGTGTCGGTAAGCTCGGCTGCTATCCCCAAGGAATTCAGAGCCTTGACCTCCCGTGATAGCTTGTCGGGATCGTTTAAGGAATAGACATAGGAGTCCTTTGCTTCATAATCACAGGGGATATCCTTACATAGCTCTGCGTATATATCAAAGGCCCTTTGCTGTGCCTTGAGGTATTGCCGTGCTGTTTCCTCACCGTAGCATTTTATCTGCTTGTTACAAAAAAGTCCGTGCTGAATTGTGATCTTTGCTGTTGTATTTTGGGTTACACCGCCACATATTCTGTCCGCTTCAAGTATCATACAGTCGATCCCTGCTTTTTTTAGCATATAGCCGCAGAGTATGCCGGTTATGCCGCCGCCTACTATCAGCACATCGGTTATGGCATTACCCTTAAGTGCTTTAAAGGACGGGCGGTGTATATCCCTTGTCCATATAGAATCCATATCTACCTCCGATATTTACTGTCGGTAGTATTCCCGGTTTTGGATAAATAAAACAGGAAGCTCAAAAAGCTTCCTGTTTTCACTATATAATGTAAACTTTATATCGGGCACTGAATAATAAATTTCAGTAAATAAAACACCCGATTTTGGCAGCGGCACCGTGACGCCCTTTACCACTCAAAGGATCTTAAGTATTCGATACTCATCTTAGCAGACTCAAGGGCACCGCGCTCGGGGGACTCATCCTGTTCAACGATGACCCACTTTGCGCCTGCCGCCTTTGATGCCTCAAGTATAGCGGGAACATCCTGTATACCGTGGCCTACGGGCTTAAAGATAAAGCCTTCGTTCTCGCGGTCCTCACGGCTCTTGCCGATAAGATCATAGGGAACACCTGTGTTGCCTTCTGCTTCCCAGTAATCCTTGATATGTACAAGGGGGCTTCTGCCTGCGTACTTGTTAAGATATTCAACGGGGCTGAAGCTTGCAAAGTTTACCCAGCAGGTATCAAGCTGAGTCTGGAGACGGTCAGCGGGAACATAATCATAGATTATGTCAAGCACACACTTATCATCCACCTTTTTGAACTCAAAGTCGTGGTTGTGGTAGAGCAGGGTAAGACCCTCCTCGTAAGCCTTGTCGGCAAGAGTACGGATAAGCTCAAGATTTTCCTGCAGCTTCTGATTGTGTCCGCCGTAGCTCATCCAGGGTATAACCACATAGTCACAGCCAAGAGCCTTGTAGCGGGCAAGAGCGCCGTCCTTTACCATTTCATCTGTGGGTGCGTGGCTGGACATACAAACCAGACCTATCTCCTCAAGGATCTTTTTTACCTCAAGGGGATCCTTGTGGCCAAGACCTGCAAACTCAACGCCGTCGTAGCCCATTTCCTTAACTGCCTTAAGGGTGCCTATAAAATCCTGCTCCAGCTCCTCGCGAACCGAGTATAACTGTAATGCTATAGGTAATGATGCCATAATTTCCTCCTTAGTCCAATATACCTATAAGTCCGGAACGGGGCATAGGTCTCTGTCTTACAAAATCCGACTCTATGGTGATATTGGTATTCTTCTCACTTGATGTATAGAATGCAGACATTATCTCTACCACATGCAGCTGCTGATCGCAGTTACAGCGGAAAGGCTTGCCTGTAGAGATCGCCTTTGCCATATCGGCTAGCCCCAGACCTCTTGAATTATCATTATAATCGAAAATTCTCGGCATGTCAATATATTCGGCGGTTCTTCCGCGGATAAGCTTGACCTTGCCGTCAAAGCAGTTGGGGTCGGGAACAACTATAGTACCCTCCGAACCGTATACCTCAAGCTTTACATTATTGATATAGCTTACATCAAAGGTGGTGAATACGTTGGCAATACAGCCGTTATCAAAGCGCAGAGTACCCATAACATAGGTGGGGACCTCTACCTTCATTATGTTACCGTACTTCTTTTCGCTTAATATAGGACGCTCGGGGTAGCTTGCCTTTGCCATACCCGAAACCGTGTTTACTCTGCCGAGGAGATTTATAAGTGCTGTGATATAGTAGGGACCCATATCGAACATAGGGCCGCCGCCGTATTTGTAAACGAACTCGGGGTCGGGATGCCAGTTTTCGGGACCGCGGGTGATAAAGTGAGCGGATGCACCTATAGGCTCACCGATAAAGCCGCTGTCTATAAGGTGACGGCAGGTCTGTATACCCGTACCCATAAAGGTGTCGGGCGCCCCGCCTAACATAAGACCCTTTTCCTTTGCAAGAGCTACAAGCTCTCTTGCCTCGTCAAGGCTGGGTGAAAGCGGCTTTTCGGAATAAACATGCTTACCGTGTAAAAGAGCCTGCTTTGTAACCTCATAATGCTCGTAGGGACGGGTGATGTTAAGTACTATGTCGACCTCGGGGTCATTGAAAAGCTCATACATATTCTCATAGAGCTTTGGAATGTTATATTCCTCTACAGCCTTTTCGGCACGCTCGCGGATGAGATCGCACACACCGATGATCTCTACCTCGCGGAACATCTCTGTTAAATTTTTAAGGTAGATAGGACTGATACATCCTACACCTACAAAACCGATCTTGACTTTTTTCATTTTGAACAGTCAACTCCTTTCATACCTACATTATAACCTATACCTAATAGAATTTCAATAACAAAACACGTTAGTTTTTAAAAACAGCAGTAAATATCTAAACAGAAAGGATGTTGATTTTACATAAGCTGTATGATATAATTACCATATATTACATCGAGAAAAGAGTGATGACGATATGATGAAACGAAGAATTTGTTTTTTCATCCTTTGTGCTATCCTTGCTTTGGTGGTATTTACATCCTGCGGTATAATAAAAAAGACCTCCGCAGATAAGCTTGAGGACACACAGCCTGTTTCTGAGGAAACTGAGGATATAACTGCAGAAACCGAAACTGCAGACGATACTACCTTAGCAGTTACTTTTACCGAGCCAAATGAGTCGGAGACCACTGCTCCTTATACTGAAACAACACCCAAGGAAACCAAACCTAAGGAAACCGCACCTAAGGTTACAGAAACCGAGACGGTGATATATGATGATACAGAAGACAGCAACACCTCCTCGGCGGAAATGGTCCCTGTCTTATCGGTATCCGACGCACTCGAGGATATATATACCGATCCTCAAAAATACGAGCTTTGCTTGCACAGCGATTCCGAGTATGCACGTGATGTGATTGTTACCACCACGGCAGAGGTAAAGAATTTCAAATTCTTTACCTACGATCTTACAAAATATATGAACGACAATGTTTGTGAGATTGAAGAGGTACTATATACACTTGATAGTTTAACCGTTCAAAAGCCCTTTGCGGCAAGGATATGGATACCCGAGTTTATCAGCAGCTACGGAATATCATATGTAGATAACAACGGCAGTACCGTGAAGTTTATGTTCTGTGAGAGCGGTCTTGATGGCAGTGTTCACCTTGTTCCGTTTAATTAATCAAAATCATTTGTTGGAGGTATAATATGAAAAAAGTACTGGCTCTGTTGTTGATATCCGTTCTTATATTGCCGGTCTGCTTTTTTGTTGATGCACAGGCAGCAAGCAGGGAAATAACAGTTCTTTTTACACACGACCTTCACTCTCACCTTTTGCCCGTGACCGATACTGAGGGTGGTGAGTTTGGCGGTTATGCAAGACTTATGACCGTAATCAATGAGCAAAGGGCAAAGCATCCCGATGCTATACTTGTAGACGGCGGCGACTTTTCTATGGGATCGCTTTTTCAGACCGCGTTTACCACATCTGCCATAGAGCTTCGTATGATGGGAGCTATGGGATATGATGTTACTACCCTTGGCAATCACGAGTTTGACTACCTGCCCGCAGGTCTTACCGCTATGCTCAATACCGCTGCAGCGAGCGGTGAGAAAACTCCCGAGATAGTTATATCCAACTATCTGCCTATGGATTCCGATGTTGATATAAAGGAAGCATACAATAATTACGGTGTAAAGAGCTATACCATAATCGAGCGCGGCGGTGTATACTTTGTAATCTTTGGTATTTTTGGCGAGGATGCCGACGAATGTGCTCCTAATTCCGGTATGGTCAGGGTAGATCCTGTTAAGGTGGCAAGGGAAACTGTAGCGCAGGCGACAGAAGAATGTAAAGAAAAATATAATGCCGATCCCGTAGTTATCTGCCTTTCCCACAGCGGAACCGATGCAGAGGGCAACGGAGAGGACTATGAGCTTGCCGAGGCGGTTGACGGAATAGATCTTATCATAGCGGCACACACCCACATTACTCTTCATGATGTGGTGACGGTCAACGGCACCAATATAGTTGCGGCAAGTGAATACGGCAAATATCTTGGCGTTGTATGCTTTGACAAGGACAAAAATCTTACAAGCTACGAGCTTATTGCTGTTGATGAAAATGTTGCCGAGGATCCGGTTATCGCCGCAAAGGTAGAGAATTTCAAGCAGAATGTAAACACCGAATATCTTGCAAATTACGGTGTAAGCTATGACGAGGTCATAGTGAACAATCAAATAGAGTTTGAAACAATAGACGAGATATATGCAACCCAGCACGAGTCTACTCTCGGCAATCTGTTTTCGGATGCATACAAGTGGGCGGCAGAAAAGACCTCGGGCGAAAGGGTGGATGCGGCACTTACCGCAACCGGAGTTATCCGCGAGACCATACCTACAGGGGAGGTAACGGTAGCGGATGTGTTTACCTCCGCTTCTCTCGGTGTTGGAACCGAGGGTGAGCTTATCGCTGTTTATATCACAGGCAGGGAACTGAAAAACGCTATGGAGGTAGATGCCTCGGTACAGCCCTTGATGCGTTATGCACAGCTGTTTTTCTCGGGTGTAGAGTATTCATTTAATACCAACCGTATGATATTTAACAAGGTAGATTATGCAATGCTGCGTACCGACGAGGGACTTGTGGAGATAGAGGATGATAAGCTCTACCGCGTGGTTACGGGTATGTATGCAGGACAGATGCTCGGTGCGGTAGAAAGCAAGTCCTACGGACTTATTTCCATAATTCCCAAGGACAAGGACGGTAACCCCATTGCCTCGGACGAGCTTGTAAACTATGTTATCAAGGACGAAAACGGAGTACCTTTGAAAGAATGGTATGCCATTACCTCATATATTCAGAATATGGGAGGAGAAATGGACAGCGCATATGCCTCCACAGATGGCAGAAAGGTGGTATACTCCAGCCTCAATCCCGTAAAGCTGGTTCGCAATGCCAACAAGTTCACCTATATCCTGATAGCAGTTATAGTTATTGTAATTGCAGTTATTACCCTTGCTTTGGTTGTGATAATAAAGAGAATTAAAAATAAGAAAAAATCAGTTGCTTAATGCAACTGATTTTTTCATTGGAATTATACCTCTGCTTTAGAAAGCCCCATATTTCCGTTATATGCATATACGGCTCTGGGCTCTTCGTCGGATAGAGAAAAGGTCAGTTCTCGGCTCCCGTTAGGGTCAAGCATTTTTCTCTGACCGCCGCGGTCGGTGGCAAGATAGACCCAGTTGTCACCCTTGTCGGCTGTAACACGGATAACATTTTCCTTGCGCTGTACATTAAGGGTCTTTCTTTGGGGTTCAAGATGGGTCATAGGCATACCGCAGCACATAAGAGGAACTCCCTTATCATGTATCATACCTACGGTGTTGCCGCATTTTTCACAAACATAAAATCTGCTTTCGCTCATAATATTTCCTCCTTTGGGTTTTAAGATAGTATAACCCAAAGCGAAAAAATTATTTATTTCGTCTCTTATAATCCTCGTTTATCTCATCTGCCCAGTCATCCGCCATAGGCTGTGAGCAGCGCATTTTGCATGCCGCCTTTGCGACTGTATCATACATAACACGGGTACCCGTACCGTCATGAACATAGTTTACCGCACGGTCAGCGCCTATACCTATTTTTGCGGCAGTTTCCACCGAGTCGATGTTGGCGCCGATAAATATAAATTCCCAGCCGTATTTTTCCTTTTGTCTTTCGATCATTTTCTTTACCTCACGGCTTGAATAACGGCGGCTTGCATTCTCCATACCGTCGGTGGTGATGACAAAGAGGGTATTCTCGGGAACATCCTCTTTTCTTGCATACTTGTGGATGTTGCCTATGTGGTGGATCGCAGAGCCTATGGCATCGATAAGGGCGGTACAGCCTCTGACATAATAATCCTTACGGGTCATAGGCTTTATATCCTCCAGAGCCACTCTGTCGTGTATGACCTCGCTTACATCGTCGAACAGAACTGTGGAAACAAAGCACTTGCCCTCCTGCGCCTTCTGCTTTTCGATCATAGAGTTAAATCCGCCTATGGTGTCTGCCTCAAGCCCCTGCATTGAGCCGCTGCGGTCGATGATAAATACCAATTCTGTAATGTTGTTGTTCATAATAAAAACCTCCGTAATGTATCGTTGTGATTACATTATAGAGGTTTTTGTGTTCTGTATGGTCGCCCCAAAAGCGACATTTTATACTCCCAATAATACCTGATCAAAGGCAAACAAGGTCTCGTTTATCTCAAAGATATTGTAATTCTTATTAAGCAAAAAGTATTCTATTATTATATCAAACTTACTGGATCGTGTCAGGCTGTAGCCTGCCTTTGAAATAAGCTCTCTTGCCTCGGTTAAATCAAGCTCCAAGGCAATGGCAAAGGCAACTGCGGTGGTCTTTTTCGGGTGATAGTTGATATCATTGCGTATTTTTGAAAAGAGCTTGCGGTCCACATTTGCCTTTTTGTAGCATTCCGAGTCTGTCATACCCTTTTCGTCTATCTTGCGTATAAGCATCTGTGAAAAGCTCTCGTCTAGCTTGGTTATCATTTCATCAAGAGTTACGGATCTTTGGGCGGGTGCTGCCATACACACGCTGTCTTCAAGTTGCTGTGATCCGCAGGATTTGGAGCTGAGTCTTTCAAATGAAGTGAGTATACGGCTTCTGTTATATGTATGCTCCTCGGCATATACATCGTCTATAAAGGACTTAACATCCGCAAAAAGCTTTTCGCTTATGGCAAAGGAGCTTTTGTCAAAAATAACGATATACACCGTCATATCAAAATAGCAGAGAAATTCGCTTATTGCCTCGGTTGCCACCTTAAGTGCTTCTTCCTTTGGATAACCGTAAGTACCTGAGGAGATAAGAGGGCAGGCTATAGATTCACACTCATACTTACGGGCAAGCTTGAGAGAATTGTGGTAGCAGTCGGTGAGCATTCCGCGCTCACCCTTGTTACCGCCCTGCCATACGGGACCTACGGTGTGGATTATATATTTACAGGGAAGCTTGTAGCCCTTTGTGATCTTCGCCTCACCGGTACCGCATCCGCCCAGGGTCTTACACTCCTCCAGCAGCTCCTTACCTGCACGGCGGTGTATTGCACCGTCCACACCGCCGCCTCCCAGGAGGCTTTTGTTTGCGGCGTTGACTATAGCATCAACCTGCATTTTTGTGATATCCTGTCTTATTATATGTAAAGGCATATACATTCCTCCATTGAGAATTGAGAATTAAGAATTGAGAATTATATCCACAAGATAAACAGTATCTCCGCAAACCTTAAATTTAATCTCATACCCCCCATACCCAAATCCGTAAATTCTCTCCGGGTCATCCTGATAGGAGGGGCGGGGGTCTCCTTTGAGTATGTCGAGCAGGGAAGCTCTCTTTTTCTCCGGGAGCTTATTTAATACCGCTTGGTCATATTCTACCTTAAGTGCAAAATCCTTGAAGTCATCGGCAAAGCCGCCTGCAGCCTCGGGCACAGACTCAAAGGCAGGCAGATAAGGCTTGATGTCATATATGGGTGTGCCGTTTATAAGATCGGCTCCCGACACTACAAGCTCACAGCCGTCAACCTCTATCAGCTTTACAAGGGTAAGTCCTAAATTGTTAGGCCTGTTGGGGGAACGGGTAGCAAAAACACCTATACGGGTGTTACCGCCAAGCCTTGGAGGACGCACCATGGGGGACCAAGCCTTATTTGAAAACTCGGTGAACTCCCATATCAACCAAAGGTGAGAGAACTCCTCAATTCCTCTCAGAGCATTTGGGTCACGGTACTCCTTTTCAAAGACTATCCTTGACAGCACATCCGCAAGACCGCTTTGCCGCGGAACACCGAACTTGGTATCAAAATCGTTTTTTATATAAGCAATAGGCTTTATTTCCATAATCGTTTCTCCGTATACTGCTATGACGAGAGGCAAAACGCCTCCCCTACGCGCCGTAGAATAACATATCAATATTTTCTTCGCTGTATTCTATCTGCTTTGAGATATACTTTGCCGTGTCTATACGGTCAGCAGAGTCAAATTTTCCCGTAGTATGATATACATACAGATCCCACAGATACTGGGTCTTCATATAAAGAGATATACCTCTCAGTATTACCGAGGGAGCGCAGTACTGAGACCTCATAAAATATCGGTGAAGCAGATAAACAGCCAAATGCCTGTACTCACAGCTTCTTTTTTTCATATAGGCATCAAATTCAGCCTGCTTTGCAACAAGACGGTCAAAACACTCCTTTATATGCTCGGTGGTTATGCTCCACCTGTCATCATAGGGCTCAAAGGCATCCCAAAACTGAAATATGTTTTTGTCAAGAGAAAAGAAAAGCTCGTCAAGAGAATTGCTTGCATCCTGTACTTTTTTAATAAGCTCTGCTCTTAAGGTAAGCAGCTCCAGGGTATCTTCGTCAAGCTTACCCTCGCCCTCGGTTATAAGCTCAAGAGGGTGTTTTTCAGAAAACAGAAGTCTGCAGGCTTCTTCACAACACAACCCCACGCCCATATCAATATGGTCATCGCAATACTCATAGTATCGGGGATGCTCACGGCATATCTCACAGAGAAAGCCATCGCCCTTACGGCATATAAGCTCGCACAGTCCGTCGGTCTGTAAAAAAGGACAGCGCTCATCCTCGGTTAGTATAAATGAGCCGTTATGTATATTCATCTTAAGCTTCTCGCCAAGCTCGCCCTCTTCCTTTTGGTATATCGCAAGTGTTTCGGGATCTATATCGATTTCCCATCCGATACAGCAGGAGTCGGTGCATCTGTCGGCTATGCATTTGAATTTGTCATAATAATCAAGTCTTGTAATCTTCATATAATAATTGTATAACAAATCAAGAATAATTTCAAGTGGTATTGAAATTTAGGCATTTATATGCTAAAATACGGCTATGAAAGAATTAACTTTAAATGATGTCTTTGACATCCTGCCCAAAAGGGCAGAGGACTCAAACAAAGGCAGCTACGGCAGACTTTTGTCTGTGGTGGGCTGTAAATATTACAGAGGAGCGGCGGTGCTGTCCTCTATGGGAGCCCTGCGTACAGGGGTTGGAATACTTACGGTATGCTCCTGCGAGGAGGTTATACAGACCGTTGCCGCAATGCTTCCCGAAGCTACCTTTCTGCCAAGGGATGAGCTTGATGTCAGCAATATTCCAAAGCTCACGGCTGTGCTTTGCGGCTGCGGCTTAGGCAAGGATGAAGGGGTAACGGATATTGTCAAAAGCTGTCCTGTTCCTATGGTACTTGATGCCGACGGACTTAATAATATCAGGGTAGAGGATATACCAAACGCAACTATCATAACACCCCATATAGGCGAGTTTTCCCGCCTTACGGGTATAAGTATATCCGAAATTAAATCAGACCCCGAAAAGCATGCCAAGTATTTTGCCGACAGATACAAGGTAACGGTGGTGTTAAAGGATCACCAAACCGTTATCGCCTGTCCGGACAGAGAGGCTGCAATAAGCCGTTACGGTAACCCGGGACTCGCCCGCGGCGGCAGCGGAGATGTACTTGCGGGCATGATAGCATCATTTCGCGCACAGGGTATGAGCAGCTATGATGCGGCGGTATGCGGCACGGTGCTTCACGGAGTAAGTGCCGACAGGTGCGCAAAGCGTCTGTCACAGCAGACAATGCTCCCCCACGATATATTAGATGACCTGACAACTATATTTAACGAAAGAGGTAGATAAAAATGGATTATTCATACAAGACACAGGGAACCTGCTCAAGAGAGATATATTTTTCAATAGAGGACGGCAAGGTGAAAAATGTCCGCTTTATGGGTGGCTGTGACGGTAACCTTAAGGCTATATCAAAGCTTTGCGAGGGAATGGAGGCAACAAAGGTAGCAGAGTTGCTGCGTGGTAATACCTGCGGCTTTAAGCCCACCTCCTGCGGTGACCAGCTTGCCCGCGCTATAGACAAGGCAATCGAACGCAATGACTGAAGCAACTAAGCTGCAGAGGGGCTTTGTTTATATAATACTGGCACTGTTGGCAGTGATTTTTGGAGCTGCGGTGTGTATAGCCTGTATCAACTATACACCCTACAGCTTCGTTGGTGGCATAAGCATTTCGGCAAAGAGTATGCTTTGGTACTTTGTGCTTTTGCCCTCGGCGGTGCTGCCCTTGGCTTTGTGGATGTCAAATATGCTTAGCCCTACGCTGTCCCGCTACAGCCTTTTGGCGGTTTGGGTAAGCTGCTGCTACTTTATTGTAATCCCAAGACTGTACAGACTTTTTGATCCCACCGAAATGGCGCTGACTACATCCGCGCTTGCATTCTTTTTGATCGCAATTGCCTTTACTGTGGTGATAAAGGATCTGAACAAAAAGGGGACTAAGGGGTGGATCAATATATCCCTTGGACTGATGCTGACAGTATCGTTCATGTTACTTACGGTAATTCTGTCATATTTCATTATACAATTAAGCTTTTTTGACAGATTTGCTGTTTGCTATGCAGTACCCTTGCTCTGCCTGATATATGCAATTTCGTGTGTGCTTGATATGTACAGTATCTCCACAATGGCTTTGCAAACGGTAACTGTGGGCTATGCGACCCTTTGTGCAGCCTTCAGAATAATGAACACAAGAGCTTTGTTCTTTGTGCTTATGGGACTTTTGATACTTACCTGTGTATGGCAGGTAATAGATATAATAAAATATATAAGGAGTAATAAAAATGATCGTAAATCTTGTAATGCTTGAAGCAAAGGAAAAATGTATCGACGAGATGATAGAGATCTGCCGTTACAATCACCAAAATTCAATCAAGGAAGAGGGCAATGTGCGCTTTGATGTTCTCCAAAATGCGGATGAGCCCTGCAAATTCACACTCTACGAGGTGTTCCGTGACAAGGAGGCTATAGAGTTCCACAAGACCACCGAGCATTATCAAAAGTGGGCAGAGGCTATGGAGCATATCCTTGCCGCCCCCAGATATAAGATATCAAATCGCGATATTGCATTTACCTGAGAGCATATATGGAAATTCTAAAAAAAATACTTGACTTTGGTAAGGACGAGCTGACGGTATTGAATGTTCTTATAGCCGTCGGAGTATTTCTTGTCTGCCTTATCATTATCAAGATACTGCTTAAATTTGTAAGGCGTACTGCCCAAAAAATGAAGATCGACCCATCAGGCGTTGGATTTATAGTTACCGTTTCAAGGATCGCAATGCTGTTTATAGCCATTATCATATGCTGTGATATCATAGGTATATCGGTAAGCTCTCTTGTAGCGGTGCTTAGCGTGGTAGGTCTGGCGTTGTCCCTTGCAGTACAGGATATGCTGTCCAACCTGCTCAGCGGCTTTGTTATCCTTATGAGCGGCCCCTTTAAGGACGGGGATGTTATAGAGATAGCGGGCAAGACGGGTACGGTCAAGCGGGTGGGCTTTATGCATACCCGTATCAGAACAGGTGATAACAAGATAATCTATATACCTAATCACGAGGTCAGCGTGTCTAATATTATCAACTATACCCGCGAGGATACCCGCCGCGTTGATCTTGTTGTGTCCGCCTCCTATGACAATACCGCAGATCAGGTGAGAAAGAGCATTACCAAAAGCTTTGGTAAGGTTGAGGGTATAATGACAGATCCCGAGCCCTTTATCGGTGTTAAGGAATACGGTGCAAGTGCTGTTTCCTACGATGTCCGTGTCTGGTGCCGCTCGGAGGACTATTGGAAGGTATACTATGCCCTAAACGAGCAGATAAAAGTCGGCTTTGATGCCGACGGAGTCGAGATGACCTACGACCATATCAATGTTCATATGATGGAGAAATAACAAAAAGCAGTTCGGTAGAACTGCTTTTTGTTATTAGCTAAATTGTTCGCTATGCTCACAGCTAAATAATTGCTTACGCAATAGCTAAATAGCACTTCGTGCAGCTAAATTGAATTCGGCATATAGCTTGCCGTAGGCAAATTTAGCTTCTTTAGAAATTTAGCTTGCGTAGCAAATTCAGCTCGGCAAAGCCGAATTTAGCTGAAAACACCAAGTCAATCATCTGACTTGGTGTTTTCCTTTCCCCATCCGGAGATATCCTGCTTCTGCAACGCACCGAATATACGGTGCCTTACTCCCTTGAAATTACGGTCAAGGTCATCTATCATCTGCTTCATATTCTCCCGTTCGGTGTGCTTGTCCTCGGGACAAAGGCTGGGAGAAACAGGCAGATCGTTATGTCTTACAAAATACTTTATATCCTTTTCGGGAGCGTAGCTCAGGGGTCTTATGACCGTGATATCCGTTCTCGAAAGATATGTGACCGGCGAAAATGAGGCAATACGCCCTTCGTGTATAAGGTTGAGCATAAAGGTATCTACCACATCGTCAAAGTGATGACCTAAAGCCACCTTGTTACAGCCAAGCTCCTTTGCCGCCTCATTTAAGATACCGCGGCGCATCTTGGCACAGAGCGAGCAGGGATTAGACTCCTTTCTTATATCAAAAATAACCTCTGCAAGGTTAGTCCTTTTGACTACATATTCAATTCCCGCTTCACGGCAGAACTCTTCTGCCTTTGTATAATCCGCACCCTCAAAGCCCATATCTACCGTTATGGCCATTACCTCAAATTTCTTGGGATAGAATATCTTAAGGTCGCGCAGGGTACACAGCAGAGCCGCCGAATCCTTGCCGCCCGACAGACCCACCGCTATTTTGTCGCCCTCTTCTATCATATTATAATCATCTACACAGCGTCGGGCATAGCTGAGTAATCTTCTTATCTTTACAAATTCCATAGCACTATTTTACCACAAGGAGAATAAAATGTAAATACGGAGGTAATAATATGGCGATAAAAATTTTTATAGATCAGGGACATAATCCCCAAAACCCAAATGCAGGGGCAGAGGGACAGGGACTACGGGAACAGGATCTTACATATGAGATAGGACGCAGACTTGCATTACTTCTTGCCGCTGATCCAAACTACGAGGTCATGCTGTCCCGACCCTCACCCGAAACACAGCTTGGTACAACAAACGCCGAGAGTCTCAGAGCCCGTGTGGATATGGCAAACAGCTGGGGAGCGGATTACTTTATCAGTCTTCATGCCAATGCTTCCTCTATCATAAGTGCAAGCGGAAGCGAGGGATATGTTTACAGCCTTGGAGGTACGGCAGAGCAGCTTGCAAAAAGCATACTCACGGGACTGTCGGATATAACGGGCTTGCCCGACAGAGGTGTTTTTGCCCGACCCTCTCTGTATGTACTGCGCCGTACCCGTATGCCCGCGACCCTTATAGAGCTTGGGTTTATAACTAACCCGGGAGATGCGGCACTTATGAGCGAAAATCCACAGCTCTTTGCCCAGGGCCTCTATCTCGGTATCAACAGATATTTCGGTCTTGCATAAAGTTTGTTTTTGTGGTATACTTTAAATGATTTTAAAGTAGAGTGATGATAAGCCTCCCTTGCCTAAAGGGAGGGGGACCATCGCCAAGGCGATGGTGGAGGGATATCACCCTATAGCTGAGCTAACATGGAGTATACTATGCAGATAAACGAAATGAGCCCCTCGGCTCTTGCATATTTAGGAGACAGCGTTCTTGAGCTTATAACCAGGACAACCCTTGTAAATAAGGGTATGGCTAACGCCGGCGAGATGAATAAAATAGCTTTGCAATATGTCAAGGCATCCTCCCAGAGCGAGGCCTTTGACCGTATGGAGCCTCACCTGACCGAGGAGGAGCTTGCTTGGTTCAAAAGAGGGCGTAACAACCATACTATGTCTAAACCCAAGAACGCAACAGCGGCAGACTACCGCAAGGCAACAGGCCTTGAGGTTATGTTTGCATACCTTTATCTTACAGAACAGACACAAAGAATGCAGGAACTTTTTGACATAGGTTTTAATAAAAACGACTTCTGATCAGAAAGGATGTCTTTATGGTAATCATACAGAACAAAAGCACAGACCCATACTTCAACCTCGCCGCAGAGCAGTATCTTATTGATAATTGCGACGAGGATGTTTTTATGCTTTGGCGTAACGACAGAACCGTGGTCATAGGTAATAATCAGAACGCATATGCAGAGGTGGACAGAGAATATGCCGACTCTCACGGCATTACGGTGTCCCGACGTCTTACAGGGGGCGGTGCGGTATTCCACGATCTGGGTAATGTCAACTTTTCCTTTATCATCCCCTCGGACGGAAAGGGAATAGATTTTAAGAGATATACTCAGCCCATAATCAACAGCCTTAACAAAATGGGTCTGTCCGCCGAGCTTTCGGGACGAAACGATATTCTTATCGACGGTAAAAAGGTCTCGGGTAATGCCCAGTGTGTGCGCAACGGCAAGGTGCTTCACCACGGAACACTTTTGTATTCCGCAGATCTGTCAAAGGTTGCGGGGGTGCTGAGGGTCGACCCCTCAAAGCTGCAAAGCAAGGGGATCAAAAGCGTTCGCAGCCGTATTGCCAACATTAAGGATCTTATGGATACCGATATGGATGTATGCGAGTTCATGTCCGCTGTTGAAGCCGATTTTGAGGGTGAAAGAAGAAGCTTTACCCATGCCGAGCTTTGTGAGATAAACAAGCTCCGCTGTGAAAAATTTGCCACCTGGGAATGGATATGGGGCAGAAGCAAGGAGTACAGTCTTACCGTAAGACAGAGATTTTCTTACGGAAGTGTAGAGGCGCATATCAACACCGACCGCGGTATAATTAATGAAGTTAAGCTCACGGGCGACTTTTTCGGCAATGGGGATATATCCGAGCTTACCGACAGCCTTAAGGGTGTGCGATACGAATATAATGATATTTTGGAGCACCTGTCAAAATACGATATACAGAGATATATTTTCGGTGCTTCGCCTGAAGATATTTCAAAATTATTATTCAAAAACTCTTTACTTTAGGACTTTAATGTGTTAAAATGTTAAACAGTAATATTTTAGCGAGGTAGATATGATCGACAGAATCAGAGACGAAAACATCGATTTTCTTTTTGAGTGTATATTGAAGCTTGAAAGTGAAGAGGAATGCTATGCCTTTTTCGGTGACCTTTGTACGGTAGCCGAGCTTAAGGAGATGAGCAAACGCATGAAGGCGGCAAGAATGCTCAAGGAAAATGCCGTGTATTCCACCATAGTCAAGGAGACAGGACTTTCCAGCGCTACCATCAGCCGTGTCAACAGGTCTCTTAAGTACGGTAACGACGGCTACGATATTGTCTTTAACAGATTGGAAGATAAGGATGAATGAGCAGTATTCGGTAATATCAAGATATTATGAGCTTCTTAATTCCGAGGTGGATTATGAAGCCTTTGCCGATTTTTTGACCGATATAATCAGAGAAAAGGGAATAGAAAAAACCGAGCTTGTCCTTGACCTTGCCTGCGGTACGGGTAAGCTGACCAGACTTCTTGCAGACCGGGGCTTTGATATGACGGGTGTAGATCTTTCTGCCGATATGCTTATGGTGGCAAGACAGGAGGAGCTGGCGGACCCCAAGGGTATACTCTATCTCTGTCAGGATATGCGTGAGTTTGAGCTTTACGGTACGGTAGACGCCTGTGTGTGCTGTCTTGACAGTATCAATTATCTTTTAAAGACGGCAGATGTAGAAAAATGCTTTTCGCTTGTGCATAACTATCTTGTTCCCGACGGAATATTCATTTTTGATGTGAATACACCGCGCCGCTTTGAAGAAGGTTATGCCCGCCACGACTATGTTCTTGAAGAAGATGGCGTGCTGCTTGCCTGGCAGAACTTCTATAATGAGAAGAATAAGACCTGCGATTTTGTACTGAGCCTCTTTTGCGAAAACGAGGACGGAAGCTACGAGAGATATGACGAGGAGCAGAGGGAAAAATGCTATTCCATGAGCACCTTAAAAAGACTCATTGCAAAGACAGGCTTTGAGCTGCTTGATATCTATGGCGGCTATGACCGTTCGGTCATTAGTGACAACTCGGACAAGTGGTTCTTTGTGTGCAAATGTATAAAACAACTATAATTTAAAAGCGGCAAGTCACCGCACCCGAACTGTACGCTGTAGGGCAGGGGGGTGTCCTAATGCATCACATGAAATGCGTAATATTTCAAGTATAAAAAACTTTTCAAAAAATATAAAAAAAGGGTTGACAAACAGATATCAATCTGTTATAATAACATCCGTCGCTGATACAGTGTATCGCGACGGTGTATGTGGGAGCATAGCTCAGCTGGGAGAGCATCTGCCTTACAAGCAGAGGGTCATAGGTTCGAGCCCTATTGTTCCCACCACATTTCCCTTGACTTCGGTTGAGGGGTGAGGGATGGAATACCGTCCTTCGCTATGGCCTGGTAGCTCAGTTGGTTAGAGCGCTAGCCTGTCACGCTAGAGGTCGAGGGTTCGAGCCCCTTCCGGGTCGCCATAAAGCATTTGTCGGTAATAACCGACAATATGCCTCTGTAGCTCAGTTGGTAGAGCAGAG
>JAFYLH010000032.1 GCA_017537175.1 Clostridia bacterium | reverse complement strand
TACTTCTACAACAACGAAAGAATTCAAACTAAAACAAAACTGACTCCGCTTGAAAAGCGAAGTCAGTATGTTGCTTAAAACTTAATAGATTATACTATAGGGGTGTTTTTTTGTGCTGTCCGCACAAATTGGGGCACAACAAAAATCTGCACCGTGTTATATTTTATTCTCCCGCTATTTTATCTGTAAGCTCATTATAAAGCTCTCTTGTAGCTTCAATATTCTTTGCTCCGATAATAATATACTTTTCATCCATGGTCTCGATGATTATAAATCCGTTGTTGCCTGTGTAGGTGTAGCGCTGATAGTTACCGTACTTATCGTTTTTGAAGGTACCCATAAGCAGCTTTGCTGAGTTGAAACCCATTACCTTCTGACCCTCGATATAGGTCTCGCTGTACTCGGTACCGCCGATATCGCTGTACTTGACCTCATAGGGACTCATAAACATAGAGTCTATCACAAATCCATCGTCGTTGTAGGTGATATCAATATCCCCCGTAAATGTAACAAATGCAACTCCCGCAAGAACTACCGCAAGGAATATACCGATAATAACATAGTACTTTATAAGCTTTTTATTTTTCACTGTTGTCTTGCCTTCCTTTTTTTCTTTTTGATTAAACATATATGAATACACCGTAGGTATGAGGATCAAAACTGCCAACAGAGAGGGGAGAACATACATTCCTGCCTTTTCGGGTACAAATACGCATCCAAGACACAAAATTCCTCCCACAAACCATACCTTACCTGCAAAACGGTGGGTAGCGTTCCAGTTTTCCTCGCTTTCAAGGGTCCAGGGCAGCTTGATGCCCAATGTTCTGTTCTGCTTGATCTTGGGCATATAGTTACCTATGATAATAAACGCAAGTGCAAAGACACCCACCATCAGAGAAAACATATTGAACTTAAAGCCAAATGTAACTGCATACATTATACCGTTAACAAACCAAGAAATCATAGGCATTATACAAAGCACCATATTGTATGCCTTGGGGTTCTGCTCCTTATTGGAACGGTCAAGCTTTGATATAAGTATACATATCCAGTTGATCACCAGAAGAGCTACGGGAGGCACAAATACCGCAACAGCTCTTGTACTCCAGCCGTCCGCTTCTCCCGATATACCCCAATGGGTCGCCATCTGCCGAGGCAGCATATCCCAAGTGAACACGCCTACCAATATAGGCAGAAGTATAAGCAGAGAGGTTATAATTAATAATACCTTATTGAACTTCATTATTATCTCCTTTCAGATCACCAAGCCAGAGCATTATCTCCTCCAGCACAGAGGTGTTAAGATCATAGTAAATAAATTTTCCTTCTCGTGTGTCCCGTATAAGATCCGCTTCCTTCAGCACAGACAAGTGTCTTGATATACTGGCTCCTGTCACGGGGAATTTATCAACTATCTCCCCTGCCGACATTCTGCCCTTCTTTAAAAGATTAAGTATCTCGCGGCGGGTAGGGTCAGACAAGGCTTTAAGTGTATTTTGCAGTCCCATATTTCCTCCTTTAACATTTAACTTAAATGTTAAATGTATTATAGCATATTGATCTTCTTTTGTCAATAGAATTTTATTGACAAAAACACGGTAGTATGGTAATATGATTATAGTTCCTAATGATAAAGAAACTTCTGAGTCAAAAGGTGCAAGGATTTATATAGTGTTTATATACGGGATAACTATATTTTCGCGCACCTTTGGTGTGCGATTTTTGTTTTAAAGTATTTTATCCAACTCTTAATTGAGAATTGAGAATTGAGAATTGAGAATTGTCCGGAGGATATATGTCAAGAGTAGCAGTAATGAGCATAATAGTAGAAGCAAGGGAGTCTGCCGATGCCCTTAACTCTATACTCTCCGAGTACGGAGAATATATCATCGGCAGAATGGGTGTTCCCTACAAGGAAAAAGGAATAAGTATAATAAGTGTAGCTCTTGATGCTCCCCAGGACTCTATTTCGGCTCTGTCGGGTAAGATAGGAAAGCTCAAGGGTGTCAGCGTCAAGACCGCTTATTCTTCGGTTATAACTGATGATTAAATTAATAGAAAAATTATACAACACAAGAAGCCTCACCTTAGACGAATACGAGCTTCTCATAACCAACCGTACCGAAGAAGCAGCCGCAAGGCTGTCAGAGCTTGCAAGACAGCGTGCAAAGGAGGTCTACGGCAACAGGATATTCGTCAGAGGGCTTATCGAGATATCAAATATCTGCAAAAACGACTGCCTGTACTGCGGAATACGTCGTTCAAACAAGAGCTGTCAGCGTTACCGACTGACAAAGGAAGAGATCCTTGCCTGCTGTGAGGACGGAGACAGGATAGGCTATTCCACCTTTGTGCTGCAGGGCGGCGAGGACGGATATTTTACAGACGGGGTCCTCTGCGACATAGTCAGGGAGATCAAAAACCGTTATCCCCAAAAGGCTGTGACCCTGTCTATGGGTGAACGCAGCTACCAAAGCTACAAGGCATTGAGAGAAGCAGGCGCAGACAGATATCTGCTTCGGCACGAAACAGCCGACAGCGAGCATTATTCTATACTCCACCCAAAGGAATTATCCCTTGACAACCGTATGAGATGCCTAAGGGATCTCAAGGAGCTGGGTTATCAGGTAGGCTGCGGATTTATGGTAGGCTCACCCTGTCAGACCGACAGGCATATAGCAAAGGATCTTAAGTTTATCGAAGAGTTCTGTCCCGATATGTGCGGTATAGGACCCTTTATATCACACAAGGACACTCCCTTTAAGGATGAAAAGAACGGCAGTCTTGAATTGACCTGCTATCTCTTATCAATAGTAAGACTTATCCATCCCCATATTCTTCTCCCCTCTACCACGGCTCTGGGTACCATCCATCCCGAAGGCAGGCAGTTGGGAATCCTTGCGGGTGCAAACGTTGTTATGCCCAACCTGAGTCCCGAGGACGCAAAATCTAAATACACCCTTTACGACAACAAGCTCCACTCGGGAGCCGAGTCGGCAAAGGAATTAAATAAACTAAAAGAGCTTATGTCGACCATCGGTTACGAGGTAACACTCGACCGGGGAGACTCAATAAAGGAGTAAACCATGGCAATCTACAATCCCAAATCATTAAAGGCAGAAGAATTTATACACGACGGCGAGATACTTGACACCTTAAAGTATGCCGAAGAAAACAAGGACAACATCGAGCTTATCGACTCTATCCTTGAAAAGGCAAGACCCAAAAAGAACGGCAACGGTGTTACCTGCGAGGGTCTTACCCACCGCGAGGCATCGGTGCTTCTTGCCTGCGATATCCCCGAAAAGATCGAGGAGATATATAAGATAGCAGAGGAGATTAAGCTTGCATTCTACGGCAACCGTATAGTAATGTTCGCTCCCCTCTATCTTTCCAACTACTGTGTCAACGGCTGTGTTTACTGTCCCTACCATTATCAGAACAAGCACATCTGCCGTAAAAAGCTGACTCAGGAGGAGGTAAAGGCAGAGGTTATTGCACTTCAGGATATGGGTCATAAGCGTTTAGCTATTGAGGCAGGCGAGGACCCCGTCAACAACCCCATAGAATATATACTTGAGTGCATCAACACCATCTACTCGGTAAACCACAAGAACGGTGCTATCCGCCGTGTTAATGTTAATATTGCCGCTACCACCGTAGAAAACTACCGTAAGCTTAAGGATGCGGGTATCGGTACATACATCCTGTTCCAGGAGACATATCACAAGGAAAGCTACCTCAAGCTCCATCCCACAGGCCCCAAGCACAACTATGCTTATCACACCGAGGCTATGGACAGAGCCATGGAGGGTGGTATAGACGATGTGGGCTTGGGAGTTCTCTTTGGACTTGAGCTTTATAAGTACGAGTTCGCGGGACTTCTGATGCACGCAGAGCACCTCGAGGCTGTTCACGGTGTAGGCCCCCATACCATAAGCGTTCCCCGTATAAAGAGAGCAGACGACATCGACCCCGATGCCTTTGACAACTCTATATCCGATGATATTTTTGAAAAGATCACCGCTTGCATCCGTCTTGCTGTTCCCTATACCGGAATGATAATCTCCACCCGTGAGACCGAGGCGGTTCGTACCAAGCTTCTGCACCGCGGAATCTCTCAGGTCAGCGGTGGCAGCCGTACCTCTGTAGGCGGCTACACCGAGGAGGTAAGACCCACCGATACAGAGCAGTTTGATGTATCCGACCAGAGAACCCTTGACGAGGTTGTGCGCTGGTTAATGGAGAACGGCCATATTCCTTCATTCTGTACCGCTTGCTACCGCGAGGGCAGAACAGGCGACCGCTTTATGAGCCTGTGTAAGTCGGGACAGATAATCAACTGCTGTCACCCCAATGCTCTGATGACCCTCACCGAGTACCTTGTGGACTATGCAAGCGAGGAAACCAAGAAGGTAGGCTTTGAGCTTATCGAAAAAGAGCTTGGCAAGGTAACTGCCGAAAAGGTCAAGGAGATAGCAAAGAAAAATATAGAAGATATTAAAAATTCCAACAGACGCGATTTCAGGTTTTAATTATGAGTTTAAATTCTACACCTAATGCCGAAAGAATCCATATAGGCTTTTTCGGAATGAGAAATGCGGGCAAGAGTAGTCTTGTCAACGCGGTCACGGGGCAGTCGCTTTCGGTGGTATCCGATGTCAAGGGAACCACCACCGACCCTGTAACAAAGGCTATGGAGCTTTTACCTCTCGGCCCCGTTGTTATAATCGACACCCCCGGAATTGATGACGAGGGAGATCTTGGTGAGCTTCGTGTCAAAAAGGCAAGGCAGATACTTGCCAAAACCGATATCGCCGTACTTGTAGCCGATGCAACAAGAGAATTAACCGAATTTGACAGACAGCTTATATCATATTTTGAGGAAGCAAAGCTGCCATATATCATAGCTTATAACAAGTGCGATATAGCAAAAAGAGAAACTAAGGCAAACGAGATATGCGTTTCTGCTCTCACAGGCGAAAGCATAAATGAGTTAAAGGAAAAGATAGCATCCCTCAACCCCAAAACAGAAGAAAAATATATCGTTGCGGATCTACTGACCAAGGGTGATACGGTTGTCCTTGTCACCCCTATAGACGAGTCAGCACCCAAGGGCAGACTTATCCTCCCCCAGCAAAACACCATCCGTGAGATAATTGACCACGGCTGTATTGCGGTGGTATGCCAGCCTGAGGAATTAAAGCAGACCCTTGAATCGGTGAAGCCTAAACTTGTCATAACAGACTCGCAGGTTTTCGGTAAGGTTGCAAAAATTTTACCCGATGATATTACACTTACCTCCTTTTCTATCCTCTTTGCAAGATACAAGGGAGAGCTTGAAGAACTGGTAAAGGGCGCTTCCCTCTTGCAAAAGCTGAAAAAATCTGATAGAATACTTATATCCGAGGGCTGTACCCACCACAGACAGTGCAACGATATAGGCACTGTCAAGATGCCCGGCTGGATCAGGGACTTCTGTGGAGAAGAGATAGAATTTGACTTCACCTCAGGGGGCGAGTTCCCCGAGGATCTGTCCGGCTATGCTCTTATAGTCCATTGCGGCGGCTGTATGCTTAACGAAAAGGAAATGAAGCGCCGTATATCTGCAGCCAAGGCACAGGGTACACCTATTGTCAACTACGGTGTGGCAATAGCTCATATGCACGGAATTTTAAAACAGGCATTGGGACCCTTCCCCGAAATACAAAAACTTCTGTAAAGGAGAAACCTATGAGCGCATTACATAAAATAGGCTACGGTCTTTATATAGTGACCGTAAAGGACGAAAGCAAGGATAACGCACTTATCGTCAACACCGTTATGCAGGTAGCGGATGACAAGCTGGCGGTGTCTGTAAACAAGGCAAACTACAGTCACGACATCATCAAATCCACAGGCAAGCTCAACGTAAACTGCTTAAGCGAAAAAGCTCCCTTCTCGGTGTTTGAAAAATACGGATTTTGCAGTGGCAGAGATACCGATAAATTTGCCGACGGTGTGGTATTCCGTACCGAAAACGGGCTTGCAGGCATCACAGAATATATCAACGCTGTTCTCTGCCTTGAGATAACAGCCTCAGCGGATCTCGGCAGCCACACAATGTTTATATGCAAGGTGACAGATTCCTACGTTGTAAACGACGATGAGTCTATGACCTACAGCTACTATCACAAAAACGTAAAGCCCAAGGCTCCCAAAAAGGCAAAGGGCTATGTGTGCAAGATATGCAGCTTTACATATGACGGCGACACCCTGCCCGAGGACTATATCTGTCCCATATGTAAGCATCCTGCAAGTGATTTTGAAATGATAAAATGAGGTCAGGTATGATAGATTTTAACAGCAAAAAAGGCTTTATATGCGATATGGACGGTGTTCTGTATCACGGAAACAAGCTTCTTCCCGGAGTGGTAGAGTTTATAAACTGGCTCCGTGAGGAAAAGAAGGAATTTTTGTTCCTTACCAACAACTCGGGACAGACACCCCGTGAGCTCCAGCAGAAGATGGCGCGTCTGGGTCTTGATATTCCCGAAAAGCATTTTTACACAAGCGCCCTTGCAACTGCGGCCTTCTTAAAGGAGCAGTCCCCCGGATGCTCTGTGTATGCCATAGGCGAGGCAGGCCTCTTTAATGCCCTCTATGATGCGGGCATCACCATGAACGATGTCAACCCCGACTATGTTGTGGTGGGTGAGGGCAAGGCATACTCCCTTGATACCCTTACAAAGGCGGTAAATCTGGTTATGGGCGGAGCAAAGCTCATCGGCTGTAACTCGGATGTATCCGCGCCCATAGAAAACGGCATAACCCCTGCCTGCAAGGCTCTTGTTGCTCCCATAGAGATGGCAACAGGCAGACAGGCTTACTATTGCGGTAAGCCCAATCCCCTTATGATGCACACAGGCCTTAAGCTCCTTGGCTGTCATTCGGCAGAGGCGGTAATGGTAGGCGACCGTATGGATACCGATATCATATCGGGTCTTGAACGCGGTATGTCCACGGTGCTGGTGCTCTCGGGTGTTTCAAACAGCGAAACAATAAAGACCTACGGATACAAGCCCACCGTTGTCCTTGACGGTGTGGGGGATATTGTAAGACTGGCGAAGGCATAAAATAACAACAAACCGTTGCAAATTTGTGACGGTTTTTTTACATTTTCCCTTGACATATGATATGAAATAAGATAAAATAGGTTTGTATATTGTTTTGTATTGTTCGCATTATGCGTTTATGCAATAACATAATTTTGAAAATTGAATAAGGAGGTGCAAAATTGGATCAGATATGGATTTTGATCGTCAGTGTAATTGCTGCATTTCTTGTCGCTTTAGTAATCGGTATTCTTATCGGTATCGTATACCGCAAGAAGGTAGCCGAGGCTAAGATAGGCTCCGCAGAGGCACAGGCCAAGAAGATCTTAGAGGAAGGCGAAAAGTTAGCCGAATCCAAGAAAAAGGAAGCCTTGCTTGAAGCAAAGGAAGAGATCCTCAAGCAGAAGAACGAGTCAGAGCGCGAGCTCAAGGAGCGCCGTAAGGAAATTTCCAAGATGGAAAACCGCGTGGCATCCAGAGAAGAAACTCTTGACCGCAAGATCGAGAATCTCGACAAGAAGGAAGAGACACTGAACAAAAAGATCAAGGAAAACACCGAACGTGGCGAAGAGCTCGATAAGATGAAGGCTACCGAGCTTGAGCTTCTCCAGAAGATCTCGGGTTACACAGCACAGGAGGCTAAGGCTGAGCTTGTTAACCGTATCGAAGAGGAGGTTAAGCACGAGGCTGCTATGAAGATCGTTGAGATCGAGAGCCAGCTTAAGGACGAGGCTGACCAGAAGGCCCGTGAGATAGTTGCTCTTGCAATTCAGCGCTGTGCTGCAGACCACGTTTCAGAAACCACAGTATCTGTTGTAACACTCCCCAACGATGATATGAAGGGTCGTATCATCGGCCGTGAGGGACGAAACATCAGAACCATTGAGACCATGACCGGTGTGGATCTTATTATTGATGACACACCCGAGGCAATCACTCTTTCCTGCTTTGACCCCGTACGACGCGAGGTTGCAAGACTTGCCCTTGAAAAGCTTATTTCCGACGGACGTATACATCCCGCCCGCATTGAGGAAATGGTTGAAAAGGCAAAGAGAGATGTTGATGCCGCAATCAAGCAGGCAGGCGATAAAGCGATATTTGAAACAGGTATCCACGGCATCGCTCCCGAGCTTGTACGACTTCTCGGTCGTTTACGCTACCGTACCAGCTACGGTCAGAATGTACTTACACACTCTATTGAGGTTGCGTTCCTGTCAGGCATCATAGCAGATGAGCTTGGCGTAGACAGCACCCTTGCAAAGAGAGCAGGTCTTCTCCATGATATCGGTAAGGCTCTTACCAGCGAGCTTGAGGGCTCTCATGTACAGCTCGGTATCGATATCGCAAAGAAGCACAAGGAAAACAAGGATGTGCTCCACGCAATCGAGGCACATCACGGCGATGTTGAGCCCAGAACTATCGTTGCTATGATAGTACAGGCGGCAGACGCTATCTCCGCAGCCCGTCCCGGCGCCCGCAGAGAGGATCTTGAAAATTATATCAAGAGATTGCAGAAGCTTGAAGAAATTGCAACAAGCTTTGACGGCGTAGAAAAGTCCTTCGCCATCCAGGCAGGCCGTGAGATCAGAATCATGGTCAAGCCCGAAGAGGTCAACGACGATCAGATGGTACTGGTTGCCCGCGACATTGTAAAGAAGATCGAAGCAGAGCTGGAATATCCCGGACAGATCAAGATAAATGTCATTCGAGAAAGCCGCGCTGTAGATTATGCGAAATAAGCGAAAGCTTTTTATTAATAGATAATTTATATAGAACCAAGCTGATAACAATACGGTATTCCGTTTTATATATCTTTTCTATGAAAAACCCGATTACGGCTCCCGATTTCGGGAGCCGTATTTATTTTCTGTACTGAAAGGCTATTTAACTATGAAAATACTGGCCATAGGCGACGTTGTAGGTCCCGCGGCAATAGAATATATGGCACCCAGGCTCCGTGATTATGTATCCCGTGAGAGAGTCAGCCTGGTGCTGGTCAACGGCGAAAACGCAAGTGTAGGCAACGGACTTTCCCGAGCCGATGCCGAGGCTATACTTGATGCGGGAGCCGATGTCATAACCGGCGGTAACCATATCTGGCAAAAGAAGGATCTCAGAGATTTTCTGGACACAAGCGAGCGTATCATCCGTCCCGCAAACTACCCCTCAGCTAATCCCGGTAACGGCTACACCATAGCAGATGCCGACGGCTACCGCGTGCTTGTAATGAATGTTATGGGTGTTATATACGGTGAGCCCTTAGCTGACCCCTTTGAAACGGTGGAGCGCATACTCAAACGCGAGGAGGGCAACTATGATATCGCCACCCTTGATATCCACGCCGAGACCACCAGCGAAAAATATGCCCTTGCCAGATACTTTGACGGCAGGATAAATGTTATATACGGCACTCATACCCATATCCCCACAGCTGACGAGCAGGTATTACCTCACGGTAGCGGATATATAACCGACCTCGGTATGACAGGCCCCCACGATTCTATCCTTGGTGTAAAAACCGAGTGTATAATCCACAAGCTTACCACCAAGCTCCCCACAAAGTTTGAGATAGCCGAAAACGATCTCCGTGTCAACGGAGCACTCTTTGAGCTTGACCCATCTACAGGTAAGGTGGGAAAGGTGATGAGGGTCACATTTTAGTTAGGAGTTAGGAATTAGGAGTTAGGAGTTAAGGATGAAAACCTTACGGTTTTCTTCGGTCTAATCATACTATTGACAGATCAAGGTTCATATGCTATAATGACAATAGAAAAAGGCTACCGGCAGACGGTTAGCCCAAAGTTAACAGTTTATAGAAATAACCGCTTCTTTTGGTCGAGGGCGGTTATTTCTTTTTAGCATTAAATACTAAACTCAATACAGCTAAAATTACAAGACAAAACTGAAACAGCTCACTGTATGTAATCATAGGTATCGCCCTCCTTTCCGCAGATCGGAGGGAAAAGAACCCTCCGTCATATGGTGGAGGGCTAACCGCCTACCGTTTGTGGTAGCCTTGGCCCGGTATTCGGACCAAGAATATTATAGCATATCGTTTTGCAAATTTCAACATAAATTTAAGGAACCGCCAAGATGCGGTTCCTTTGGTTTTAATTGTATTTAGTTAAGATTTTTTCAAATAATTTCTCAAAATTTACGCTGTCGATAAGCATCATTTTTTCATAGAAATATACTGTTCCGCAGCCAAAGGGTTCATCCATAGTTACCTTAACCGCTATATCGGATGAAGCAAGCGTGGTCCAGTCATCCGGGAAAAGATAATAACCGTCCTCGGTGATCTCTATCCCGGGATGATAGGGATAAAGGGAGGAATATATGCTCTCTTTTTTGTTTGAGCCTTCGGTAATATTTCCCTGCCACAATCCGTAGGCCACGTCCTCTGTGGTCTGTGTTAAGGGAAGAACATATCGGTGACCCTCTTTAAGATAAAACATAGAATCAAAAAGTATGGTGTCCTCAATGACAAGAGTCTCTATACCAAGCTCACCCTTGTATATCTTTTCAACCTCTATTTCGTATACGACCGTATCCCAAAGGTAGCGGGTACTTCCGCCCTCTTTAAATTTATCATAGTCAGTAGTATACTCATAATTTTTAATTCTGACATCCGTTACTCTGCCCTCAACAACTGCTGCCGCATCGGCAATATATTCCTCGTAAAAGGGGGCTATATCTCCCGTCATAGCACCGTATATACCTTTAAGCTCGGGGGCAAGCTCGGTGTCTGATATATTCAATGAGCTGTAGGGTATACCGTCGTAGACCTGTGACGGTGTATAAGTGATATCATCTCGCTCGGTGGTATCAACTGCATTATGTACTTTATTAGCATCGTGCGGTGTTTCTCTCTTAAAAAACGGCAGTGCCGCAACCAATAAGATCAGCACAAAACAGGCTGCAATAAGTATCGGAATTTTTATGTTTTTTCTTTTGGTTTTTTCTTCGGATTCTTCGATAAATTTTTCATCTATAAGTCCGAATTTTTCTAAAAAGTTTTCTCCTCTCACAGTTCGTAACCCTCCTTTATAAGAAAATTTTTAAGCTCGTTTCTCGTGCGGAAAAGTGTGGTCTTGACCTTAGACTCGGACACGCAAAAACGCTCTGCAATACTCTCTATACTGTCAAGGAAAAAATATCTCCTGACAAATATTTTTCTCTTATCCGACGACAGATCTCCGAGAAATTTATTGAGCATTTCGCCAAAAACCAAATCGTCTATACGCTGCTGGCAGTCATCGGGAGAGGGGATACAGTTTTCAAGCTCAAGGCTCAGTTCGCTTATATAGGCCTTACGCTTAAGAGCTTCTCTTTTTCGGCATCGGTCAAGGGAGATATTGCGTATTATACGGCATAGAAAGGCGTAAAAATAATTCTTCGGCTCACTTGGGGGAATAGAGCACCACGCCTCATTGTAGGTGTCGTTTTCACATTCCTCGGCGGTCTCACGGTCACCCACTATGCCAAAGGAAATATTCTGCAGTCTTTTCCCGTATTTCTCAGCAGTATAGGTGATTGCATTTTCGTCACGGCAAAGATACAGCTCAACTATTTTTGCGTCATCCATATTCTCACTCCCTTCACCCATATAAGCGTAAAATTATAAAGAAAGGTTACAATAATTATACCAAAAATATCCGACAAAATCAAATTAATATTGCAATTTCTGAATGTTGGGTGTATAATGAGTGAAATGATTTCTGTATAAGGAGAAGGCTATGAAGATCATTATCGTCGGCTGCGGCAGAATAGGCACTGCGATACTGGAAAATCTGGTAAACGAGGGACACGATGTTCTGGTAATAGACAACGATCCCGCCACAATAACCGAGCTGACCAACATCTACGATGTAATGTGCATATGCGGTAACGGTGCTGACAGCGATGTGCTCAAGGAGGCAGGCGTTGAGGGCTGCGAGCTCTTTGCAGCGGTGACCGCCTCTGACGAGCTGAATATGCTTGCCTGCTTTTTTGCAAAGAAGATGGGCGCAAAGCATACCATAGCCCGTATCCGTAATCCCGAATATAATGACAGCAGTCTTTCCTTTATGCGTCAGCACTTAGAGCTGTCCATGTCTCTTAACCCCGAGCTGCTTTGTGCCAAGGAGCTTTTTAATATTTTAAAGCTCCCCGGCGCTATGTCTATAGAAACGTTCTCCCGCCGCAGCTTTGAGATGATAGAGCTCAAGCTCCGCGAAAACTCTGCCTTTGCAGACAAGACCCTTATGGAGCTGAGACAGAAATACAAGGCAAAGTTCCTTATCTGCGTGGTACGCCGCGGAGACGAGGTATACATCCCCGACGGTAACTTCGTGCTTCGCTCGGGAGACCGTATCGGTATGGCGGCAACAGCCTCCGAGGGCGAAAAGCTCTTCAAGATGCTCGGTCTTATGCGTAAGCGTACCAAGAATGTTATGATAGTGGGTGCCAACCGTACCTCCTACTACCTTGCGGATATGCTTATCAATATCGGTGCCAATGTCAAGATAATCGACAAGGACATCAACCGTTGCCAAGCCTTCAGCGAGCAGCTGCCCGAGGCGGTAGTTATAAACGGCGACCCCGCCTCCCGTGAGGTGCTGATGGAAGAGGGACTTACCTCTATGGACTCTTTCGTATCCCTGACCGGTATGGACGAGGAAAATATACTGCTCTCTATCTTTGCATCCTCCAAAAACGTTCCCCAGATAATAACCAAGATAAACCGCCCCGAGCTCTGTCAGTTAGCTCTTACATTAGGTCTTGACTCTATAGTTTCTCCCCGTAAGATAATCTCAGACCGTATCTGTCAGTACGCCCGCGCCCTTGAAATGTCTATAGGTGCCGAGATGGAGACCCTGTATACTCTTATGGATGAAAAGGCGGAGGCTCTTGAATTTATAGTCAGAAACGACTTTGATTATCTTGACATCCCCTTAAAGGATCTGCACCTGCGCCACAATACCCTTATTGCAGGTATAATCCGCGGCAGAAAGACCATCATACCCTCAGGTATGGACGTTATACTGCCAGATGACCATGTTATCGTTATCGCCGCAGGCAGAAGAATAACCGCTCTTGGCGATGTATTCGAATAAGGCGGTGACGGTATGAACCGCAGGATAATTTTGTACTTTACAGGCAGACTGATATGTATAGAGGCATTACTTATGATACTGCCCCTTATTGTGTCTGCCATCTATAAGGAAGACTGTTATATTGCCTTCCTCATAGTTATAACTATAGCCTTTTCTCTGGGGATGTTCCTGACCTGGGTATCCCGTCCCCGTGACAAGACCATCTATGCCCGAGAGGGATTTATAATAGTAGCCTTAAGCTGGGTGGTTTTTTCGGCTATAGGAGCGCTGCCCTTTGTTATCTCGGGTGCAATCCCCTCATATGTTGATGCGTTTTTTGAGACGGTCAGCGGCTTTACCACCACAGGTGCATCTATACTGACAAACATAGATGAGCTTTACCAAGGCTCATATAAGGGCATCCTCTTCTGGCGCAGCTTTACCCACTGGATAGGCGGTATGGGTATCCTTGTTTTTGTTGTGGCAATGACAAGCTCGGTGTCCGACCGTTCGATACACATCTTAAAGGCAGAGATGCCGGGTCCCACAATGGGTAAGCTGGTACCCCGACTCCGTGATACCGCAAAGCTGCTCTACCTTATATACATCGGACTTACACTTATCCTGATCGCTCTCCTCTGGGCAGGAGATATGAACCTCTATGACAGTATAGTCCACGCCGTAGGCACCGCAGGTACAGGCGGCTTTGGCATAAAGGGCGACAGCCTTAAGTCATACAGCGCATACAGCCAATGGGTCATAGGCATATTTATGTTCCTCTTTGGCCTTAACTTCAACGTATATTACTTCACCCTTATAAGACGCTTTAAGGACCTTAAGCACTGTGCCGAGGCGTGGATATATTTAGCAATAGCCTCGGTATCCATAATAGCAGTAACCCTGAACATTATGCCCCTCTTTGACAACAGCTTCGGCGAAGCTCTGCGACAGGGTGTGTTCCAGGTGGGAACGGTAATGTCCACCACAGGCTATGCCACAGCCGACTTCAACACCTGGCCTCAGCTGTCAAAGGCAATACTCTTTGTACTGATGTTCAGCGGTGCCTGTGCCAACTCCACAGCGGGCGGTCTTAAAATTTCCCGTGTTATACTGCTTATAAAATCTATCAGAGTACAGCTAAAAAAGCTTATACATCCCCGTTCGGTAAATACAGTCAAGTTTGAGGGTAAAAATCTTGATAACGACACTCTTGTTGCCACCACAAATTATTTCTCCCTCTATATGATATGTATAATTGCCATCTTCATTGCCATCAGCCTTGACGGTGTGGCAGAGGCGGCAATAATTGCAGGAGAGGGCAATATCATCGAGACTAACTTCACCGCCGTTGTTGCTTGCTTCAACAACATCGGTCCGGGTCTCGGTATGGTAGGACCTGCGGGCGGATTTTCCTTCTACAGTCCTGTAAGCAAGATAATCCTCTCTGTTGCAATGCTTCTGGGCAGACTGGAGATATTCCCCATACTGCTTACCTTAGCACCCAATACCTGGAGAAAGCATAAGTAAATAAAAAATCACCTTCTTTTTCGGAAGGTGATTTTTGTTATACTGCTTTATTTCTTGTCCGGTGCATCAGCAACGGCTGCTCCGATAACCTGATAGGTAAGCTCCATCTTGTATATCGACTCGCCCATCTTATTGTGAAAATCCTCTATATCGGTAATACCAAGGCTCGCCGCCTCGCTGTTGAAGGTCACATTAAGGGCACGGTTATATTCCTCCTTTGTCACCTCAACATTGTATTTTTCCTTAAGCGCGTGTATTACAAGATCCTTTTTTACATTGTCCTGAGCATATTTTTCCTGCTCTGTCTTATATGCCTCATTTGTACCGTAGTTGGTAGTAATATAGGCTTCAAGATCTGTGCCCATCGACTGAGCCGCCGCATTGCAATTATCCTCAAAGCGCTTAAGATAGAAGCTATACTCGGTCTGAGGCATAGCGATAAGCTCTGCTCCCTTTACGAGAGCATTATACAAAGCATCCTGCTTGTAGAGAGAATTTTCCTGCTCCATCCAGTTGATAATATACTCTCTGAGCTGAGTATAGGTGGTAACACCCTCAAAGCCAAAGGACTTGATGGTCTCCTCATTAAGCTCGGGAAGCTTTGCCGTCTCTATTTTTTTAAGCTCTATGGTAAATGTAGCCTTGGAGTTGGCAAGCACGGTGTTGCCCGCATAATCCTCGGGATATACTATATCCGCGGTCTTGGTCTGCCCTACGGTCATACCGATTATGGCATCCTCAAGGGCGGGGATAGCAATATGCTTACCCAAGGATATCTCCACATCGCTCTGATTCGATATCTGCTGATCTGTGCCATAGTATACCGATCTATAGTTTACCGTAACCACATCTCCCTCTGCAGCCCCGCGGTCTGTTATTTCGGTGCGGTCGGCCTTCTGGAGCTGAAGCAGGTACATCTGATTGTTTACAGATGTATCGTCTACAGACATGGTATGGTATGACAGCTCAAGTGTGGTGATGTCGGGAAGGGTGATATAGTCGGCAAAGTTAATATCATATTTCAGATCATCCGACAGGGGGATATCATAGTCGGTAGTGCTGGGTATTACCTCTATAGGTGTATTCTCGAGAGAAGAAAGATCCTTTAACGGATCCTTTTTACCGCTGCAGCCTGCAAATACGGTAAGGATAAACAGCATAGCCAGAATAACGGCCGATGATCTTTTTAACATATAGTTTTCTCCGTTCCTTATTATTCGGGCGGATAATATCTGCCCCTACTTTTTATATACACGGTCTACTCTGCGGGAGAGAAGACAAACACATTCATAGTTTATGGTGTTTGCCGCCTGTGCAAAGATATCCACCGAGGCATGCTCGCCAAATATCTCCACCTCGTCTCCGGGCAGGGCATCTACACCTGTAATATCTATCATACATTGATCCATACATATCCTGCCCACAATAGGACATTTTTTGCCCTTGACGGTCATATAACCGCCGTTGGCATAGGCACGGATAAAGCCGTCGGCATAGCCTATGGGTATGGTAGCTATCTCCATATCTCTTTCTGCGGTAAAGGTGGCACCGTAGCCCACGCTTTCACCCTTATACAGCCTGTGGGTGTGAGTAATATATGTCTTTAAGCTCATAACAGGCTTAAGCTCGGCTGCGGGACATTCCTTTGAGGGGTCAAGACCGTAGAGGATGATTCCGCATCTTACATAATCAAAGCAGGCATCGTGACGGTATATGGTGGCGGCAGAGTTTGACATATGTCTTGCCTTAAAGCTGTGTCCCAGCTCACTCAGCCTTGCCTCTGTTTTTTTGTATCTTTCCAGCTGCATATCCGTCATAGCCGAGTCGGGCATATCGGCACAGGCAAAATGACTGAACAGACCCTCTATCTCAAGTCCCTTGACATCAAACACCTCTGCAAGCTCGGAAAAATCCTCATCGCGGGTAGAAAAGCCTATACGGTTCATACCCGTATCAAGCTTGATATGACAGCGCAGTCTTCTGCCGTGGGACAGCTCCTGCTCAAGCCTTTTTGCATATTCAAGAGAGCCTAAGGTGATAATTATATCATTATCGGACAGGATATTGGCAAGCTCAACATTGGGAGTGTTACCTAAAATAAGTATCTCACAATCAGAAAAGAGTCTGCGCATCTCCAGCGCCTCGTTGGCTGTTGCCACCGCAAAAAATCGGCAGCCGCAGTTGTACAGGGTATGGGCGCAGCGCTCTACTCCGTGTCCGTAGGCATCCGCCTTGACCACGGCAATTATCTGCGCGGGGGCGGCATACCCGGCTATTCGTTTATAGTTATCTGCCAGAGCACCGAGGTCTATCTCGGCATAGGCGTTACTGTAGGTCAGCATTGATGTCTCCTTATTTAAATTCCAGGGCTTCTATATCCAATACAATATCACAGCCGTCGCGGCTGTATTCTATGCGTCGGGGTAAAGAGCTTCCCTTATCGGTATATACCGTCACAGGGTACATATCCCTTGTATATCGGTAGAGTATACTGCCTCCCTCGTTACGGGAATACTCAAAGTCTGCGGGTGAAAAGCGCAGCATCTCGGTAATAAGAAGGCAGGGCAGCTCAAATTGGGGTGCGCACAGCTCTATTTCTATATTATCATAATATACCCAAACCGACGACTTGTCAACCTTAAAGCTGTAGCCTGCAAGTCTTTGAGGTGAGGTTACGGCAATAAGTGCACTGTCCTCGCTTGGCATTTCAAGGGATATACCGTATACCTCCCCATTATACTCAAGCGAGCCGGTAAGACAAAGGGGATAGCCCTCAATACAGGGCATATGTCTGCTTTGGGTACAGGAGCAGAGTATGGGTATCAGCACAAGGAAAAATAAAACACGCTTCATATTTAAAACCTCCGCATATCAGTTTATGCGGAGGCTTGATTTTTAATGATTGGGCTTATCTGGAAACCTCGGTAACTACGGTCTTCTTGTTAAGGAACTTCATAACCTTAAGACCCTTGTTGGTAACCTCAAAGAAGCAGATGACCTTTTCGCCAAACTCGTTGGTGCCGTATGCATAGTATACATCGGGATGAGCCATAGAAGAAACAGCCTCATAACGCTTGTCATACTTAAAATCGTCTGCTGCCTTCTTATACTCGGGATTGTTGTAGGGAGCGATAGCATCAAAAAGACTTACCTTGATCTTGCAGAGGTCCTTGGACTTCTTTCTGCCGTAAACTGTGGTAAGGGTAAGGTGACCGCCGGAGATATCCATCTTTTCTTCGATATCGATAAAGGGCTTGGTCATGGGAATGATAACCTTGGCAAGAAGGAAGGGATATGTAGGTACGATGGCAATAAGACCGATCAACGCACCGCCCTCGATGATGATGCTGAGAAGTATGATCGCTAAAATAGGAGCGATAGCATATCCGATATACATAAGTATACGGTTTCTCATATACTTGCCTTCTTTTTTCTTTTCTACCGTTAATTCGGCATGGTTGGTAATTTCATTCATTACTTTGAACCCCCAAAATAGTATTAATTGACATAGTAAAGTTATTATAACACACAGTATATTAAAATTCAAGTAAAATTTTATGAAAATTCTTGATTATTGTCTCTATATAGTGTAATATATAATATATATTTATATTTTAAGAAAGTGAAGTACCGATATGAAAGCAGTAATCACAGTTGTCGGCAGCGACAGCACAGGAATCATCGCAAAGGTATCCGGCAAATGCTCCGAATACTCAGTAAACATCATTGATATCTCCCAGAGCGTTATCTCTGAGTATTTTACAATGATGATGGTGGTTGACATCGACAAGTGCAGTATCGACTATAAGGACTTTGTTGATATTATGAACGATATGGGCAAGGAAAACGGCCTTGAGATCCATATGATGCACGAGGATATCTTTAACTCTATGCATAAGATTTGAGGTAAAAGCAATGTCAATGATCAAGATGGACGATGTCCTTGAAACCATAAATATGATAAAAGAGGAAAATCTGGATATCCGTACCACCACCATGGGTATTTCGCTCTATGACTGTGCGTGTGACGACGATGACAGATTTGCCGAAAAGATATACGACAAGATAACAAAGTCAGCAAAGAACCTGGTCAAGGTAGGCTGCGATATCGAAAAGGAGTACGGTATACCGATCATAAATAAGCGCGTATCGGTCACTCCCATCTCTATGGTGGGCGGATCTATATCTCCCGAGGGCTATATCAAGGCGGCAAAGGCTATGGACCGTGCGGCAGCCGAGGTGGGTATCAACTTTATCGGCGGCTTTGGCGCCCTTGTGCAGAAGGGTATGAACGAGCCTGCCTGCAAGCTTATCTCGGTCATCCCCGAGGCTCTTGCCGAAACCAAGATGGTATGCTCCTCTGTCAATGTTGCCTCCACCAAGGCAGGCATCAATATGAATGCCATTATCGAAATGGGCTCTGTAATCAAGCGCACCGCTTATCTCACAAAGGATGAGGGCTCTATAGGCTGTGCAAAGCTTGTTGTATTTGCCAATGTTCCCGAGGACAACCCCTTTGTTGCAGGTGCGTTCCACGGTGTGGGCGAGGCAGAAAGAGTAATAAATGTAGGTGTTTCCGGCCCCGGTGTGGTTGCCTCCGCCATTAAGCGCGCAGGTAACTGTGACCTTCTGGAGCTGGCCGAAATAATCAAAAAGACCGCATTCAAGATCACCCGTATGGGTCAGCTTGTGGCAAAGGAGGCCGCAAAGCGTCTTGATGTGGAGTTTGGTATAGTTGACCTTTCTCTTGCTCCTACCCCCGCAGTAGGCGACTCTGTTGCCCACATACTTGAGGGTATGGGTCTTGAGTCTGTAGGTGCCTGCGGCACCACAGCCTGTCTTGCAATGCTCAACGACGCGGTAAAGAAGGGCGGAGTAATGGCATCCTCCTCTGTAGGCGGACTGTCAGGTGCATTTATACCCGTGTCAGAGGATGCCGGTATGATAGATGCGGTACGCAAGGGTGCGCTCTCACTCGAAAAGCTTGAAGCAATGACCGCAGTATGCTCTGTAGGTCTTGATATGATAGCCGTTCCCGGTGACACTCCCGAGGCTGTTATCTGCGGACTTATAGCAGACGAGATATCCATCGGTGTTGCCAACACCAAGACAACCGCTGTACGTGTTATCCCCGTGCACGGCAAGGGCGTAGGCGAGGAGGTAGACTTTGGCGGACTTTTGGGTGTTGCTCCCATTATGCCCATAAGCAAATATTCTCCCAAGGAATTTATCCTCCGCGGCGGCAGAATTCCTGCACCTATTCATAGCCTTAAAAATTAATGCGGAGTGCGGAATTAATGAAGAAAACCGCTATAGCGGTTTTCAACCTCAATTTTGTATTTTGCATTTTGAATTTTTAATTTATGTTAGGTACTGTAGTAAACGCTTTGGCGGTAATAATCTTCGGATGTGTCGGATTATTATTCAAAAAAGCAATAAACGAAAAAATGAGCGACCTTCTGATGAAGGGTATGGGCTTATGTGTAATATATATCGGAATTTCGGGTGCCATAAATGCAGGCAAGGATCTGAAGGACATCACCACCAATTCCCTTGTTACCATTGTTGCCATAGCTTTCGGCGGAGTGCTGGGTCATATATGCGACCTTGACGGACGTATGAACAGCTTAGGTCAAAAAATACAGGATAAGCTGGCAAAGGGTGACAGCAAATCCACCATAGCAGAGGGCTTTGTTACCGCATCCCTTATATACTGTGTAGGTGCTATGGCTATCCTCGGATCATTGCAAAGCGGTCTTGAGGGAGATCATACCACCCTATTTATAAAAAGCCTGCTGGACGGAATAATGTCCACCGTGCTTGCGGCACAGCTGGGCTTTGGTGTGCTTCTGTCCGCTATACCCGTATTTTTGTATCAGGGAACCATAACCCTGTGCGCACATTGGGTAGAGCCCCTGCTCACCACCCTTGTCATAGCCGAAATGAACTGTGTCGGTTATATACTTATTATGGCTATCGGTCTTAATGTAGCCAAGATAACCAAGATAAAGGTAATGAATCTTGTTCCTGCGGTACTGTTTGCGGGAATAATGACTTATGCGATCGAAAAGATCCCTGTTGTATATAATTTCTTATATTGTTAAGGAGGCAGAACTAATGAACGGAAAGCTTTACATCGACGGTGTTATAGACTGCATCACCCGTGCATGGGCAGAGGGTGCCGAGGCTATTGACCGTGCCGCAGACCTGATCTGCGAGGCAACCGAAAAGAAAAACAACGTATATGCCTTTGGCTGCTCCCACGCAGGCATCCTTGCCGAAGAGATATTCTACCGCAGCGGCGGTATGGTTACAATAAATCCTATTTTCTTCCCCGGATTCATGCTTAACACCCGTCCTGTTACAATGACCAGTATGCTTGAAAGACTCCCCGGTCTTGCAAAGATAATTTTTGAAGAAAATAAGCTTAAGAAGGGTGATGTGCTTATCATCCACTCTGTTTCAGGCAGAAATACCGTTCCGGTTGAAATGGCAGAGGAAGCGGCTAAAAACGGTGTTAAGACCGTTGCCATAACCAACCTTGAGTATTCCTCTTCGGTTACCAGCCGCGCTCCCTCGGGCAAAAAGCTCTATGAGGTATGCGATATCGTTATCGACAACTGCGGCTGTATAAGCGATGCTTCGGTAAAGCTTGACGGTCTTGCCGAAAAGACAGGTCCTACATCTACCGCTGTAGGTGCGGCATTGCTTAATGCTCTGGTTATAGAATCCGAAGAAAAGCTTATTGCCAAGGGCATCACACCTCCCGTGTTCCTTTCTGCAAACATAGACGGCGGTACTGAGCATAACGCAAGAATACTCAACGAATACAAAGACAATATTTTCTATATGTGAGGACAAAATGAAGTACTATGTAGCTTTTGACGGTGGCGGCTCCAAGGTAGAGGCCATCCTCTTTGACGAAAATCTCAAAAAAATAAGACACGCAAGAATGACCGGTATGAATACCGCCTCCACCAGCCGTGAAACAGTATCTGCCAATGCCCACAAGCTCATGGACGAGCTGCTTGACGGCACGGGCGTTACCGAGATCGAAAATGTATACGGTGCTTTTTCCGGCATAATCCTTGGTACTCTTAAGGAAAAGATCAAGGTAAATAACGAAAACCATGTAAGCGGTGAGGCAAAGATGGGCCTCTTGGCCGCATTTGTATACGGCTCTGCCATTACAGCACTTTCGGGCACAGGCTCTGTTATCTTCTGGCCCAAGGACGAAAAGACCTGCTACGAGGCAGGTGCATTCGGCTCTGTTATTCACGATGAGGGAAGCGGATACCATATGGCGCGTATGGCCTTTGCCGAGTGCATCAAGGAATACGAAAAGCGCGGCCCCTCTACCCTTATGACCAAGTTTATCTGCGAGCATTTTAATGCCGAGGATATAGGCGAGGCAGGCTATAATGTATACCACTTTGAGGGCAGAGATCCCATTCCCGCCCTTGCAAGCTGTGCCCCCTGTGTGGGTAAGGCGGCAAGAAGAGGCGACGAGATAGCAAAGCATCTTCTCAGAGAATGTGCTGCCCGTTTAGCTGAACAGACCATAGGTCTTATAAACCGCTCTGATGCCCCCGTTGATATACCTATTGTAACCGAGGGCGGACATTGGAAGAACGATAAGCTTATGTTTGAGGCATATACCGAGTATATACACGCCTTCCAGCCCGAAAGACAGGTCCTTGCTCCCTACTTTGAGCCTATCATCGGCGGTGTGCTGGCAAAGCCCCACTATGACGGCGAGGAGATCACTGATGAGATGATAGAATTCTTAAAGGAAGAATATAAGGACTTTATTTATAAATACAGCGATAATTAAAAGGGTGTAAGTTACTTACACCCTTCAGACTGTCGAAAAAGTCGGTCGGCCGTGTTGAAAAAATATTTTTTCAGATCATCACACCGTCTAACGAACAATTGTTATATAATGACTATATCTCCCAATATAGTCTGATAAGTATTCAAAAGTGGTGTATATGTCGAATATACACCACTTTTTCACACTTTTCCGCCAAGCCGTCTCTACCGTACTTAGTACGCCGACGAGTCGGCTTGACGAAAACCGACACTTCCTTTTTCAAAGTCTGCCAGCGTGTCGATAGGTTTATCGACACGCTGAAGGGTGTAAGTTACTTACACCCTTTTTGTTTGATTAATTACATATTGTCAAAACTGCGGGATTATGGTATAATATTGTTTTGTTAGTTATATAAATCCCGCCCATTTGCCATTTTTTTGAGGTATATTATATGCAATTTTTAACAGATGCTATTGTCTATTTCTTTACATCAAGCATCACTTCAAAGTTTTTTGATGTTTTTCTGTTTATGTTCTCAACCATATTCGGAGTATATTGGATAATAGGCTTTTTCTTCACCCGTAAATTCGCTCCCGCCAAAAAGCAGCACAAATATGCAATATGCATTGCCGCAAGAAACGAAGAGGCGGTAATAGGTAATCTTTTGGACAGCATTGCAGCTCAGGATTATCCCGCCGAGCTTCTGTCGGTCTTTGTTGTGGCAGACAACTGTACCGATTCTACCGCCGAGGTCGCCCGCTCCAAGGGTGCTGTCTGTTATGAAAGGTTTAATGATACAGAGCGAACAAAAGGCTTTGCCCTTAAATATCTCTTTGAATGTATAGACCGTGACTATGGCTGTGACAGCTTTGAAGGCTATTTCATATTCGATGCGGACAACCTGCTTTATCCCGACTATGTAAGTCGTATGAACGAGTCCTTTGATGCAGGTCTTAAGATAATCACATCCTACCGTAACACCAAAAACTTTGACGAAAACTGGGTTGCCTCCACATATGCGCTCCATTGGCTGCGTTCCAGCCGCAAAAACCACAGAGCACGTTCTTTTTTAAGACTGGCAACCAACATACAGGGAACAGGCTTTCTTTTCTCCAACATTTTTGTCAAGGACGGATGGAAATACACCTCCCTTACCGAGGACAGAGCCTTTACCGCCGATGCTGTTGCCCGCGGATACGAAATATCCTACAACGATTCGGCTATGTTCTATGACGAGCAGCCTACCAGTATAAGGATAGCTCTGCGCCAAAGACTGCGTTGGTCAAAGGGACATCTTATTGCATTTAAGGAAAAAGGCTGGGCTTTGCTTAAAAATGTAATTTTCGGCAACCGTTATGCCGACAAGGAGCTGCGTAAGCCTACCCTTAAGGGTCGTTTTACAGAAAGCATCAGACACCGTGTAGCCTCCTTTGACACCCTGCGTCAGCTTTGTCCCTTGTCGGTCATATTCCTTGTAAGATGGATCATCTTTACCGTGACAGTAACAGCCGTTATCAGCTATACTCAAGGCTATGAACGCATTATGTTCACCGCCACCAGCGGAAACTGGGTAATAAAGCTTTTGTATTTCATATTCGGAGATGCAACAGTAAAGGTAGAGCCCGGTATAACTGCCATACTGTCAAGTATAGGTGTCCTCATAGCCCTCAGAGCAATATCCAAGGCGTGGTCATACATAAAGAACATACCCATTGCGGTATATGTATTTATAACCGAACGCAAACGCATTATATATATCCCTTGGTACAAAAAGCTGCTCTACTGCCTGACCTTCCCCGTGTTTGACTCTATACACCGCTATACTACCTATGCGGCACTTTTTGTCAAGGTTACCTGGAAGCCCATACCCCACACAAGCAAGGTGACTATAACCGACATTGCAGGTAACAAGGACTCCGATATTTCAAAAAAGGAACAAAAGCAGCACTCAGGTAGGGCAAAGAGGGTATTCAAAGCCTGCCTGCCCTATATTGTTGCCGCACTGCCCTTTGTTATGATGGATGTATTTATACGCATCCTTGCGGCAGACATCAATTACCATCAGGCTAAGATGGTGGCACCGTCGATCATCTTTTCGGTATTATGGGTGGCTGTGATCCTTGTAACCACCGCAGCTCTGCCCCGTATATTCGGCAGGATTGTATACGGCATTTCCTTTGGTCTGTTTTTTGTAGCATTTTTGACCAACAGTATCTATTTTTCATATACAGGCTTCTTCTTCCCCTTTAAGATGTTAACTATGGCAGGGGCGGGAAAATCCTATATATGGGATACGGTCAAATCTACCGATCCCTTGGTATTTGTTATAGCCGTAGTTATACTTATATCGGCAGTCATTGCAATAATACTGATACCAAAGCATAAAAAATCAAGACACAAGCTTTTGATAGCGGGCATATTGATATTTGTTCTGCTGCACGCTTTGACTCCCCTGATGTACGGCAGGATGAACGATACCCTTAAGTGGGACTCCTGGCGTAATCCCGCAAATGTTTACAGAAGCTTCAATGACAGCAACAAAAACATAAAGGTCAGCGGATTTTACGAGTACTGTGTCCGCGACTTCTTCACCTCTGTTTTTGAGTCCGAGTCCGAAATGACCCCCGAGGATGAAAAAGCACTTGAAGAAATGTTTGCATCAAGCACCCCCCACAAGGAAAACGAGTATACAGGAATATTTGAGGGTGAGAATGTGATCTTCCTGCAGTTGGAGGGTATAGACGACTGGCTTCTGACCGAGGAGGATATGCCTAACCTTTACGGTATGCAGCAAAGCTCCATAAGCTTCACACAGCACTATTCCTATTATACAGGCGGAGGCTCCACCTTTAATTCAGAGCTTGCGGTAAACACAGGCTTTATTACCCCCGTAACCTACTACCGCAACGCATATACCTTTACCTCCAATTTCTATTCCCAATCCCTGCCCAATATTTTCAGCTCCCTTGGATACAGCGTCAATGCCTTCCATATGAACACAGGGGAATATTATTCCCGCGGTCTGAACTATAAAAACTGGGGTTACGATAATTACTTCGGTCTCCTTGACAGCACCGAATATACGGACAAGAGCTATGAGCTTGACCGTGAGCTGATACTGAACGAGGAGTTCAATAATGCTATGTTCGACACAGACGGGCCGTTTTTACACTATATTATAACCTTTACCCCCCATACTCCCTTCACAACAGAGGATTATAAGGGAAATCTGCTTGCCACTGAGAAATACGGAAAGGATATACCCGACTTGACCGAAGAGGACTGTGTCCGCCTGCTGGCAAGGGAAACCGATAATATGGTAGGACTTTTGCTTAAGGAGCTGGAGGAACGGGGCTTGGCAGACGATACTGTTATTGTGGCATTTTCCGACCACTATCTGTACACACTTAAGGACAAGACTATACTTGAAAATAACGGTAAGATCACCGAGAACAATCTTATCAATCATACCCCCTTCTTCATCTGGAGCAAGGATACACAGAGCGTAACGGTTGACAAGGTCAATTCCCAGATAGATATTCTGCCTACACTGCTGAATATGTTCGGGATAGAATACAATGACGAAAGCTATATCGGTAAGGATATTATGTCAGATGAATACAGCGGATATGTTTTCTTCAGCGACTATTCCTGGTATGACGGAAGCATCTATGCCGAAAACGGCGAGGTGATCTCGGGCGAGACCGATGACCCCGATTATGTTGCCGAAATGAGCGCCCTGGTAAGCTCTCTTATACAAAAGAATGACCTGATACAAAAATATGATTATTTCCGCGAAATACAAAACTAAAAGGATGCTTAACCAAGCATCCTTTTGTTTATTTTATTATTTCCAATACATCAGACAACGCATTTACCGCGGTAAGCTCTCTTATCTTTTCGCGGGAGAGTCTGTGTCCGAACCTGTATTTCTTTACGGTGGTCTTACCGTTGTAGCAAACTGCTATATATACCAGACCCACCGGCTTTTCTTCGGTACCGCCTCCCGGACCTGCAATACCTGTTACGGCAACGCTGATATCCGAGTTCATAAGTGCCTGTACACCCTCTGCCATCTTAACGGCAACCTGATGAGATACCGCTCCGTATTTGTCAAGACTGCGGCTCGATACACCCAGCACCTTGTTTTTTATAATATTATGATAGCTGTTGACACCGCCAAAGAACACATCTGACGCTCCCGGTACATCGGTTATCATCTTAGCTATAAGTCCACCCGTGCAGCTCTCGGCTGTGGAGAGTATCTTGTTCTTTCTTCTGAGGGTATTGATCACCGCCTCCTCAAGGGTGGTGTCATAGCCGTAGATGTACTTTCCCACCTCGGTGGCCTTGATCTCATCTACAGTATCAAGACACATGGCAAGTGCCTTTTCTCTTGTATCGGCTGATGCTGTGACCCTAAGTCTTACCTCTCCTGTCTTACAGTAGGGCGCAATGGTGGGGTTTACGGCCTTTACCATCATATCCCCCAGCTTTTCGGCAACGGCAGACTCACCTATACCCACAAGGTTGATATTCCTTGATACAAGTACTCTGTCGCAGCGCTCTGCCACAAGAGGCTTTGCCTCGTTCTGCCACATAGCAGTCATCTCGGAGGGCGGGCCGGGCAAGAGGATAATAATCTTACCGTTTGCCTCGCAGAATACACCGGGGGCTGTTCCGCAGCTGTTATTTAACACTACAGATCCCTCGATAACATTTGCCTGCTTGCGGTTGTTATCGGTCATTGTGCGTCCCCGCTTTTTGAAATAATGCTCTATTTGTTTAAGAACCTCTTTATCCTCATAAAGACCTCTGCCTATTGACCTTGCCGCAGTTTCCTTGGTAATATCGTCATAGGTGGGACCAAGTCCCCCTGTCATTATGAGAAGATCGCAGTCCTTAAGGCAATCCTTTATTGTTGCCTCCAGTCTTTCACTATTATCGCCGATAACACTCTGTCTGTACTGTGAGATGCCTAAGGCGGCAAGCTCGCGGGACAGATATGCCGCGTTGGTATTGATTATATCACCCAGTAGTATCTCTGTGCCTACGCACAGTATCTGTGCTGTCTTAATTATCATTTTTTGTTTCCTTCCGTATGATGCTAAACTAAAAGCAGGCATGCCGCCTGCTTTTAGTATATGTTTTTTTAGAAGTATTTAACCTTGGGATTATATATTTCTCTCCATGCAAGATCTCCGCGCTCAAGACCGTTGATCAGCACCTCTGCCGTGGCGATGTTGGTAGCAAGAGGTACGCTGTGTATATCGCAAAGCCTGAACAAGTTATCGATCGATTCCTTTTCGTCCATAGAATGGTAGGCATCGGGGTCACGCATATAAAGCACCATATCTATCTCGTCATAAGCCACACGGGACAGTATCTGCTGGAGTCCGCCTACAGAGCCTGCCATAAGCTTTTCTATCTCAAGTCCGGTTGCCTCGGATATATATTTACCGGTGATGTTTGTAGCACAGAGCTCGTGCTTGGTCAGTATACCGCAGTATGCTATACAGAACTGGGTCATTAATTCCTTTTTCTTGTCGTCTGCTATAATTGCTATATGCACTTGCTTCACCCCTTCTATTTATTATATATAAATTTGCGTTGTAGCGCTGTCTTTATTTTAAAATAATTCTTCTGTCTGTTTTTTTAAAATCCTTCATAAGAGGAATGCTCATTCCCTCCAAGCGCAGAGCTATATTGAAGAACGCCCTTACCGTGTTGGTTATACCAAAGCTGTCCACAAGCTTTCCGCTGCGCTGTGCCAATACAAAGGTATGGTCTGTAGGTATAACACCTATAAGCTTGACAGAGGTCTTGTCGATTATATCTATGATACCCGGCATATCTCCGCTTTTTACTCCGTCTGCGTCAAAGCAGTTGATAATAAGCTGAGTCTTGGGCACACCAAGATCGCAAAGCCTTTGGTTTGTGCGCTCTGCGGCCCTTAGGGATGCGCTCTGATGTGTGGCAACTATAAGTGCGGTATCGCATACCGCTGCTCCCAGCTCTATCTCGGGACCGTTGCCGCCGTGGGTATCGATAAGTATATAGTCAAGCTCAAGGGCTTGGGATACTCCGTCAATGAAGCTCTTAAAATCGGAGGGCTCTATATCATTTTCATATCTGTAGGGTGCGGCAAGAAAATAGAGATTTTCGCTGCGCTCGTCACGGACTATTGCCTTGTCATAGCTTATATGCCTTACCACCACATCGCACAGGTCATACATACACCTGTCCTCAAGTCCGCATACCAGGTCAAGACATCTCATACCAAAGTCGCAGTCCAGCATAAGGGTCTTTTTACCCAGCTTTGCAAGGGTCATACCCAGATTGGCACATACGGTAGTCTTACCCACACCGCCCTTACAGGAGGTTATCATAATTATATTGGTTTTTGACATAGCTACCTCCCAATCATACTTAAATATATAATACCATAAAAGTCGGTATAAGTCAATAAAAAGTTAGGAAGAGAGGGGAGTTAGGAATTAGGAGTTAGGAGTTAGGAGTTAGGAGTTAGGAGTTAGGAGTTAGGAGTTAGGAGTTAGGAGTTAGGAGTTAAGGAAGCTTTTCGCGTTAAACGAAAAGCTTCGCATTGATTATATAACTTGAGTTGTTTTTGTGGTGCTGCCTTATGCAGCATTTGATAACTTATTATTACCGTTTGTATAATTGATTTCAGAAGAAAACCGCTACTGCGGTTTTCAACCACAACTCCTAACTCCTAACTCCTCACTCCTAACTAATCTAAATGTTTAGCGGTAAGAGCGATAAGCTTCTTGATATCGTCAGGCTGATTCTTTGCCTCGTGAGCCGCCTTGTTCCGCTTGATCTCTCCGCACTTGGTACAGCGGTGGATGATTATATATCCCTTTTTGGGGTCGGTGACACAGCCTATGGGCTCCATAGGCGCGCGGCATTCATTTGCACGGTCACCGGGGTTTATATCCACATGAAGCGACCACAGGCATACCGGACAGTGGTTGCGGGAGGTGTATCCCAAAGGCTCTACCTCGGCACCGCAATGAGCGCATATAAAGCCGTTATCGTTTTTAGAGAATCTTTTAGTGTCCATATTTTTCACCTTTTTTGCTTAAGACATAATTTGTTATAACTTCTGTAATATCCTGTTAATATATATTTGTTATGCTCTATAAATGATATATTTAAATATTATTCAAGAAAGGACTCTTATATAATGAACAAGTTCTTAGCATTATTTGCAATTCTTATGGTTATGACCATGCTGTTTACCGCAGTAGCTGTTCCCGTATTCGCTGACGGTTCTCTCCCGGGTGAGGAAGCCAAGGAGGAGATCGTTGAAAACACCGAACCCAAGGAAACAACTGACAGCAGCTGGGCAGGCTTTGGTGACTCTGTTTGGGACTATGTTGCAATCGTTGTTGCAGTAGTTCTTCTCGTAGCCTTTGTAGTTGCAATCGTTCTCTTTGTTCCCAAGAAGACAAAGCAGAGATAAGTAAATGCATAATTTATAAAACCGCTTCGGCGGTTTTATTTATTTGTCCTTTGGACAAATAAATGGCAGGTATCCGCTTATGCAGATACCTTTTTGTATATAAGTATCTCAAACTCTATCTCCGTTGTAAGGCAGGTAAGTGTGTCAAGCTTTGCAATATCCTCACGGGAGGTCTTATGGTAGTAGGGTGTCATGGAGAAAAGGTTTTTTATATCCTCGGCGGAGCTAAGCTCTATAGCGTACTTTAACTCCTTTTTGCCCACAAACTCAAGACCCTGCAGCTCATAATCCGCTGTTTCGTTTTTATAGGGGGTATCGTATACCGCCTTTTTTAATGACCAAAGGTGGTTTTCTCCGCCGATGGCCATAACAAGATGACCCTCGGGCTTAAGTACTCTTACAAACTCCTCAAGAGCACAGGGGGCAAAGATGCTTACCGCAGTATCCACACTCAGATCAGTCACAGGCATTGCATAAACGCTTGCCACCGCAAGGTCAAGAGCTTTACTGCGCTTACAGCCGTAGTTTACCGCATCCTTTGATACATCAATACCCATAATATGAGCTTCAGGGAGAAGCTCTGCGATTCTGTGGGTATAGTAGCATTCACCGCAGCCGCAGTCAAGAACTGCGCCGTCATTGGGAGTAACCGATGCCACCGTAGCGGCTATATCCTCTCTTAAGGGCTCATAAAAGCCCTTGTCAAGAAAGCTTTTTCTTGCAAGGACCATATCCTTTGGGTCTCCGTGATTGCCGCCCTTGCCCGAAAGAAGATTTACGTAACCGCCCTTGGCACGGTCAAAGCAATGTCGGTTGGGACACACAAGGCTTTTTTCTCCCGAAAGAGCCTCCTTGCATATGGGGCAAATAAACTTTGTCATAATAATTCAATTTAAAGCCGCCATATGGCGGCTTTAAATTATTCCTTTATATTATTTTGGTCGTCAGCGTCATCCTCAGGCTCGCCTTCTGCGGCTTGCGCCTGCGCTTGTGCTTCAGCCTCTGCTTTAGCCTTTGCCTCTTCGTTGGCTCTTGCCTCGTCGTTTTCCTTATCGCGCTGAGTCTTGTTCTCCTCGGCTATGGCGTTGAGCATTTCCTCGGTGGGAGCATCGCTTTCCATAGCTGCCTTGAACTGCTTATCATCCATTACCTCATACTTGGTAAGGTACTCTGCTATAAAATGAAGCTTGTCGATATTGTCACGAAGGATCTTTTCGGCTCTCTCAAACTCGTACATTATGATAGAACGGATCTCCTCGTCTATCATAGCGGCAACGGTCTCGGAATAGTTGCGGGAGTTGGAGAAGTCTCTGCCCAAAAATACCTCATCCCCTGTGGTGGAGCCGCCAAAGGCTATGGGTCCAAGCTTGTCGCTCATACCCAGCTTTGTAACCATCTTACGGGCTGTATCGGTAGCGCGCTCGATATCGTTGGACGCACCGCCCGAAATATCGTCAAAGATAATCTTCTCGGCAACACGGCCGCCAAGGAGCATTGTGATCTTATCCTTGAGACCCTGCTTGTATACGCTGTACTTATCCTCAACGGGGGGAGTAAGGGTATAGCCCAGTGCTCTGCCGCTGGGAATGATGGATATCTGTCTTACGGGGTCAAGATTGGGAAGGGCGTATGCAATAATTGCGTGACCTGCCTCGTGATATGCGGTCTTGCGCTTTTCCTCGGGCTTGATCTTCATAGACTTCTTCTGAGGACCTACCATTATCTTAAGGGCAGCCTCCTCGATATCATCCATACCGATAAGCATCTTGTTTCTTCTTGCCGCCAGAAGCGCCGCCTCGTTAAGCAGGTTGGCAAGATCCGCACCTGTAAAGCCTGCGGTGGTCTGTGCTACCTTATCAAAGTCAACATCGCCGCCAAAGGGCTTGTTCTTTGCGTGAACATGAAGGATATCCACACGGCCGCGAAGATCGGGATAGCCTACTGTGATCTGTCTGTCAAAACGGCCGGGACGAAGCAGCGCGGGGTCAAGGATATCGGGGCGGTTGGTTGCCGCAAGAACGATAACGCCGTCATGTGTGCCAAAGCCGTCCATCTCTACCAGCAGCTGGTTTAAGGTCTGCTCTCTTTCGTCATGACCGCCGCCCAGGCCTGCACCTCTGTGTCTGCCCACCGCGTCGATCTCGTCTATAAATATAATACTTGCAGGGCTCTTGCGCGCCGTATCAAAAAGGTCACGGACACGGCTGGCACCCACACCTACATACATTTCAACAAAGTCGGAGCCGGAGATAGAGTAGAAGGGAACTCCTGCCTCACCTGCGACTGCCTTTGCAAGAAGGGTCTTACCTGTACCGGGAGGGCCTATGAGAAGCGCACCGTGAGGTATTTTGGCACCTAACTTGGTATACTTCTTGGGGTCGCGCAGGAAGTCAACAAACTCCTTGAGCTCCTCCTTTTCCTCATCTGCACCCGCAACATCCTTGAACAGGACCTTGTTCTTATCGTCTCCCGGGGTCTTCACCTTGGCTCTGCCAAAGCTTCCGATCTTACCGCCCTTGCCCGAGGTCTGGCGCACCATATATATCCAAAGGAATATAAAGAGACCTATAAGGCCGATATAGGGCAGGAAGCTCACCCACCAGGGAATACTGGTAGGCTCCTTATAGTTATAGCTCTCGATGATGCCTTCCTTGAGCTGTGATTTTACGATACGGTGTGTATCCTCGTAGAATATGTTTACAGAAAGAAGTCTGAACTTGACCTCTTCACCTGTCTGTGTGGTGATGACAAGATTGTTCTTCTGGTCAATGGTAAAGCTCTTGACCTCTTTTGCATCAAACATCTGCAAAATTTCGCTGTACTGTACCTTCTTTGAGGCAGCACCTGTTATGAGACTGCCTACGCTGAACAGAATAACAGCAATAATGAGTATATAAAAAATCAGTACTTTTTTGTTATTGCCCTTTTTATTCATTTTGTTCTCCGTTTATTTACTCCTTAAATATGATATACAAATTTATTCTCCTGCATACACAGATCTTTTGAGAATGCCTACATAAGGGAGTGCTCTGTACTGCTCATCATAGTCAAGCCCGTAGCCGATAACAAATTCATCGGGAATAGCACAGCCGCAATAATCGGGGGTAAAGTCCACCTCACGGCGTTCAGGCTTGTCAAGCAGAGTACAGGTCTTAACAGTATTTGCACCCTTGAGCTTAAGGTATTCTACCAGATAAGAAAGTGTTCTGCCGCTGTCGATAATATCCTCTACAATAAGTATGTCGGTATTGGCAAAATCACTTCTGTGCAGGTCAAGCATTATATTGATCCTGCCTGTGGTCTGAGTTCCTGCTCCGTATGAAGAGACCTTCATAAAGTCGATCTCTACAGGAATGGTTATATGCTTCATAAGATCTCCCATAAATACGACAGATCCCTTAAGTATACAAAGAAGAAGAAATTTTTTGCCTGAGTTTGCATAGTCACGGTCTATTTCAGACGCTATGCGCTTAACCATAGCTTCGATCTCTTCCTCGGAGACGAGGACTCTTTCTACGTCTTTGTTAAGTATCATTTTTAACTCCTCTTACTGTAAACTATATATATTGTATTATTTTCTTTATTATCCGTTTTAACTCGGTCTGCCACCGAAAAACCCGGTATCCAGACTATACCCTCATCGTCGCAGACAAGAGGGATATTATCTCTCTCTTCAACAGGTATGCCCCGTGAATTAAAGAGCTTTTTAAGAGAATGGGTCATATCACCGTATCGGTATCTGTCACCATCCTGACGGCTCCTTAAATAAAGCCTGCCCTTGAGCTTATCTGCGTCAAGGCAAACCGTCTTACCGCCCTGATGCTCACAGGCTTTTTTTATGTCTTTGGTAACAAAGAGCATATAAAGCTCACCAAAGGATGTCTCTCCATCCTCCATTATAGAGCTCATTTGTGTTTTTTCTGTGATTTTTTTACGAAAAATAAGAGAATTTCGGTCACAGACACCCACAATATCCTTACCCATATCGGTTATGAGATACCTGTTACCGTCTCTTACTGCCTTTATCAGCGACTCTGTGCTGTGTTGGGACACATGGACTCCCAGCTCGGCGCACTCCCGTCTGATATATCTTGAAAGCAGTGCATCCGGCAACGCCGCAAGGGTCTGCCTGTCCGCATCCTTATTTGGAACAAGAGAGTCAAGTGCTGATTCGTCGCTGCGCAAAAGTGCCGAAAATCTGCCCAACGCCTCGCTTGCAAGAGGATTGATCTCCTTTAGCTTTGGCATTATCTCGTGGCGGATAAAATTCCTTGTATAGTCGCTTGACAGGTTGGTGGAATCGGTAACAAAATCAAGACTGTTTTCTTTGCAGTAGGAGATTATCTCATCCCTTGTGACCTCAATAAGAGGTCTTACATAGATATCCCTTACCGGGGGAATACCGCAGCCGCCCTTGGCTCCGCTGCCTCTGACTATATTGAATATCACCGTCTCTGCGTTGTCATCGGCGTGGTGGGCTGTAGCCACCCTAAGGATGCCCTCTTTTTTTACCGTTTGCTCGATAGCGGCATATCTCAGCCTTCTTGCCGCCTCCTCAAGCCCCTCGCCGCTTTTTTTTGCCTCGGCGGGAACATCAATACGGTGGCAGAAGAAGGGGATATTTCTTTCTTTACAGAAGCATCGGCAGAACTCCTCGTCCCCGTCAGCCTCAGCACCTCTTATCATATGATTTACATGTATAGCCGATGGCCTGTACCCTGCCTTATGAAGGATATCAAGCAGAGCTGTGGAATCAGCTCCACCCGAAAAGGCCACCGCAATACTGCCATCATATGATAGCATATCATACTTATTTATTGTATTTTTAATTTTATCAATCATTTACAATCAATTACTTTTTGCTTTGCAAAAAGTTTCCTTAACATTTGCCAAAGGCAAATATTTCACCCATCCGAAGGATGGATTTCACCTGCGAAGCAGATTTCACGATACCGTAGGTATCATTTCATTGTGATCATAGCTATGATCACTACGGTTCTTCTCTGTCAGAGAGTGTAGTGAACTTGGTAAACTTACCTATCCAGCCCACATCTATATCACCCGTACCGCCGTGACGGTTCTTTGCTACGATGACCTTGGCGGTGTTCTGGTTCTTTTCCTTGTCATAATATTCCTCACGGTAAAGGAACATTACTATATCCGCATCCTGCTCGATAGCACCCGAGTCACGAAGGTCGGAAAGCATAGGCTTTTTGTCTGTACGTCCCTCAGGACCTCGAGAAAGCTGAGAAAGACAGATTACGGGAACATTAAATTCCTTTGCCATGATCTTGAGGTTACGGGATATATCGGCAACCTCGTTTACCTTGTTGTCGATCTTGCGGTCAGAGTTCATCAGCTGGAGATAGTCGATAACTATCATACCGATGTTTCTCTCACGGCGCAGCTTTGCCTTCATAGATGTGATGGTCACACCTGTGGAGTCGTCTATCTTTATATTGTAATCCGAAAGTATGGAGGAGGTCTGTGCAAGCTTGGTCCAGTCCTCACCTGTCAGCTCACCCGAGCGCAGAGCATAGCTGTCTACCATAGCCTCACTTGCCAATACTCGCTGAACAAGCTGCTCGTTTGACATTTCCAGCGAGAATATACATACCGCCTTGTTTGAGCCCTCGCGGGCAAAGCGCTGTGCCGCCATTGTGGCAATGTTCAGCGCAAAGGAGGTCTTACCCATACCGGGACGGGCACCTATAAGCACAAGGTCGCTTTTACCCATACCTACAAGCACACGGTCAACTCCCGAAAAGCCTGTGGGAACCGTCATTGCGGCAATACCCTCGGTCTGAACCTGCTTTATCTGACTCAGAGTCTGTACCAGAACATCCTTGATATCCGCAAAGGACTTTTGAGTGTTATCCTGCGCCAGGGCAAAGATGCGCTGCTCGGCATCACCGATAACGGTGGCGGCATCCTCTGTACCGGAATAAGCATTTTCGGTTATCTTGGCGCACTCCTCGATAAGGGCGCGCAGCTTGGCGTTGTCGTGGACTATCTTTGCATATTCCTTAACATTGGCCGCTGTGGGAACAATGTCGGCAATAAGCTTTAAATAATTTGTTATTTCTTCCTTGTTTATCAGTCTGGGGTTTACACTTGCATCCTCTGCGCCTATCTTCGCCAGAGAATCGATAAGGGTAACCGTATCGATAGCCTTGCTGGACAGAAAGAGACTCTGCATTGCGGCATAGATGATACGGTGCTCCTCTAAGTAAAAATCCTGAGAGGACACAAGAGCGGGAAGTGTGGAAAAGCACTCCGGATCTATGATTATTGAGCCCAGCACCGATTGCTCGGCTTCAAGGGAAAAGGGCATTCGGCGCCCTAATTCATCTGTTAATTCAGGCATAATATTATACCTCTATTCTAAAATTATTTCAAATCGGGCATTAAACATCTGTTAAAGCGAAAGATAAATCCCGATTGCAGCCGCACCGCAGGTGCTTATTCGCAAACAACTACGGTTACTTTACCTACGATACCGTTGTAAAGCTTAACATCGCCGGTATAGGTGCCGTAAGCCTTGATGGCATCCATCTGGATCTTACGCTTGTCTATCTCTATGCCGTGCTGCTTTTTAAGCTCCTCGGCAATGTCCTTGGTGGTAACAGAGCCGTAAAGTCTGCCGTCGCCGCCCGACTGACACTTGATCTTGACCTGAACTGCGGCAAGCTTTTCTGCAGTTGCCTTTGCGGCATTGGTCTCAACCTCTATCTTGTGCTTCTGGGAGGCTTCCTTATTTTTTATCTCGTTGAGAGCTTTGGCATCCGCCTCTACAGCAAGACCCTTGGGGAAAAGGAAGTTGCGGGCATATCCGTCGGATACATTGATAACCTGTCCCGCCTTTCCCTGTGCTTTTACATCCTTTGTAAGTACTACCTTCATTTTATTTCTCCTCTTTGTTTTCGCTTAAATATTCGTCGATGGCCTTCTTCAGCTTGGTAAGAGCATCCGAAAGTCCGATATCGGTAAGACGGGTAGCCGCCGAGTCAAAGTGACCGCCGCCGCCCAGCTTTTCGACGATGAGCTGGACATTTATTTTTCCGTTACTGCGGGCGGAAATATGGACTGCATCCTGTGTATGACATACCACAAAGGACGCCTCCACCCCTATTACATTCAGCAGCTTGTCTGCCGCCTTTGCCGCCGCAACTCTGCCTATTGCCTCGTTTGTCTGATTGCCGTTCTGGGCAATGGCAATAGAGGAACGGTATATAACTACATTGCTTTCAAAATCAGCCTCGCTTGTAAGTGAGCTGAGCTCGGTGTGGAAGAACTCACCTGCACTTGCGGGGTTTGCCCCCTCGTTGCGCAGATAAAGCGCCGCGCCAAAGGTACGGGCTCCCGTGTTACGGCTAAACTGCTTGGTATCAAGCATAATACCTGCCAAAAGTATATCCGCTATATTGCGGGTAAGAAGTCCGGGAGCAAGAACATGCTCCAGCATCTCTGCCACCATCTCACAGGTAGAGGATGCCGCAGGCTCGATATATGTTATCTTAGGCTCATAGCTGAACTGTGCCGCCTTGCGGTGATGGTCGATCACAGCTATAGCCGGTGCCATATCCGCAAGCTTTTGTGCCTCGTACTGGGTGGGGTTGTTAACATCCGCTATTACAAGCAGAGTACCCTTGCCCATCAGGCTTTTGGCTCCGGATACATCCACAAACACACCGCTGTCCGCATAGCCGGGAAGCTTGGCGGCGCATTTTTTGAAATCGCTTGAGGTAAAGTTGGTTACTATATTGAACTTTGTTCCGCAGTATTCGGCAAGTCTTGCCAGACCCACAGCCGCACCTATGGCATCATAGTCGGGGTATACATGGGTCATAATAAGAACATTATCAGCCTGTGCCATCTGATGGCTCAGCTCCTCTGCCACAACCCTTGCCCTTACCTTGCTTCTGCGGTTTGCGGTCTGTACCTTGCCGCCGTAGAACTCGCTTCCGTCCTTGGTCTTAAGAACCACCTGGTCGCCGCCTCGCTGGAGAGCGGTGTCAAGGGCAGAGCGGGAATTCTTTTCCTTTTCGGCAAGATTGCCGTCAAGGGTGGAGATGCCTATAGACAAGGTGACCGGCAGGTTGCTTACGCCCACACGCACATCTCTGATCTTATCAAGTATTTCAAATTTTGTGGCAACAAAATCGGTCAGATGCCTTGCCTGGAAAACAAGTATAAACTTGTCCCTTTCGTACTCACGGAAGATACCGTCTATAGAGTCCGCCCAGGAGCGAAGTATCTCCTCCACACGGGCAGAGGCAGAGCGGTAGCTCTCCTGAGCATACTGCATAAGATCCTCAAGGTTATCTATAACTATAAAGGCTACCAGAGGATTTTCGTCCTCGATCTTTTTGTTTGCAAGAACAAGCTCGGTACAGTCGTTCCAGGCGGTAAGCACCATGCTTTCTCCGTTAAAGGGCAGATTGTGCGCCTTTACATTGTAGTATGAGCCAAATGCCTCGACCGTCATACCCTTGGGCAGATCGCTTGCAAGCAGCTCCTCCTTGGATATCGGGCAATAATCTCCAAAGCTTTTTCCGTAGAGGGTGCCACGAACACTTGCCTTGTCCGAAAAGCTCTTGTTATACCATATTATCTTGTTCTGAGCATTGATAAGCACTACGGGCATATAGAGTTCTGACAGGAAATTGAGTGTCAGATTACATTCAAGATCGGTGGCGCTGTCGTCAACTGCGTGGAAGCGCTGGACTCTTGAATTGATAAAAAGATATATGCCTATACCTATTGCGCAGATAACAATATATACCGCTATCGTCACCACACCGATCCTTGCAGGCTTTATGTCGGTAAGCAGCACCAGCAGTGTAAACACCGCCATACAAAGCACCGCAAACAGGGATACCGCAAGGGTGGGAGCTATATATGATTTAGGGTTTTTATAATATTTTCCCATACAACCACTTCCTTAGAGATAATTATACAGTATCCATTATACCACAAGAAAATTATTTTGTAAACCTTAATTTTACATATTGTGTAATTAGATAAATAAGTGTATAATATAGGTAACAATATTGTGAGGTGCGCTATGAATTTTAAATACGGAATAAGACCCGAGACCTTCAAGCTGACAGATGGTCTGTATCACGGATGCAATCCCAAAATGATAGACGAATACGACAATACCATATCCCTTGCCTGTGCAAGAAACGATACGGCGGCCTTTCAGGTCATCCTTTCTCTTGACGAGGGCTTTACCCTTAATGTGGGCAGCAGTCCTTATTTTGCCCAAAAAAGAAAAAAGACTCTTCGTGTAGCTGCAAAGAGCGAGCTTTTTACCAAGCTTTATATAGAGAGCCTTATTCCAGATGACGACAGGCTCTTAAAGGCAGATATCCTTGAAAACAAGTCTGTCAAGGAATATGACGGGGGCAGTGTTGCGGCGATCTATGCCGAGGTAAGAGCGGATGCCTTTGTAAACGCGGGCGAGTATGACATTACCCTTGAGTTCTATCTTTGTGATATGTTTTCCCCCGAGGAAAAGATAGGTGAGACTAATGTAACTCTCAAGGTATACAACTATCTCTTCTCCTTCCCCGACGAAAAGAAGTTTTTCCTTGATCTCTGGCAGCATAACTGCAATCTGGCAAGACAATATGATGTAGAGCCTTGGAGTGATGAGCATTTTGAGATAATGGAAAACTATCTCTACTCCATGTCAGAGCTTGGTCAGGATACGGTCACCCTTATTATGTCGGATACCCCCTGGAGCGGTCAGTGGTGCCATCTTGAACAGCGCAATGATGCAAACCTCTATGAATATTCCATAGTTAAGATATATAAGGAAAAGGGCAGATTTACATACGATTTTACCGATGCACAGAGATACATAGACCTGTGTGCCGAATATGACATCGAGGGCGAGATATCCCTCTACGGTCTTGTAAATGTATGGTGCGACTACTGGGGCGGCTTTGACTCTATAACCCCCGATCATCCCGACGGACTTAAGCTGAGATATTTTGATGTGGACGAGGGTGTTTATAAGTATATCACCGAGGGCAAGGATGTAGACGCATACATCAAGGCGGTACACGATTATTTTGCAGAAACAAAGCAGATAGACCGTGTGCGTGTTGTGGCAGACGAGCCCCACGATACCGCAGCTTACCGCCGCATAACAGAGCATATAAAGGAGATAGCTCCCGGCTTTGTGTTCAAGGCGGCAATAAATCACAGCGAGTTTATCCCCGAATTTAAGGATACCGTAGTCGACTATGTTCCTTCCCTGCTTTCTCTGTCAACAGAGTTTGACAAGATACTTGAATACAAGGCAACTATGCCCGACAGCCGCTTTACATGGTATGTATGCAACAATCCTCCTCATCCCAATGTTATGGTCAAAAACGACCTTTGTGAGGGACTTTTCTTAGGTGTTCTTACCTCTTATTTTGAAATGGACGGCTTCCTTAGATGGAACTATACCGTTTGGACCGACCGTCCCACCGAGGATATAAGATACTTCAACTGGCCTGCGGGAGACCTGTGCTTTGTTTATCCCGGCAAGGATGGCAAGCCTATGCTCTCCCTGCGCTATAAGATACTTAAGCGCGCCTGCGACCTTTGCGTGCTTCTTAACGGATACAAAAAGAAGTTCGGCGCCGAGGCTGTAAAGGAGCTTTATGATAAGGTAATTTTCACAAAGGATCCCAGAGAGTTCTTTGTTGACGGAAAAATGATCGACCGCGATAAGCTCTGCTCGGTAGAATACGGGGATTATGACGGTATAAGACGAACAATTCTTGAAAAATTATCTAAATAAGTTATTGACAAATGAAAATTGCTGTGCTATAATGTTTCGTACGCGAAATAGCACAGCATATTTCGGGCCATTAGCTCAGTTGGTTAGAGCACCCGGCTCATAACCGGTAGGTCCAAGGTTCGAGTCCTTGATGGCCCACCAAACAAAAAAGACACCAAAAGGTGTCTTTTTTGTTTTATCCAAGCCGCAATAGGGGTTCCCCGAATCGAGCTTGCCGAGCTTTGGGGGTTCGTGAAGGCTTGGTATATCATCACCGCGCAAAGCGTGGTGTATATCATCAGCCGTAAGGCTGTATATCATCTGTATGCGAATATACACAGCTACACATTGATGATATACCTCAACAACCTACGGACTTTTTGTTTTCTTTATCAGCAATTTCAATCCATGCGGAAGCTTCCCAATCAACAGCAGAACCTTCTGTTTTTGCTCTAAGCTGCCTTTGAAATTCTCGGTATTCGGGGCCCTCCCATTTACTCCATACTTCAGAGGAGATTTTTATACCAAACTTCTCCCTTGCCGCCTTTATTATGTAATTGTCTACCGGAATATGTAAATACGGCTTGATAACATCGAATTCTTCTTTGTGTATCCCCATAACAAGCATATATTTGACAGTCATATTCAACCATTTCTGCGCATGTCCGAAATAAAACTCTTTACAGACTTCACTTGCCTCGTATATAATTTTTTCACAAGCCTCTTCATACCAAGTATACAGATTTTCATCAAATTCTTTTTGGTTTAACAAATCCCCAACCAATCCGACTATTAATTTATTGGTTTTGTTACGAAAAGCTCTATGTTCTGTTTCGTCTTTTGATTTAAATCTTATAGTCCTGCACAGATCAAGATATGCGCGGTCTGCGCATATTAATTCTTTATTCTTACAGTCATAGGGTCTGCGAAAACAGGAATACCACAGGAACTCATAAGAACTTTTACTAACCTCGAACTTCTCGCTATACATTATTCCATCCCCCTATATATCGTCAATGTTTTTTCAATATCCTCCGACAGCTTATGTCTTAAACTGTCGGGGGATATTATTATTACGTCGGGTGCATAACTTTTGGCAAACTGAAGTATAGACTGTTCATTTGCAAAGGCAGATACGGTTATACGATCCTCTTTTTGTCCGCTGAATGTCACATCTGTGCCGAAGATATCTATTACATCACTTATCATAGCGCAAGGCATATCAAAGCTCGCCCTCACATTGCCGCTCGAATACATATAGATATGCTCTGTCATATATTTATGCAGATCAAAAGCTTCATTTTCAGCTCCGTCTAATATCTCAAACGGCTTTGCAGGAGTATCGAGCAATCTTATATTCGCTATCCTGTCGATACGATAGTTGGAAATATCGTTATATTTGTCATAGTTACAGATAAGATAATACTTTCCCTCTTTTGATGCCATCTGATACGGGCTTACGGTATACTCTCTCAAAGTTCCGTCCGGTCGGCGGCGTCGGTGAAGCTTTTTGTCTGATGAGTATTCGCAATAATTAAAAACGACCTGCTTATACTTTTCTATAGCCTCGGCAAGTATATCTACCGTATATAAAAATTGCTTATTCAGGTGATCTGTTTTAGGCAGTGCGGAGATATGCCGCATTTTGGACTTGAAATATATGCTCGACAGACCCTCAAGCTTTTCGGTCAATTCCTTACAGTTGGCAAAGGGAATATGATTTGAAAAAAGAAGTCCGTCTATAAGCAGCCTCAACTCAGAATCGGAAAATTCCCGATTAAGATAATAATCGGTTATGATACTGTTTTCGGTATATCCTACCACACCGGTTTGAGAATCTGTTACAGGAACCCTGCGGGTGATCTCGGTAAACTCTATATCATAACCCATACTGCAAAGCTCTGACAGATTTCGTTTCACCGTCTTTCTGTCTGCCTTAATATAATACTCCTTTTCAAGTATATCCGATATCTGCTTTTGGCTCAATCTGTGCTCGGCATCGCTGTATTTGCGCAATATATCGAGAATATTCATTATCAAGGCTTTTTTGCCGTTTATCATTTCATCAGCTCTCCTTATCGGCGATGGGGAAAATTTGCCTCATCCCATGTTCTATTATACAGATAAACCCAAAAGAACATTTACCGCTTTTTGCATATCCGGCTTTTCACGGTAAGCACGGATAAGCTTTTTTTCCTGCTCGGTGAATTCATCCGATGCCAGATAAACACCCATAAGCTCACTGGGAGACACGTTAAGTGCTCTGCATATATCGGCAATTATATCCGCATCGGGACGGTTGATACCCTGTTCCCAATTCGACACTCTGCTGTTACTAACATTTATCATATCTGCCAACTGTTTTTGGCTTAAACCGCATTCTTCACGGTATTTACGTATTCTGCTTCCAATTTCATATTTCAAGAATATCACCTACCTTAAAGAATATTATACACTATTTCAGTAAAAAAGCAAGAATAAATCAAGAAATCCTGTAAAAACATCTTGATTTTACAGATAACCTGTGATATAATGAAAAAAATCAAGAATTTCTTGATAAGGAGGGGTGTTTGTTGAGAGTTTATGAAAAAGTTCGCACCTACATAGACAATAACGGACTTAAACAGATATCTATTGCAAAAAAAGCAGGAATACCGAAATCAACTTTTAATGCCATATTAAATGGCAAACGGACATTATATGCAGATGATTTGAGAGAAATTTGTATCGCATTAAATGTCAGCCCCGAGTTGTTTATCGATATTAAAACAAAATTATGAAAGGAGAAAGTAATGAATACTTACAAAGTAATATTCACCGTTGACGGAAAAAGAACAGAACAGGTAGTAAAGGCAAGTTCTAACGAAGAAGCGAAAAAAATCATAAAAAATATGTACTACGGTTCAAAAATCACCTTCACCGGTATCGGTCGTATATAATCTCGTATAGAATATTTATTATGAGTAAATTGAAAATACCGATAGCAGACGCAGCTTTATTGGGAGCTGCGTCTGTCATCAAAGACAAGAAAAATAATAATTCCGATAGAAAAGATTTATTCGGAACACATTTATGCAATTACGGGAAATGTAATAAAAACGGATGGCGGATAGATTGTAATATCGGTTGTCCTGTATTTAATCAATGTACCCAAAGAGGATGTTATAAATAATAAAGGAGCCCAAGATGATGAAATGTACTTTTTGCGGTGTCGATTTAGAGGATGGAGCACAATTCTGTACAGTGTGCGGAAATAGTGTGGAAATACCTAAGGCAGCACTCTTTATATCAACTCCCGAAGAGATAGAATCAGCAACTCAAAACTGGAATAGTGTGGTTGGTGTTGATACAACTTTATCTTTCAATGGTAAAAAAATCATAATAACAGCAGACAAAGATAAGTTCAATGCATTTAGAAAAAGAATTATCCGTCTTGCTAAATACTGCTCAGACAGAGCCGCTGAGGATTATATCGAAAATATTAAGAATCTGACCAATCTATTGGAAAATTTCCCCGATTTATATGTCAAACACGCACGTCTGCTTGCGAATAAAGTCACAGACATTTTAGTAGCCGAAAACATTTATACGGTTACAGACGATATGGTTATGTCGCAATTTGAAAATTCTACACTCAGTGCCATGGAGATATTGAGTGCAATAAGCGATAATATCAATGAAATATATCAGGCTAACAATCAGGTTGCAAATATATTTGCAGGACTTGCAGGATCTTTTATAGGTAGTAAGTCGAGTTTTGGCGGTGAAGTTTTCGGAGCTATGCAGGACGGCTTAGTGGCAGGAGCATCCACCCTATCGGAGACTCAACAGAAACAGTTATTCGAAAGTATTGATTGTCCTGATTTATTTAACAGAGTATATAACGATTATCAGGATTTTGCTATAATATTAATTGATTTGTTGAACATGAACGGCGTTGATTCATGGAAACCCGACTTTGAGCCTTCACCACAAATGGATAACATATTAAAAAATCTTTCTAATCCCAATTTCCCTCAGGACAGAATAACAGATATTGTAATTGACATGATCGCTCAAAAGCCGTATAAACCTGAGATATATACATTTTTACAGAGCAAGTATGCAGATAATGAAGAAGTAAAGAATATAGTTGAATATTTTGGTTTTGCAGACTATAAAACTAATGTTTATACGGAAGATGATTTCCCGAAACCTGAGGTGATAGTCCCGCAAACTCCCCCTGCACCTCAGACACAGCAAATTGTACAACCTCAAACAGAGCAACAACCTTCCGTACCAAACAACAATACACCTTCATTTGGTGCGTTTAAAAAATTAGGATCAAAAATAGACGAAGGTATCGGTAAAGCAGAAAGCTTCTTTGGTAAATTCGGAAAGAAATGATATATAAATGAATACACCCGATAGAGATGAACTATCGGGTTTTTTCTTCTGTCAAACAGAGAATGGCATTTGTTAAGGTGTACCTTTACAAATACCGAAATAGCACATAATTTTATAAAAAATATGTGTTTATAAAGGTATTGAATAAATTATAAATATATTTGTAAATCGGGTCGACTTTTGTAAACACTTATCTTATAATAAATAAAAAGGTGGTTTTAGAATGACAGAAATATGAACAATGATTTTTGAAGATTTATCAAAAATCGGTGCCCAGATAAAAGAACTTGAAAGACAGCTTGAAATAGAAGAAGCACATCATTTTGTAGTTACCGAAGAACAGATTATTGCATTTCTTGAGAATTTGGCTAAAGGTAATGTAAATGATATTACATATCGCAGATCCCTCATTAAAATGTTCGTGAACAAGATTTTCCTTTATGATGATAAGTTTACAATCACATTCAACACCGGGGATGATGAAACCGAAATTACCGAAAAGCTCTTTGATGAAATCGAAAACGGACTTTCGGGAGAAAAACTTTGTTTATCATCTGGTGTGGTCCACCAAACAAAAAAGACACCGCAAGGTGTCTTTTTTGTTTTATCCAAGCCGCAGGCTTGGCATATCATCGCCGCGCAAAGCGTGGTGTATATCATCAGCCGTAAGGCTGTATATCATCAGCCGTAAGGCTGTATATCATCAGCAAGGCTGTATGTAAATATACAATGCTGCGCATTGATGATATACCGCAACAAGTTGCGGATGATATACACGACTTTGTCGTGATGATATACAACCCCGTTGGGGTTGATTTTTTTGCCCTCGGGCAAAAAAAGCCCCGCCGAGCCGTGTATACGAGAATTTAGAAACCCTGCATGTGCAGGTTGGTGTCCTCTCCAATGTTTTGTGCTCCCAGCGTCCCATTCTCCCGTGACATAAGCAGGGGAGGTGGGGAGGTCTGCATACCCTTCATCGGAAGTTTATCCGGACTCCATTTTTCAAGTGTGGGTTTAATCGCCCGTATATCACAAACTAAGCAGGGGGCGGGTAGGACCCGCTGCCATACTCGCATAGAGTACGGCATAAATTGTCGGTTTAATGCCCGAAGGCAAAAAACATATCCGCAACAAAGATGCTGCAATGATATAGTCTACATATCCGATTAATTGAGAATTGAGAATTCAGAATTGAGAATTATTCTCCGTCGTCCTCAAAGAGCATATCGTCAAAGATATCGGCAACCTTGTCAAACTCATCGTCATCGTCGATGGTTACAAGCAGCTCCTCCTCGGGGTCCTCGGGATCGGGCTCACTGCGGAGAATAACATACTCGTTGTTCTCGTTGTTATCCTGAGGGATAAGAGCATAGTATATTCTGCCGTCTACCTCCTGACAAGCAATAAGCTCGTATGCGGACTCGTTGCCGTCCTCATCTGTAAGCATCAGGGTTTCGGGCTCAAAGATTTCTTCTGCCATTGTTATGTCCTCCTAAACATATGTTATCTATTGAATATATATTACTATTTTTACGCGGGAATGTCAACTGTTTTTATTGACGAAATATTAGGAAAACTTTTTTGCGTTTAAACTATTTACAATACGGTCAAAATATAATATAATAGGTATGATTAGCATAAGGAGACAAAATTATGACCGAACGCGATTTGATCAGAGAAATTAAAAAAAGCAATTCTGCACGGATGGTCCTGCGATGCTACAGGGAGATCTCACGGGACATTGCGGTTATAAAGGAAAGAGACCCTGCGGCAAAAAACTCTGCCGAGATACTTTTTCTGTATTCGGGTCTCCATGCAATACTTGCATACAGACTCTCCCATATACTTTATAAAAAGGGCTATTATTTTGCTGCCCGTTTTATAAGCCAGAGCGCAAGGTTTGCAACAGGAATAGAGATACATCCCGGCGCCAAGATAGGCAAGGGAGTGTTTATAGACCACGGAAGCGGTGTGGTTATAGGCGAGACCGCCGAGGTCGGTAACAACTGTACCCTCTATCAGGGTGTTACCTTGGGCGGTACCGGTAAGGACACAGGCAAGCGACACCCTACCCTTGAGGATAATGTAATGGTAGGTGCAGGTGCTAAGGTGCTGGGTCCCTTTACGGTAGGTGCTAACTCCAAAATCGCCGCAAATGCGGTGGTGCTTGAGCCTATCCCCAAGGATTCAACCGCAGTGGGTATACCTGCTCGTATAGCAAGAGTTGGCGGCAAAAAGATATGCGCCTCCGACCTTGACCAGGTCCATATTCCTGACCCTGTTGCTCAGGAGCTCTGCCGTATGCAGATAAAGATAGACAAATTAGAAAAACAGTTAAAGGAACTTGAAAAATGATTTTATATAACACACTTACAAGAAAGAAAGACGAATTCAAGACCCACGAGGAGGGCAAGGTGCGTATGTACACCTGCGGTCCTACCGTTTATCACTTTGCACATATCGGCAACCTCCGTAGTTATATTATGGAGGACGTGCTGGAAAAATACCTGTCATATGTTGGATATGATGTGGACCGTGTAATGAACATCACCGACGTCGGTCACCTCTCCAGCGACGCCGACACAGGCGAGGACAAGATGCTCAAGGGCGCAAAGCGCGAAAAGAAGACTGTTATGGAGATAGCAAAGTTCTATACCGACGCCTTCTTTGCAGACTGCGACAAGCTGAACATCAAGATCCCCGCAACCGTTGTTCCCGCAACAAGCTGTATCTCCGAGTTCATCGAGATGGTACAGGGTCTTATAGACAAGGACTATGCATATATTGCAGGCGGTAATGTTTATTTTGACACCTCCAAGCTTAAGGAATACTATGTGTTCAACGATCACGATGCCGAGGATCTTGAGGTTGGCGTGCGCGAGGGTGTCGAGGAGGATACCAACAAGCGCAACAAGATAGACTTTGTTCTCTGGTTCACCAAGTCAAAGTTTGAGGATCAGGAGCTTAAGTGGGACAGCCCCTGGGGTGTGGGTTACCCCGGCTGGCATATCGAGTGCTCCGCTATCAGCTTAAAGCATCAAGGTGAATATCTGGATCTGCATTGCGGCGGTATCGATAATGCTTTCCCCCACCATACAAACGAGATCGCACAGAGCGAGGCATATATCGGTCACGAGTGGTGTCCCCACTGGTTCCATATTCTCCATCTTAACACCAACAGCGGCAAGATGAGTAAGAGTAAGGGCGAGTTCTTAACTGTTTCTCTCTTAGAGGAAAAGGGCTATGACCCCATAGTTTACAGATTCTTCTGTCTGCAGTCCCATTACAGAAAATCCCTTGTTTTCTCCTGGGATTCTCTTGACAATGCGGCTCAGGCTTACGAAAAGTTAGTTAAAAAGATCGCGACCCTTGACGAAAATGACGGTGAGCTTGACGAGGCTGTATTCAATGAATACAAGGCTAAGTTCAACGAGGTTATGGGCAATGACCTTAACACCTCTCTTGGTGTGACAGCACTTTATGATGTACTTAAGGCAAAGACCAACGGCAAGACCAAGCTTGCACTTCTCTCTGATTATGACCGTGTTCTTTCTCTTAACCTTATTGAGGCTGCAAGCAAGCGCAAGGCTCCCAAGACCGAGGCGGCGGCAGATAACGAGGCAAACGATCCCCGTATCCTTGATCTTATTGCACAGAGAGCAGCTGCAAAGAAGGAACGCAACTTTGCCGAGGCTGACCGCATCCGTGATATGTTAGCGGCTGAGGGAATCATCCTTGTGGATACTCCTCAGGGTACAACATACAAAAAGGCGTAGGGGCGGATATTATCCGCCCACTCGTAACAAAATATATATTACAGAGTGTTTACAATGAAAAAAATTATTTGTTTATTTACGGCATTCATACTTTGCCTGGGACTTTGCGCCTGCACAAAGACGGTTGATGCAACCGGACTATACACCGATGCAAAGACCAAGACCGACTCGCTTACCTCCTTTGATTCCACAATGGAATTAAGTGTTAAGTACACCACAGGCAGCAAGGTGGCAGGAAATCAGTCTGTTGTTGATACCAAGCTTGACCGCCGTACCGAGGGTGCGCCGATTTACTACAGCGTTTATGATATAACAGACCTTTCTTCGGGTCAGAGCTACAAGAGCTCCACCTATTATGCCGACAATGTGGCATACGAAATGTCGGGTATGGGTGAAAAGTATAAGACACAGGTTGCGGTAGAATCTATCGAGTCCTCCTTTGAGAGTATTGCGGTAGATATCCCCACCAATGTTTTCAAAAAGGCAAGCATCAACGGCAACAAGGTGTCTGTCAAGGCAAAGGCAAGCGAGCTTGAGAGTATGACCGAGACCTTCCTTTCCGGAGTAAGCAGCTATTGCAGCTCTCCTAACGGCGACGGACAGTTCAGCTTTGATTATTCTGATGTCAAAATCGAATTTACCACCGACGACAACGGATATTTTGAGTATATTTCTATAGCATTTACCGCAGCTTTTGATGCTCTTGAGGGTAAGAGCAAGGCTGAGGTATCCCTTAAGATGTCCTACAACGATCCCGGAAGTGATGTAGATATAGAAGCTCCCGCAGATCTGAGTGAGTATACCTGGTACGAGGGTAGTGATAAGACTCAGGAGGAGCTTGAGGGCGAAATGATGGAGGAGATCCTTGCTATGTTCAACTTTGAGGACGGCAAGGCGATTAAGGTAGCAAATTACGACGAGCTTTATTCCATAGCCTGCTCCAAGTACACAAAGGAAGTTGTGGATATGTATGTTCAGACTATTGAGGCTATGAGCGGTATGGGAGCATAGAATAATTAGGAATTAGGAATTAATGAGAAAAACTGTCACGAAAAATCGTGACAGTTTTTTAACTACCGTATTGTATTTTTTTTAGCTATATGCTACACTATATTTACAAACAGGAAAGGGTGATTTTATGTCTGTTGAAAAGGCGATAAAAAATGCAGTAGCCTCGGTCGAAATGGAAGGTTTTAAAATAGATGCCGAATCCGTCGCTTGGTGCAAACTGCTTTTGGAAAAAGAAATTAATATGGAACAGTATATCGCTCTTGTGAAGGAAAAGACAGGGATGTAAGACTAATGGGATATAATGTTGATCCTATAACTTGAATAATTAACCGATTTCGGATACTATGCTGTGATTTCCGAAAACAACTTTGGTGCCAATTCTTATACACACTCCGTCCTCAACACCTTGTGAGAAGGCGGCGCGGTCTTCTTCGTACAGTACCGCATCGTTTTCGCTCTCAAATTCATAAATATAAACAAATCGCAGGACTGTTCCGTCGTGATATGTCAGGTGTACCAGATTGAGTATACCTCCCTCAAGAGTGAACTTTTGGTTTATTTTATTCTTTGTTTCTTCTATAGACTCTACGCTGTAATATCCTCCGCAAAGCTCGGTTTTGTCCTCGATAGCTTTTACGATACCTGCAACACTTTCGGGATCGGAGTCCGCACCCTCTGCTTCAAAGCTGTCGGGGTATTTGTAGCCCGAAAAGCTTAAGTCTTCAATACATTCTGCAGTTCCGAAAAGATACATTGCGCCCAAGCGGTTGGTATAGTCATAACCGTCATATGCATAGCTTGCCATCTTGGCATCATCTACCGAAGCAAGACACAAAAGATGAACATATTCTCCTGTGTTGTTATCATAGAATCGGTATGATTTGACAACCGGTTCCGAAAGATTTATCTGACTGTTATAAACCTCATTACAGCCGGGGGTTTGAAGCATACAGGCAAAATCCCCAAGCCCACAAAGCTCGGCTATAACCGTCTCGGGAGTAAGAAGTTCCTTTTGAATGATCTCATAGGTTTCTTCGGCCTTTGTATTTTCATTTGATTGGTTATTGTTTGAAGTGCATGCCGCAAGGAAAAGCATAAGAAAGCATAATGCTATTGCTAAAAATCTTTTCATTTTGAGTCTCCTTGTTTGGTTATTACTTGAATTATAGCATAGAAAATATATAAAAGCAATATTAAAGTCGATATATTTCGCCTTTAGCGAAATGAGATCTAAGGCAGACAAAAAACTGTCACGGCAAAACCGTGACAGTTTTTTGTTTTATTGCAGATCTATAAACGCAGAAGCGGGAACATTATTACTGTTGCAGAGATTTATTCCGCCTGTGGGGAAGAGATACTCGGTATTACGGTTATAGCGCACACCGAGGATGTTGTACATCGAAGGCACTATGACCTGATTTGTTGTGCTGACATATGCATTATTGACCTCTATCCACTGGTATGTGCCGCCTATGTTTACATAAACATCAAAGCCGTCAACATAGCTGCCGCTGTATGCCTTTAAGCCGCTGCCCACATTCTTGAATGTAACGGTGGCTCTTGTTCCGTTATAGGTAACACCTGTCATAACGGGACCGCTGACATAGGAAAGATTGCCTATACCGTAGCCGTTTGCCGCAACGATGCTTGCAAGTCTGTCCGCCTGCTTTTCCTTAATATAAGGATGAAGCGAGTTGTACCAGGTGGTATTAGAGAACATATCCGAGGAGTTTACCAGATGGAAGTCGGAGAGCATGCCCGAGATAAGACCCTGCTCACATTGAACTCCGCCCATATCTATAAATGCGTTGGCACCGTTGTTATAATAACAGGTGGGGAACTCGATCATATATACGGGGAAGTCGTGACGGTTGCCGAGGTTAGCTCTGAACCATGTCATAAGCTCGGTGAACTGATGGGAGAAGGTATCTGCATTCTCACCCCAGATCTCGGTGGTGTTCATACAGTCGCTCTCGCCCTGATACCAGATGATACCTGCGGTGGAGAACTGGCGCAGAGGATAGATAAGGTGATTATAAGCAAATCTTGTGGGCATTGCGGTGTTTACAAGATAACCGTCATTGAGGTTATAGGTATAAACACCTGTTGAAGCATTGTAGCTTTCATCTCCCCATTTGTCCGCAAGCTCATTGGGTGCAAATGCAATAAGGGGGAAACCGGATGCATCTATTTCAATTACACCTATCGGCACGTCTGTCTTGTTTGACATATTGTATGCAAAGAGATAGCCAAGTGCGGAGAAAGAACCCGTTGCGGGAGGATTGGTCAACTGACTCTGAATATTTGTGGGTGTCATCCATACGGTAGAGCTGTATTCCACATCCTCAAGAAGTGTGGTAGTACCCTGTGCCTTTGTTCCCGTATATGAGGAGGTATAGGTGCTACTGTTACGGAAGAAACGGATATTACGCTCACCGCTGTAGTCCCAGTTGGGCTTAAGACCGTTCTGCTGCATCTCCTGAACCTGATTTGCAATGCCGTAGAAGGCATTTGACTGACCGATAACATAATATACATCACCTATAAGAATGTTACGGAAGGTCTTTGTAGCCTTTGCGGTGTTGACCGTCAGCATCATAGGCTCTGTAGTTGCAGGCAGGGTATTTGGGAAGGTTATCTTCCACTCACCGTTCTTTACCGTAGTCCAGGCAAACATATCGCCTAAGGTCGCGGTGATTACCTTGCCCTCGTTTGCCTTGGTTGACCAGCCCCATACAGAGATAGGCTCGTCGCGCTGGAACATCATATTACTGGTAAACGCCTTTGAAACATTGGCAGCAGTAACGGTAGGCTCGATCACATTGCTTATTGTAACGGTCTTATAGAAATAGCTGTCATCGTCATACTGAACAACAAAGCTGTAGGTTCCGTCCTCCAAGGTGATGCTGATCACACCGTCAACAATTGCCGAGGGTCTGAGATACTGTGAGCCGGTGGCATTCTTTATCTCGGTAGAGGTAGAATATGTACCGGGAGCATATCTCAATACGGTCATACCCTCAAGGTTACCAAAGGTTACTGTCTTTTCGGTAAGATTAAAGGTAGGAGTCTTCTTTGTTACGTTATAATAGAGGAAATGCTTATAGCCATTGTTATACTCAACGATAAGGGTCACTTCACCCTCGGTGCGGTACTGGATGGTATATTCATCTGCACCCTTGATGTCGTTCTTGTTTGAGAAGTTACGAACACCGCTTGCCGCTTTGATAGAGGCTACAGAGGTATGGTGACCGTAAGCAGTACGGATGATCTTGATGTCGGGGATGTTCTGAACTATAGCCTGAAGTCCGTTACCCTTAAGCACGGGTACGTCAACGGTAAGGGTATGATGGATAACATCAACGCTTCCGTCATTGTATCTGATAAGCACGGTATAGTCGCCGGGATCGGTCATTGTGTATGTAAAATCATGGGTGGTCTTTGCGTAGTTGGCAAGCTTATTGGCAGATGCCTGATACTTAAACTCTGTACTTGCCTTGATCTCGTTGTAGGTATTGAATGTACCCTTTGCAAGCCAGGCGTCCTTGTAGTCCTCACCAAAGTCATTGACTGTGAGCTTAACTCCGTAAGAGGTAACATAGGGTGTTATCTCATTTACATCGGTATAGAGGAAATAGCCTGTGCCGTTATTTGCTCTTACCCAAAAGGTGTAAGCTCCTACCCAGGGCAGATCATAGGTGAACACACCGTCAACGGTGTATTTCTTAACGGTTGCCGCGTCAAGGGTTACATTTTTTTCTGCCGCCTTGACCTGTGAGCCTGTGGTATATGTACCGATGGCAAATCTTATTTCCTTTATGTCGGTGATACCGTTAAGGGTCACGGTATAGTTATTTACACCTGCAACAACAGGCTGATCGGAGGAAAGCATAGGGGTATTGCGCTCTTCGGCAGCGCCGCATACAGAGCATTCGCGCTTTTCAAGTCCGTGGGCGGTTTCGGTAGCTTCCTTTACAAGCTGCCAGTCAGAGAAGAGGTGACCCTCTGCCTTATATGTTTGGGAGGAGATTATTTCATTACAGGTACTGCAATATGTAGTCTTACTGCCGTCTGTGGTACAGGTTACATCAACCGTTACGGTCTCACCCTCGGTGTGACCTAAGGCTGTGATGACCTCTGCTTCGGTATACCCGCAGGCAGTACACTTTCTTGTGTTCGAGCCGTCGGCGGTACAGGTAGCATCTACCCTTGTCCACTCGCTCCAGGTATGAACATGAAGGTCGGTGTGCTTAAGCAAGATACCGTATGCCTTTGCCACGACACCGCTGGTAGAGGTACCGCTGTAGCCGTCATAGGTCTTTTCGCAAACTGTTATAAAACGGCCCCATGTATCGACCGTTCCGTTTGCGGTAACATATCTGTCCATATACATACAAGCCGCACGGGAGGTAGAGCCGATAGTCGCAAGCTGAGCCTGAGTAACGGTAAGTCCGAGAGCCTTTACATCCGCCACAATTACAGACCAGGGGATAGCTACCTCAAAGCGCCAGCCGTAGCCTGTGATCTCACCCTTTGCACTGACAGAGGATGTAATGTCACCCTCGTTTACCTGAGAGCGGTAGACCTTAACGGTATTATCGGAATAGATACCTACGTTATACCAGGGGGTGGTCTGCTTTGAAGAGTTCTTTTCAAACACGCCCATAGGGTCAAGCATCAGGTTCATAACGTCGCCGTTGAAGCCGTAGGGCTTTTTGGTGCCGCTGTTATCTATATTGTCATAGCCTGTAGATGCTACAAAATAATTTGTATCGTTACAGTCGGTTATATCTGCCGCAAAATAAAGGTTATTTGCATCATATGCAAAATAAACCTTTGCGGTGGATGTGGGCTCCATTACATCCCAGAATCTGCCGAAAGTTGCATCATTGAGATAGGCCGCCTGTGACCAGGAGCCGTCGGGCTCTATCTCACCGTCGATTACGGGAGTGGATTTTGGCATCTCCACATCGGGGTTCTGTGTAACACCCCCCACATAACCGAAAACAAATGTAGGTAAAAGCATCAGCAGGCAAAGAACCAACGCCGATATTCTTACAGAAATCTTCATAATTTCCTCCATTTTTTAAGTAATCATACCTTATTATGATATCACAGGGGGAATATTTTGTCAATGTTGAAAAATCAAGGTTGTATTATTTACAATTATCAATTGAATTTCGGCAAAAATATGCTTATACTAATAGGTATGAAAAAGTTATTAGTATTTGTCACGGCTCTGCTTGTATGCCTGTCCGTGACCTCGTGTAAAGAAAATAATACCCAACCCGTCCCCGACGACAGCACCGACAGCGGTGTTACCCAGGTAACGGTTGATACCGATTCTATGAAGAAAAAGGCGGTAGAGGCTCTTAACTCTATTCCCTCTGTGGATCTGGGTGACAATTTTACCATTGCATCCACCTCGGGTATGGTCCATGTACCCACCGCCTCGGACAGCAACCGCAACAGCATCCTTAAGTTGCATAATGCCCTGTTTGAGAAAAAGTATTCCACAAGGCTGGTGCAGTTTGAGGATAATTCCGACACGGTCCTGCGCTCCGCTCAGGTAAATATGCTTGCAGGAGTACACTATGCAGACCTGCTTTCCATACCGCAAAAGGATCTGGGCAGCTTTGCGGCAAGAGGTGTTCTGCTTAAGACCCAATCTGTTATAGGCGGAGATTTTAACAAGGCATGGTATGATACCGTTATGATGTCACAGGCGGCCCGGGGCTCGGAGAGCTACGGAATATACGGTGAGTTCAACCGGGATATAAGAAGCTACTACTGTCTGTATGTCAACCGCGATCTTTTAAGGTCCGCAGGCCTTAGTATGCCCTATGATAAAGTCAAAGAGGGAAGCTGGACCTGGGATGAGCTTATTGCTATGCTGCGCATCAACACCGACATTAACGCAAACGCAGGATTGGCGGCTTCCGACTTAGGACTTCTGACCCGTACGGTATATAAGTCAGGCGGTGGCAGCTTTACCGACACAGGCTACGCAAAGACCCCTGCCCTTGCCTACAATAACGAAAGGACCGCAGGAATAATAAGTCTGCTACGCAGTATAGGCGGTCAAAAGACCCTGTACAATGACAGCGCGGAGAGCGGCTCTGCAAGAGGTGATTTTATGCAGGGAAATGCCCTCTTTTATATAGGCACGGTAGGTGAAATGGAGATAATAACCACTATGTCCCCCGACTGGTGTATTCTGCCTCTGCCAAAGACCGTAGCATCAAACGATACCTATTACAGCTATGTATCCCCCGATCACGCAGTAATTACGGTCTATGCCGGAAGCACCTGCAAGGATATGGCAGCCGCGCTTGACGGCCTGTATGCCGCAGCTATGGGCGGATATCTGTCGGATGCATACTATTATGAGCTTATAGACACATCGATACGGGATTCCAGCGCTCTTGATATGATGGACTATATCTGCGGCATCAAGGACGGCAGGCCCATAAATGATCTGACCGATGTTTATCCCGATTACCGTGTTTATACCGTGGATGCTCTGGCAAAGGCTGTATATAACTATGAGCTCACCCCGGAAAGCATTTATAATGGGGCAAAGGACTCTTTTGAAGCGGCACAATGACAGTTGGGCGGCTTTGAAATGTTAATTATTCGTGAAAAAAATACAATAATGATTGCATTTTCAACTTAATGTTGTTATAATATGCAGGATGCCACCGAAGGCGCAGTTTATGGGCAACACGGTATACTACCGACATTCACCAACCGTAGACAGGGCCTTATGGTGAGTAAATATTTTTAAAAGGTGGATAAAACCATGATGACAAAGGACGAAAAGCAGGCTATAATCGAAGCCTACGCAGTTCACGAAGGCGACACAGGTTCTCCCGAGGTACAGATCGCTATCCTTACCTCCAGAATCAACACGCTCACAGAGCACCTCAAGGTTAACAAGAAGGACCATCACAGCCGTAGAGGTCTTCTTAAGATGGTAGGTCACAGAAGAAACCTTCTCAACTACCTCCAGAAGAAGGACATCGAGCGCTACCGTGAGATCATCAAGAAGCTGGGTATCAGAAAGTAATTACACAGCGTATAGGGGCGGAACTCATTCCGCCCTTTTTTACGGAAATAAAATTCCGTGTGAATTGAATCACTGAGCTTAAGAGCGCAGTATGGGTGCAGCGACTCGCTGCCCGCCCTTTTTTACGGAAACAAATTATTATGTATCAAAAGCCAAAGAGCTTTGAGAAGACCAAAACAGCGTTTTGAGTCTATAGATGTTTAAAGGAGTAGAAGAATATGTTCGAAAATTTCAAGACCTTCGAGTACACACTCGCAGGCCGTCCTCTCGTAATCGAGACCGGTAAGTTAGCAGGCCTTGCAAACGGTTCCTGCCTTGTTCGCTACGGCGAAACAGTAGTTCTTGCTTGCGCTACAGCAAGCGCTAAGCCCCGTGACGGTATCGACTTTTTACCGTTGTCCGTTGATTTTGATGAAAAGCTTTATGCAGTAGGCCGTATCCCCGGCAGCTACAATAAGCGTGAGGGCCGTCCCTCTGAGAAGGCTATCCTTACCTCCAGAGTTATCGACCGTCCTGTACGTCCCCTCTTCCCCAAGGATCTCCGTAACGATGTAGCAATTCACCTCACCGTTATGTCTGTTGATCCCGACTGTTCGCCCGAAATTACCGCTATGATCGGTACATCCATCGCTCTCTCCATCTCCGATATTCCCTGGAACGGTCCTATCGCAGGCGTGTTCATGGGTATGGTTGACGGCGAGCTTGTTATAAACCCTACTCTCGAGCAGAGAGAGAAGTCTGACCTTGAGCTTACCGTTGCAGGCAGCCTTGCAAAGGTAGTTATGATCGAGGCAGGTGCAAACGAGGTTCCCGACGACAAGATGTTCGAGGCTATTATGATGGCTCACGATGAGATCAAGAAGGTTTGTGAGTTCATCAACTCTATCGTAGCAGAAATCGGTAAGCCCAAGTTCAGCTACGAGTCCGGTGATGTTGACAACGATATGTACGAGGCTATCAAGGCATTCTGCATCGACGATGTTAAGTATGCTCTTGACACCGATGACAAGACTGTTCGTGACGAGCGTATGCAGGTAGTTACCGACAAGGTTATCGAGCACTTTGCAGAAACCTATCCCGATGCTACCGATGCTCTCTACGGCGAGATCCTCTACAAGATCCAGAAGTTCGTTGTAAGACGTTGGCTGCTTGACGAGGGCAAGCGTGTTGACGGCAGAAGACTTGACCAGATCAGACCCCTCGCAGCAGAGGTTGATCTCCTTCCCCGTGTTCACGGCTCCGGTCTCTTTACCCGCGGTCAGACACAGGTTCTTACCATAGCTACACTTTCCACCATCGGTGATGTTCAGAAGCTTGACGGCATCGACGAGCAGACCGAGAAGAGATATATGCACCACTACAATATGCCCGGCTACTCTACAGGTGAGGCTAAGCCCGCCCGCAGCCCCGGCAGACGTGAGATCGGTCACGGTGCACTTGCTGAAAGATCTCTCGTTCCCGTACTCCCCTCTGTAGAGGAGTTCCCCTACGCAATCAGACTTGTATCCGAGGTTGTTTCCTCCAACGGTTCTACCTCTCAGGCTTCTGTCTGCGGTTCCACACTTGCTCTTATGGATGCAGGTGTTCCGATCAAGGCTCCCGTTGCAGGTATCTCCTGCGGTCTTATCACCGAGGGTGAGAGATGGATGACCATGCTTGACATCCAGGGTCTCGAGGACTTCTACGGCGATATGGACTTTAAGGTAGCAGGTACCCACAAGGGTATTACCTCCATCCAGATGGACCTCAAGATCGACGGTCTGACCCCCGAGATCATCAAGAACGCTCTTGAGACCACACACAAGGGCAGAGATTACATCATCGACGATTACATCCTCAAGGCAATACCCGAGCCCAGAGCAGAGGTTTCCAAGTATGCTCCCAAGATGATCACCATGAACATAGATGTTGACAAGATCCGTGAGGTTATCGGTACAGGCGGTAAGGTAATCCAGAAGATCGTTGCTGACACCGGTGCTAAGATCGACATCGAGGAGGACGGCACAATCTACATTGCTTCCGTTAACCGCGACGGCGCACTTCAGGCTCAGGAGATCATCAAGAACATCGTATTCGAGCCCGAGGTAGGTGAGGTTTACGAGGGTAAGGTTACCAGAACCATCGAGATCGGTGCTTTCGTTGAGTTTGCTCCCGGCAAGGAGGGTATGGTACACATCTCCAAGCTCGCAGACCACAGAGTAGAGAAGGTTGAGGATGTTGTTAAGGTTGGCGACACCTTTAAGGTTAAGTTCCTCGGCGTTGACGAAAAGGGCAGAATGAACCTCGCTTATGAGAACTACGTTCCCCGTGAGAGAGCACCCCGTGAAAAGAGCGACAGACCCCGTCAGGGCGGTGACCGCGGTCCCCGTAACGGCGGCGACAGAGGCCCCCGCAACAACAACGGCGGCAACCGTCCCAGATACAACAATGACAGACCCGCTCCTGAGGCAGCAGTAGAGGCTCCCAAGCCTGTAGAAGCTCCCAAGCCCGTTGAAGCTCCCAAGGCAGAAGAGCCCAAGACAGAAGAAACCAAGGGCGGCTTCTTCTCCAGCCTCTTCGGCAAGAAGCAGGGCTAAGCCCTGCACCGTATAATCGGGTGAAGTACAGTTAAAAATATTCATCTTCACACGATGGGTAGTTTAATTCAATATTAAAAGCCATCGCTAATTAAAGCGATGGCTTTTGCGATATAAATCCCTTGCGTGGAACGCAAGAGATTTATATCTACCTTTTCGCATGCGAACAAAGTGAGCATATATCGCATCTTGCTTGCAAGATATATCGCATTTATAGAATAAATATATCGCGTTTTATCATAGATAAAACATATCGCGCATAGCAAAAGCTCTTGTCAAAAACAAGAGCTTTTGTTATGCATATTTACGATTCCAGCTGCTTACTCAAAAAGCTTGCTGCGGTAAGGATCAGCTTCTTTTCGGTCTCAAAATCCACCTCGCGCTCCTGCGCCTCGTTCTGAAGCGACGCCACACAGCCGATGATGTCGCCCTCGGTAATGATGGGCATAACCACCGAGGCATAGTATTCGGTTGCCTCGTCTATCATAGTGATCTTTTCCTTGCCCGCCTCGTAGGTGTACAGGGTTCGGCTTTCGATAATATCCTCGATTGACTTTGATACGTTTTTGTCCTGATAATCCTTTTTGGGCACCCCCGCATAAGCAATAACGCTGTCACGGTCGGTGATGACCACGTTTAAGGTGCAGGTGCGGTTCAGAGCCTGAGCATATTGACTTGCCAAAGTGTTCAGCTCCCCGATGGGAGAATATTTTTTGAATATAACCTCACCCTCACGGTCGGTAAATATCTCCAAGGGATCTCCCTCTCTTATCCTCATTGTGCGTCTTATTTCCTTGGGTATAACCACGCGTCCCAGGTCATCTATTCTTCTCACAATTCCTGTTGCTTTCATATATAAAAATCTCCTTGATTTACAGTTGCTGATAATAGTATCTGTAAAACAAGGGGATTTATACTTGATATTAAAACTAAATGCACTCTTTCCAATTTTTTTCATTCATATTTTTATATTTTTCATAAACTTCTTCTGAGACTTTTTTTGCCAAATCTTGCAGTTCATCAAATTCAATGTAGTAATATGACCAATACATCCAAGAATCACGTGGTCCAAAGGCATGACTGCGTATTATACAAGGCTTCTTTTTAGATATATCAAACCCTACCGACGTTGTGGAAACATATGCATCACAATGTAGCGTAAATAATGTCCGACAATTGTTTTCTATGTATTGCCAGTTGGCATCGGATTCCCTTTTTTCTCTTTTTTCCTTCTCCTTCTGATAACAAGATATACAAATATTCTCGTTAGAAAAACTTGAGAATTCCTTTTTTGAAAGTTTTTTCTTGCATTTTTGACAAATTATCTTTTTATTAAAAAACATATATGTACTCCCTTTTGTTTTATTATAACATATTCCATATATTTAATCAACATATTGAATCAGTTAATTATTAAATCTTTCCACCACACTATGTATCGCAAAGCAAAACCTGTCGAGAGGTGTCAATGTTGTCAGCAAGGAATCTCTTTTGATCTTAATCGTTAAAATTACTTTTATTTATACTTATATGCATTTGTATTTATCGCCTAGAAATGTTAACATCTAAGTTATCTACTTCTCTATACGGTATTTCAATTTTAATTAGATCCCATACAATATATTTCCTCCATAAATCTTAAACGTTGAAGTATTATGAAGATAATCATACAAGGCGGATATACATACCTCTTCGCCATACCATGAACAAATATTCAACCAGGTGTTGCAAATTAAAAAACAATGTGTTACAATAAGACGTAAGTTCCGAAACGCTATAAAATGGATTTTAGCATATAATACTGATAACACAGTCGACAAGATTTGTTACTTTTAAAATCGTTTGTGGATAAAAAAGTATAATCCAAAGTTTTTAAAGCTTAGCTCTCATCAAGTAATTCTGTATGTGCTATAAACTTTTAATAAATTTAATAGGGTAATACTCATAAAACAAAGTATATTAAAAAATCGAGCAAAGGGAGATATTAATATCAATAAATATTGGTAAATGATGAAATTGATTAACAAAAAACGCTATGCAATTTTGCTTACATTTATGATATTCCCTATTCTTTTGATTTTATGGTACATTAACGTGAATAATACGAATCTAACATTAAAAAACCACTCATATAATCGCAGCTCAAATGATTGTGTTATCTATATTTACGAGAATGACAGGCTGTGTCCTTATTTGGTTATAGATGACGATTATAATGGTATGTGTCTTTTACTTAGACAAGATTTATTGGATGTTAATATGAGTTTTGACAAGAAAAGTTCGTACTATGCTAATTGTGATTTAGATGCATACTTGAATCAAGAGTTTTTTTATAGTCTTTCTTGTAATTTACAAGAATTAATTCCAGAAACAGACATTGAAATTACTTCTAAAGAAAGCATTGGTAGTTGCGGTTATATTACTAAAACCATTAAAAGAAAAGTTTTCTTGCTGTCATGTACCGAAGTTGGATTGAAGAATAATTCATTACTTGTCTCGGAAGGAGAAAAAATAGATTTTTTTAACACTTCTGCGCATCTCATTGCATTCCAAAATAATTCACCTTCCAGCTGGTGGTTACGTTCATCATATACGTGGTACAGAAATGCTGCTTGGGCAATCGGCAGTAATGGAAAAATAGGTAGTGGAGATGTGTCTGCATTAAATGGTGTAAGACCTGCTTTTTGCATAAAGGGTGATATAGAAGTTTATAAAAAAGATAATATATATTATATTGATTAAAATAAAAAAGGAGATAGTTTTTATGAAAAAAAGAATTTCAAGTTTTTGTTTAGTGGTATTACTATTAGTTTCCACTATTGTTCCAACTATGGTTTTTGCTAATGATGGAAACTCTAACAAATGTGAAACTATTACACCGTATGGTGATTACGCAGAAAACGAACAGGTATCAAAAACGTTTAATCAACAGCTCACAACTTCGATGTCAGCATTCAACGTTGATAATACTATGTCTTTACAAAACAGCGATAACGATACGGTGCGAGATACCGTGCTTGTACTTGATAATTCAGTAAGTATGGCCGGAACTCCTATGAATGTATTGAAATCTTCTGCTATTAAATTCTGTGAAAGTGTTTTATCAGCTGACGGAACAAACCGGGTTAGTGTTGTTATATACGATACTGATATTACTGACTATTGTAATTTTACAAGTAGTTTAACACTATTAAAGAGTACGATAAACTCAATGGATGCCGAAGGTAGTTGGACCAACATAAATGCCGGATTAAAAAAAGCAGATGTTTTGTTACAACGTTCTTCGGCAAATATAAAAAATATCGTTGTAATGACCGACGGTGTTCCTACCGCGGGTAGCCATACAAGCACGGGACGTTATTCTTATTCTGATTATTACGGAACCCACAATGCTTCCTATTATTGTTATGAATATGCCAATTCATTATACAACACAGCAACAGAACTAAAAAATATTTATAGCATATACTCGCTTGGATTTTTACATTCGATGAATAGTACTACCAAGTCCTTTGCATCTAAAGTTTTGCAAGATATTCAAAATTCGGGTTATTATGAAGTAATAGATCCCGATGACTTGGAATTTACATTTGGCAATGTTGCTGATGACATAACAAATACTAAATTACGCGGAACTTTTTACTATCAAAGCGGAGCACATGACTATAGTTCAACCTTCTACTATGACGACGATTATTTTACAGATTTTTCGGACATATATAACTCGAGTCTTGCTACAATGTCAATGTGTCTCGCAATGTCGGCATTTGGCAGCAGCGATGGTGGAAACGACTATACAGAAAAAAGTAAAAATGCAAGTGATTTATTAACGCAGTGCGGATTCACCAATTATTCGACAAACGATTATCTTATAGGCGGATTTGACAACGAAAATAAACCCACCACAGATTCAATTGGTGTAGTCGGAGCAAGTAAAAAAATCGAAGATGATGACGAAATATATACGTTAATCGCTGTTGCAATTCGCGGTAGCGGTTACGAAAGTGAGTGGACAAGCAACTTCACTATGGGCTCCACCGGTCAACATCAAGGTTTTAGAGAAGCCAAAGAAAATGTACTGAAATTTATCAACAAATACATTAATGATTATGGCATCGATGGTAAAGTTAAAATTTGGGTTACCGGATATAGCAGAGCTGCTGCAACTGCAAATTTAGTTGGTGCTGCATTATGTGATAAAAGTGCAAAAAATTATATATCATCTATCGGAAATGGAATTAGTTACTCAGCTACAGACATCTTTACATATTGTTTTGAAACACCTAGCGGTGGTATAATTTCCGATAATCTGTATGATAGTATTTATGATAGCATTTTTAACATTATAAATCCTAACGATCCTGTAACAAAAGTAGCTCCATCCACTTTTGATTTTGGTAGATACGGAATTGATAAAATTATACCTACAGAGGAAAACGATGCATATTATTCTGTCAAGTTACAGAATATGCTTAAGGAATTCTATAGTTTAAGCAGTACAGGTTCTTATACTGTAGATGATTTTCAGATGAAGAAATTTGTTGTTACAAATATCCTTCCGGGTGGTAAATCTCCCATTCAAGATGATACGAGAAACAACCTTTCACAATCTATATTTTTAGATGATTTCATTAACAGATTAATGCGAGAGTTTATATGGAATAGAGATAATTATGTAGCTACATACCAAGAAGATATTAGGTATATTGCATCTACATTTTTTGGAGCTTCCGATTCTCAAGCAGATCAATTGATAGAATCTGTAACAAATGATTTTAGAGATAATTGGACAGATATTGTTAGTCCCTTATTTGACACCAATCCATTCAAATCATCTGCTGAAAAAGAAAGAGAAGCATACAATGTAATTGCAGGTTTTATAAAAGACGGTCTTGATAATGCAGGAATAGCATATAATGAAAATGAGATAGATACTGCTATTCAATCAATAGCAGATTTATTGGTAGCATATATTGTAAATCATCCGAATCTCACATCTACTTTGATAGGTAATATTGATGGGATTGGATCTGCTCATCATCCTGAATTATGTTTCGCTTGGTTACGTTCAATGGATATGAACTATAATTCAGGAGCCGGAGAATCTTTCAGCTCCGGAAATTATAGAATAATACGTATTAATTGTCCTATTGACGTAACAGTAACAGACAGTGAAGGAAATATAGTAGCAAGTATAAATGACGATATGCCTCAAGTTATAGAAAACAGTTCTATAATAACTGCAATCAATGAAGACGGAGAAAAAATAGTTATACTTCCCTCTAATGCTGAGTATGATATCAGTTTACAAGCTACTGCAGACGGAACAATGTCATATTCTATAAACGAATACAATCCAATAGCAAATGATACCGTTAGGGTAACCGGTTTCTTTGATGTAGAAATCGAAAACGGAGATGTTTTAAATTCAAATATCCCGGAATATAGTTATAAGGATTTAGAAGGAGAAGCAATTGATGGTTCTTCGGCTATATATACACTTAAAGACGATAACGGTAAAAATATAGCAGCAGATATCAATATTACAGGTGAAGAAGCCGCCGAGGCTTATTATATGGTACAACTTCAAGTAAATAATGATGCTTACGGAACAGTATTGGGACAAGGTATTCGACTCGAAGGTAGTTTTGCACAAATTGAAGCAACACCAAACGCCAACTATACCTTTGTCGGCTGGTATGAAGGAACAACATTACTTAGCACTGAACAGACTTATAGATTCAGAGTCGAAAAAGATGTAACCATTACAGCAAAATTTGAAACTGCTACACAAAATAATCCGTTTAATGATGTAAAGGAAAGTTATTGGTTCTATACTTCTGTAATGTATTGTTTAAATAAAGGTTATGTTAGTGGTATGACCGAAACAACATTTGTTCCTAATGGTAAGCTTACAAGAGCGCAGTTCCTTACCATGCTTGCTAAGCTTGACGGTGTGGATCTCACAGCATACGATACTGTAGACGCAGGCTTCAAGGACGTAAAGACCTCTCACTGGTACAACGAGGTTGTATGCTGGGCAGTAGAGCAGGGCATTACAAGCGGTCTTTCCGAAACCAAGTTCGGTCCTAACAACAACGTAACCAGAGCACAGGTTGCAAGATTCTTCTACGTATACTCCGAGAAGAACGGCATTGATATCACAGGCAGAGAAGATCTCTCCGTATTCCCTGACGTATCTAAGGTTGCAAACTGGGCTAAGGAGCCTATGGAATGGGCAGTTGCAGCAGGTCTTATCTCCGGTACTACCAAGGACAACAAGACATATCTTGATCCTAACGGTACAGCTACCAGAGCTCAGGCTACTGTAATGTTCAAGGGCTTTGATAATTTCAGAAAGTAATATCTAAAAAAGACATTGTAAAATACATAGACCAAAAAATAAGACGGAATAAAACAGCGAGGTGAATTTTACCTCGCTGTTGCTCTTTTCACCACACTATGTATAGCCAAACAAACTGCAATAACGGAACGGATAAATCCGTTCCCTACATTTTAAATCGTAATATTATTATCTGTAAATCAAGGGGATTTATACTGTAATATTTACTTTTTGCTGTCACTATGATATAATAAAATGGATTGGTAATTTTGTGTTTAAAATATATTATGTGTGAGGGTATACTTATGGAACCGGCGATAAATTATATGCGTGATAGACAAAACCGAAATAGTTTGGTTCGTTTATTTTGGTATGGGACTCATGACGATGGTCGTTATTACTATCAACGCTATCTTTTAATAGATAAAAGTAACGGCACTCTTGTAGTTTCTTCAATTAAAGAGTGTGGTGGAAGATATCTGGAAAACCTATACACAATAACATATGATGAATTCAAAGAGATATTATCAAAAGAGCAAATACATGAATGCGTTGTATACAATAAGGTGCGACTATGTGATAATACACAGGAAAATCCAAAATACGAAACGCTAAATGAGGAAAATTGGGAAGAGTGGTTAATTAATAACCACTTTGTATAAGTGAAGAATAACTTTAAACACGCCAGCACCAAATCAGACATAGCAAATTAACATCGGAGTGAAATTCGCTCCGATGTTGTTCTTTTTACCACACTATGTATCGCCAAACAAAACCTGTCGAAAAGTGTCAATGTTGTATAAAGAGGTTCTCCCTCACGGATACGCATTGTTCTGCGAATTTCTTTCGGTATAACCACACGACCAAGGTCGTCTATACGACGTACAATACCTGTTGCTTTCATATATACATTTCTCCTTAAATTACAAATTGTGTTGTTATTATCTGTAATTGTGGGAGAAATATACCGCAAGATTTACTTTTGAAATTAAATATGATATAATAAATAAAAGGCGGTGATTTTATGAAGAAAACATTATCCGTGTTGTTATGCATAACATTTATCTTATGTCTATCAGGTTGCACCTATAATCCACCTGATGGATGGACGAAAAAGCATCATACATACGAAGAGGTTTTGACATTTGCAAAAGCTATCGACCCTAATGCTACTGTTTCAGAAGAATATAACGATACAGTTGATGAATACGATTGGGAATTTCGTGAATGGGATGCGGTTATCAACGGCGTTGAGTGCCATGTGGCTAGTGTTTCCGATTGGGTATGGAATGATGGTTTTGCAGCCGGCGAGTTTGTAAAGACCTACTATCGTATTGATACTGATTATGATTATATTATTATGCAAAGCATTCTCGCCGATAATTACTCAAGCTGGAAAGTCAGAGATAGTATACGCGCCAAATATCACCATAACACAAACACTATATTTGCTGAACTAAATTTGCCTGAATATAAAATGTTGAGCGAGGATGAGCTTGAACAAGTTTGGCAGACTGCTCTTGAGATCAATAAGGAGTATACAAAACGAGCAATTGAAAGAAAAGCTGGATTCAGCATTCCGTCTCCTGGAAAGTACTATAACCAAGGCGACGACGAATATATAATAAAAAACGATTCTCATGCATATATTGAAGAGTTTACTGAAGAAGGGAAAAAGGCGTTTTTACAAGAATATAAAGAAGATTGGGCTCTTTTAGAATCAGGTTTGTCAATAGAAGATTGAGCATAATAGAAGCGAGGTGAAATTCACCTCGCTTTTGCTATGTATAAAAACCGCCGAAAAACCTATTTTGACACCCTTGTGTTCAATAGGGCAAACTAGCGAAAAGCACAGTGTTTATGCGGGTTTCAGGCGGTTTGCCCTATTATAACACAAGCCTCTATTCTTCTAACCCTGTTGCGGTGCCCGATTCTGTCTGCGCGAATGTAATTCGCTTGACATCATCGACCGCTGCCACTCACTCGCCTCGCTGTATCTGCCACCGGCAGCGCTCGGCTCGTTCTCCGGTTGCACCCCAAGGGCACTTCCTTCGGGCGCTTTCATATATAAAAATCTCCTTATCAGATTTCGTATGGGAGGCCGGGGTTCCCCGAAGCGAGCTTGCCGAGCTTTGGGGGTCCTCGAAGGGGTTTCCCCTCCCGCAAAAGATCGGTTAGATCCCGACGGGAGGTGAAACGCCTCCCCTACAACAAAATTTTCAAATTGTGATATTATTATCTGTAAAACATTTGGTTTTATACCGTTGGGGTTTACTTTTTGAATTGATTATGTTACAATAAACCATAGTTATTTGGAGGTTTTAACCATACTTGACAAATTATACGAAAACATCGGCGGTAAAATTAAATTCTGGGCAAAGTGACTCTTTGTTATCGAAGCGATCGGTGCTGTTTTTTCGGGATTAGCAATGATAGTCGTGGATCTTGATATGATATTGTTTGGACTCCTTGCTATAATTTTAGGACCTATAGCTGCGTATATTTCCACCTGGGTGCTCTATGCCTTTGGCGAGCTGGTCGAAAGCACAATGGAGCTCCGCCGACATATGGTTCCTGAGCAAAAGAATGAGTACAAAAAGGAGGACAGTGCATTAGATAATCTTATATCTTCGCTGAAAAAAGAAAATGTTAAGATAAAAACTTACTCCTGTGCCTTCTGCGGAAAAAAGGACGGGAAGCTTAAAACCTATATAGCAAAAAGCACCCTCGGAATGGAGGATGTGGAATATCTGCTTTGCGAAAGCTGTGCTTTGAAAAACGGATTTATAAAGCAATAAACAGAGTGGCTTTAGAAATATAAAAAGAAAAGAGGATCAATAATATGGATTGGGAAAGTATGCTTTTTGATAATGTAGGCAGAAAGATTCAGAATGTCGCAAAGGGAATTATGTGCCTTGATATCATAGCAAGCTTCCTTGGCGGAATTGCAATGTTTTTTGTTGCGCTCATCAATTTTGAAGAGCTGTGGTACTATATATTACTTGCTCCCGTAACAGTAATAATCGGATGTGTTGCGGCATGGCTGTCTGCATTACCCATATACGGCTTTGGCAGACTCATTGAGAACACAGAGGATATATGCGATCAAAACCGGGTATTGATGAAAAATACCGCTCCTCAAAGCACCCCTGCCCCTGACAAGACCGTCACTTCGCAAAAGAATGAATACTTTAAAAAACCGGAAGAGGTAAAGAAAGCTGCCGCAAAACCCAAGGTCAATTCCTATGAAGATAAAATATGGGTCTGCGGAAGGTGCGGCTCAAAAAATCTGTCAACAAACGAAAGCTGCTGGAGCTGCGCTAATCCTAAATAACATAACAAAACGGCTGTTTAAAACAGCCGTTATTTTTATCCAAACGCAAAAGGACAACCGGGGTCTGCATTTTTGTAATCCCCTGTCAGGGCGTAGCTCTGACATCTGGCACCGCCGCGGCAGAGTATGGCATATTCACAGCCACGGCACTCGCGGGGGATGTCTGTTCGTCTGAGCTCCTTGAAAACAGGATCATTATAGTATACCTCTTCAAGAGTGGAATCAAACACATTCCCGCAGATTATGGGCATACGGCGGCAGGGCATTATCCTGCCGAACTCATCTACCGTTATAAGGGACTGCCCCGCGCTGCAATGATAGAGACATCCGTCAGAGTTTATAAACTGCAATGCGCGGTTCATTGTTACCTCGGTCTTATACAGCTTGCGGACAAGGATATTTCCCTTGGCTTTTTTCATTACCTTTATATAGCTTTCAAGCTCATCCTTATCGATAATCAGCTCCCTAAGCTCCTCTCCGTTACCTATGGGAACAAGACGGTCTGACCAGAGCTTGGTAATACCTCTTTTGCGGCATTCTCTTGCCACCTTGGGAAGATGCTTATAATTCTTTTTGTTGGCAGTAAAGCTTATGTAGGTTCTGATGCCGTTTTTTTCAAGTCTTTCTGCCATATCAAAGACCCTGTCATAATCTCCCTTTGCACGCAGCTCATCGTGGGTGACACGGTCTCCGTCAATACTCAGTTGAACAAAGGAAACATATGTAGCCTTAAGCAGCTTCATCATATCCTCGTCAATAAATGAGCCGTTGGAAAGAACACCGTAGGAAAGCTCGTCACTCTTACTGCCAATATAGGAAAGGATCTCCTTGATATCCGAGCGGAAGAAGGGTTCACCCCCTGTTATGTTAATATGCGCCTTCTTTTTGATAGAGTGACGGGCATTGTAGGCCTTTTTGAGATCAAGAAACTGATCTATTACATTTTTTATATCCTCTGTTGTAAGAGGCTCGGTGTCCCCCTCGGTGCGGTAGCAATGCTTACAACGGAGATTACACCGCCCTGTCAGATGAAACTGCAATAGGATACGGTTTTTTTCAAAGCAAAACACAGAACTTTACTCCTTTTCCCGATTATAGGTACAAGACTTTTTTAGTCCGGCACAAGCCCTACCCTCGTATGATGATATGCGGTTATAGCTGCACCTCACCCGATTAATGGGTGCAGGGACTAATCTTGACTAATACAAGCCTCACCCTCGTGTGATGATATACGATTATAACTGCACCTCACCCGATTATACGGTGCAGGGTCATCTGCCTTTTGACTATCGCAAACTCCACCATCGTGTGAGCATATACAACTTTAACTATGCTTCACCCGATTATAGCCGCACCGCAGGTGCCTGCCCGTAGTAGGCGTTTGCTCCGTGCTTGCGGAGGTAGTGCTTATCAAGTAATTCCTGTTGCATAACCTTAACATCGGGGTTAAGCGCCTCGGTCTGCATTGCCATAAGAGCAAGCTCCTCAAGGACTACCGCGTTATGTACCGCATCATTTGCATCCTTGCCCCAGGTAAAGGGACCGTGGCTGTTTACAAGAACTGCAGGAATATCATCGGCAGATAAGCCGTTAAAGCTTTCGACTATTACATTACCTGTTTCGGCTTCATATTCTCCTGCAATTTCTTCAGGGGTCATTTTGCGGGTACAGGGGATAGCACCGTAGAAATAATCACCGTGGGTGGTGCCGTAGGCGGGGATATCTCTGCCTGCCTGCGCCCAGGAGGTAGCATTGCGGGAATGGGTGTGAACTATTCCCCCGATATTTTTAAATGCCTTGTACAAAACAAGATGTGTGGGGGTATCCGAGGAGGGCTTGTAGTCGCCCTCGACTACATTTCCCTCAAGATCAACAACCACCATATCATCTGCAGTCATGCTGTCGTATTCCACACCGCTGGGCTTTATCACAACAAGTCCGCTTTGGCGGTCTATTGCCGAAGCATTACCCCAGGTAAAGGTCACAAGACCGTATTTAGGCAGAGCCATATTGGCTTCAAAGACCCTTTGCTTTAAGTTCTCTAACATTATATTACCTCTATTGCCTTTTCTTCAACTCTGAGCAGCCTTTTGTAATTGTCCATATAGGAATTAAATCCCTTAATATCCGTCTCATCGGGAGCAAGAGTAGAACTCTTGGCATCGGCAAATACCTTATTTGTAAGATAGTCACCAAGGCTCATATCCTTACCCTCATAGCGGTATGCCGCAAGAAGTGCTATGCCGTAGGCACCGCCCTCACCCGAGGTCTCGGTGCAAGTGACAGGCGCACCTATTGCCGCCGCCATATATCTCTGACCCACCACGGGAGTTTTAAAAAGTCCGCCGTGGCCTGTCATAGACTTTATTTCAACATTTTCTTTTTCCAATATCTCCATACCTAACTTTAATGTAGCCATGGTGGAATAAAGAGAAGCGCGGAAGAAGTTTGCAAGGGTAAATTTTGCCTCGGGAGTGCGCAGGACCATAGGTCTGCCCTTGTCCATATGGGTAACTCCCTCGCCTGCAAGGTAGTTGCAGACCATAATTCCGCCGCAGTCGGCGTCAGCTTCAAAGGATTTTTCGTAAAGCTTGGTAAAGAGCTCTCCCTTGGAGGGTGTTGCACCAAAGAGCGCTGCCGCTTCTTCTAAGAGGAACGCCCAATGGTTTGTGTCGGTGGTACAGTTGTTACAATGAACCATAGCCACAGGCTTGCCTGCGGGAGTGGTGATAAGATCTATTTCTTCGTATACATTTTCGAGATATTTATCAAGAACCACCATAGAGAATATGGAGGTTCCTGCAGAAACATTACCCGTTCCCACAGCCACCGAGTTTGTGGCGGTCATACCCGTGCCGCCGTCACCCTCGGGGGGCGCAAAGGGTGTTCCCACAGGGAGCAGATCGTCTATAAGAGCCGCGCCCTCTTTGGTAAGAGAGCCTGCATCCTCACCTGCACACAAAACCGAGGGCATAAGCTCAAGGATATCCTTGTATATACCCTTACTCTTTAATAACTCGTTGAACTTTGCCACCATTTCTTCATTATAGCAAAGCTTGTCCGAGTCTATGGGGAATATACCCGAAGCCTCGCAGATGCCTACTGCGTTTACACCTGTGAGCATATAGTGGATATAGCCCGAAAGGGTGGTTATATGGGCAAGTCGAGGCAAATGCTCCTCACCGTTAAGGATAGCCTGCCAAAGGTGGGCAATGCTCCAGCGCTGAGGAATGTTAAAGCCGAACAGTTCGGTCAGCTCCGCCGCCGCCTGCGCTGTTATGGTGTTCTGCCAGGTACGGAAGGGGGTGAGCAGATTCCAGTCATTGTCAAAGGCAAGGTAGCCGTGCATCATACCCGATATACCTGCACATAGGATGTCCTCGCGGTTTTCTATTTGACCTATAGCTTTTTTAAGACCGCTCCAGGCCTCACAAAGGTCGTATGTCCATATGCCGTTTTCATAGCTTGAAGCCCAAGTGTAATCACCCTGAGATACAGGGTTGTATTTTTGATCTATTGCAATTGCTTTTATTCTTGTAGAGCCAAGCTCTACTCCAAGATAGGTTTTCATATACATCTCCTCACCCTCGTGTGATAATGAAAAAATTCAGCAAAATCTCACCCGATTAAGGGGTACAGGGACCGGTCCCTGTTTATTCCTGCAGCATTATTTTTATAATCTCTTTATCTGTCTCCGCCATACCGCTCTGAGCCAGCTGGCCTACATTCTGTATGGTAGCCTCAACACCGCCTGCAACGATACCGTCGCCGCTGTAGAACTCCTTGCCGTGCATATACATCTGCATACCTAAAAGTCCCGCCTCCACGGCAGAGGCTATCTTTGCCGCACAGCTTGCCTTGGCTCCGTCGCATACAACACCCGAGTTTATGGCAAGGGCATTGACTATAGTGTGGGATATCTCGTTATATCTGCCTCCGTAGAGGTACATAACTCCCGCACCTGCACCGCAACCTGCGGATATAGCACCACAGTAAGCGGACAGACAGCCGATGCCTGTCTTTAAATGTATGGTGGTAAGGTTAGAAACAAGCAGGGCTCTGTAAAGCTCCTCGTCGGAAACGCAAAGCTCTCTTGCATATACGATAACAGGCAGAGATGCGGTCATACCCTGATTTCCGCTTCCCGAGTTTATGACAACAGGCATCTCACAGCCGTTCATACGGGCATCCGAGCCCGCCGCCGCCCAGGCCTTGGCGCGATTATGAACCGTGTTGCCGTAGGACATAAGCAGAGTCCTGCCGATCGCGGCACCGTACTTGCCCTTAAGACCCTCCTTGGCAATAGCCGTGTTGTATTCTATCTGTCTGTCAAGCACAGGCTTGACCAAGTCAAGCTCAACCGTCTCGGAAAATTCTATTATATCCTTTACGGTAAGCACCGAGTGATCTATGTCACCTACGGTTTCTTCGATTTGTTTTTCGTATATCTTCACACCGTCAAGCTCAATAAGACAAAGACCGGTGTGATGCTGTGCCGTACAGGCATAGGCAGTATGGCTTGCGCTTTTTACGGTAATGCCGATATAAAGCACGCGGTCTGTTGCCGCCTCCTTTACGGTAATGGGAGTTGCTTCTATAAATTTGGCAATATCCGCCTTGTCCTCTTCGGTTATACCCTGCAAAAGCTCAAGCTCCTTTGAGGGATCTCCCGCAACTATTCCTGCCGCAGTCGCCGCAGGGATACCGCGAAGTCCGCCGGTGTTTGGCACCATAACGCTCTTTACATTCTTTATGATATTGCCGCTGACCTCCACTATGACCTCGGTCACAGGCTCGTCTATACAAGCCTTGGCCTTGGCGGCGGTAAGAGCTATTGCAATAGGCTCGGTACAGCCCATAGCGGGTATAAGCTCCGACTCCAATATTCTGATATAGGTTTCCTTAGTCTGCTTGTCCATCTCTTCACCTTATAATTGTAATATATATCATTGTAGCATATTTATGCCATAAAATCAATATAATTGTAATTTGACCCGAAATATGATATAATATATATGAGGTGATGCTATGTCTGTATATGTTATGTCGGATCTGCACGGATTGAGTCTTGATGATCTTAAAAGGCTTTTAGCCAAGGCAGAGTTTTGTGACAGCGATTTTCTCTATATTTTAGGGGATGTTATAGACCGTCGGGGAGACGGCGGTATTGAGGTACTGCGCTGGCTTATGACAAAGCCCAATGCGGAGCTTATATTGGGAAATCATGAAGAAATGCTGTTAAAGTGCGATTTTTTGTTCAGCGAAAAAGAGCCGGACATATCTGCCTGTGATACATATATCGAAAGCGGCGGTGAGGTCACTCTTGAAGCCTTAAAAAAGCTTGACCAAAAAACAGTCAATGACATATTCGATTATCTCGGCAAAGCCCCCCTCTACAAGACATTAAAGGTAAACGGACAGGATTTTATCCTTTGTCACGGCGGACTTGACGAGTTTGACAAAAGCAAAAGGATCTCGGACTATACCGCCGAGGAGCTTTTGTGGGCCTGGCCCGAGTATGACGATGAGTATTATGAGGATATAACCACCGTTTTCGGTCATACACCCACTATATTTTACGGAAAGGAATTTAAGGGCAGGATACTTCACCGCCCCACCTGGATAGATATTGATATCGGAGCCTCTGCCGGCTACGGCACGGCGATGCTGAGGCTTGATGATATGAAAGAGTTTTATATATAACAAAAAGTGTGTCCAAAGGACACACTTTTTAAAGTTCTGCTAATATTTCCGCAGCATTGGTATCAGGCTTGACCTTGGGCATTATCTTTTCGATATTGCCGTTTTCGTCAATGATAAAGGTGGTACGCACCACACCCATTGAAACCTTACCGCACATCTTCTTTTCCTGCCATACACCGTAAGCTTCGATTGCAACACGGTCGGGGTCGGAGATAAGGATAAAGGGGAGGTCATACTTCTGCGCAAACTTAACGTGGGATGCAACAGAGTCCTTACTGATGCCGATGACCTCAACATTCTTTGTCTTAAAGGCATCGTAAGCCGCTGCAAAGGCACAGGCCTGCTTGGTGCAGCCGGGAGTGTTGTCGCGGGGATAGAAGTAGAGTACTACCTTCTTGCCCTGAAAGCTTGACAGAGTAACGGCATTGCCGTCCTTGTCGTTAAGTGTAAAATCGGGAGCCTTTTGTCCTACTGTAAGCATTGTTTTTCTCCTTTCTTTCTTTTATTTATCTTCTTCGTTTTCTTTGTATTTTTTTGGTGTAATGTCCACGGGGCTTGGGTATTGTAAGCCTTGGCTTTTGATCGGCAAGTCTCATCTCTATCTTACGGGCAATGAGATCCACCGACTCTATACGCACCCTGATACGGTCACCCAAGCGGTAGCTCTGCAATCCGCAGACAAGAGAATATGTTGCCTCGTCATATACATAATATCCGTCAAGGGCGGTTATGGGTATCATACCCTCGCAGGTGTTGGGCAGCTCGGCAAACATACCAAAGTTGGCAACAGAGCTTACCACAGCCTCAAACTCCTGCCCTATATACTGCTCCATCCACAGACACTTGTAGAGATCCTCTATTTCCCGCTCGGCGGATATTGCCTTAAGCTCGTTTTCGCTGGACTTTACCGCCGCCCTTTGGGCAAAGGATGCCATATAGGAGGCAGAGCTGTCGCTGATATTGCCCACAAGTATATTTGAAATTATACGGTGGGTGGCAAGGTCGGGATAACGGCGGATAGGACTGGTAAAATGACAGTATTTTTCGATTCCCAGACCAAAATGGGGAGAGGGAGCCTCGGAGTATTTTGCCTTGGAAAGCGAACGCAGAAGGATATACGAAACGATACCGCCTATATCCTCCTCCTTTGCCTGTCTGAGTATCTGGGCAAACATAGAGGGGTGAAGCTTCTTTGCCCCCAAGGCAGAGACATCAAGCCCTAAATTATGGGCAAAGAGTCTGAACTTTTGTATCTTTTCTGCCTGCGGCTCCTCGTGGATACGGTATACACAGGGCATGGACATATCGTTGAGCCAGTTTGCCACCGCCTCGTTTGCCGCCAGCATAAACTGCTCGATAAGCTTTTCCGCATCCCCTCTTTCCCGCTTGACTATGCCTACGGGGAGGGCGTTTTGGTCAACCAATATCTTGGCTTCGGTGGTCTCAAGCTCAAGCGCACCGCGGCGCACGCTTTTATCTGCCAGTATCTTATACAATTCATACATTAACGGCAGGGTGTCTCCCAGCACCGAATACTTTTGATAAAACTCAGAGTCGCCACCCTTTTCAAAAATATCGTTTACCTCGCTGTAAACACCTCTGACCCTTGATTCTATAAGGGTCTTTGCCACATCACAGCCGTTGATGTTACCGTTTTTGTCGATATAGACAAAGGCGGACAGCGCTCTTCTGGGTGCGCCTGCATTAAGGGAGCATATGCCGTTGGACAATGCCTTTGGCAACATAGGCACCACCTGATCGGTAAAGTAAACACTGGTACCCCGCTCAAAGGCCTCGCGGTCGATTGCCGAGCCCTGACGGACATAGTGAGAAACATCGGCAATATGGACACCCAAAACATATCCGTCGCCCTGTCTTTCGACAGACACCGCATCATCAAGGTCCTTTGCATCCGCACCGTCTATTGTAAATATCACCTTATCACGGATATCCTGTCTGCCGTCGGCAGTATCGGGGACATCCTGCGCCTCAAGGTCAGCCTGCCTCAGCACCTCCTTGTCAAAAAAGGTGCGGATAGCGTTTTCGTGGAGGATGGCTGTATAGTTTGCCTCTCTTGAATGAGCCTCGCCAAAGTCATATACTATCTCACCGCGGGCGGCTATATCCTTCTTGGGATATTTGACTATCTTAACCTCTACCTTGTTTCCCACCTTGGGATATATCCCCTCGGCGGGAGTGCAAATAACGGTAAAGGAATGCTTTTTACTGTCAGGCTCTACGGTATAGAGCTGTCTGCCCTTTTTGCCCCTGGTGGGCAAGCGCTTGAGTGTACCGATAACCGATGTAAGGCTGTGGGAAAGTATTTTTACTACCTCGGCAACATCACTTTTTTTGCGGTCATGCTCAATTGTATGACAGAGCACACGATCACCGTCGATGGCATCAAGTGTTCTGTCGGGAGGCACAAAGAAATCCGCGTGTCCCTCTGCCTCGGGGGTAACAAAGCCGAACTCCTTTTGAGAGGAGCGGAATTTACCGATAAAATATTCGCTTCCCTCAAGGGGCATAAGCTTTCCCCGCTGGGTAACGATAAGCCTGCCCTCGTTTTCAAGCTCGCTTACCGTGTCATAAAATTCGTTGTAAAGCGTCTCCCCGTCAAAAAGCAGAGAATATACACCGTCTATGGGTGTAGGTCTGTAGTCGGGGGAGGATAATAATTCTAATATCTGTTCCTTCATTAATTTTCCTTTTGATTCAAATCAGTAAATAAAAACCGCCCTTAGTATATACTAAAGGCGGTATAATTATCGTTTAGCTTACGCTGCGGGAAGATCGTCGGTCTCATCTGCAGGATCAACCACGGGTGCGGGATCGGTCTCTGCATCTGTGTTATCTACGATCTCCTGGGTCTCAACAGGATCGGTAGCCTCACCTTCGCCGTCGTGGTTGTGGTCGCCGGGCTGAATAACATAAGCCACAATAACGATCAGTACAAAAACGATAGCAACTATTGTAGTAACCTTGCTAAGCACCTTGTCGATGCTCTTGCCCTTGGTCTTGCCAAAGAAGGTCTCTGCGCCGCCTGCGATAGAACCGCTGAGATTGTGGCTCTTACCCGACTGCATAAGTACTGCAACTACCAAGAATACTGCTGCAACTAAAAGAATTATACCGAATACAAGATTCAAAACTTCCATTGTAATTCCTCCGAATATACTGTTTTTATATGAATAATTTTTTCCAAATAATCATAGGCAAAGGTTATTCTACCACACTCTTTCAAAAAAAGCAAGAGTTTTTTTGATATTTTTGATTTTTTTATTTTTACCCAAAATAATACTTTATAAAGTCTTGATTTAGGGGACAGAATATCAGTAACAAAGGGCGGCAATATGACCCTGCTGTCATATAAAGCTACAAGGAAAGGATCCAATATTAAAAAAGGACGGTAATATTATGGAAAAGAAAAACAGCACAGCACAGAACAAGGGGATAGTATACATCGTTGCGGTGGTGATGCTTGTTACGGTGATAGTAATTGCCGTAGTAAGTGCTATAGGAACAGCAAACCGAACAGACAGTAAGATAGGTGTGGGCACAGAGGATGCCGTAATCACAGGCGGCAAAAGAACCGATACTCAAAAGAACACAGGGGACAGCACAACAAAGGATACCGAAGCAAAGGATAAGACAACTAACACCGTAAAGGATGATACCGATAACAGCACCGATGTCTCGGCTCCTCTTGAATTCTGCCTGCCGGTAAGAGGATATATCTCCAAGGATTATTCTATGGATATGCCTGTATACTCCCTTACAATGAACGATTACCGCGCTCACTCCGGACTTGATATTCAGGCAACCGTAGGCAGCGCCGTGTCGGTGGTAGCATCGGGAGAGATAACCAACAGATATACAGATCCCTTTATGGGTATATGCGTAGAGGTGTCTCACGGCGGAGGCCTTGTGTCAAGATATATGAATCTGGGCCCGGAATATCCCAAGGATGCCGAGGTGGGCTGTAAGGTATACGGCGGACAGACCATAGGCTGTGTGGGAGAATCTGCAGCGCTGGAGGCGGCAGATACAAGCCATCTCCACTTTGAGATGCTTAAGGACGGCAAGCACGCCAATCCCTTGAGCTATATCGACATCGAGCCTATGTCGGACGAATATAAGGAATAACAATAAAAGCTGAGATGTAAATCATCTCGGCTTTTGTTGTTGACAACATATATTTTAAATGATAAAATATCAGCAGAGGCACTATTATTACTTGATACAGTATAAACCAAGGAGGTACGGTATGAACAAGAAACTTAAAATTATAATTCCTACAATTGCAGCAATTGCAGTAATAGTTACAATAATTGTAATAATTACGACTATTGCAATAACATCGGTTTCGATATTTCTACTAAGCAACAGAACCAGTCCTGTTGATGACTTTGAATATGAGATGGATGACGGCGAAATTACAATTACCGCATATATAGGAGTGGATAGAAAGATAAATATCCCTAAAAAAATAAACGGTCGTCCGGTTACCATAATAGGTCCTCGCGCATTCCAAAAATATGATATGACTCATATTTCGATTCCAAATACAGTCAGAGAAATTCATGAGAATGCGTTTGATCGCTGTACACAGTTAAAATCGATAGAATGGTCGAAAAATTTAGAATATATTGGATATAGTGCTTTTTCCTATTGCAGTTCTTTGAAAAAGCTTAATTTACCTGATTCTTTGTTGACAATACAAGACGATGCTTTTTACAGTAGTGGTGTTAGCAAAGTAATTTTGCCTGAGAGTTTGGAATTTCTTGGTTTAAATGCGTTTGCAAACTGTAAGAACTTGGATAGCTTGAAGATCCCGGATAATACCGATATAGATTTTCATGTATATACTCCATGGAATTATTATATAGAAGGCTATGATTCGATATGTGAACTTTCCTGTCCGGTTGGTACAATTGAAGTAGGTATATACAATAATGGAAAAGACTATGACATTTTTTATTCCTCAAATGGTGAATCCGGTATAACAACAGAATTGATAATATCTAAAAATTCAGTAGAGTATGATAGGGTCGTTGAATATATGGAAAGCTATGGACTTGAAGCGACGATCAAATAACAGAATATAAATTGCTATTATCCACTGTGTTTTATTTGTTGATATTTATTTACATAAGCGGGATATTTCTTTTAAAAGTGTTAACAAAAGTCGAGATGATTTCCATCTCGGCTTTTGTTGTTGACAACCTATATTCAAAATGATAAAATAATCGTATCATCTCTCTATGGAGGAAACACTATGAAAATTACGATTGCCGAGATAGGCAAGCATGAAACTATATCCTTTGCGGCAGGAGAGCTTTGCCGTATTCTTAAAATAATGGATCCCGATACCGTATTTGATCACAGACGATATGACTCCTATGACCCCTCAAAGACAGATTTCCTCTGGATAGGTATGGGGCAATGGGTCAAAAAGAGCAACAGAGACAGTATATATATAAATGTAGACAATGCCGCAGGGGTTATCAGCGGCTCAAACGAGTGCAGCGTGCTTATGGCGGTCTACCGCTTTACATATATGCTGGGTGCAAGATTTCTGCGCCCCGGCTGTGACGGCGAAAAGATTCCCGAAAGACAGCTTACACCCGAGGTTCTTTGTGCAAATGTAAGCTATACCCCATCATACTTCCACCGTGCTATATGTATTGAGGGTTCTACCTCTACCGAGCATATTTATAATACGATAGACTGGCTTCCCAAGGTGGGTCTGAGCGGATATTTTGTTCAGTTCTTTACTCCCAATGTTTTCTTCCGCCGTTATTACGGCGCTCATATTGTGGATGCCGATGTTGATGCCATGATGGAGCCCTTAAAGGACGAGATAACCAAACGAAGCCTTAAGTATCACGCAGTAGGCCACGGCTGGACCTGTGAATCCTTTAATATCAGCACCACCGGCTGGCTTGAATTCAAGGGCGAGATCCCCGAAGATATGAAGGATGTTATCGCTATGCTTGACGGCAAGCGGGAGCTTTACCACGGCATCCCCGCCAATACAAATCTTTGCTATTCCAACCCCTATGCAAGACAGAAGATAACCGACTGCTTTGTAAACTACTGCATCAATCACCCCGAGGTAAAATATCTCCACTTCTGGCTTGCAGACGAAGCAAACAACCAGTGCGAGTGTGAAAACTGCCGTGACACTCTTCCCTCTGACTTCTATGTAATGATGCTCAACGACATCGACCGCAAGCTCACCGAGGCAGGCGTTGACACAAAGGTAGTCTGCCTTATATACAACGAGCTTCTCTATACTCCCATAAACGGAAAATTAAACAATCCCGACCGCTTTACACTTATGTTTGCACCCATAACCCGTTCCTACTCTCATTCCTACAGCGAGATAGACACAAGCAAAGAGGTAGAGATAAAGCCTTATGTCCGCAACAAGTTCAATGCCCCCACCTCGGTTGAAGAGAATGTGGCTATGCTTGAGGGCTGGAAGGCGCAGAAATTCAGCGACAGCTTTATATTTGACTATCATCTTATGTGGGACCACCACACCGACCCCGGCTATTATTATGTGGCAAGAACTCTCCACAGCGATATGGCTAACCTTGATAAGTTAGGTCTTGACGGTATGGTAAGCTGTCAGCTTCAGCGAGTGGGCCTGCCTACAGGACTTCCCCAGTATGCTATGGCATCTGCCCTCTGGGACAAGAGCTGCAGCTTTGAGAACGTGGCAAATGAATACTTTACCGCGGCTTTCGGTAGCTACGGTAAGGATGTAGAAAAATATCTCTCCAAGCTTTCCGACCTCTTTGACCCCGAGTTTGTAAGAGGAGAAAAGAAAAAGGATGCCGAGGTTGTTATAAGAGATTACACCGAGGCAAAAGAGGTTATAAACGAGTTCAGAGACGAGTTTATTGATAAGAATGTATGTCTGTCTCCCGATTGGCAGTATCTTTCGATCCACGCAGAGCTCTGTCTATATCTTGCAGATGTTTACATCAATATTTATAAGGGCGACGAGGCAGGCTGTGAGGCTGTGTTCGGTAAGCTTAAGGAATATGTACACAAAGTAAAACAGGACTGCTACAATGTGCTTGACGAAAAGTTCATTATAGACGATCTGTGGAAGTATTACCGCTTACATATTAAGTAATAAAGGTTGACATTTATTATATTAACTGATAAAATAAACTTAACAATATTGTTCGGAGGAAATTATAATGTCAGAAAATCAGAACATACTTGACCAGTTCAAGTTCGACCAGGAAAAGAAAGAGGTCGATGCATCCAAAAAGGTTAAGGTAGGTATCATCGGTACAGGCTGGATCGCAGAGGCTCACGCAGGAGTTCTCAAGAGATGCCCCGACGTTGAGATCGTTGCTCTTGCAGATATCATTCCCGGCAAGGCACAGGCTTTCGCTGAAAGAAAGAAGCTGCCCGAGGGTATCCGCTTCTATAACAGCGGTAACGAGCTTATCGACAACGAGCCCGATATCGACGCAGTAAGCGTATGTACATACAACCGTCAGCACGCGCCCTGTACCATCTATGCTCTTGACCACGGCGTAAACGTACTTCTCGAGAAGCCTATGTGCGTTACTCTCGAAGAGGCTGTTGAGATCTGCAGAGCTGAAAAGAGAAGCGGCAAGATCCTTTCTATCGGCTTCCAGCCCCGTTGCGACGAGAATATGAAGATGGTTAAGAAGATAGTTCAGTCCGGCGAGCTCGGTCAGATCTACTACATCCAGACCGGTGGCGGCAGACGTAAGGGTATTCCTACTCCCTTCGGTACCTCCTTTATCGAGGACGAGACCGCAGGTATCGGCGCACTTGCAGATATCGGCTGCTACTCTCTTGATATGGTGCTTAACGCCATCGGCTATCCCAAGCCCTTGACCGTATCCGGTTATACATCCAACTTCTTCGGCACCAACCCCGCAACCTACCCCAAGCATCCCGAGTATGCAGAGAAGTTCGGCGTTGACGACTTCGGCGCAGGCTTTATCCGTCTTGAGAACGGTGTAATTCTCGACTTCCGTATTGCATGGGATATGCACCTCGACACCCCCGGTGACACCATCATCATGGGTACCAAGGGTAGTATGCGCATCCCCTCCACCGAGTGCTGGAACGGCTCTATCGGCGGTCCCCTCAAGATCTATCACGATGTTGCAGGCGAGCCTGTGGTTACCGAGATCCCCATGAAGCACAACGACGTAGACAACTTCGAGAACAAGATGAGATCCTTTATCGACGCTGTTAAGTACGGCTACGAGGCTCCCGTTCCTTCTTCCGAGATACTCTACAACCAGGCTATCATCGACGGTATCGTTCGTTCCGCAAAGGAAGGCAAGGAAGTTACCATCGAGATCCCCGAAATATAAGCGGCAAGTTGCCGCAGCCATACTGCGCTCGTTTGAACAGTAATTCAAATCACACGCAATAAGGTAATATTTATCTCTGATATAAAAAACTGTCACGGCTTCCGTGACAGTTTTTTGCATTATCGTATTCCGCCTTGGCGAAATATATCGCATCGCAGATATATCGCTCCCAAAGGGAATATCGCATTTGCGTAGCAAATATATCGCTTTGCCGCAGGCAAATATTAAATAATATACACCTCATATTTCTTATTCTGTCTTTTACATTCTTCGATTACAAATTTAGTTCCCCTTGAACTCCCGTTCCAAAAGATCAAAACCTTATCTGAATATTCTACAATTTGTCTGTTTCTTATTAAAGGTGCGGCTCTGCCGTACCTTTTGTAATCGGGTAAAAATTCTATCAGCTCTATGCCCTGTTTCTCTGTATATGACCTTACACAGCTGTCAATACCTTTTGCACCACCGGAAATAAGACATTCTGTTTCACAAGGGATATATTCATTCAATTCAATTTCGATATCTCTTGAACCTACAATCGCCAATTTCATAACTTCCTCCCCGTGTCCTACCAGTAAGACAATAGTTTTTATAAAATAGTATACACTATTTTTGTCCTAAATCAAGACAAAAGGTGCATTTTATGAAAAGAATTATTGATAGTGATAAGGTTAATATAATCGGCAGTAAAATTAAAGAAGCGAGAATAGCAGCAGGAATGAGCCAACAAGAATTGTCAAACAAATTAGAGTTATTGGCTGTATATACCTGCAGAGGTTCAATATCAAGAATTGAAACGGGAAACAGAGCCGTAACCGATATAGAAATTGATGCTATTTCAAAGGTTCTGAAAGTATCTTTGGATTATTTATTTGAAAGAGAATGATTATATTTGATAAGCTGTGGGAAACTATGGAGAAAAAGGGCGTCAGCACATATATGCTCAGAGAAAAATGCGGAATAGACAGTAAAACTGTCCGCCGTTTACGGGCAAATGACAATATTGAAACGAAAACTCTTAACAAGCTGTGCAGTGTACTTAACTGTTCACTTAATGATATTGCCGAATATATTGAAGATTGACAGTCAAACAGCTTCTTGGTCTTTAATTAAATAAATAATTACAGAGTGGGCGTTTGCTCACTCTGTTTTATATTTAAAAGCGATTTTAAAATGTAAATTCGTAAAATTCAGTGAATATTCGCTTTATTCGCTTGACGAAAGCGAATATTCGGTGTATAATATGAACAACATATTATTGGAGGTGTCGCCGTGACATTTGAAACCGAGAATATTGAATTTAAATTACAATTTACAGATGAGCTTTACAAAGAAGTGATCGCTTTTGCAAATACGGACGGCGGAGTGATCTATATCGGAATAGATAATGACGGAAATGCCGTAGGAATAGATAATGTGGACGAAAATTATACACGCATTACCAACGGTATTCGAGATGCAATTATGCCCGATGTGACTATGTTCGTAAAATATACCATTCAGGAAAACCGTGTTGTACGTATCACGGTAGGAGAAGGGTCGTATAAACCCTACTATCTAAAATCCAAGGGATTGAAGCCAAGCGGGGTGTTTGTCCGTCAAGGTACATCCTCTGTACAGGCATCCGCCGAACAGATAAGAGCCATGATAAAGGACTCTGACGGAGATACTTTTGAAAGCATGCGTTCTATGGAGCAGGAGCTGACCTTCAAGAGTGCCAATGAAGCATTCAAGCGTTACAATGTCGAATTTTCAAAAACCAAATATCGTGCACTTGGTATTACGACTCAAGCAGAGGAGTTGTATAGCAATCTTGCACTCATTATTTCGGATCAATGTACCCATACCACAAAGGTGGCTGTGTTTGCCGACGAGAAAAACACAAAATTCCGTGACAGTAAGGAGTTTGGCGGTTCGATATTCAAGCAGCTTGATAATACTTACGCATATCTTACTTTATGCAATAAAACCACTGCGACCTTCAAAGGGCTTGAACGTATTGAAAGAGTTGATTATCCCGAGGAAGCCCTGCGAGAAGCACTGTTGAATGCTCTGGTCCACCGTGATTATAGCTTCAGCGGCAGCATTATCATCAATGTAAACGACAAAGAAATGGAATTCATTTCGATCGGCGGACTTCTTCCCGGACTATCACCGGATGATATTCGCAGTGGTATTTCACAGCCCAGAAATAAGAATCTTGCTGATATTTTTCACCGTCTTCACTTGATTGAGTCCTACGGTACGGGTATTCGTAAGATCTACAGCCTTTATGCTAACTGTTCCGAGCAACCAAGAATTGAGGTAACAACAAACACCTTCAAAATTATTCTGCCTAATATGAATCGTACGATGTCAAATGAAGGCATAACTGTTATGACGACACAGATGCAAAGGATACTTGATTATATAGAGGAAAACGGCAAGATAACGGATCTTGAGATTCAAGAGCTTCTCGGGATCAAGAAAACCCGTGCATTTACGCTTGCAAAACAAATGCGTGATCAAGGATTGATAAGAGCAGAGGGTCGCGGAAGTGAAAAGAAATATAAAATAGTGTAAAAACAAGGAGAACCGATATGAAAAGGAGATTTTTGGCTTTGTTACTTGCGGCATTTTTAGGAGTAGGCGGAATAGGCGGCTTTACCGTTAATGCAACCGATATTCCCGAGGACTGCGAGACTATCGAGTTTGACAAAAAATACTGGGCTGAGCCGGGTGAGACCTACTGGTATAAGTTTGAGGCTCCCGCACCCAGATGTGTTTTTACCGATATGCAGATAGACGAGGTGGGCGACTGGCTTCACGGCTGGGATGTAGTATCTCACCGTTATTATGACGAAAACGGCAACGAGCTGGGTACAATTTCAAGCACCAACGACCCCGATGTATCCGAGTGGACCGAGTTTGAGGTAGGCAAGACCTATTATATCAGGGTCATGGCTCTGAGCGAGGGTACCTTCTATACTCTTTCTCCCATAAGAGATACCGAAGCTACCGTTGACAATACAAACGAAGGCTACAAGAGAGGCAAGAGCCTTGAGCTGACCGAAGAAAATGTAGAAAAGTTTGTTGCGGGCAACACCAATACAAAATGGGACGTTTATACCGTTACCGACAGCTTTAGCGTAGGTACAGAAAACGAAATCGTTTCCACAGATTTCTTTGTGCTTCCCTATAAGGTATGCTTTGGCGATTCCAAGCTTACCGTAAATATGAGATCCACCACTTATACAACAACAGATTACACCGCACAGACAAGCTGGGACGTTCTTTCTACATTTGAAAAGAAGCCCTACAGCGGTAAAGAAAATATCACCGAGGATGATTATGTTCAGGCGGCAAACCATTATGCTTATGTAGTTGACGGCGAGGCGGCTACCGCTATCCGCAGCTACAGGGTCTATGTTCCCGCAGGTAAGAGAATCAAATTAGCCGAGGACGGATGCTTCTATGATATGCCGATAAACGAACGCTTCACCGATGTTTCGGCTTCTGCTTGGTATACCGAGGCTATAAGCTGGGCAAGTGAAAACAAGGTAATGAACGGTATGGGCGAGGACAAGTTCTCCCCCGCAACCGCTCTTACAAGAGCTCAGTTTGTTATAATACTTGCAAACATAGAGGGAGCGAACCTGTCAGTCTATGCAGATAAGCAGAGCTTTAGTGATGTTCCCAAGGGCAGATGGTATTCCACAGCCATAGAATGGGCAAAGGACAAGGGTGTGACCAGCGGTGTATCTGACGACCGCTTTGCGCCTAATGACAAGGTTACCCGTCAGCAGCTTGCAAGATTCCTTTGTACCTATGCAGAGCTTCGTAATATAGAAATGCCCGAGGGTGCAGATCTTTCAGGCTTTACCGATCAAAGTAAGATAGCCGATTGGGCAAAGGAGTCTATGGAGACTGCAGTTGCGGCAGGACTGGTTACCGGTATGACCGAGACCACTCTTGCTCCCCGTGACAATGCCACAAGAGCCCAGATATCCCTTATTATAAAACGCTTCTACGAGGGATATCTCAAGGCGGTAACACCCTCTGTGGATATGGGTAATTATCTTCTTGAGGGTGGCGGTTGCGGCTACAGCTTCTATGATGAGCTTATCGCCCTTTCGGGTAAAGAAAATCCCCACGTTCTCTATATCGGTATGGCTTGCAGTGATCCCACCGACGGCTGGGGTGCAATAAAATCCGAAATGTGCACCTGGAGAGGCTGTACTACAGAGGTTCTGCTTCTTGAAGACCTGCCGACAGATGCGGCAAAGCAGAAGATAGATGCGGCTGATATTATCTATGTTACAGGCGGCAGCTCCAGAATGCTTCTTGAAAGACTTCGTCGCTACGGCACAGATGCCATCATCCGCGAGGCAGCCGCTAACGGAACGGTAATGTCGGGCAGTAGTGCAGGTGCTATTTGCTTTGGCACTTACGGCACATCAGGCATCCGTGATGACCGATTTGAAAATCTCTACGGCACAGGCTGTGTCAATGTCATAATTGCTCCCCACGGAAACGAGTCTAAGCGCGTAGATGAAATGAAGCGCCTTATCCTCAACGATGCTACCCTGGTAGGTGTGGCTGTAGACTATGCCTGTCTTGAGATAAGCGGCGGAATGTACCGTATCTACACCGAGGAGGGCTATCACAAGATCCCTCTTGCTACCCGTTACTGGAACGAGGACGGCGAGATAAGATCCGAAGATATCAACTCTATGGAATGGCGAGACATAAACGAATTATACAATCCTTGAGGATTGTATAATTCTTAATGAATATTGAATAATGAAGGCGGCTTTTGAGCAGGGATGTGTCCCTTCTCAAAAGCTCCTTTTGTTTTAGGGTGCAGGGATATATCCCTGCTTGACATTTTCGGATAAATGTTGTACAATGACCCTATATATACATTGAGGTAAGAAATGGATAAGAAGAAAATAATACGGTGCTGTCTTTACGGGCTCGGTATAGTTGTTCTTGCCATTGTTGTAGCCATCTCTGCCATATGGATAAAATATAAGATTATGGACTTTGAGGTTATGGCAAAGCAGCCCGAAAGCCGTGAATACAGTATATATTACAATTCGCTGAGCTATAAGCAGCAGCTTTTATATGACAGCATTACCGCAGCCGCAGATGCTCTGGATAATGAAAGCGATATCCTTTCCTATTCCTACAGTATGGAGGATTTTCAATGGATAATCGGCTGTGTCCGTGCAGACAGACCCGATCTCTTTTATGTAGATTATGACGAGCTGGTGCTCTATCACTCCAACCACCGCACTAAGGTGGGTATGGTATATCTGGACAAGCCGGATGCCATAGAGGATATGAGGAACAAGTACGAGGATGCTGTCAGAGCGGTTATGGAAAAGGTGCTTCCCTCTATGACCGATGTGGAAAAGGAGACTGTCATAAATGACCATCTCCTTGACAACTGCCGCTATGCCCTGGGAGAACATAATGACTTTTCCAGTACGGCTTACGGAGCTCTTGTTTTGGGCGAGGCTTACTGTGACGGCTATGCCTATGCGGCAAAGCATCTGCTCAATCAGGCATATATCGATTCTCACATAGTGTACGGTGAGACCGACGGTGTCAAGCATGTATGGAATATGGTAGAGATAGACGGCAGATACTATCATCTTGATGTTATGTGGAACGATGCCGATATCGGAAACGAAAGCAAGCTACGCTTCCACGGTTATTTTAACTTAAGCGATGATATAATAGAGCTGGATCACAAATATGACAACAAGGACATATTGCCCTATGCCACCCGGGAGCTTAACTACTATAAGGAATCCGGCTGTTATGCCGAAACCACGGCAGAGCTGGAAGAGGTGCTGTACAATCAGCTGATGCGTGCCATTGAGGAAAAAAGAGAGTTCATTGAGCTTCTCTGCCCCGAGACCAAGTCTAACGAGGATATAAACGCACCCTATACGGCGGCTCTCAAGAGAATAAATGAGGAGCTGGGAGATGAAGTGCTCTACGAGGCCTTCAGTGTATATCCCGCCTGCAGCCGCGACAATTCGGTAACTATTCAGATCTTCTACAATTAGAAAGGAAATATATTATGATAAACATTGCATTATTAGGCTTTGGTACCATAGGCAGCGGTACCGCCGAGGTACTTAAGGTAAACGCAGAGGCCTGCAAGGCAAAGGCAGGAGACGAAATAAATGTCAAGTATATTCTTGACCTCCGTGACTTCCCCGACTCAGAATTCGGTGACCGTGTGGTTCACGATTATGATATCATCGTAAACGACCCCGAGGTTCAGGTCGTTGTTGAGATGATGGGCGGAAGCCACCCCGCATATGAGTTCTCTGTTGCGGCTCTCAAGGCAGGTAAGAGCGTTGTTACCTCAAACAAAGAGGTTGTGGCAAACTTTGGTGTTGAGCTTCTTGCTCTTGCAAAGGAAAACAATGTAAGATACCTCTTTGAGGCATCTGTAGGCGGCGGTATTCCGATCATCCGCGCCATGACCGAGTCTCTTGCAGGTAACGAGATCTGCGAGATCAACGGTATTCTTAACGGTACTACAAACTATATCCTTACTCAGATGAAAACCTACGGCAAGACTATGGCAGAGGCACTTAAGGAAGCACAGGAAAAGGGCTATGCAGAGGCTAACCCCGATGCTGATATCCTTGGTATAGATGCCTGTCGTAAGATCTGTATCCTTTCCGCCCTTGCATTTGGTGAGCTTGTGGCAAGTGACCTTGTAGATACCAAGGGTATCACCGAGATCACCACCGAGGATGTGGAAAGAGCAGAGGCTAACGGACAGGCTATCAAGCTTGTGGCAAGAGCATCAAAGACCCCCGAGGGCAAGCTCTATATGGCAGTTTCTCCCGTAGCGGTAAACAACGACAATCCCCTCTCCACCGTAAACGATGTATTCAACGCAGTTCTTGTACGCGGTAACACCTTAGGCGACGTTATGTTCTACGGTGCAGGCGCGGGAAGCCTTCCCACCGCATCCGCAGTTGTAGCAGATATCATTTATATCTGCCGTTGTCTCGGTAACCAGCCCGCACAGCAGCAGTGGACAAAGAGCACAAATGTAACCTCCACAATGACCGAGGAGATGGCGGCTGATTACGCAAAGCGTGTGGGCGTACCGCTTTGTTAATTCTCAATTCGCAATTCTCAATTCGCAATTAAAGGAAGAAAACCGCCGAGGCGGTTTTCAAAATTGAATTATATAGTATACAAAAAGCCTTCCGTTTGGAAGGCTTTTTAAGTTTTCTTTATATCGTGTGAATTGAATTACAAAGCTAACGAGCGTAGTATGGCAGCGGCAACCTGCCGCCCTTCCGATGGGAAGGCTTTTATTATTATCTGTACAGGTCTTCGTAGGTATATCCGAGGCTTTCGAGAAGCTCGGTGAAGACGGCCATAAATTCATCGTGTAAAGACTGCCACTGTTCTTGTTTTTCGGTATCGGTATAATTACCGTAAATATAGTTTATATCAGAAAGGCCGTCGGCGGTGATATTTGCAGTTACAACGTAAGGAAAATCAAATTCGTTTTCGCCTTTGGGAATACTCTGCTGATAGGTATAATCGTAATAGCTGTTTAACGTGGATGCTTGAAAATAAAGTCTTTCGCTCATATCTTCATTCTGTCTTTCGCAAGCTATATAAATAGAGCTACTGTCGTTTGAACATACAATGCGCAGTACAGAACCTTCATTTGTTATATACAACTCGGTGCTGTCTATGTCAGACACAGGCTTGCCGTTTGCAATAACGTAGTCGCATATAGCGGCAAACGCTCCGCTTCTGTCTATAGGTCCATTATAGCTGAAGTACCTGTAAATGGAGTTAAGCATAGTGCAAGCCTCGGCACGTGTGGTATTTGTGCGGGGTCTTAACTCTCCGTTGCCATAGCCCTTTATGACATCCGCAGCTACAGCCCACTGCATCTGAGGCAGAGCCCAATCGGATATAGTACCCGCATCGGTAAAATCTGAGAGATCGTCGGTATAGTTCATATTATATCCCTTATATTCTACGAACAGATATAACATTCTTGCCATCTGCTCGCGGGTGACGGGATCGTTTGGTGCAAAACGCGTCTCGCTTACCCCTTTGACTATACCCTTTTCAACACCCCATGCGACGGCGGCATTATACCAATGGCTTGTTTTAACATCCTCGAATCCGGTATCGGTAGTTGCGTAGCTTGTGTTATATATCAGATCCATGGTGCTATTTGCCAGCATCTGTAAAAACTGCGCTCTTGTCAAAGTATCGTTGGGCTTGAAAATATATTCGCCCTTTTCATTTGTCATACCGCAAATATAACTCCTGATCCAACAGTTATATACCGAAGAATAAAACCAGTCATTTTTCTTAACATCTGTAAATATAAGCTCGTTTGTATATGCTGAGGACATAACTGCTGCCGTGGGTATAAGCATAACCAATGTCAAAAGCATTGCAATAATTTTTTTCATATTCTATCTCCTTAATTTTCTGTCCACCTTGCTTCAAGGTGTACGTCATAGTCGGGAACGGGTGTGTCGGGGTATACCCTTTCGCTTCCGTTAAGATACCAGCCGTCAAAGGTGTAGCCCTCCTTTTCGGGGGTGAAAAGTGTACCGAAGCTGCTGCCCTTTGTAAGGGTCAGGGTCACTACATTTCCGTCGTACATAAGGCGGATATTTACGGTGTTATTCTTTCTCCAATGGGCGTAGAGCACCGTATCGGCTGTAGTACATACTGTATTATGCTTCATTCTGGTGCCGCCCTCGGGGGAATCCCACCATCCCTCAAAGATATATCCCGCCCTTGTAGGCATGGGCAGAATCACGGAGCTTTGTCCGTGGGTGACTGTCTCTACGGTCTTTTCACAGTAGCCGCCGTTTGCAACAAAGGTCACGGTATGGGTAACTACTGTAGGCTCGGGATCCTTTTGAGGCTTTGAGGTGGTTGTATCTGCAGGCTCGGTCTCTACAGGCTTTGTCTCTGCGGGCTTAGTCTCAATAGGTTTTGTTTCCGCGGGTTCTGTTTCTTTAGGTTCAGTTTCAACAGGCTCGGTTTCGATTGGTTCTGTATCCTCTGGTTCGGTTTCTTCAGGTTCGGTCGTATCTGCAGACTCTGTGTCTGATACACCTGTGGTATCTTCGGGTATCGGTTCGGTATCATCCGATGTATCTTCGGTATCATTAACGATAACCTCGGGTATATCCGGCTCAGGCTCTTTGGCACTACTGCCCATAGGGTCGGTCATGAACATGACTGTTGCGACTATACACAGTAACGTAACACCAAAGGTCAGCCAGAAAGCGGGTTTCTTGTAGTTTAGTACGGATCTTATTCTTTCCTTGACACCCACCTCACCAAAGGAAAGGGGTGCAGGGGTATATCTGTTGCCGGGTATAGCACACTTGAGCAGAGCCAGCGTATATGCCTTTTTACTTTCAATGCTCATATTCCTTGTCACCGCTTCATCGCAAGCAAGTTCGATATCACGGCAGAGAAGTATGTATGCGACCCATGCCAAGGGGTTGAACCAATGTACTATGGCTATGCAGAAACCAAGAGGTTTCCACAGGTAGTCGAGACGCTTCATATGCGCTCGTTCGTGAGCTATAACGTGTTCTTTCTGCCAGTCGGGTGTATCTGAGGGCAGATATATTCTGGGGTTTAGTCCGCCCATTATAAATGCGCCCTTTATATTGTCGCAGATATAGATATTATCTGTGTCGTGTATAGATACGTCGGTCTTGAGTTTAAGCAGAATATAACTGACGATAGCATATACCAGTAATGCTGCCATACCGCATAGCCATATGATTCTGAGTATTGATACTATATCAATAGGCATGCTTTGAACTACAGGCTCTGTCGGTGCTGTTGGTGTTACGGGAGCCTGAGGTACCACCTCGGGTATTACCTCGGAGGTGTAGCTCTGTATATCGGGTACTGCGCTTACCTTTGTTTTGAAGGAGAAGGGCAGTATCAGCCTTAGTCCTACCAAAGCCCACAATATACAGTTGATATTTTTTGACACTCTGCGTGCCAAAGGGCGTATCAGTATCACCGCTGCTATCATAAAGGATGCGGTCATACTCATATCCAGTATTTCGGTAAATACGGTATTCATATTATTTTTCTCCGTAGTTGTCTATCATGGTTTTGATAGCATCGATATCCTCTTGGCTTAGTTTTTTCATACTGGTAAAGGCGGCGATGAAGTTTGGCAGAGAGCCGTCAAAGCTCTCTTCTACAAATTTCTCCGACTGGATGGCATTGAATCTCTCCTTTGATATGAGAGAGGTCACCTCTCCGCCTTCATTTTTAAATATTCCTCTGTCGCAGAGCTTACGGAGTACCGTATAGGTGGTGGATTTCTTCCACTCTAACTCTTTTTGGCAGAGCTTTACCAGCTCTCCCGAAGCTATGGGCTCGTTCTCCCATATCAAATCTGCAAATCTTGTCTCAACGACTCCTAATCTCATTTCTTCCATATATTTCACCCCTTTGGTTTATTGTCAGTAGACCTTGTGACTTTAGTCTATCACCAATAGACCGTTTTGTCAAGTGTTTTTTGTAAAGTGGTGCAAAATACCGCTTTTTTGGTGCGACACTATATTAAAACAACAGCCTTTCCGTTTTGAAAGGCTGTTGTATATATAATATATTATTCTATAGTTACGTTTATATCGCCAAACTCCTCACCCTCAAGACCGTAAACAAGGGAGTTTACCGACTGTCCCCAGCAGTCAAAGGCGGTGACCCTTACTGCAAAGTCCTCGAAGGTATCCGATTCAAAGGTGTAGCTGTAATACAGGTCGGGGATAGTTCTGCCGTTGAAGAACACCTCCTGAGAGGAGATCTCAAAATGCTCTACTACCTCATAGTTGCCGTAGACAGGCATAAGCCACTCTACCATATAATACTGGGCAGGACCTGCCGCACCGGGCTTCGCTGCATCAAAGGATACCTTAAGCGATGTATCGTCGGTACAAACTATCTCAAGCTTGGCATCCTCATCAAAGGAGCAGAGGGGCTCTGATTTTCTTATATCGGTATATCTGCCGAAGGTCTCGGAGCTTATCTCCCACGCCTCGCCTATAGTTGCGGAGTTGTAGCCGTCAAGTCGCTGCAGCTTGACCGTGTTGTCGGCATATACCTCCACATATACCGCCTGAGCAAACTCGTATATATTACCTAAATCAAGGAAGGGGTTGTCATTGAAGCGGTTGTAGCCGTCTACACGGTAGTAGTTCATACCGCCAAGGTGAATGTTGGTATAGCCGTTATCCTGTCTGATGCTGTCCTCACGGGCAACAGAGTTGTGCACGTGTCCTGTAAAGCACACCGCCTGAGGATAAGAAGCAAGAAGAGCATTAACGTGGGGCATATCGGGAACGTGAGTGGAAACAAAGAAAGGCTCGTCGGGATCCTCCGCTACCGCCTTTTCTACCTCTGCCACAAGCCACACCATAGCCTCGTCATAGAAGCCAGCACCCTCGTGGTCTATAGAGAAAAAGTGATATCCGTCAATAATACTGTGGCGTACACCCAAAGCCGCCATATCATCGGGGGTTATGTCATATGTAAAGTACTTGTCATTGAGATTTTCGTTAAACAGAGCTCTGCACTCAAGACCGCTTGCAGCGTAGGGCAGGTCGTGGGAGGGACCGAGAGAATATACAACAGAGGTGTCGTAGTTTACCTCCTCACCGAGGATGCGGTCAAACTCTACTATCTGGGATGCATTTACAGTATTGGCTGTGGTGTTGGTAAGATCTCCCGAGAACATAAAGGCATCCATCTCGCCGTAGCTGTTGATATAGCGAAGGGTTCGTCTCATGCTTTCCTCGGTGTTCTTGTCACCGATATGTACATCACTCATAGCCGCAAAGCACATAACAGGCTGAGCATAAAAGCCGCTATGATAGTTCATTATTATCACGGCAAGCTCGTTTCGTCTTGCTGTGCTTGTGGGGTTGAGGTAAAGCTTACCGTCCTTTTCAGAGCCTGAGATCACGCCCTCGGCTACCGCCCACTTTATTGCAGGAACAGCCCACGCAGCAACCTTGCCCGAATCCTCGAAGCCTTCAAGGGATTTGCTGCCGTCAGTTGTAAAACCCTTGAACTGACTGTATGCACGCATAAACTGAGTCAGCTCCTGACGGGTCATCTGCTTGTTGGGTGCAAAGGTGGTTTCGGTGATTCCGCTTGTAACGCCCGACTCCTTTGCCCATTTTACCGCAGGGGAGTACCACGCATTGTCCGAGTCACTAAAGCCTGTTTTGCCCTTATAGTCCTCGGCATCAATACCCTCCATATTAAAGAGTATCTGCACCATCTGAGCACGGGTAACGTTAGCCGCGGGAGAGAATTTTCCCCCGCCTGTGCCTGTCATAAGACTGTTTTCGTATACATAGTTCACCGCATCATAGTACCAAGAGCTTTTGACATCATCAAAGGGATCGGACTCTGCACTCAGTGGCACAGTAATTACGGTTATGATCATCAGTACCGCCAAAACTGCGGATAATAATCTGAATTTGGTTTTCATATTTCCTCCTATTCCTGTAACAAAAGCTCTCCTGTCGGAGAGCTTTTATAGCTTATCAACCGTTAAAATCAAGATACTCGTTAAAGCACCAGCCGTAAAGGTCTTTTTCTCTGTAATATACATACGACCACTCTCCGTCGTCGCTGTAGCCCCAAACTGTTACGGGATAGTTGTCGGGCATAAGGCAAAGACTTGTATAATCCTGACCCGGACCTACACGCAGATGGAGTGTATCACCGCCGGTGGCTACATACATAGTAAAGGATCTGACGTATACCGAGGGCTCAAGTGAAGGACTGTCATAGTTGTCGGTGGGACCATCCTCTACATCATAGTCGTATTGGGAGTCCTCATAACGGGTATAGTGCTTGCCATCAAACACGGTAAGACCCACATCAAAATAGCTTACATTGGTATCGTCTATACGCAGCTTGACATAGGTATCTCCAAAGATAAGCTCGCCTGAGATGGTGTTTGCTGTGTCGAGCATAGTAAAGACAGCGGTATTTCCGGACAGAGAAGCCGAAACATTTTCAAGCTCGGTGCCGTTATCATACCACAGGGAGAACATTACATGGCTGAGGGAAATTTCGGTAATACGAAGCTCCTTTTCGCCAATCTGGCTCTCGGGATGCCAGTTTCCCAGATGATCCTTAAGATTAACGGAAAGGTTGTTCTCCAAGGAGTCGGTCTCAACCGGCTCGGTCTCAACCGGCTTGGTCTCCAATGGTTCAAGATCCACCGCGTTGTCTTCGACAGCCTCAACCTTATTGGGCTTGAACACCGCTTCGAGCTTGTCCTTTACCATTCCGCAGGAGGTAAGAGATCCCAGAATAAATATCAATGCCAATGAAACAGTAATTATTTTTTTCATTTTAATGTCTCCTAATTCATAGTACATTTGTTAGTACTGTATCATTATATCACAGTATTTGTGATATTTCAAGAAAAAAGCCTCATTTTGTCATAAAATGAGGCTTTGGTTTTTTGGCCAATCAATCAGAGATCCGTCCCCCTAATTAAGGCTATTATACCATATAATGGTTGCAGGCATCGTAATCCTCTCTTGCCTGCTCGCTGTCCTGCATATAGAAGTGATCGATCTCTATAACTCCCCAGCCGTCAGAGGTCTTGACCCAGGCCTTGCCGCCCTGTACGGGTCTTGCTTCTTCAAACTCAAAATCGGTGAGCATATTGCCTCTGGTGTCGGCAAAGCCCCATTTTCCGTCCTTGCAGAGAGCAAGGATACCCTCTGTTGCGTGATAGGGAATATTTACGAGGTTGTAATCCAGGTCATAATCCTCTATGGCAGAGGCATCATACTCGCAGGGCAGGATCTCATTGCCCTTGATATCAAAGTAGCCCCATTTTCCGTTCTGATCACGCAGGGCAACCACTCCGCAGGAGTAGGGGGTATACATATCGTAGCCCGACTGTACCAGCTCGCCGTTAACATATATTCCGTAGCCGTAGGCATTTGTGTAGCCGTAATCACTCATAGACCAGGCCTTTTCTTCCTCGGTAAGGAGATATTTAACGCATACACTCACTATTGCGCGGTCAACATCGGTCTTAAGGCTGTACTCTCCCATTGCCTGAGCGTACAGCTTACCCGAATCCATATCATATATATAAGGCATATACACACCACCGCCGTGGCCGCGGGAATTTTCTACCACCGCATAACCCGGCTCTGTTACGGTGTAATAATGGTTGGTAATACACTCGCAAGCTGCACAGTAGCTGAAATCATCGGAGGGCAGATCATTTTTTACAGCTCCGTCATAGCCGATAATGCTCTGGACTCCGTTTTCTGTCTTAAAGCAGACATCAAGCCCTGCTATTCTGTTATTCATTATATTATATATGGGCTGGATATCTCCACCGATATCAGAGGGAACAACTACCCATTTATAGTTTTCTGTGTCCTTGTACCCGGTGCCGATATCTAAAGGCTCGGTATCCACTGCCTCGTGGTCGTGGTCGTGATCCTGATCCTGATCCTGATCGTTTCCGCCAAAGGATACAGGCAACAAGCTACAGGATGTAAGCGCAGCTGCCGTCATAGCCACACATAAGAGAATTGCCAAAAGCTTTTGTAATCTTTTCATTTTAACTACCTCCGTCATATATAACAATGATAACACCTTATCCGACAAAAATCAACATTTAATTTTATTTTTCAAACTGATTACAGCCGTGCAGTTAAGTATTGTCATAAGTGCTATTGTTATGTCGCTTAGCTCCCATACAAATTCAAGGGACAAGACCGCGCCCATAACACAGCAAAGGCAGTAGACGACAAGATATGCTTTTTTATATATCTCCCTTTTGGTAAAATAGTGTATGGCTTCAAACGCATAGTAGGACCAGCATATAACTGTAGACAGGGCAAAGAAGAATATCGCCCCCGACAGTATATAGCCTGCAGCCTCACCGAAATATGATTCGTATGCCTTTACGGCAAGCACTATGCCGTCATATTCCTTGATATTCAGTGGGTAGATGAGTATCACAAGGGCGGTGAGGGTGCAGAGCAGCACCGTATCCACAAACACCTCAAATATGCCAAAGCACCCCTGCTTCCGGGGAGATGTAGCTTCGGCTGTGGCGTGTGCTGTGGGCGCAGTCCCGCAGCCGGCCTCATTTGAGCCTATGCCCCGTACCACTCCATAGCGCACCGAGTCCGACAAAAGATACCCCAGGACTCCTCCAAAGGCCGAGCTTTTTTTAAATGCTGAGGCGAATATTTCCTTTATTATACCGGGTATAAGAGAGCGGTTGGCTATGATGATCACAAGCGAAAACAGGATAAAGCCCACCGACAGTATGGGTATCATCCTTAAAGTAAAGGAGGAGATGCTGCCGATTCCCTTATATACCACAAGGAAGCAAAGTATGGCAATAACACTTCCCACAACAAGCCCATTGCAGGAAAACTCACTTTCAAAGGATTGGGCAACGGCGTTTACCTGTATCATATTGCCTACGGTAAAGGAGGCTATAATACATAAGACCGAAAAAACAGCCGCAAGTCCCGGCCTGCCCATTCCGTCGCGGATATAATATGCCGCCCCTCCGTGGTGACCCCTGCGGTAAAGTATGGCAAGGTATATCTCGGCATATTTTATCACCATTGCCGCAAAGGCGGATACAAGCATCCAGAACACCGCCCCCGCGCCCCCCATATGTATAGCGGTGGCAACACCTACGATATTCCCTACACCAAGAGTCCCCGCAAGGGCGACGGTCATAGCCTTGAAGGAGGAGAGGAGGTTTTTGCCCATCAGGCTTTTTGTTACCTTTACAGGCGAGGTCAAGGGAAATCCCCGCAATCTTATAAGCAATACACCGCCGCATATAAACAGCATAGCGAACATAACGGGGGAAAAAATAAGTTTGTTTAAGGTTGTAAGTATATTCATACCATATAGATATGACAATTCGCAATTCGCAATTCTCAATTCGCAATTTTTGAAGAGGATTTTTGTCCAAGAGACAAAAATCAACATTTAATTAAGAATTAAGAATTGAGAATTGAGAATTAGAAATGTTAACTAAATGTAAAAACCCCCCTCAAACTATTGATTTTTACCGACTGTGTGGTACAATTATCCATGTGCTTTGGCACTCGTAGTGTTTGAGTGCTAAACTTAATAAAGTAAATTCACTTATATAGGAGGCATATTATGAACATCAGACCTTTAGCTGACCGTGTTGTAATCAAGATGGTCGAGGCAGAAGAGACAACCAAGAGCGGCATCATCCTTACCGCTACCGCAAAGGAGAAGCCCCAGGTTGCAGAGGTTGTAGAGGTAGGTCCCGGCGGTATGGTTGACGGCAAGGAAGTTGTTATGACCGTTAAGAAGGGCGACCGTGTTATCACTTCTAAGTACAGCGGCACCGAGGTTAAGCTTGGCGACACCGAGTACATCATTGTAAAGCAGAGTGACATACTCGCAGTTGTAGAGTAATTTTTGGAGGTAAAGAAAAATGGCAAAGGATATTGCATACGGCATTGATGCCAGAAACGCCCTGCTTGCAGGTATTGACAAGCTGGCTGATACAGTAAAGATCACAATGGGCCCCAAGGGCAGAAACGTAGTTCTTGACAAGAAGTACGGCGCTCCCCTCATCACCAATGACGGTGTTACCATCGCAAAGGAGATCGAGCTTGAGGACGCAATGGAAAATATGGGCGCACAGCTCGTAAAGGAGGTTGCTACCAAGACCAACGATGCAGCAGGTGACGGTACAACCACCGCTACCCTTCTTGCACAGGCATTTGTACGCGAGGGTATGAAGAACCTTACCGCAGGTGCTAACCCCATGGTACTCCGTAAGGGTATCTCCAAGGCAGTTGACAAGGCAGTTGAGTGTCTTGTAGCAAACAGCCGCAAGGTTACAGGTACTGACGATATCGCACGTGTAGGTACTATCTCTGCAGGTGACGAGGTTATCGGTACACTTATCGCTGACGCTATGGAGCGCGTTACCGCTGACGGCGTTATCACAGTTGAAGAAAGTAAGACTGCTGAGACCTACTGCGAGGTAGTAGAGGGTATGCAGTTTGACCGCGGTTACCTCTCTCCCTATATGGTAACCGATACCGACAAGATGGAAGCAGTTCTTGACGACGCTTTTGTTCTTGTTACAGACAAGAAGATCTCTAACATTCAGGACATCCTTCCCGTTCTTGAGCAGCTTGTTCAGGCAGGCAAGAAGCTCCTTATCATTGCTGACGATGTAGAGGGCGAGGCTCTTACCACTCTCGTACTCAACAAGCTCAGAGGTACATTTGTATGCGTTGCAGTTAAGGCTCCCGGCTTTGGCGACAGACGCAAGGATATGCTCCGTGACATCGCTATCCTCACAGGCGGCGAGGTTATTTCCGACGAGCTCGGTCTTGAGCTTAAGGAAACTCAGCTCCACCAGCTGGGTCGCGCAAGACAGATCAAGATCACCAAGGAAAACACCATCATCGTTGACGGTGCAGGTGATACCGTAGCTATCAAGAACCGCGTAGGTCAGATCAAGGCGGCTCTTGAGACCACCACCAGCGACTTTGACCGCGAAAAGCTTCAGGAAAGACTTGCTAAGCTTGCAGGCGGTGTTGCAGTAATCAAGGTTGGTGCAGCTACCGAGGTTGAAATGAAGGAAAAGAAGCTCCGCATCGAGGATGCTCTCAACGCTACAAAGGCAGCAGTTGAAGAGGGTATCGTTGCAGGCGGCGGTGTTGCTTACCTCAATGTTATTGCTGATGTGGCAAAGGTAGCAGAGAACCTCACAGGTGACGAAAAGACCGGTGTAAACATCGTTCTTAAGGCTCTTGAGGCTCCCGTTCGTCAGATCGCAGCTAACGCAGGCTATGACGGCGGCGTTATCGTTGACAAGATCCTTACCAGCGGTAAGAAGGCTTACGGCTTTGATGCATACAAGGAAGAGTATGTTGATATGATCGAGGTTGGTATCGTAGACCCCACAAAGGTTACCCGTTCTGCACTCCAGAACGCGGCTTCCATCGCTTCCACAGTTCTCACCACCGAGGCTGTTGTGGCTGACAAGAAGGAAGAGAATCCTCCCATGGCAGCTGCTCCCGGTATGGGCGGCATGGGCGGCATGTATTAATCAAATAAAAGCACCCTTCGGGGTGCTTTTTTTGATTAATACAGCTAAATTCGCCGGAAAAATCGGCGAGCTAAATTGGGTGAATCCAGCTAAATTACCTACGGTAGCTAAATTGTGCTTCGCACAGCTAAAGGCGAATTTAATTTAGCTTCACGAAGTGAAATTTAGCTATTCGCAGAATAATTTAGCTGCCGTCACAGACGGCAATTTAGCTTTTCCTTGACAACCCAAAATTTTTCCTATATAATCAAACTAACAACATTTTTGCGAGGTTATTATGAAAAAGATCACTGTAGCGGTTATAGGCGGCGGTAACAGAGCCCAGACCTATACCGGAATTATGCGTCAGATTCCCGAGCAGTACAAGGTTGTGGCGGTGGCCGAGCCTGTATACAACAAGCGTGAGTTTATTCAGCGCAAGCACAAGATCCCTGATGAAATGTGCTTTGAGACCTGGGAGGATCTTTTGGCTCAGGGCAAGATCGCAGATCTGTGTATGATAACCACTATGGACAGACTCCGTCTGGGGCCTGCACTCAAGGCTATCGAGCTTGGCTATCACCTTATGCTTGAAAAGCCTATTGCCTCCACCCTTGAGGAGTGTAAAATGATCACCGAAGCGGCAGAAAAGAAGGGTGTTAAGGTCATCCTCTGTACCGTGCTTCGTTATACAGGACTTTTTAAGAAGGTAAAGGACCTTATTGATGACGGACTTATAGGTGAGGTTATGTCCATCAACCACGAGGAGGGTGTGGGTGATGTTCACCAGACCCACAGCTACGTTCGCGGCAACTGGGGTAATGTAAAGAAATCCGCCGATATGCTGGTACAAAAGTCCTGCCACGATATAGATATTATCCAGTGGCTCACAGGTAAAAAGTGCAAGAGCGTTCAGTCCTACGGCGCACTTACATACTTTACAAAGAAGAACGCCCCCGAGGGCTCGCCCTACCGTTGTATCGAGGGCACTTGTCCCATAGGCGACACCTGTCCCTACAATGCGGTAAATCTTTATATGCCGGACAACAGCTACTGGATGCGCTCTACGGCATCGGGTGTCTTTGAGTGCGAGGACGAGCATGTAGAAAAGGCTCTCAGAGAGACACAGTACGGTGTTTGTGTTTTCAAATGCGACAACGACGTTGTGGACCACCAGACGGTAAATATGCTCTTTGAGGATGATGTTACCGTAACCTTTACCATGAACGCCTTTAACAAGGGCGGCCGTCATATGCATATTATGGGCACCAAGGGTGAGCTGCGCTTTGCCACTGAGGGAGACACCATAATCAATCACTATGACTTTATCACAAAGAAGGATTATGTCATCGAATATAATGCCAAGGGCGGTATAACAGGTGCTCACGGCGGCGGAGACGACGGTATAGTTCAGGCTATATATGAGGATCTTAATGATTGCTATGAGGGTAAGTCTATCCCCACTATCCGAGAGTCCTATTATAACCACGTTATTACCTTCGCTATCGAGGATGCCCGCAAACAGGGTGTTGTAATAGACTTTGAAAAGTATTACGAGGATATAGAAAACAGATCATGAAGCTTTTATTTAAACAGCGTATGTTCTCCTGGTTCGGAAGCTATGATATCTTCAATGAAGCAGGAGAGACCGTATATACCGTTAAGGGTCAGCTTGCCTGGGGACAATGCTTTAAGATCTTTGATGCCTACGGCAGAGAATTAGGCACGGTCAGACAGAAGATACTGACCTTTCTTCCTAAGTACGAAATATACAAGGGTGAAAGCTACGTTGGATGTATTTCAAGAGAGTTCACCTTCTTCAAGCCAAAATACAATATCGACTTTAACGGTTGGAAGGTAGAGGGTAGATTTTTGGAATGGGATTATAAGGTTTATTCTTCTTCCGGCGACGAAATTGCCGTAGTAGCAAAGGAGATATGGAAGTGGACGGATACCTATTCCATCACCGTGGGTGATCCCGACAATGCCCTCAGAGTGCTTATGCTTGTTTTGGCAATAGATGCCGAAAAGGCTGTGAGAAATAATTAAATTAAAAATGAGAGCCGATCATTCGGCTCTCTGTTTTATTACATTTGAATTTATTAAATCATATCACCCTTTGACGGTTTTTGCAACACATTTGACAAATCCGAAAATATGTGATATTATAGGTCATCTTGATTAAGAAGGTGACAGTTATGAAGTGCCCTAATTGCGGACATACTGAAAGTAAGGTAATTGACTCTAGACCCACAGAGAACTCCAGCATCAGAAGAAGAAGAGAATGCCTTGAATGCGGCAAGCGCTTTACCACCTATGAGATCATTGACACTATTCCGATCTTTATCGTTAAGAAGGACGGCAGCCGTGAGATATACGACCGCAACAAGATGATGGCGGGTATGGTCAAGGCGTGCTACAAGCGTAACAATGTTACAAAGGAAATGCTTGACAACGCAGCCGATGAGATCGAGTCGGAAATGCAGAACTCTCTGCGCAGCGACTATACCTCTACCGAGATAGGTGAGTTTGTTATGGAAAAGCTCCGCGCCCTTGACGATGTTGCCTATGTCCGCTTTGCATCTGTATACCGTGAATTCAAGGATATAGAGAGCTTTATGAACGAGCTTAAGGACATTATAAAGGCAAACAAAAAGGCCACCGGCAAGAGAACAAAAAAAGATTAATAAAAAATGCAAAAAGGTATTGACAAATACTTTTATGCGTGTTATAATAACATCCGTCGCAAGTTCGAGATGCTGGTGTAGCTCAGTTGGTAGAGCAGCTGATTTGTAATCAGCAGGTCGGGGGTTCGAGTCCGTCCACCAGCTCCAAACGACTTCTTCGGACAAGCGATCAACTAAATATGGGGGATTTCCCGAGCGGCCAAAGGGGGCAGACTGTAAATCTGTTGTCACTGACTTCGGTGGTCCGAATCCACCATCCCCCACCAAGCAAAAAGACACCTTAGGGTGTCTTTTTTGCTTGGTAGGGGGATATATTAACGTGGATTCGGAAGCCCGCGCCCATGCCATAGGCGGGCAAAAACAGTCCGGCGGACTGTTTTTAGGGCGTGGACCTACGCTGAATGTTAAGTTAGGTTTAGAGAAAATCACGAGCACAGACACCTTATGGTGTCTTTTTTGCTTGGTATGAGGGATATACAATGTGGATTCGGAAGGCCGGTCGCATCGCGTAGCGGCGACTAAAACAGTCCGGTGGACTGTTTTTAGGCCGTTGGGCTTACACTAAACCGAAAATGGGTTTAGAGAAAATCACGAGCACAAGACAGCTTTTGCCCCTGTTTTCAATGTGTGAAAATATATTTCTTTATTTTTTGATATTTATTGACATTTATCAAGAAATGTGTTACGATTACGAGGTAATTAACAAAATACTATAGGAGGCTACTATGAACAAGACAGTATTTGCTATTCTGACCCTTTTCAACCACTTTGGTATTCCCAGCTTTATACAGGGAGATGCAAAGACCGGTATCATTCATATCGTTCTTACATTGTTTGGCGGCATTGTTGGTCTTTGGAACTTCGTTATGGGTATTCTTCTTGCTATTGAGATCTTCAAGATGACCGATGAAGAGTACGAGGCAAAGAAGGGCACTTTCTACAAGGGTATCGGTAAGGATATCATCTAAGACAAAAAGAACAGAGAGACTCAAGTCTCTCTGCTTTTTGTTTTACAAACACCTCTGCCCCAAAGCAGAGGTGTTGTTGCGTCTTTATTTATGCACATAAAGCTTGGCAAGTCCGCCCTCCGAGGTCTCTCGATAAAGACCCGACATATCCTTGCCGGTAAATCCGTTTTTCTCCTGCATATATTTGAGAACCGCGGGAAGCACCCCGCAGGCACCGCAGGTGGGTGCGGTGACTATAAGACCGCAGTCTGCATTCTGCTCGCATACCGCAAAGGCAGGGCCCATGGTATGAGAGCTCGAGGGTCCTATTCCTATTTTATAAAGATTTCGTACAGATTTCATTTCTTATGACCTTTCTCGCTTTATTATACCCCGTACAGCAAAAAAGACTCGTTTGAAACGAGTCTTTTTTTTGCCTTTTTAATTACTCTGCAGGAGTAGCGAGCTTGTTGAGGTCGTTCTGAAGCAGACAGTAGTTAGCGATGGGGAATACAATGCCGAGGATAATGTAAAGAATTGTATTATCCTTATGCTCGATGCCCTTGTCTGCACAGCCCTGAGCAAACTTCTTCTCGGTGAGGAAGAAGCCTACGAAGGGGAGGAACATACAAAGAATAGCCTCAAGAATAGCGCCATCATTCTCATCATTAACAGAAACTGCTTCCTTAGCCATACAGTATGCCCAGTAAAAACCGTAAATACCGCATGTAACAAGGCTGAGAATAACAGAGGTCACGATGTTACGCTCTTTGATATTCATGATAAACCCTCCAAAAATAAGATTTGCTTAATTATAACACATATCGACAGAGATTTCAAGACCTTTTTGAAAATTTTTAACAAATTATTACATTGGTTTTTATATAAAGCCTTGCTATTTGTCCTGATTTGTACTACAATATATTATGATATTTAATTATATTCGCCGTGCAAACGGAATATGCGGAGAAATATCTCTCCGCATAAACAACGGAGACTCCATATTATGATAAAAAAGCGCCGTAACAAAATGATACTTATAACCGTGGGATTGATATTGGCAGGATTGGTAATGGCGTACCTTGCCTCCTTTGGTATCGGCCTTAAATGCATATTTCACGAATTAACCGGCTTTGACTGTCCCGGCTGCGGCAACACCCGTGCGGCGGTAGCCATGCTCAAGCTTGATTTTTCCGCATCCTTTTCATACAATCCCCTGTTCATACCTCAGGCATTGTATCTTGTATGGGTATATTTCAGCTGCACCGTACGCTATGTCAAGGGCAAGCGGTTTGCATACAAGCCTAAATTCAAGATAATAGACCTGTGCTTCCTCATCCTGTTAATAGGCTGGGGTATCCTGCGTAATGTAGATAATGCAGCAGAGCTGATCTCCCGCTTAAAATGAATAACGGAACGGAGAATGTATTATGCTTAAGAATTTTATTTTTGATTTGGGTCACGTACTTACCCCCTTTGAGGCATACGACCTGACAAGAGTATATGTAAAGGATGAATCTAAGGTAGCCTTGGTGGCAGAAACGGTATTTGACCGTCTTTATTGGGACCGCCTTGACGCAGGAACCATTGAGGATGACGAGGTCACAGACGGCTTTTTGTCAAGACTGCCCAAGGACTTACATCAGGCGGCGCTTGATGCCTATAACAACTGGATAATCAACCTTAAGCCTATGCCCGGAATGTGTGAGCTGGTGCGTGAGCTTAAAGCCAAGGGCGGCAGGATATTTCTGTTGTCAAACACAAGCGTAAACCTCTATAACAACTATCACCGCAGTCCCTGGATGAAGGAGCTTTTTGTGCTTTTTGACGGTCTTGTGGTGTCGGGAGTTATCAAAAAAACAAAGCCGAACAAAGAAATATACCAATATGTTCTTGATACCTATGGACTTGAAGCATCCGAAACAGTATTTATCGACGACAACCAAAAGAACATCGAGGGTTGTCGCGCTGTCGGTATAGAGGGCTACCTCTTTGACGGAGATGCAGAGAAGTTGAAGGCTTATTTGGAGACAAAATGAAAAAAACTATAAGAATAATCGCCGAGATCATAGCCTTTATACTGGCGCTGACTACGGTCCTGGGCGTCACATCCTATCTGGGCTACAGATATATGCCCGACCGCCGAGACTACGGCGCTACATGGAATATGTATCTCAAGGAACAAGAGGACAGTATAGACCTTATGTTTGTAGGCTCCTCTATGGCATACTGTGACATCATCCCCGCAAGGATATACCAAAACACCGGCCATACCACCTATGTTGTGTCTGCTCCCTATATGATGCCGGATACGGCTTATTATTACCTTAAGGAGGCTCTTAAAACCCAGTCCCCCGAGGTTGTAATGGTAGAAGCCACCTCGTTTTTCTTCAGTATAAACGAGGCTGACTATTATAAAGTAAATATCGGCTATATGCCATATTCCCTCAACCGTCTGGAGGCGACTCTGTTTGCCGCTCCAAATAAAGAAAAATTAGGACTTTTGTTCCCTCTTTTCAACTATCACGAGCGTTGGGAGCAGTACAGCTTAAGGGAGCACATCTCTCCCCGACCCGATGCGGTAAGCGATATTATGGCAGGCTATACCTACCTTGGCACAGCCCAGCCTCAAAACAAGCGTTATCACAGAAGCTTTCTCTATACCGAAGAGGAATATGAGCGCGGCATCAAGTATATGAACAAGATCATAGACCTCTGTAAGGACAATGATATAGAGCTTGAATTCTTTATTGTCCCCGCCTGTGAGTATGTCTCCCCCGAGCTTACCGACAAGCTCAGAGAAGAGGCGGGAGAGATAAAGGTCACCAACTTCAATGACAGCTTTGGTGAGCTGGGACTTGACTTTAAAACAGATTTCTATGACAAAAGACACGTCAACTTTAAGGGTGCTGTAAAGTTCACCGACTATCTGTCCGAGTATATTACAAAAAATTACGAGCTGCCAAGCAACAGCCATGATCAAGAATTATGGAAAGAAAGGGTAAAACACATCAATGAAAAATTATCATGACATACATTCCCACAGCTATTATTCGGGCTGCGGCAGAGATGATCCCCACCTGATGATAGATGCTGCCATAGCCGGAGGTATAACCCATTTCGGTATCTCCGACCATAACTACGGCATCGGTGAGCGCAAGGCTCAGTATATAGAGGAGATAAATGCCCTCAAGGAAGAATACAAGGGCAGGATAACTCTCTACTGCGGTGTGGAGATATGTACTTGTAATGACCACCGTGCTCCCGCCGACGGCGAGGATTTTGCGGGCTTTGACTATGCACTTATGGAGGACATAGACAACGACAACACCGTTGCCACCGACCTTATCGGTTATGCCAAGACCTTCAAGTGTCCCTGCGGTATCGCCCATACAGATATGTTTGCCTACTGTGAGAAAAAGGGCTTTGATCCCCTTGAGTTCTTCACCAAGATGGCAGAGGCGGGAATGTTTTGGGAAATGAATGTAAGCTATGATTCTATCCATCATTATCGCGAGCATGAATATGTCAAGGAATTTATGCGTAACGAGGAGCAGCAGCGCATCATCCGTGAGGCGGGACTGCGTGTAACCGTAGGCTTTGACGGTCACCGTGTAGAGGATTATCTGCCCGAAAGAGTAATAAAAATGAATGAGTTTTTAGAAAATAATAATTTTTCCAAAAACTATTGACAAACGACACAAAGTGTGATATTATAATTCGGCTATCCAAAGACAGCAGGTTTAAAAGTAAAATGTCCTGCCGAGGAAAGAGTTTCAAATATCATGTAATTTGTTGACTTTCTATCGGTTGGTATGTTTTGTTTTAACCGAAAGAAAGTCTTTTTGTTTTCAAAAAGACTCCCAAATTTTTCAGGAGGTGAAAAAGAACATGCCTAGCGCAAAAATCTTAGCTAAAAAGCAGAACGATGTAGCTGTTCTCGCAGAAAAGGTTAAAAATGCAACCGCAGGTGTTCTGGTAAACTATCAGGGTATTACCGTTGATGACGATACCAAGCTTCGTGCAGAGATGCGTGCAGCAGGTGTAGACTACAAGGTTTACAAGAACAGCATTACCGGTCGTGCATGCGAAGAAGCAGGCTACGGTGAAATGAAGCAGTACCTTGAGGGTATGACAGCCTTTGCAGTAAGCGCGGAAGATCCCGTTGCAGCAGCAAAGATCCTTAAGAAGTACGCAGACAAGATCGAAACCTTTGAAATCAAGGCAGGTTTCATTGATAATGGCGTAATCGACGCAGCAGCAGTAAATGCGCTTGCTGATATCCCTTCCAGAGAAGGCCTTATCTGCAAGTTGCTCGGAAGCATCCAGTCTCCTCTTTACAAGCTCGCTTACGGTCTCCAGGCTGTTATCGACAAGAGCGGCGAGGAAGTTCCCGCAGCAGCAGAAGAAGCTCCCGCAGAGGAAGCTCCTGCAGCAGAGTAAGTGGCAGCTCAATTACAATAATTTTGCCACAGCCAATTAACTTAACAAATTTATCTTATTAATGGAGGATTTTAAAAATGGCAAGCGAAAAGATCACAAACATTCTTGAAGAAATCAAGTCTCTTACAATTCTCGAGCTCAACGACCTCGTAAAGGCAGTTGAGGAGGAGTTCGGCGTATCCGCAGCTCCCGTAGCAATGGCAGGTGCAGCTCCCGCAGCAGCAGCTGAGGAAGAAAAGACCGAGTTCGACGTTATCCTTAAGGCAGCTGGTGCTTCCAAGCTCAACGTTATTAAGGTTGTACGTGAGATCACAGGTCTCGGCCTTAAGGACGCTAAGGACCTCGTTGAGGGCGCTCCCAAGACCCTTAAGGAAGGCGTTTCCAAGGATGAGGCAGAGGCTCTCAAGGCTCAGCTCACCGAGGCTGGCGCAGAGGTTGAAGTTAAGTAATTTTTCACCTTTAGTGATAGCAAAAGGCAGTCATTTCGACTGCCTTTTTAATTTTTGAAAAATGCTCATAATTTTTTGAAAAAATATACTCACATCCCCACCCTTTTTCATGTAAAGGGTGGGGACATTTCAGGGGAAATATGGTATAATCGGTACGAGAATAATATATTGTTGTTTTCGGCAACAATTTATAAAGGAGTGTATTCTATGAAAAAACGTCTGATCGCACTTGTCATTTGTGCCGTAATGCTTATGGCTATGATACCCGTAACATCATCGGCAGCCTATGCCTTAAGCTATGTTAAGGTAGACGGACTTTCTGTACCTACAGAGGGTGTCAGTCCCGACTACAAGGTAGAGTACGACAACACCGTTACTCTTACTGCGGGTAACAATAACGCTAACTACTACAAGAACGGTATCTGTTGGTATGATATGACTACAGGCTCTCTTGTAAACGTATACGGAAAGTTCGTTGCGGGTCATCAGTATAAGGCAACGTTGTACATAGAGGCAAACGCAGGTTATTCTTTTACAAGCACGGCATCAGTCAACGTAGACGGAGTTGATGCAGTTGAGGTTGAGCGCGACGGAAATAACAGGATAGTTGTAGAGATAGTGTTTGATCCTATCCCCCAATATACCTACGTAGATTCTGTGGAGTACCGCACCGCCATTCATCTCGTAGCAGGCAACGAGCTTGAAACGGTAATGCTGATGCGTATGAACGGAACGGATGAATTCGGTGACATACTTGACTTATGGGACGGTGCTTGGTATGTAAGTGACACAAAGACAGGCAACCCTGCAGATTATGAAAAGTATAACGGCTCCACCTACGCACACTCGGTTGCTTATGCTTACCGTGCCGAGATAGTGCTGGAGGAAGGCTATAAATTTGCAAATGAAAGGTTTATCACCTTAAACATAACAACAAAGATCCTTGACGGTGTGTGTCAGAGTCTTTCCGATGACGGCAGAACTGCGGTTTACTGGTTCTTCTTTGATCCTATTTCGGCTAAGCCTATGAGCTCTGTTTCTTATACCCTTTCGGGCTATGAGTTTGACGCACCCATAACAGGTATAACCGTAAGCTCTACAGCCCCTGTTAACACAAGCAGCTACGGTAAAGATTATTTCATCACCTCGGGTAACCGTATTCCCATAGAGACAGGTAGCTTTGAAGCAAATAAGTATTATTATCTGTATATTGCAGTTACAAGCGATATCTATGACACAAGCTCTCTTACCAAAAACGATATCAGCCTTAACGGTAAGACAGCCAACGCAACCGAGGTCAACAACGGCACTCTGTTTGCCATCTTCTCTCTTGATAAGCTCGGTATCCCCACAATCGAGATAGTAAGCATAACCCTTGCAACAGAGGTGGTATATCCCGAGGCGGGCAAGCCCTTCTTCTATCCTACAGTCTATGCGGTAAACGGCGATGAGGATTTGAAGGATGCGGTCATTCTGCCCGATATAGGCGAGAACTTCGGCTGGTATATGTCTAACTACTATATAGAAGATGATGTATATTATAACTTTGTAGAGGATACAAGCATATTTGAGGCAGGCAAGGCATATCTCTTCTTTGCCACCGCATACGCTGCCGAAGGCTATACCCTTGCAGATGGTTGCTTTATTATGGTCAGCACTCCCGACGGTCTTGTTCCCGCCACACCCTTTGATCGGGGCGAGACCTACGTTCAGTATAATTTCTACTATAATCTCGGTGCGCCCGACACTCTCCCCGTGCTTGAAAACGTCAAGATCGAGCTTGGCGGATATACTGCGGGTAAGGCTGTAAACGAGATAAGCGTAACTCCTGTAATGAACGGTACGGCTACACCCTATCCCCCTGTGGATGGTATGCCTATGTACGGAACCTACTACGTTATATTTGACGGTAACGGAATGCTTGTTGAAAAAGGTAACTTTGAATACGACACCGACTATACCCTTGTCCTTATACTGAACACTATCGAATATGACAGCTTTAACCTCAAGCCAAATGATGTGACCCTGAACGGCAAGCCGGCAGACATGCTTAACCAAGAGTACGGTATAACAGAGGTAAGGTTCAAGCTCCCCGTACTTACAAATCTGTCGGCACTTCCTTTTACCGACGTTAAGCCTAACCATTGGTTTGCGGCATCTGTTGCTTATTGTGTGGATAAGGGTTATGTTACAGGCATGACCGAGACCACCTTTGTTCCCAACGGCAAGTTGACCCGTGCACAGTTCTTAACAATACTTGCAAAGCTTGACGGTGTTGACCTCACTCAGTATGATACCGCAGACGCAGGCTTTGCCGACGTCAAGACAAGCCATTGGTATAATGAGGTCGTTTGCTGGGCGGTAGAGAACGGCATTACCAGCGGTCTTTCCAAAACACAGTTCGGTCCCAACAACAATATCACAAGAGCACAGCTTGCACGCTTCTTCTTCGTATACTCCGAAAAGAACGGTATCAACATTGACGGCAGAGCGGAGCTTTCCTCTTTCCCCGATGTATCAAAGGTTGCAGATTGGGCAAAGACCCCCATAGAATGGGCGGTAAATGCAGGTCTTATCTCGGGTGTTGCAAAGGAGGGCAAGAATTATCTTGACCCCAACGGAACCGCAACCAGAGCACAGGCAACTGTAATGTTCAAGGCATATGATGCCTTCAGAGGTGTAAAATAAATAACATAAAGAGGGTTGGTTTTAAACCAACCTTCTTTTATAATTGACAAATCCGCTGTTTTATAATATAATAAATTGATGATTTCCGCATAGCGGAAATCTTCCTTCAATTGAGAATTGAGAATTAAGAATTGAGAATTAAAAAAGGAGTACATTATGGAACAGCTTCAGGATTTAGATATACTGGTTAACTTATATAACCTTCCCAACGACGATGACCCCACCAAGGCTATGAAGGAAAAGGGTGTTGGCATCAAGAGAGGCCTTGGCCCCGACAAGACCGAGATACTTGAGTTCATAAAGAGAGAATTTTCTCAGGGCTGGGCAGACGAGTGCGAAAAGGCTATCTTCAACTCTACCTGCTACATCGCTACCCTTAACGGTGAGGTTGTAGGCTTTGCCTGCTATGATTCCACAGCCCTCGGATATTACGGTCCCCTCGGTGTTGCTGCAAAGGCAAGAAAGCTTGGTATAGGCTCTGCTCTTACCGCAAAGTGCCTCCTTGCAATGCGTGAAAAGGGCTACGGCTATGCCATAATCAACGCAGGCCCCGTAGAATACTACATAAAGACACTTAACGCACAGGTTATCGGCGATCATCCCGGTGTTTATGCTAACCTTATCTGTAACTAAAGGTGTATTATGACTAACAAAGAAAGATTTATACAGATATACCGTGACAACATTAAGCGCGAGGGAGCGGACAAGCTCCTTGACCACCTCTGCTCGGCTCAGAGCGACTTTTTTACCGCTCCCGCAAGTGCAAGATTTCACTGTGCATACGAGGGCGGACTCTGTGAGCACAGCTTAAATGTCTATGACTGTCTTGTAGATTACCTTGCAAGACCCAGAGTTAAAGATACCTACGGACTTAACTTTACCGACGAGAGCATTGCCATTGTTGCCCTGCTCCACGACCTCTGCAAGACCAATACCTATAAGCCGGGTTTTCGTAACGTCAAAAACGATCAGGGTGTGTGGGAGAAGGTTCCAAGCTACGATTATGACGATAAGCTCCCCTACGGTCACGGAGAAAAGTCGGTGTATATTGCTTCCGGCTTTATGCGTCTGACCCGTGACGAGGCTTTTGCCATCAGATATCATATGGGCTTCTCGGGTCCCGAGGATGCAAGACAGGTGGGCGATGCCCTTCAGCGTTTCCCTCTGGCTTATGCCCTTATGACCGCAGATATGGAGTCTACTTATTTTTTGGAAAAATAAATATACGGTGGTGTCTGTATGAACAACAACCAATACTATAATCAATTCCCTCAGCCTCAAAGCAACAATACCGCTTTGGCATCTTTCCTGTTCGGAATCGGTTCGTTTTTCTTTAATCCTATATACCTGGTATCGATAGCGGCAATAATTTTCAGTATTTTCGGTATGTCAGGCAACAAGCCCTCCAAGGAACTGGCTATTGCGGGATTGATGCTTGGTATCATATCTGCAGTATTAGGCTTTTCAATCGACCTGCTCTTTACGGTTTTTTCGTTTGGTTTGGGTTGCTGTTCATTTTTCATTTAATACAAAAATCCACCTTACAGGTGGATTTTTTAAGTGTATCTCATTTTTGCATAACCGCAGCGCTGACAAAGTGCTTCGGTTATTTTTCTTTTTTCAAAGGAATTTTTAAGGGCAATTGCTCTTGGAGAATTTAAAATTTCATCAAGATCTGTTTCGAAAATATTACCTAAATTTATGGCACCCTCTGCATCAAGACAGCAGGGTACAATAGTTCCGTCGGATAAAATTCCTATCTGATCGCGGAGTCCGTAGCAGGAGTGATTTTCTCCCACATATTCGGCTTCACTATCCGGCCAGTCGAACTTATTTCCCCATTCAAGAAATACCTTTTCACAGAGCTTATATCCCGAATAAATTTCCTTCCATTGGTCAGAAAAATACGAATGCATTTGGTCAAGAATTTTTTGGTTAAGGGAGCTTTCTCCGCCCTCATTCCAGAGCCGCATAACCGAAATTATGCCCTTATCCGACGCCTCACGGCAAAAATCAAAGCAGCTCTTAAGATAATCATCAATAGAAAATCCCATATCGTTTGCCTCATAGCAATGCAGGGAAATGCTGACCTTGTGAAGTGCCTTTGCAGATAATAAAATATCCTTTTTCTTATCCAGAAGTGTTCCGTTGGTGGTCAGTATTACGCGAAAACCAAGCTCGTTTGCTATATCAAAAAATTCACCTAAAAGCGGATGCAAAAGCGGCTCACCCATAAGGTGAAAATAGAGATAATCGGCAAAGCCCCGCAGCTGCTCACAGCCGCTTATAAACTCATCGCGGGATAAATATTTTATCTCCCTTTTTGTCCCGTGACAAAAGGAGCAGCTCAGATTGCAGGCGTTTGTAATTTCAAAAAATACTTTGTTTGGCATAATTTACTCCGAAATGTTGATAATTAATTTTACACTTATTTGCGAAAAATATCAAGGAGAATTTGTTTAATTAAAATAATATTGCTTTTAGCTTGTAAAAGCTGCCTTAACGAAAGCATCAGTTTTCATTTCACATGGCAATGCCGTATTTCACTTTTCACGCCGCAAGGCATTTCACTTCCGGAGGAACTTTATATGTGTACAGCAATAAAATATGATAAATATTTCGGCCGTAATCTGGACCTGTGGTGTCACTATGACACAAGGGTAATCAAAAGCAATGACAACAGATTTCCCATACTGGGTATGGGTATAGAGGTAAACGGCTATCCCTTATATTTTGACGGTATGAACGACCGCGGACTTGCCATGGCGGGTCTTAATTTCCCAGGCAATGCGGTTTATTTCCCCCTTGACAAAAGAAAAAAGAATCTCGCTCCCTATGAGCTTATCCCCTATATCATAGGCAACTTCAGCTCGGTGGAGGAGGTAAGTGAGGAGCTAAAAAGTGTAAGCATCCTTAACCGACCCTTTTCCTCGGAGCTGCCCTTGTCCCCGCTTCATTGGATGATCTCGGACAGAAAAAGCTCAATTGTCTTAGAAAGCACGGTAAAAGGGACAAAAATATACCGTAACCCCCACCGCGTGCTCACAAACAGCCCCGCATTTGACATACAGAGCTTCAATATGAATAACTACAGGCGTCTGTGCGCCTGCTCCGACCAAAATGATTACAGCTTTGGTATGGGGGCTATGGGCTTACCCGGAGATCTTTCTTCTATGTCCCGCTTTGTCCGCGCCGCCTTTCATACAAGAAATTCGCCCGCGGGCCTTGGATACACCCACCTTTTTCGTCTGCTCTATTCGGTGGCGATGCAAAAGGGCTCGGTCATTACTCCCGACGGCAGAGAGGAGTATACGCAGTATTCCTGCTGCTGCGATCTTGAAGCTAATAAATACTATTATACCCTGTATGATGACCTTAATGTCAGAATGGTGGAATTTTAATTATTTTATTGATTTTTGCTTCGGCAAATGGTATAATCTGTCTATAGATCAATTTTGGACGGAGGACATTATGTATCATTGCAGTAATTGCGGCAAAGAGGTTCCGGAAAACGAAAAATTCTGCGGCTTCTGCGGTACAAGGGTGACAGCAGAGAAAGAAAATAAACCCGAAGAAAACGTAAGCACCGTAAAGGAAGAGTCAAAAACTAACGGCATATTGACCAAGCTCAAGGACAAGGAGTATCTTAAGTCCGAGCTTAAGGACAAAAAGGTCATTATCGGTATCGTTGCGGCGGTAGTCGCTCTTGTTTTGGCGGGTATAATAATATTCACCCTGCTCGCAGGCTCTATAGGTGCCATATTTGCATTCAGCAAAAAGGCAAGTCCCGCAAAGGACTTTGAATTTGAAATGACGGATGGAACCGTAACCATAACTAAATATATAGGATCTGATCTTAAAGTGGTAATTCCCAAAAAGATCAACGGACGTCCGGTAACGGTTATTGGCGAAGAGGCTTTTGCAGAATATGACCTTACACATGTCACGATTCCCGACACAGTAACTCTCATTGATTTTAATGCATTCGGGGACTGTGTCTGCTTGAAGTCGGTTAAATTTTCGAAATCATTGACCAGTATAGATTACTGTGCTTTTGACGGCTGTACCTCATTGAAGGAGATATCCCTTCCCGATTCTTTGGAAATTATAGACGAAAAAGCTTTTTCGGACTGTACCTCACTCAAAAAGATCAGTTTCCCCAAAAACCTCAAGCGAATAGAATCATCCGCTTTCAGAGGTTGTGCAGTAAAGAAGGTAACGCTGCCAAACAATTTAGAATACCTCGGTAGTAATGCGTTTGCAGAATGCCCTAACCTTAAATCACTCCAGCTTCCAAATAATGCCAAAATTGACATATCATCAAACAAACCTGAATATTATTCTTATTATAGTATTTCCGGTTATACCTCCGGCAGCTTCAGTTCACCGGTAGGTGGATATACCTACGAAAAGGGAGAGAGTCTTCCCGATTTGTTCACCACCTTGGTAGTAAAAAAGGGATCTCGTGCTTACGATCAGGTAATCAATTATAGCGATTACGTTAATATAATAGTAAAATACTGGTAATAGTAAAGGACAGCATACCGCTGTCCTTTCAGACTGTCGAAAAAGTCGGTCGGGCGTGTTAAATAAATATATCTTTGGTTTATTATCCCAACCAACAGACGATGATCAAATATTTATCATTGCTCCCAATATAGTCAGATAAGTATTCAAAAGTGGTGTATACATCGAGTATACACCACTTTTTCACACTTTTCCGCGAAAAGAGTCACTACCGTACTTAGTACGCCGAACAGTCCTGCGCTGCCTGTGGCAGAAAAAGCAGGGCTGCGAGGACGGCAGACACCCAATGAGTTCAAGCGACTTTAGGAGCGCCGAAGGAATTGTTGGTGTCAACGAGATCTACGGACCCTTTTCACGAAAACCGCCACTTCCTTTTTCGAAGTCTGCCAGCGTGTCGATAGGTTTATCGACACGCTGAAAGGACAGCATACCGCTGTCCTTTTTCTTACATTAATTCTTATTATAATAACAAAAAGTTAAAAAATAGTGTATACAAAACGCAAAAAGTGTGGTATAATTAATTTAAGTGTTTATATGTGAAGGAAATTACTATGGAAAACAACATCATCGTAGGCAGAAATGCTGTCAGAGAGCTGCTTCGCTCGGGCAGAGATGTGGACAAGCTCCTTGTTATGAAGGGACAGCGCACAGGCTCTATCGGAGAGATAATTGCTCTTGCAAAGAAAAATGGGATAGTTGTGGTCGAGGCCTCTAAGGAAAAGCTGGATCAGTTGGCTGACGGTCTGCCCCATCAGGGAATATGTGCTTATGCCAGCGCACACAGCTATTCAAGCGTAGAGGATATCCTTGAAAACGCAAGATCCAAGGGTCAAAAGCCTCTTATCATCATTGCCGACGAGATCAACGACCCCCATAACTTAGGCGCGATCATAAGATGTGCCGAGGGCTCGGGCGCTCACGGAGTTATCATTCCCAAGCGCAGAAGCGTGGGTCTTACCGGTGTTGTTGCCAAATCAAGTGCCGGTGCCATAGAGCATATGCCTGTGGCTAAGGTCACAAACATTGCCCGTACCATAGATGACTTAAAGGAAGAGGGTGTCTGGGTCTTTGCCGCCGATATGGGAGGCGAGGCTTACTATAACACCGATCTCAACTGCGCTGCCGCAATAGTTATGGGCAGCGAGGGTCAGGGTATCTCCCGTCTGGTCAAGGAAAAGTGCGACGCGGTGATCTCTATTCCCATGTACGGCAAGGTAAACTCCTTCAATGTATCAACTGCCTGTGCAGTTTTGCTTTGTGAAGCTGCAAAACAGCGGCAGGGGTAACCCCTGTACCCGGTAATCGCGTGAAGTTCAGGTAAAACCCAACACATTCACACCAGGGTGAAGTTCATTTACAAAAAACAATAAAAATTATATTGCAGATTTCCGCAAAGCGGAAATCGACCATAATTTTGCATTTTGCTTTATGCATTTTGCATTCTTTGTAAGGATGGTATTATGAGCAAAAAGAATCATAACAACAACATATCCCCCGAGGAATTATTGGCGCAGTTAAAATCCAGTATTGAGCTGGATGATATCGAGCTGCCCGAGGAAATAGATATTCCCGCAGCACCTACGGCAACTCAAATGTCTGCCGAGGAGCGCTTTAAGGCGCGCAGAAACGGCGCATATAAGTCAGAGCCCGAGGCAGAAGCAGCCGAGGAAAGTGCAGTAGAATCTGAGCCTGAGGTTGCCCCTGAGGTGGCAGAGGAGCCTGCAGAGGAGATTAACCTCAGCACCACAAGAGAGGTTCCCACCGTAGGCGAGGAGCCTCAGCCTGTACGCATAACCACTCAGGAGTTTTCTAAGATCGAAGCCGAAGCAATGCCCGAGGAGAAGATCACCTCCGAGTTTGATGCAGTGGCAAACGAGTCCCCCGAGGTGGATATCGATGCCCTTATGAAAAAATACCTCACCGAGGCAGAGTACGAGGAGGTGCTTCGTACCCGCCGTGAAGCAGAGGATCCTGACCTTGCCCTGCATATAAGCGAGGCAGAGGAGTATGTAAGCTCCATCGAAAACGAAATAGAAAAAAACGCGCCCATAGCTCCCGTAACCGAAACACAAAAGGTTATCAAGGAGATGGACATCCCCCATACCTCCGAGGACGGTACACTTGATGAAACAGACATCAACCTTATGATCGCCTTTGGTATGAACGAGGAGCTGGAAGAAAAATTAGGTGACGAAAATGCTCAGGTCATCGAAGAGGCCGTGCGTAAGGATGCCGAAAACTTTGCCCAGATCAAGCACGAGGACAATATCCCCGACGAGATCGATGCAAATATGGAGTTCACCCACTCCTCCCAGATCAAAGAGGTTTTTGAAATATATAAAAAGCAGCATAGAAATCTGCTGATAAAGATATTCATTGCGGTAGGTGCCTTGATTGCGGTACTGCTGTTTGAAAATATCGGCGCTTTGGGTGTAAAGTACCCCGGCATACTTGATCCTCAGGTATATCCCGTAATACATATTATGGCGTCGTTGCAGCTGCTCACCCTGTCCTGCATTCTTGTTATCCGCCCCATACTCAGAGGCTTTAAGGGTCTTTTTACCGGCAAGCCCACCGCCGACAGTATTCTCAGCTCGGCTCTGCTTGTATCTGTAATTTATCATATAGCGGCATGCTTCTTATATGACGGCTCGGCAATGCTGCTCTGCAACACACCTATAGTTCTTTGCATTCTGCTTTCTCTTATCTCCAGAATGTTCACTCTTAAGAGAGATATCTTCTCCTTTAACATCGTTTCTTCAAAGCGTGTCAAGTACACCGTCTCCCGTATGGAGGAGAGCGACACCGTAATGGAGCACGAGGCGTTTGACGAGTTCATCGACGAGGATTGCTCTGTATTCAGAGTAACCAAGACAAACTTTGTGGACAACTTCTTCAAGCGTACCCGTTCCTACGGCAAAAACAAGGCAGTGCTTTCGGCACTTATTCCCATATGCCTTGTGCTTGTGGTATTCTTTGTTCTGTTTGTGGGACTCTTCCGCGGAGATTGGTTTATGGGTATCCGCTGCGGATATCTGCTTATGGCTCTTGCAGTTCCCGCAACAGCATTTATCACCTATTCCTATCCCCTCTACCGCGCATCAAAGGTAGCCTTTGATATGGGCTCTGCCATCGTAGGCGAGGACAGCCTTGAGGAATATTCAAACGCAGGTGCTGTTTCCTTTGACGACAAGGATGTTTTCCCCTCTCAAAAAACCAAGGTAAAATCCATTAAGATATACGGCAACAACCGTATAGACAAGGTGATATACAATGTGGCAAGTCTGTTTAAGGTAATAGGCGGCCCTCTGAATGATGTTTTCAATATTGCCACCAAGGAGTTTGACTGCTCTGACGATGTAGAGATCGTGGATATTGCCGAGGACGGTATTGAGGCCGTTATCTCGGGTAAGCATATCTTCTACGGTAAGGCATCCTACCTCCACAAGAACAATTTTGAGCCTGTCTTTGAAGCCGATGACGAAAGAATAGAGTTCTCAGGCGAGGCTTGTATCGCTTACCTTGTATGTAACGACGAGGTTGCCGCAAAGCTGTATATCAGCTACGGCATCGACCCCGACTTTATTGCTATTTCAAAGCAACTCTACCGCGCAGGTATGTGTATCGGTATCAAGTCCTTTGACCCCAATATCGACGATGCACTCTTGGGCAAGCATATCAATATGTCCAAGTATGCGGTTAAGGTGCTTAAATGCCGCTTCCTTTCCGAAAAGACCTCCACAGAGGAGCGCTCGGACAGCGGTATCGTATCAAAGAAGAATCCCAAGTCTCTCTTAAAGACCCTTGCCCTCTGCGACAAGGTAAATTCGGTAACCAGAGGCGCTCTTGTTATCAAGATACTTTCCATACTCCTTGCCTTTGGTATCACCGTATTCATTATGTTTGTGGGTGCATCCTCCTTCAATCTGGCAGGCGTATATACCGCCGTATACCAGCTCTTCTGGATGATACCCGTTATGGGAATATCCCTTATCAACATAAAAAAGTAAAATAGGGCGCACTGTGCGTGCGCCTTGTTTGATGTAATGTCAAAATCACTTCGCTTATATAAATTGAAAATTATGAATTGCGACCGAAGGGAGTGCCAAGAGGCTCTGCCTCAGGCAGAATTAGTAAATGGTTTCAGATAAGATTTTAAAAAAGGTCTCAAAGCCCGGCAGATATATCGGCGGGGAATACGGACAAATATTAAAAAATAAAAATGATATAAAGGCAAGATGGGCGTTCTGCTTTCCCGATACCTATGAGATAGGTATGAGTAACCTTGGTATGCGTATACTCTACGGCTCGCTTAACTCCTATCCCGATATCTGGTGTGAAAGATGCTACTGCCCCTGGGAGGATATGCAGGCGCAGATGCGTGAAAACAACATCCCCCTTTATGCTCTTGAAAGCGGTGACCCTATATCAGAGTTTGACTTTGTTGCCTTTACCCTGCAGTACGAGCTTTGCTATACCAATGTTCTGACTATGCTGGAACTGGGCGGAATACCCCTTATGGCATCCGAACGCGGCGAGGAGCATCCCATCATCATAGGCGGTGGTCCCTGTGCCTACAATGCCGAGCCTGTGGCTGACTTCTTTGACATCTTCTCTATAGGAGAGGGCGAGGAGGCTCTGCCCGAGGTAACAAGACTTTATATCGAGATGAAGGATGCCGGCACCTACACCCGTGAGGCCTTTCTCCACGAGGCGGCAAAGATCCCCGGCTTCTATGTTCCTTCACTTTATACAGTAAGCTACAATGAGGATGGCAGCATCAGAGAGTATGCTCCCATATACGATGATATCCCCACAAAGATAAAAAAGAGAATAGTAGAGGATATGGACAAGGCATTCTTCCCCGAAAAGGTGGTTATGCCCTATATCGAAACAGTCCATGACCGTATAATGCTTGAGGTATGCCGCGGCTGTTACCGCGGATGCCGCTTCTGTCAGGCGGGAAATCTCTTCAGACCGGTGCGCCGTAAGAGCGTTGAGGTATTAAACGAGCAGGCAAAGACCCTTTACAAAAACTGCGGCTATGATGAGATGTCCCTGACCTCCCTTTCAATTTCCGACTATCCCTATCTCGAAGAGCTTTGCGATACTCTGCTCTGCTGGACAGAGGAAAAGAAGGTAAGTATGTCCTTACCCTCCCTGCGTATAGACTCATTTTCAAAGGAGCTTATGGACCGTATCTCTTCGGTTCGCTCCTCAGGTCTTACCTTTGCTCCCGAGGCGGGAACACAGCGCCTCCGCGATGTTATAAACAAGGGCGTTTGCGAAGAGGATCTTATGAATGCCGCAAAAATAGCCTTTGGCGGCGGCAAGAGCCTTGTAAAGCTCTACTTTATGCTTGGCTTACCCACCGAGACCAACGAGGACCTCAAGGGTATTGCCGAAATGGCAGAGCATGTGCTTGATGCCTACTATACCAACCCCGACCGCAAAAAGGGCGGTAAGCCTCCGCAGGTTACCATAAGCGTGGCTTCCTTTATACCCAAGCCCTTTACCCCCTTCCAGTGGGAGGGTCAGGACGACCTTGATACTCTGCTTGAAAAACAGAAGTATTTAGGCTCCTGCATTACCAACCGCAAGATAAAATACAACTGGCACGAGGCAAAGGTATCTCGTCTTGAAGCGGTTTTTGCCCGCGGTGACAGACGCCTTTCCAAGGCAATACTCGAAGCCCACAAACAGGGTATGATGTTTGACTCCTGGGACGAATATTTTAACTACGAAAAGTGGATGGAGGTATTTGCCTCTGTTGACATTGACCCCTCATTCTATGCAAACCGTCATTTTGCCGATGATGAGATCCTGCCCTGGGATATAATTGATATCGGTGTAACAAAGGCATTCCTGCTTCGTGAAAAGAAGGCGGCTTATGAAGAGCGACCCACACCCAACTGTGTAGAAAAATGCTCAGGCTGCGGTGCAAATAAGCTGGGAGGTGAAAATTCATGCTGTCCCAAAATATAACCTACCCCTGCTGGGTAAGGATCAAGTTTGAAAAAATGAATGTTTTAAAGTTCATCTCTCACCTTGATCTCTGCCGTACAATGAAAACCGCCCTTACCCGTGCAGGTATCCCCGTATGGTACACCGAGGGCTTTAACCCCCATATCAAGATGGTGTTCTCCCTGCCTCTGTCCCTTGGTACAGAGAGTGTATGCGAGTTCGTTGACATCAAGATCACCGAGCATATGGATTTTGAGGAGATAAAGAGCCGTCTGGGTGCTGCGCTTACCCCCGATATGGCAATAACAGAGGTTTATTATCCCAAGATGAAGTTCCAGGATATAAAATATTCCCTCTATGAGGTAACTCCCTATGAGCCCTATGACCTTTCGGTACTGGATGCCGAAAAGGTTATGATCAAAAAGCACTCCAAAAAGGGCGAGATAGAAATTGATATAAAGGAACGTATCAAGTCTATCGAGGTCAAGGGTGATAAGATAATGATCCTTGGCTGTGCAGACCAAGACCACTACCTTAACCCCGAGCAGGTTATGGCATTAACAGACTGCACGGATCACAGAATTATAAGAAAAGAAATATATAACGAAAGAATGCAGATTTTCAGATGAAAGGAAATATATAAATGATTTCAACAAACGACCTCTCACTTCAGTATGGTGGAAGAACATTATTTAAAAACGCTAACCTCTCCTTTACCCCCGGTAACTGCTACGGCATTATCGGTGCAAACGGTGCAGGTAAGTCCACACTCTTAAAGATCCTTTCCGGCGAGATCGAGTCTACCTCGGGCGAGGTGTACCGCGATCCCAAGGAAAGAATGTCTGTACTTAAGCAGGACCACTTTATGTTCGATGAGCATACTGTTCTCAAGACCGTAATTCTCGGCAACACCGAGCTCTGCGACATCATGGACAAGAAGGAGTACTACTACTCTAAGGAAGAAATGACCGAGGAAGAGGGTATGATCCTCTGCGACCTTGAAGAACGCTTTGCTGAGCTTGACGGCTGGACCGCAGAGTCTGATGCCGAGATCCTTCTCAACTCCCTTGGCATCACAAGCGAGTATCACTATATGCAGATGGCAGAGTGTCCCGCTGACATCAAGGTTAAGGTGCTTCTTGCACAGGCACTCTTCGGCAACCCCGACATTCTCTTAATGGACGAGCCTACAAACCATCTTGACCTTGAGACCATTGCATGGCTTGAGGACTTCCTTATAGACTTCCCCAACACAGTCATCGTTGTATCCCACGACCGTCACTTCTTAAACAAGATCTGTACACACATCGTTGACGTTGACTTCGGTAAGATCACTACCGTTGTAGGTAACTACGACTTCTGGTTTGAGTACACCCAGATCAGACAGCGTCAGATCAAGGAGCAGAACAAGAAGGCTGAGCAGAAGATCAAGGAGCTTCAGGAATTTATCTCCCGATTCTCTGCAAACGCAAGTAAGCACAAGCAGGCTACCAGCCGTAAGAAGCTGCTTGACAATATATCCCTTGAGGCTGAAGAGGTTTCTTCAAGACGCTTCCCCTACATTGCCTTCAAGCCTACCCGTGAGATCGGTAACGAGGTACTTACCGTTACCAACCTCTCAAAGACCATCGGTGACCGCAAGGTTCTTGACAACGTAAGCTTTATCATCCGTCCTGACGATAAGGTTGCTTTTGTTGGCTCCGACCCTGTGGCAAGAACCACACTTTTCTCTATCCTTGCAGGCGAGATGGAGCCTGATGAGGGCGAGATCAAGTGGGGTGTTACCACCAGTCAGTCCTACTTCCCCACCGACAACTCAAAGTACTTTGACGGCTGTGAGGACAGCCTTATCGACTGGGTACGCAACTACAGCGACCTTGTATACGAGGCAGACGTGCGCGGCTGGCTTGGCAGGCTCCTCTTCTCAGGTGACGAGGCTGCAAAGAGCGCAAAGGTACTTTCGGGTGGTGAGAGAGTAAGATGTATGCTCTGTAAGATGATGCTTGAGGCTGCAAACGTCCTCATCCTCGACGAGCCTACCGACCACCTCGACCTTGAGTCTATTCAGGCTCTCAACAAGGGTCTGACAGAGTTTACTGAGACTATCCTCTTCTGCTCTCACGACCACCAGTTCACCGAAACTATCGCTAACCGTATCATCGACGTAACTCCCGGCCACTTCTACGATAAGCAGACAAATTATGACTCCTATGTAGAGGAAATGTTTGGGCAGGGGTAACCCCTGCACCTATAATCGGGTGAAGCTCAGTTAAAGCTGTTTACAATCACACGAGGGTGAAACTTAATCTAAATTATCAATAAATAACAAAAACCTCCCTTTCGGGAGGTTGCAGGAATAATTCCTGCACCTGAACTTCGGGTGAGCTTCAACTAAAACTGTTTGCCAACACACGAGGATATAGATTATTAATATAAACAAAAACCTCCCTTTCGGGAGGTTTTTTACCTTAATTCTGCATTCTGCATTCTGCAGTCTGCATTCTTTCCGTTACTATTGTAACCGTATCATTCTCCACCGTAGCAAATCCCACACCCACATTGGCAGAGAATATCTCTTTTCCGTTAAGATATGCTGTCACGGGGCCCTTGTCCACCGAAATAAGCGACCTTATATGTCCTGTGCGGATTCCCATACTGCCGCCGCCCTCGCCCAAAACATCGTCCACAACGCTTAAATGTACCGAATCACATTCAATGCTTTGGCTTGTGCCCTGCTTTGTAACTATCCTTAATGTCAGCATAGCTTACTCCTTTGACTTACGGTAAACATCGTCGATGGTACCGCACATAAGGAAGTGCTGCTCGGGAATATCGTCACACATACCGCCGATGATGTCCTCAACGCTTGACACCGTCTTTTCAAGGGGAACATAAACGCCCTTGTAGCCTGTAAAGCTCTCTGCCACATGGAAGGGCTGGCTGAAGAATCTCTGTATTCTTCTTGCGCGGCGCACCAGTACCTTGTCCTCGTCGGATAATTCCTCCATACCGAGGATGGCAATAATATCCTGAAGCTCGTTATACTTCTGGAGTATGCGCTGAACCTCCTTTGCGACCCTGTAGTGCCTTTCTCCCACAAAATCGGGAGTAAGCATACGGCTGGAGGATTCAAGGGGGTCAACTGCGGGGTAAATGCCCAGCTCCACTATCTTTCTTGAAAGAACGGTGGTAGCATCAAGATGGGAGAATGTTGTTGCGGGAGCAGGGTCGGTCAGGTCATCTGCCGGCACATATACCGCCTGAACAGAGGTTATGGAGCCGTTACCTGTAGAAACAATGCGCTCCTGCAGCTTACCCATTTCGGAGGCAAGGGTGGGCTGATAGCCAACCGCCGAGGGCATACGTCCAAGCAGAGCCGATACCTCTGAGCCTGCCTGAGTAAATCTGAATATATTATCAATAAACAAAAGTGCATCCTTGTGGGAATATTCTCTGAAATATTCTGCCATTGTAAGACCTACCAGAGGCACACGGAGTCTTGCTCCTGCGGTCTCGTTCATCTGTCCGAACACCAAAGCGGTCTTATCCAGAACTCCCGACTCCAGCATTTCGTTATAAAGATCGTTACCCTCGCGGGAACGCTCACCTACGCCTGCAAAGACAGAGTAACCGTCATGCTCGTTTGCCACATTGCGGATAAGCTCCATAATAAGCACGGTCTTACCCACACCTGCACCGCCAAACAGACCTATCTTACCGCCGCGGACATAGGGGGTCATAAGGTCGATGACCTTAAGTCCTGTTTCAAGAATATCCTCAGACGCCACAATATCCGAAAATCTGGGAGCGGGATGGTGTATAGGCCAATGATTTTCAGACTTTATCGGCTCCTTTTTGTCTATAGGCTCGCCTATAACATTGACCATTCTGCCAAGGGTCTCTTCACCTACCGCTATGGTAATGGGAGCGCCTGTATCGGTTGCCATAAGTCCGCGGGACATACCGTCGGTGGACTGCATAGAGATACATCTTACCTCGCCGTTACCCAAATGCTGGGAGACCTCAAGCACAAACCGTTCGCCGTTGTGTTCTATGGTAACGGCATTGAATATATCGGGTATTTGTGTCGACTCAAACGCAATGTCCACAACAGGACCGGTAATGCGTTGAACCATACCTATGGAACCCTTCATACATTTCCTCCGGAAATAAATTAATAATGAATAATTATGGAGGAAAACAGTTCGGCTTGCGAACTGTTTTCTTCATTTAATTGAGAATTGAGAATTAAGAATTGAGAATTAAAAATCTGCTTCGCCTGATGTTTCAATAACATCTGCCGTAACCGCGCTTTGGCGCAGACGGTTGATCTCGCCCTCTAATTTTTCGCAATACTCGGTTGCGGTATCATAGGCAGAGCGCATTGTCATAAGTGTCGCTGCCTGTGCGCCCAGGGCTGTTTCCAATATCGGCTCGTATATCACCGCTCCAAGCACGGTATTTGCCGTCCTTGTAATGACTGTTTCCCTGTCGGGAGCAAACAGAACCTCAGGCTTATCGCTGTCCCTTTCCTTTGCCGAAAAAAGCTCGCATACAGAAGGGATCTGATGTACCATATTGACATAGCGGGAATATATGATCCTTACCCCGGACACCCTGCCCTCAGCGCGCCAAAGAGTTATATCGTCAAGCAGAGCTGCCGTATCCTCATAGGCGGGAATATCATCAAGGATATATTCCTTGTCTACGGGGATATTCTTTTTATTAAAATAGCTTCCTGCCTTTTTACCTACGGTAACAAGCCTGTACTCACCCATATCCTCAAGCTGATTCATGGCAAAGCTTAAAAGCTCGGTGTTAAAGCTGCCGCACATACCCTTGTTTGCCGCAATTACCACTACCAGCACGGGGGCGTCTTCATCTGCGGCAGGCAGGACATGGGCAAAGCTTGCTTCATACTTGGTATATATGCTTGTACACTCTCTGCCGTAAAGAGAAAAATCACTGTAAATGCCGTTGAGCTTGGAAAACTTGACGGTGGATACCGTCTTCATAGCCTTTGTCAGCTTCCTCGTGGAACGGATACCGCGAAGCTGTTTTTTTAAGTTCTGTACCGCGGGCATGGCTATTCACCCTTATTGTATTTCATAAGCGCGGCTCTGAGCTTACCCAAAAGATCAGGGTCCGCCTTTGCGCCTGTTTTAAGCTTACGGACAAGGGGCATATGCTCTGATTCAAAATAAGAGAACAGGCCCTTTTCGTATATGTCGGTTTCGGATATGGGAACATCATCCGCAAAGCCCTGTGACACCGCAAAGAGCAATAGCGCCTGCTTCCAGTCCTCCAGAGGCTGATATCTGTTCTGCTTGAGTGCCTCCATAAGCCTTGCGCCCGAGTTGAGAGCGCTGCGGGTGGTCTCGTCAATATCAGAGCCTAACTGGGTAAAGTCGGCAAGCTCACGGTACTGTGCAAGCTTGGTTCTGAGGCTCGACGCCATCTGCTTAAGCAGCTTTGTCTGTGCCGCGCCTCCCACACGGGATACCGACAGACCCACATTGATAGCAGGCCTCTGTCCCTCGTGGAACAGCTCTGCCTCAAGGAATATCTGACCGTCTGTTATGGAAATTACATTGGTGGGAATATAGGCCGAAATGTCACCTGCAAGAGTTTCGATAATAGGCAGGGCGGTTATAGAGCCGCCGCCAAGCTCGGCTGAAAGGTGAGCACTTCTCTCAAGAAGTCTGGAGTGCAGATAGAATATATCTCCGGGATATGCCTCACGGCCGGAGGGTCGGTGCAAAAGAAGTGAAAGCTCACGGTATGCCACCGCGTGCTTTGAAAGATCGTCATAAACTATAAGCACATCCTTGCCCGAATACATAAAGTATTCTGCCATGGCCGTACCCGCAAAGGGCGCAATATACTGGGTCGCCGCAGAGCCCGAGGCGGGAGCGGCAACTATTGTGGTATATTCCATAGCTCCGTACTTGACAAGCTTATCCTTGATGTCGGCAATGGTTGTATCCTTTTGTCCTATGGCAACATAGATACAGATAACATCCTTGCCCTTTTGATTGATTATGGCATCAACGGCAATTGCAGACTTACCCGTCTGTCGGTCACCGATAATAAGCTCTCGCTGGCCGCGGCCTATGGGAACAAGGGCATCGATTGCCTTGATACCGGTATGCAAAGGTGTATCCACTGCCGCACGGTCAAGTATACCCGGAGCCTTACATTCGATAGGTCTCTTTTCGCTGTAATATATATATCCCTCGCCGTCTACGGGATTTCCTCTGTGATCGACTACTCTGCCCAAAAGTCCTTCGCCTACGGGAACCGAGGCAATTCTGCCTACGCGCCTTACAGGGCTTCCGCTGTCGATATGCTCGTATTCGCCAAAGATAACACAGCCTATGCGCTCGGGCTGGATATCCAGCACCATACCGCGCTCGCCGCAATCAAACTCCACCACCTCGCCGTACATAATGTCGGCAAGACCGTCCATCCAACAGATACCGTCGGATATCTGTATAACACGGCCAAGCTGGTAGGTACGGATGGCGGGATCGTGGATCCTTGCCTGACTTGCAAATGCGGCATAGACCTCACCGTAGGTATCCTCGCTTGTTACAGGCTCCTTTTTGACCCTGTCGTGATAATGGTATATCTCGTCAAGAACGGTGCCGTCATAAACGGTATCACCTATACGAAGGCGCAGACCCCCTATAAGGCTTGGGTCTACCTTGACCCAAAGAGAGGTCTTTTTGTCAACCGCCCCGACCAATCTTGTCGTAGCCTCGTCTACCTTTTTAACCAAAGCCTCATCAAGAGTATATGCCGAGGTAAGGGTAACATAAAGCACACCGTAACGATGCAGATATGACATATCACCGGGAGTGAGCTTTATCATAGACAGTATTTTGTCTATCTGTTCGGGCTCCTTAGCTCTCATGGCAGAAAGATAAGGCTCGCGGACAAAGACCTCGGCAACAGAGGTCTTAAGTGTATCAAAGAATTTTTTTCTTGTTTTCTGTATCATCAGGCGGCGCATTTCCTTGCACTCGCGTTCTGCAAATGCCTGAATATCCGCAAGCTTTTCATCGGTCTGCTTTTTGGCCTCATAGAGCTGACCCTTGTCCTCGGAGGTGTTCTCCTCAAACACAGGCTCCTCAAAGACCGGAGGCTCTGATTTTTCAAGCTTCTCGGCTTCATCCAGATCATGCAGTATCGCCTGACGGCGGTTTTTAAACATTCCGATAATTGTCTTACCAAAGAAAATGATTATAAGAGCCGCAAGTATCAGAAAGTTAATTATTACATATTGGATTTCCATAGCTTATCCTTTTACTATCCTGTCCGCAAGCATTACCGCAAGCTCCTGCGAGTGAGTGCTCAGCTTTGAAAGTATCTCGGCTTCCTCGGCATCGGTTTTTTCGCGTGTCTCGTCCAGCTTATGCTGTCTGATCTCCTTTGCAGCTTCAACTGCCTTTTTGCGGTCGGACTGGATCTTTTCTACTCTTTCCTTGATGAGCTTCTTTTCGTCAGCCTCGTGCTCTGCTCTTTTCTCGGCAGCGAGACTTTCATTTTGGGCGCTCAGCCTGTCATACTCTGCCTTTTTTGCCCTTGCCGCATCAATTCTTTCGCGGCGCTTATCCATAAGCGATAACAGAGGCTTAAAGAGCAGATTATTCATGATCAGCATCAACAGGATAAAGCAGATAAGTGTCCATATAACAACAGATATCTGTATCGACATTTTCTTTTAGATCTTTGCAATAAGCATAAATGCGATAAGAAGGCCGTAAATGGTAAGAGCCTCCATAAGCGCAAGGGCGATGATAAGTGTGGATCTGATATCCTTTGCAGAATCAGGCTGGCGGGCAATGGATTCCATAGCCGCCTTAGCGGTCTTACCCTGTGCAAGTGCGGGTGCGATTGTACTAACTGCGATAGCAAGAGCTGCCGCGATTGCGATAATTCCTTGTGTCATTTTTATATCTCCTTAAAATTAAATTCAATTTAATGGGTGATATCCCTCCACCACCGCCTGTAGGCGGCGGTCCCCCTCCCTTTAGGCAAGGGAGGTTATCAGCGGTACACCGTTAGTTTATCAGTAATTATTCCAACTCCGTCACTTCATCAAGATAGATAGAAGTCAGCATTGAAAATACAAGTGCCTGAAGAGCACAGAAAAGTATGGAAAGCACCATCATTACCACAGGCACGCCTACGGGGAAAATGTGATAGAGCTGCTCCATTACCGTCTCCTCGCCAAACACATTTCCGTAGAGACGAAGGGCAAGGGACGCGGGCTTGATAAATTCATCAAGCAAAATAAGGGGGAACATAAAGAACATAGGGGAAACAAAGCGCTTGAAATAATGCTTTGTGCCCACCCTCAAGCCTGCAAACTGCAGGAAAACAAAGGTCAGCACTCCCAGTCCCGCCGTTACCGAAAGTGATGCGGTGGGTGCCTTGACATACTTGGTCAGTCCCACACCGGGAATAAGACCCGAGTAGTTACAGAGTATAATGAATACAAACAGGGTGGCAAGAAAAATAAAATACTGCCGCGCCTTTTTTCTGCCCAGATTTCCCGTAAAAAAGTTGTCAAGGTATTCTACACCGGTCTCTATCATATTCTGGAATATACCGGGGCGTTCCTTAAGGGTCAGTCTCACTATAAGAGAGATCAGGGTGACAAGGGCAATAATGATCCACATTGTGATGACCTCGCCGGTTACATCAAGAAATCCGCCGAACAAAGGTATTATAACCTCAGAGCTGTGACCCATCCTTTTCATCCTCCTTCTTATTATCGTTATATCTTACAAGCCTGTATGTGAAATAAAACATGGGTACCGTTATGCCAAGACATCCGCCCACCGTAAGCCATATAGGATTCCAGGGGGTATAGCCGCCTAAGGTATACACCAAAACTATATATCCGATCTGTATTACCGAGCGCACTATCTGTCCGCCCGAATACATATCCGGCCGTGTCTTTAGTAAATATTTTGACACGGCATAGTTGATATATGCCACCACGGCACCGAGAGCGAATGCTATAACGGCACCTACAATATTATTATCCGTAATATCACCTTCTTTAACAACTTTTATTATACTCCTGTTTTTTTGGTTTTTCAATAGTTTTTGCAAATTAAATAAGGATATGAGCAGCTCATTTTAAGGATCCCAACAGGCATATTGACAAGTGTGTGTGTGATAAAATACATTTAAAAATTTAGGAATTTCAAAGCACACACGGCATAATGAAATCAAGAGGTAGTTTTATGAATCAGATCAAATCATTGTATGATGTAGATAAAATTAAATCAGAATTACTTGAAGCAGAAGAAAAGAGATTAAGACAAATATATCCTGATTATGATTCATGGCGTGCTCCGCAAAATATAGCGGATTCAATAGGATGTGTCGGTTATGCCCAAGTATTGTTAAATAACTTTAAAGCGAAATTGAATAATATGACGGATACAGAAATAATTAAACTGTACGGACAAAAGAAATAAATCCGATCAATTTCCTTCTTTATGTGTATAAAGCAGGAATGTTTTTGTAAAACTTACATTTTTCCGCAGGAGTCTGTCGTTTATCTACACTTTCTTGAAAAAACTGCGATATTTTTGCATTTGGCAAAAGCGAGATAACCTCGCATACTCGGTTGCGATATATCTCACTTCGTTCGATGCGATATGATATAAATCCCTTGTACCCCGCAGGGTATATCGCGTCCGCAGGACATATCGCTCCCCACAGGGGAATATCGCAAATCCCGAAAGGGATTTATATCGCTGAAGCCACCGCAAAAGCGGTGGCTTCATTGTGTTATACAAGTCTTACTAACTTTTTCATTTCCTTTGCAAGTCTTTCGTTTATACCCTTATAAACAAAGCTGCCTTCGTTTGCTACTATCTGCTTGTTGCCCATTACAAAGCCTCTCTTTTCAAAGGCAAGCTTGTAGCCTGCGGGGAAGGTAAGGCTGTCACAAAGACGGACAGCGGGCAGATAAGCCTTATTGAGCTTCTGTGCTTCCAGTATCTCGCCCTTTTCAAAGAGTTCAAAGATCCTTGCGTTGACCTCGGGCAGGATCGCGGACATAGCGGTCATAGAGCCTGTACAGCCTGCAAGCAGAGCGGGAGCAAGCATATCGTCTGTTCCGCAGAACACCGCAAAGTCGGGTCTGATCTCATCCTTGATGTCAACTAAGTGAGCTATACGCTTAAGGTTCTGGCAGGAATCCTTGATACCGATGATGTTCTCGCACTGGAGAAGTCTTTCGTAGGTGGGTATAGAGATCTCCCCTGTGAACATAGGGATATTATAGAGCATAATATTGATCTCGGGAATACGCTTTGAAAGTCTTACAAAGAACTCCTCCACCTCAAGCTGAGGAAGGGTGATATAGTAAGGAACGCATACAACGATGCAGTCGCAGCCGCATCGCTCGGCATGACGGGCATACATTTCAACCGTATCAAGGTTGGTAGCACAGGCACCTGCGGCAATACGCTTTCTGCCTCTGTTTATTCTTGCACATACCTCGATGAGCTTCATATTCTCTTCGGGGGACATATGCACAAACTCACCTGTGGTAGCACAGGGGAATATACCTGTAATAGGACTCTTGCAGAGGAACTCTACCTCTGCCTCGTAAGCCTCCCAGTCGATAGATCCGTCGTACTTGAAGGGAGTCATAAGTACGGCGTAGGGGCCCTTGGGAATGAAATATTTATCCATTGTTAATTACCAAACCTTAACTGTGTAACGCTCTGCAACCTCTTCGTCGATCTCAACGCCGAGACCGGGAACGTCGGGAATGTTAACGTAACCCTCGGAGTCGATCTGGAAGTGGTGCTTAACAAGGTTCTTGGAAAGCACGGTCTCCTGGCTGCAGTACTCAAGGAAGGGAGAGTTGGGAGTAGCTGCGATAAGCTGGAGAGATGCGGACATAAGGATACCTGTCTTGAATGCGTGGGGGATCATGGGGATACCCTTGAGCATTGCCATATCCATAACCTTCTTTGCTACGGTGATACCGCCGCAACGGCTCATATCGGGCTGGATGATGTCGATGTTACAGCCGTTGATAAGCTCGTTGAACTCGTACATTGTACCGAGCTCCTCACCTGCGGAGATGTTTACGCAGGAAACGTCCTGAGTCAGTCTCTTATAGAAATCAACCGCATCGGGAAGGAAGGGCTCCTCTACCCAATGAACGTCATATTCGCTGAACTTGTTACAGAGTCTTACTGCCTGCTTATACTCGGTCCATCTCATACCGATATCTATCATAAGCTTAGCCTTGTCGCCCATATGCTTACGGCAAAGGCGAACAAGCTCAAGGTCCTTGTCATCGTCACGGCCGAGTGCGCCCCAGCCCCACTTGATACCTGTAAAGCCCATGGGAAGATATGTCTCACAGATCTTTGCGATCTCCTCCTCGGTCTCGGGCATAAGGATAGAGCAGTAAGCCTTTATCTTGTTACGGAAGGAGCCGCCGATAAGCTTATGTACAGGCTTGCCCAGAGCCTTACCGATAATATCCCAGATAGCGATATCGATACCCGACATTGCGTGGATAGCAGCAGAGCGTCTGCCGTAATAGTAGCTGTAGTTATACATCTTCTGCCAGATGACCTCTACATCAAAAGGATCCATACCGATAACCGCATCACGGAGACCTCTGCAAACCTCGTGGGAAGCAGGGGACTCAACGATCGCCTTCATGATATAGGGAGAGGAGTCTACCTCACCGATACCCTGTATGCCTGTGTCTGTGGTAACTCTTACAACGGCGGTATCCTGGCTACCGTCGCCAATCATCTTAATCTCGGGCTGCTTAACAACCAATACTTCTACATCTGTAATAATCATTTGAAACTTAATACCGCCTTTACTATATTATTTCTGCGATTTTCGATATCGTCGATCGCCTGGTTTATATCTTCAATTCTGTACTCTGCGCTTACCATTGCTTTAAGATTGAACTTGCCTTCGCTTGTCCACTTAAGCATAGGCTCCCAGGCCTTGGGAGAAGAGCATGCACCGAATATTGATAACTGCTTGATAATAATGTCTGTTACGGGGAAATCTACCTTGTCATCGTCTGCGGGGATACCGTAGAGTATAACGCGTCCGCCGCCGCAGGCACACTTGACTGCCATATCAACGGTAGTACCAAAGCCCGCCGCATCAATAGAAACATCCACACCGTAGCCGTCGGTCTCCTCGTGAACCCTCTTGAGCAGATCCTCCTTTGTGGGGTCTATATGCACATCTGCACCCAGAATCAATGCAAGGTCACTTCTGTAGCTCTTACGGCAGGAGAGAATAACCTTCTTTGCGCCCTGTATCTTTGCAAGCTGGATATAGGCAAGACCTGCGGGGCCTGCACCCTGAACCAGCACTATCTCACCCGGCTTTACCGGATGAGCTAACATAGAGCCGCAGGGACAAACACAGCTTTCGATTATAGCCGCCTCCTCGTCGGTAACATTGTCGGGGAGCTTATGGAGATTGGGAGCGGGAACAGCCACATATTCGGAGTATGCTCCGTTATAGGGGGCATAGCCTATCTCACCGCCGTTACAGCAGAACTCACTGTTTCCCTCCTTACAGTATTTACAGCTCTCACAGCCGATCATTGTATCTACCGTACAACGGTCGCCTAACTGCCAGCCTTCTACACCCTCACCTATCTCGCAGATGACACCTGCCATCTCGTGACCTAAGATATGAGGGGGCTTGGTAAGGGATATCTTACCCATAATATGATGAATATCGGTAGCACAAAGACCTGCCGCCGTTATCTTAAGTATTACCCAACCGGGTTTAAGCTCAGGCCTTGGTACATCTCTGACCTCGACCTTGCCTATATCTGTCCAGACTGCTGCTTTCATGTCATTTTTCCTTTCGCATATTTTATCAGTATAATTATATATTAAATGTTTTTATTTTTCAACCATATTTTTATATTTTGTTGACATTGCAATTGCTAAATTGTATAATATTCTTACTATCATATATAATGGGGTTAGTATACCAATGAGAAAGTTATTAATTTTAAGTGTTTGTCTTGCAATACTGCTTACCTCCTGCGGAGGCGGCACAGCTACAACCAAGCAGACTGTTACCCTGGGGGCAACAGATGGCAAGGCGGACTTTATAATAATATACCGCGAGGAGACCGACCGGGATATAGTTGATGCTTTGGAATCCTTATCCAAGATAATGAGACAAAAGCAGGGGCTTGACCGTATAGAAATATATGACGACAGCCGTAAGGAAAACCCCGATGTTGTGGAAATATTGGTGGGAGATACCAACCGCGCGGCTTCGCAAAATACGGTAAAGGAGCTTTTGGACCGCGAATTTACCGTTGGTGTTTACGAGGGTAAATTTGTTATAGCGGGCGGTGATGAGGAGGCCACCCTTGATGCAATAAACCATCTGTATATTCATTATGATGAGTTTATAGTTGACGGCAGGATATCCTCGGACAATAACTATACCGTTAAATATGACTATAAATATGACAGCATCAAAATTGGCGATACCGATATTTCGGCATATACCGTGGTCTATCCCGACCCGGGCGGGGTCTATGCCGAAAAGGAAAGTGCCGAAAAGTATGCGGCACAAAGACTTTGTGAAGAGATAAGCCAGCTCAGCGGAATAATATTACCCTGTGAAAATATCGCAAACACAAAGGCAGAATATCAGCTGGTTATAGAAAAGGGCGGAGATCAATATTCCTATTCGGTAAAGACCGAGGGTAAAAGGACTGTGTTTACCGCAGGCTCGGTATATGCCTTTACCAAGGCTTACGACGCCTTTTTGGCAGATAAAAGCATCCCAAAGGATTTTTCCTGCGAGGGTAAGGATGTCTTGAAGGAAAATAAGGACCCGGACTTTGTCTATATCTCCACATATGAGGATACGGTCTACGGTGACATTCCCGTAAAATCAATAAAGATAGGAGACACCGAGCTTTCAGAGTACCGTATAATCTATCACGATTACGGCAAGGGTTATTCGGGCTACGGTATGAACGAGATCTATGCCGCCCGTCAGCTGCAAAAATATCTTAAGCAGGCTACAGGAGTGGAGTTGACCCTTGACACAGACGCTTCGGATGCCACCGAATATGAAATTCTTATAGGCAACACCAACCGCACAAAAGAGGATACAACCGAATACGGAATTGAAGAATATATCATCAAGGCCGAGGGCAATAACCTTGTTATCACAGGCGGTGAGCAGCGAGGCACGTTGTACGGAGTTTACTCATTCCTTGAGGACTACATAGGATGCCGCTTCTTTGCCGACGACTGCGAGGTAATATACAAGGCGGATGAAATTGTCATACCCGCAGATATCAATGTAAGATTCAAGCCTGCACTTGAATACCGTGACACCAACGACAAGACCTATCAGGGCGGTGAGATAGCCGCTAAGCGTAAGATCAACTCCAGCTACACCCGTGCAATGACCTATTTGCAGGGTTCCTCTGTAGACTTTGCGGGCGGAGCCTTTGTCCACACAATGGACACGGTATACGACCTTGCACCCCAGAGCCATCAGCCCTGCTTTTCCAGTGAAGAAACATATCAGACCGTGCTTGAAAAGGCAAGGAAGATACTTAAAGCAAGCCCCAATGCCGAGCTTATCTCGATAACACAAAACGACAACAACAATGCCTGTACCTGCTATGACTGCTCCCTTGTATATAAGGAGGAGGACAGCCGTGCGGCACCCCTGCTTCGCTTTGTGAACCGACTGGCAGAGGAATTGGCTGACGAGTATCCCAACATAAAGATACAAACCCTTGCCTATATGTTCTCAAACGAGGCTCCCAAGATCACAAAGTCCCACGAAAATGTAATAATAGAGCTCTGCTCGCTGGATGCCTGCTGCGGACATCCCCTCTCAGATCTTTCCTGTCCCACCAATGCCGAGTTCAGAGGGCAGCTAGAGGATTGGAGCACACTTACCGACAATCTCTATGTATGGTATTATGTGGTTGAGTTCACAGGCAACGCAAAAAGCGCACCCTTTATGAATTTTGATTCGCTTTACGACACCTACACCCTCTTTTATCAGAACAATGTCAAGGGTGTGTTCAACGAAGCAAATATGAATGAAGAAAGCCTTGAGTTCGGAGCTCTGCGCTCATATCTTCTCTCAAAGCTTATGTGGGACCCGGATATGACAAGAGCCGAATATGACAGAGCCGCAGAGGAATTTATTGCCGCATACTACGGCGAGGCCTCGGACATAGTTGAAGAGTATTTCTATATGATGTCCGCCTTTGCCCACGACAGACATTTTGAGCAGTACGCGGGTATCAACGGTATACTTGATATGAATCAGTATACACAGGTACTGGACGAGCTTGCCGACTGGATGGATGCCGTAAACGGCTTTGAATACCAAATATCCGACTCCAAGGTTCATATGAACCGCTTGAGAAAGGGTTTTTCTCAGGTCGAAAGATATGCGATAAATCTGAAGTAAACTTCATAAATGCAAAATATCGGAGATATTATGTTTAAGAAATTATCAATAGTTTTATTATGTCTTATAATGCTCTTGACCTCCTGTGCCTCAGACGGCGGCAGTAAAACAGAAAAGGTTAAGCTTAGTGTGACCGACGGCAAGGCAGATTTTATCTTTGTATACCCCGAGGACGCGGACCAGACGGTAGAGGTGGCTCTCAATTCTCTTGTAAAATACTTCCGCCAAAAGCTCTCGGCAGACCGAATTTCGGTATATGATGACAGCCGTAACGAAAGCAGTACAGAAACCGAAATACTTATAGGCAACACCAACCGCGATGCTTCAAAAAAAGCATTGAAGGATCTGCGTGACCGTGAGTTCACTGTAGGTGTTTATGACGGAAGATTTGTCATAGCGGGTATTGACGACCAGGCAACTCTTGATGCAATAAATCATCTGTATATGCACCTTGATGAGTTTATAGTTGACTCTGAAATTTCCTCCGAGAGAAACTATACCCTCAGATACGCATACCAATATGACAGCATAAGCATCGGCAAGACCGATATATCGGCATACACAATAGTTTATCCCGATCCCGGCGGCACATATGCCGAAAAGGACAGTGCCGAAAAATATGCCGCACAGAGACTTTGTGAGCAGATAAGTCAGCTCTGCGGAGCAATACTCCCCTTGGAAAATGAAAAGAATACAGAGGCAGAATATAAGCTGATTCTTAAAAAAAGCGATAAAGAGGACTCATACAGCATAAAAACCGAGGGTAAAAATGTAGTAATCTGTGCCGACTCTGTTTACTCATTTACAAAAGCCTTTGATGCCCTGCTTGAAAACCAAAGCATCCCCAAGGATTTCTCCGCTGAGGGAAATAGTCTTTTAAAGGAAGATCGAAACGAGGATTTTGTTTATGTATCCTATGTTGATGACAAGGTTTACGGCGACAGCCCCGTAGGATCAATAAAAATAGGTGATGTGGATATTACCGAATACCGCATAATCCACCACGATTTCGGCAGAGGCTATTCGGGCTACGGTATGAATGAAATATATGCCGCACAGCAGCTGCAAAAATATCTTAAGATGGCAACAGGCGTGGAGCTTGTCCTTGACACAGACTCCTCCGCGGCCACCGAATATGAAATACTTATAGGCAACACCAACCGCACAAGCGAGGATACAACCGAGTACGGAATCGAAGAATATATCATCAAGACCGAGGGTAATAGCCTTGTTATCACAGGCGGTGAGCAGAGGGGTACTATATACGGAGTATACTCCTTCCTTGAGGACTATATAGGCTGCAGATTTTTTGCCGATGACTGTGAGGTAATTTATAAGGCTGACGAGATAATTGTCCCCTCAGACACAAACGACAGATACAAGCCCTCCCTTGAATACCGCGATATAGACGAATATATCTACCGCGGCGGCGAGGTTGGTGCAAAGCGCAAGATCAACTCCAGCTTTGGCAGAGCTATGAGCTATTATCAGGGTTCTTCTGTCGACTTTGCAGGCTCTGCCTTTGTACATACTATGGATACCGTATATGACCTCGGCACCCAGAGCACTCAGCCCTGCTTTTCTGACGAGGAAAACTATCAGATCATCCTTGAAAAATCAAGACGCATACTCAAGGCCAACCCAAATGCCGAAATAATCTCGGTGACCCAGAACGACAACAACAACTACTGTACCTGTAAGGATTGCTCTCTTGTATATCAGGAGGAAGAAAGCCACGCAGGACCCCTTATCCGTATGGTCAACCGACTTGCCGAGGAGCTGGCGGATGAATATCCCAACATCAAGATAGAGACCCTTGCGTATATGTTCTCCACCGAGGTGCCAAAGGTCACAAAGCCCCACGAAAATGTAATAATTCAGCTTTGCTCTCTTGATATGTGCTGTGCACATCCCTTAAGTGACCTGAGCTGTGAGACCAACCAGCGCTTCCGCGACCAGATAGAGGAGTGGAGTACTGTTACCGACAATCTCTACATATGGTATTATGCCATTGAGTTCACAGGCAACGCCCGCAACGCTCCCTTTATGAACTTTGATGCACTTTACGATACCTACACCCTGTTCATGCAGAACAATGTCAAGGGAATATTCAATCAGGCATATAATAACGAAGAAAGTGCCGAGTTCGGAGCCCTGAGAGGCTATCTGCTCTCAAAGATGATGTGGAATACAGACATCACAAAAGAGGAGCTTGACATTGCCGCAAAGGAATTTATCTCAGCCTACTACGGTGAGGCGGGTGATGTGATAGAGGAATATTTCTGTCTGATGCGTGACCTCGGAGACGACAAGCACTTTACACAGTATGCGGCTCTCTCGGGTGTTATCGATCTCAATAAGTTCGGTATTCTGTCGGATGAGCTGACCCTGTGGATGGACACTCTGGCAGATTTTGATTACAGCAGAACAGAAACAAAAAACCATGTCAACAGACTGAGAAAAGGGTTTGGGGATATGAAAAGATACGCATAAATAAATGCGGAATGCGGAGTGCGGAGTGCGGAATTATGGAGGATTTTCTCCCTTTAGGTCGAAAATCTACATTAATATTTTTGATTATCTGTATTCTATAATTTATTACATTTAATTTTTACTTGTAATATTTATTTAATTAAATAATAAGTATCATCAAACTTATATATTAAATGGAATTTTTGTTGCTTTAATGCAACAAAAATCACCTGAATTCCGCATTCCGCATTCCGAATTCCGAATTAATAAAGAGGTATATTATGAAAAAATGCTACGTATATTATGATCCCAACGGCGGCACATGGCCTGACGGCACAACCGAACCCAAGCCCTCTGCAACCGAGAACGGTATGATGGCAGACGGGGACAGATTTTATTTTCCCGAGGGTGCTTTTGAGCTTAAAAGAGAGGGCTACCGCCACCAGACATCCCAGAGATATCTGACCGTTCCCCGCTTTTATACAGGTGACGGCAAGGGCGGCGGCTTTGACCCTGAGAAAATCTGCAACGGCTTTGGCTATGACTGTTGGCCCCACGATGCTCTTACACTTTCCGAGGGCGGTCACGATACCAACTGGCTTGGCCTTAACGGTATGCCTATAGAGGACGGCGGCACTCTTATGCTCTATGCCTGCTGGGATCCTATTGTTACCTATAATATAGGCAATGATGTCATCCGCGATTTTGTCTACAAAACAGGCGGTGACGAATATCTTATCCTTTGCAGGGGCGAAAAGACCAACTACGGACTTTCTAAAACCAAGACCAATATCGACGGCTATTACGGCAAGGGCGAGATACCCGATGTGGAGTTTGACCATTGGGAGGATAAGGACGGTAACGTATATATCCCCGGAAAGGAATATACAATAACCGAACCCGTTGAGCTTTTTGCAAAATGAGCTGGTTTGTATATCTGATGCGGTGCGCCGATGATACACTTTATTGCGGTATGACCGACGATACAGAAAAAAGGCTTAAGGTACACAACAGCGGCAAGGGTGCAAAGTATACCCGCAGCCGTCTGCCCGTTACCCTTGCCTACAGCGAAGAATGTCCCACCCGTTCCTATGCTCTTAAACGCGAAAGAGCCATAAAGGGTATGACAAGAGAAATGAAATTAAAATTAATTAAAAATAAAGGAGCAAATGAAATGATCTACACAATCGAAAACGACAAGATCAAGGCAAGCTTTTCCGACGTTGGTGCAGAGCTTGTGTCCCTTATCAACAAAGCGGACAACACCGAGTATCTGTGGCAGGGAGACCCCGCCTACTGGACAGGTCACGCATATAACCTGTTCCCCATCTGCGGCAGACTGACCGAGGGTAAGTACACCTACAAGGGCGAGACCTACGAGATGAACCTTCACGGCTTCGCGAGAAAAACCTCTATCCCCGTAACCAAGCAGGAGGATAAGAAGATCACCTTCACCCTTACCGCAGACGAGAACACCCTTAAGATCTATCCCTTCAACTTTAAGCTTGAGATAACCTACTCCCTCTGCCGTAATGCACTGACCACAGCCTTCACCGTTAAGAACAACGATGACAAGGTTATGTACTTCGCTTTAGGCGGACATCCCGGCTTCAACGTGCCTCTGGGAGGTGACGGAAAGTTCGAGGATTACTACCTTGAATTCGACGAAGAATGCGCTCCCGAGAAGCTCATTATGTCCGAAACCTGCTATTACACAGGAAAAAACGAAAAATTTAACAAAATAGACAAAAATATCGTTAATTTGGAACATTCTTTATTTGACAACGACGCAGTTTTCCTGTATAATGTACCTAAGGGAGTAGCGCTCAAGAACAAAGTGTCAAAAAGAGAGGTGCGTGTTGAGTACCCCGATATGCAGTATCTCGGAATCTGGCATGCTCCCAAGACCGAGGCTCCTTATGTATGTATCGAGCCCTGGTATTCCATCCCCGCTGATGACGGTGTCATTGATGACCTGGAAACAAAGCGTGAGATGATGACTCTTGAGCCTAAGAAGACCTACAAGACAAAGATGGTCTTCAAGATCAACTAAGTTATTAAAAATTTTTTAATAAAGGAGAGAAAATCATGAGAATTTTCAAACGCGTGTTAGCTGTAGCGCTGGTATGCATGATGATACTCCCTCTGGGTATCTCATCATTCGCAGCATGGAATCTTGACGATGCTGTTACAGTTAACTGGACCCCCATGGCAGCGAAATATTCCAAGGGTACATGGAAGATAATCGCTCCCAAGTCCGAAAACTATGAGATCAGAACTAACAATTTTGGTTTCTCAAAGGACGCAGACGGCGGTGTTAAGATCACCACCCCCACCTACAAGGAATTTGCAGGTACCTACGGTGTTTCTGCAATCGCTTCCAAAGCTACTACAGCCCTTGACGGTCTGTCTGTAGTTATCCAGCCCGATGAGTACGATTCTTACATCGACTCCATCGAAGCAGGTAACAGCCTTAACATTCTCTGGACAGAGGACAAGATCGATACTCTGGCAGACTTCAACGATGCTTCCAAGGCTTATGACACAGGTCTTGCTTCTGCAGTTGAAGCTTACTCCAACGGTCTTCGTCACATCATCCGTCCTGCAAACAGTGAAGTTAAGCTCACTCCCGCTTCCAAGGCTCCCGCAGGCGCTACCAACGGTAAGGCTCTTATGGTAAGAGTTACCTGTGATCAGCCTATCGGCGATGACCTCGCACCCGTTGCTACCTCTGTTTCCATCATCTACTATGACGGTTACTATATCAACGACGACGGTCACCCCGGCTACCGCTGGACCTTTACCGCAAAGAACCACGAGGACGGCAAGCTCGGCGATGCTTCTGATATCTCCACAGGCTTTGAGTCCATCGATCTTTCTAACGGTCTTGCAGTTAATGTAAGAGCTGACGAAACTCTCGGCTTCATCGTTAACATCAACGGTTATGACTACTGCAATGGCGAAGAGGTTGCTTTCTTCCCTGACTGTGACACCAACTGGGTTGGTTACAGCACAAACAACCTCAAGGACGAGCAGATCCTTAACGAGGATCCCATCTGGACAACATCCATGACCTATGCAAGAGCAGACATCGACCTTTCCGGTCTTAAGGATGTAGCAGCAGGTTATGTTATGGTTGGCGCAGTTTCCAACAATGACCAGACCGCTGAAGATCACAGATGTAACTACACTGTTGAGACCATCAACGGCGTTCCCGCTGCAGAGTGGAAGGGTGAAACTACCCCCGCTCACGAGTGCAATTTTGAACTCGTAGGAACAATCGGCACCACATGTACCCGTGACGGCCGTGACTATTACAGATGTACAGTATGCGGCGCAGCTGACAACAGAAATATTCAGCCCGCATTCGGTCATACTCCCAAGGAAGATATCACCGAGATCTTAAAGCCCACATGCTCTACATACGGCACCTCCACAAGAGTTTGCTTTGTATGCAGAATGAGACTTGAGACATATCACACCGAGCCTATCGCTCATACATTCACAACAGATTGGACAATAGTTGAAGAGGCTACCTGCGAAAAGGACGGCAAGAGAACAAATACATGTTCTGTATGCTCCGCAGCAGTAGAAGAGGTTATCACCGCTGAGCACAACTACGAGTGGGTTGTAACCAAGGAAGCTACCTGTCTTGAGGCAGGCGAAAAGACCGGCGTTTGCAAGACCTGTGGCGCTGACAGCGGCACTGTTGAGATCCCCGTAAGCGGCGCTCACAGCTTTGAGGCTTCCGTTCCCGTAATTGAAACTATCGACGGCGCTACCGACTGGTTCGGCAAGGTTGCAGGTACTTGTACCGTTTGCGGCGAAGTTGCTGAATCCACCGAAGATATGTACGGTATTGTTAAACACTTTACCGACGTTAAGGAAAACCACTGGTTCATGTCCGAGGTAGCTTTCTGTGTAAGACAGGGCTATGTTTCCGGTATGACCGAGACCACATTCGCTCCTAACGCAAATCTTACCAGAGCACAGTTCCTTACCCTTCTTGCTAAGTTCGACGGTGTTGATCTTACTCAGTACGAAGGCAAGGATGCAGGCTTCTCTGACGTTAAGCCTTCTCACTGGTGGAACGAGGTTATCAACTGGGCAGTTGAGAACGAATACACCTCCGGTATCGGCGATGGCAAGTTTGGTCCTTCCAACAACATCACCAGAGCACAGCTCGCAAGATTCTTCTACGTTTATACCGAGAAGAAGGGCCTTGACGTTTCCAAGACAGCAGATATCTCTGCATTCCCCGATGCATCCAAGGTTCAGTCTTGGGCAGAAGTTCCCGTTAAGTGGGCAGTTGCAGAAAACCTCATCGCAGGTATGAACGGTAACCTCGCTCCCAACGGCAACGCTACAAGAGCTCAGGCAGCTCGTATCTTCATGATGTATGCAAACACCGATTTTGCTCCTGTTGCTTGTGAGCACGTTTGGGGCGAGTGGGTTGTTACCACCGAGCCTCAGGTAGGTGTTGCAGGTGAAGAGACCGCAACATGTACTCTCTGCGGTGAGACCAAGACACAGCCCATTGATCCCCTTCCCGTAGTATGCGAGCACGTTTGGGGCGATTGGACCGAGACAGCTAAGGCAACTCACACCGCTGACGGTGAAGAGACCAGAACCTGTACTCTCTGTAACGAGGTTGAGACCAACGTTATCCCTGCTCACGAAGCAGACAATACCATCAGACTTTTCCTTGATCCCGCTGACGTAGAAAACGGTGCTAAGATCGACGGTACAGATGCTACCGAGCTTCTTCTCCCCATCTGCTACGGCGAGGACTATAACGACTTTATCGGCGATATGCCCACCGCTTCTATGGAGGGTTATGAGTTCGTAGGCTGGTATCTTGAGAATTACGGCTTCATGATGATCCAGGCTGAGTGGGACAACGGCACATATGCTGTTCCCGGCGACTGCGAGCTTTACGCTATCTTTGAAGAAGTAGTTGTTCCCTGCGAGCACGTTTGGGGCGACTGGGCTGAGACCGCAAAGGCTACTCACACCGTTGACGGTGAAGAGACCAGAACCTGTACTCTTTGCGGCGAGGTTGAGACCAATGTTATCCCCGCACACACAGCAGACTATACCATCAGATTCTTCCTTGAGGATTTCGATGTAGAGGAAGGCGCAAAGATCGACGGTACAGACGCTACCGAGCTTCTTCTCCCCATCTGCTACGGCGAAGACTACAACGATTATATCGGTGATTTCCCCACCGTTACTAAAGAAGGTTATATCTTCGTAGGTTGGTACATTGAGTCCCTCAACTTCCTTATGACCGAGGGCGAATGGAACGGTAACTACTATGCAATTACCTTCGACTGCGAGGGTTATGCTCTCTTCGAAGAGGCCCCTGTTGAGCTTCCCGTTTATGACGATGAGAACAGCCCCTTCGGTTACCTCGCAGTAGGTACATATGACTATGACCTTTCTGCTGACTATCAGTACACTATCTATGAGTTCTCTCCCGAAGAAGAAGGCCTGTACACAATCACAGCTAACGACAGCCTCGTTGGTATCGCAAGCTACAACGGCATGTGGGTTTCTATCGAGCCCTCTGCTGACACAGTTAACGCTGCATCCGTAGAATGGGAATGCACAAGCGTTGGCCAGTCTATCTGGGTTTCTGTTAAGGGCGGCGCAGCTACCGCTAACATTACCGTTGAGTATGAAATCGGCGGCGATGACCCTGAGTATCCTATCTATGAAACATATACAAACGTTGCACTTCCCGAAAGCGTAGTTCTTCCCGAAGGTACATTTGTAAACGTAGCTTACAACGATGAGACAGTTGATACTGCAGTTCTCGGTGAGGACGGCTTCTATCACCTCAACTCCGTTGACGGCGCAATTCTTTATGTAAACCTTGCAGATTCCACAATGAATCTTAGCGATGCTATGTCCTACGGTCAGCTCAAGGGCGCTACCTGGGAAGACGGTATCCTTAAGGTTATCACCGACTACAACGAAGCATATCAGGCATATATCGATGTAGCAGCTGACGGTTACGCACCTCTCACCGAGGACCTTATGGTTATCCTCAAAGAGGTTGGCGCAAACCAGGGCTGGTACGGTGAAGGCGGCTGGGTAGCATCTACCGAGGATGCTTGGATGTTCGCTTGCTACTATGTAGAGGTTGCAGCACCCGTATACACCTTCACTCTTAACTTCGTAGCAGACGCAGATGCAGCAATCGTAAACGATGCAGCTCTTACCTACACTATGAATCTTGGTGACAAGTATTCCGATTACATCACCGAGCTTCCCGTAGCTGAGAAGGAAGGTTATGTATTCCTCGGTTGGTACAACCGTGAGTACAGAATCATGCTTAACCCCGACTTCGATGCTGAAAAGGTACTTGAGCTTTACCTCGGTAATGTAGGTTCCGAAAAGGATATCTCCGAGGTTGAATCTACACTTGAGCTTATCCCCCTCTGGGATACCGAGGGTGAAAAGGATTGGGTCCTCACATTCGTTAACTGGGATAACGAAGATTTCGAAACTATCGAGATCGGCGCAAATGTAGGCGATTCCTACATGTCCCTCTTTGCAGGTAACTACCCCGATCCCGGCCTCAAGATTCTTGATTTCGGCGACGGCGACCTCTATGAGTTCGTTGGCTGGTGTATCGAGCATCCCGACGTAGGCGTATTCCTTCTTACCGAAGGCGATATGTGGGACCTTGGTTACCTTGCACTTGCAGGCAACTGGGAATTCTACGCTCTCTACGAGTTAATCTAATTCCTTAATAAAACAATAAAGGATGGTCTTTCGACCATCCTTTTTGCTTTGTTAATACTGCCCTCAGATACATAAGCTCGTACCCTGCAGCGAGGATCCTGTATTTATTATATAATACCAAAGGTGCTTTACGGTAGGGTACCACCCACCACTTTTTTCATATTTACAAAAAAATGAGGAGCCTTCAAAAGGCTCCTCATTTCAGACTGTCGAAAAAGTCGGTCGGACGTGTTGAAAAAATATTTTTTCAGGACATCTCTCCAACCAACGAACAGTTGTTATATTAATGACTATATCTACTAATATAGTCTGATAAGTATTCAAAAGTGGTGTATATGTCGAATATACACCACTTTTTCACACTTTTCCGCGAAAAGGGTCACTACCGTACTTAGTAC
>JAFYLH010000003.1 GCA_017537175.1 Clostridia bacterium | reverse complement strand
GTCATATGCCCACTGTACATAGGGAGCATACCAATGGCCTGCCTTGACATCGGTAAAGGGCATACCGGTGTACTCGCCTACCTCGGCACCCACCATATTTGCAAGAGTTGTCATGAACATTGCTCTTGTCATCTTGCCGTTAGGCTGGAAGGTATCCTCGGTCATACCTGTAAAGATACCCTTTTCTACGGTGGTCTTTACCGCATCGTAGAACCAATGGCTTTCCTTTACATCCTTAAAGGGGTTGTTCCATTCGTTGGCAGAAATGCCAACTGCCATGGAACACAGCAGTACTACTGCTATAAGGGAAATAAAAAGTTTCTTCATAATACATGAATCCTCCATTCCGTGTAATTTGAAAAAGCAATGTTCGCACGCAGCTTTGCCGCGGCGACCCGCCGCTTTTTCATAAGATCTTTTTCCTTTCGTATTTTTTATTTCTATAATATATAACAAATTCAAAAAGACTTTTACTACAAGTTTTTTGATCGTAATCAAGTAACTGCCGGATCTATGGTAAATACCATAACAAATGCCTCAACATCATAGGAAACACTTTGACCGTCGGGCAGATCAAAGCTGTAGGTAACGGTATATTCACCCTTTGGCATTTCGATATACATTCCTATGCCCGATTGGTCGGTAGTATAGATCTCTTTGCCCTCACGGTCTGTTACGGTAACCGAGCCCTCAACACCCCGGGCACACAGGACACCTGCATATATAACACCCACACTATCCTCTTCTACGGTAAAGCTCTCTGTCTCAACGGTATCCTCCCGTAGCTTAGAGGTATATTCTCCCTCATACGAAACATTTGTCATACTCATCGCACCGCCTATGACACCTGTCGCAAGGATGATCAGGCTCAGGAGCACAACAATAAGATTAAGCCACCATTTACGGGGCTTACCCGACAAAAACCTTGTACCGAAATATATAAGTCCCAAGCCTGCGCCAAAGCCGGCAAGTGCATACCACAGGTAGACAGGATCAGCCGCTACAGAAACCTCCTCGGTAGTGACACCCTGGCTCTTTAAGGTATAGTAGGAGATAAGAGCATTTGCATTGTTGATAAAATGGAATATCATAGGTATAAGCACCGAGTCGGTCTTAAGCGTGATATAACCGAAGGCCAATGCCATAATAAGCAAAGGAATGAGCTTATAGAAATTAAGACTTGTATAATCAAAATGCAAAAGCGAGAAAAGTATGGAGGTAATTATAACCGCAGCTACACCGCTTTTCTTTCCCTTTAAGGAATCAAGCAGATAGCCTCTGAACAAAAGCTCCTCGCAGATCGCGGGAATAAGCGCTATTATAATGAGCGCCATAATGGGACTTACTCCCGAAAAGAAGCTGTTAAGAAAGGTCAGGTCGCTCTGCTCCGACATACCAAACACGCCTACATAGGCATATGTGGAGGCGTTTTCCCACATATTTACACCCATCATCATAACAGCCGCCGCAAAGAAGCTGCCCATGGTGTTGGGTACTTTGAGATTAAAGCGTTCGGAAAGATCCTCCTTTCTTAAAATCACGACACCCAGAGGAACTATAACTATCAACAGCTCACTTATTGCCATACCCGAAACACCCAGGGTAAGGAAAAGAACCGCGTTTACGATTGAAAGTATGATAATGGCAATAATAAATACTATTATTGCATCAAGTATTTTTGTTTTTTTCATTCCTGCCACCTTTAATGTTTAACTAAGGGTATTATAACAAAAAATCCCCCATTATGCAAGGGGGATTTTTTAGTTAGGAGTTAGGAAGTAGGAGTTAGGAGTTAAGGTGATTTTTGTTGCAGGAATGCAACAAAAATTCCGTTAAATTAGAATAAGTTAACAGTAGAGCGCTGATAAGCCTCCCTTGCCTAAAGGGAGGGGGACCGCAGTACCAAAAACAGTTTGTTGAAAACAATTATGTTTTTGGTACGAGTGCGGTGGAGGGATATCACCACTTTAACTGAACTTAATGGGGTTATAAACTAAATCCCTAACTAATTAAAACTCTTCTCTGTGTTCTTCAAAAAACTCAAAGTATTTGCGGACATTAGGCAGCTCTGTCCAGCTTTTTGTTTCTACGGGGAACTCGTCAAGGTCATATATTTTAGCCCCCTTCATAGAGAGAAGTATGGGAGAATGGGTGGTGATGATAAGCTGACAGCCAAAGTGTCGGGCGCTGTCCTCCAAAAACTCTTTTAACCTTAACTGATACTCTATAGACAGGCTGTTCTCAGGCTCGTCGAGGAGATATACCGCATCCTCGGTGATGTTGTCAACAAAGTAGAGCATGGCGTTCTCGCCGTTTGAGTGCATATCAATATTGCCCCGCATATTCTGACGCACATATCGGGAGGCAGAGAGCTTGCCGCTTTTTATCTCATGCTCCTTTTTCCACTCGTCATAGTCGGAAAGAGAGTTAAGCCTTTTGGGTGATTTAAACGGATCTGCTATACCGTAATATTCATCCAAAAGCTCATCACGGCGGTCGTCTATATCGTAATTGAAATTACGCACCTTTAAAATATGCTCAAAGACATCGTCGCTTGTCATAATTCTTGAATGCCGCGGGATCTCCCTTGCCTTCATGGTGGTACGCTTGACATACTCGGGAAACAGCACCGATTTATTAAAGGGAGAGGTGCGGATCACCTCTGCCTTTTCGGCAATCATATTAAGTAAGGTAGACTTGCCCGAGCCGTTTCCGCCGTAGAATATGGTTATGGGCTCAAAGTCAATACGGGGCAGGCGGTCGTCCATAAATATCTTAAAGGGATAAAAGGTATCGTAGCAGGTATAATTCACCTCGTCCCAGATATAATCCAGCTCTTGGCGGTTAGTCAGCAGGGTAAAGCTCTCGATGTAGGGTTTCATACTGTCTCCTTTTCGGTGTTTTCTTTATTTTATCAGATTTGGTGTCCGATATTTGGGACTTAATTTTAACAAATATCATTTCGCGGTCAAAATGTTCTCCTCATCCGTCACCTTCGGTGCCACCTTCCCCGCTGGGGAAGGCTTTTAACAAACGGTTACTGTGGTTACACCGTTTTTCAGTGTAACGGTACAGAAAATCGGCAGGTCGTTTTCGTATGAGGACAGGAGCCGGGTAAGCTTATGGGCAACCGGTCGATTCGTATCAAATTCCGGATGAATACAGAGCCTTCCCGACTCCAGTAAGCTCAGCATTTGACTGATTGCAAAATCCGATATTTCTACAGGTTTGCGAAATTCCTGTCTTTTGTCTTTGTCGGGATGCATAGAAATAATAAACTGAATATCACTGTTTTCTAAGTACGCTTCTTGGTTGTGGGGTGTTGTATAATGCGTATTGCTGTTATAATTGTCTACGTATTTTCGGGCGATGGTGAGAATTTTTTGTTCGGTCTCATTTAATTCCCGGTTGCTTTTGGGGATCCAGTATGTATATTGCAGCTCGTATCCTTTTTCACCTGAAAGGACACGGTAAACATGTCTTATTTGATCGTCGTTATATGCAAGATGGGGTATGGCTATGGTTACCCAATGTATTATGTAAATATAGGGATGATTTTCAGGCTTCATATTTATCTTCGCCTCAACCATTTTTGTGCGTATGCCTATAAGCTCCGTATTTAACCTTTCACGGTCGATGGCTCTGTCAAGATATCTTTTCAGACAATCTGCAATTTCTTTTGAGATATTAGTGTTCATATCAGTATACCTCTTTTATTACATCATTTTCAGTAGCTCGATTATCCAATTACATAAATCCTCTCAAATTATATTCCACAGCCTCACTCCATAAGGTTATGTATGGCACTTGCTTCGGGTGGGGGATTTTCGCTGAAACAGAGAAGGGGTCACAAAGGAAATCCATTTGCAGAGCTTCACTCAGATTCTTTGCGTACCAGATAATATCGAACTCAACACAGGATATAACAGGCGGGTCGGCAAGCTCGCATATAGGCAGATATCTGTGTCCCCATATAGGGATAAGCGGCGGATATTCTATGCTGCTATGCTCACTCGGTACCTCATAAGGATACATCATACCTTTGATTTTCTCTATATTTTCGGGAGAAAAGTCACGCCAGTTAGGATACGGAATCCTCTCGTTTTTTTCTCCTACAGGCAGTGCGATCTTATAGAGTCCCTTAAGCGATTCAGGAAGTTTTATAGCGTATATCTCCTCTATGCGTGATATCTCGACATCTGAAAGTCCTGTATCAAAGATAACGGTAGCACTATCCTTTATGTTTTTTATGATATCATAATATTTCATTGTATGGTCTGCTCTTTATTCTTCTATCTTCTTCGGTATGATTCCTCTTGCCCTCATATCCCTAAAGTATTGCTCGTACCACGCTTCGCCGTTGTATTCACTCCAGGTGACGGTGGCGCGGCTTACCGTGAATTTCATAGCCAACGTACCCGGCTGCTCGATATCTATTGTCATATAGTATTCTCCGTTTCCGATATTCTCCAATTCCAAAACGGTAACGCGGAACCTGGTGGCAAACTGTTCAAGCAAGTATTGCAGGGCTTCTTCTCCCGACAGAGAAACCTCAGGGGTGTCGAGCGCTACAAGCTCGTTATCTTCATTCCATTGATAAGCCGGAGGGCATTCAAGGGAAAGTATACGAAAACCATGTAAATATATCTTTGCTTCCTTAATCTCCATATCGCTGTCATAGGGGTTCTGCTCGGTGTTTTTATGAATATTCAGACTCCTTGCAGACAGAATAAGACATTTTAACGTCTTATCATATCTTACCAGTGAAAGGATCGTATCGTGAAATTCAAAGTTGTCGAGCTTTTCTTCGGCATATAGGGGAAGTGTATCGCCCAAATTATATCTGCGGTGCATACCGTCATAGGTAATATAAAACTCTGTTTCACCGTTTGCGCCATCCAATTCACGGAGCTTTTTTCTTAATTTATGGCTGCCTATCTCACAGCGACCCTCACAGAACATACTTACGAACATAGTAATATGGGTATCATCGTTTTTCTTCATCTGCGCAATAAGCTCGTCCTCGTCATTCCGATCAAGGTCAAGAACTGCGTGATATATATTTCCTTTAGCCGTCCTTATAGCAACTGCCTCGTATTTAATATATTCCTGGGGAAAAGCGGGATGGGATGCCATATCCGCTTCTGCCGCAGCGATAAGGTTCTTTAAGCACTCTGTCCGTTCTTTTATGGTGAGTTTCTTGGGCGGCAGGGTCAATTCAAGCGGAGTTCTGACAAAGCTGACCGCACCACATCCAAGCACCTCTGTATCGCGATTTCGCTTGTCAAGCATGAGTACCGCCATACGTATCGTATATGGGCCCATATCTATGCTGCCACCGCTCCACATACTGAGCATACGTATGATGCGGGTATCCCCGGTCTTGCGGATGCTTTCAAAGAACAGGGGGTCTGCGCCTTCCTTGAGAATATTTTTGCTCACAACGGTATATACCTTACCGCTCTCGCTGAGAAGTGCGGTACACTGAGTATAATATTCCTTGTCGGGGTATGCTTCAAGGGCGGCTGTCGCCGCATCAAAGAGCTTTTCGTATCCGTGCAGGGATGCTATATATTCTTTGGTATAGCATACGTCGTTATAGGGCTTTATCTTATATTCTTTTTCCCACCACTTTGGCGGCAGGTCTTCTTCGTAGGTATATCCCTCAAGGGCGGATATCTTACCGTCACGGATAAAGAGCACAAAACCCATTCCGTATTCTATTCCGTCTATCTCTGCGTGCACTCTGCCGAGATGGCAGTTCTTATACCCTTCGGCAAGATTGCTTGAATACTCAAAGATATTATAATTCACCATAAAGCCTCTTTTATGGTGATCTACCTTTCTTATCTCGGCAGCTTCATACTGTTTTTTCAGCAAGGGTTCAAGCCCGCTGTTCTCGGCTATGATACGGCGAATTATCTGATCTAAAAAGTACTCAAAGGTAAGCGTACAGTTAAACCAGTAATTGTTCATCATAGTAAGAAAATCTTCGGTTACGGGATATCCGGAGCTGCTGCCTATTACCGAATCTATACCGCATCGGGGACAGAGTGCAGTCGAGCCGCCGTCTATCCAAGCCGTGATCTCGGCGGGAGAATATATACTCTTACAGTAGAAGCATCCGCAGATATTATCCTTTTCAAGCTCGGTACGGTGGTTGACAGACTTGCTGTGAGCAAGACGCATATCAAGACCTATTGACGCCCGTTCTCCCATAATGCGGTTGGGCTCGTCGCTGTCGTGGCAAAGCTCTCTGACTATAGAAACATATTCATCCGGTATCTCTGCGGCAACCGTAAGAGAGTACCTTTCGATCAGCAGATTGGCGATCATGCCTCTGCAGTTTGTACAGGGAGTATGCTCGTAGAGCCAAAACAAAAGCTCCTCGGGAAAATCCTCTATACGCTCATACTGCAGAGCATCGGTAACTGCCAGACCTATATCGTGTATGATATCACGGTCGGTCTGAGAGGTCACGAACAAAAACATCCTGTCCCTGTCCTCGGGTATATAGTTGTTGATAAAGGCCGATATGATATGTCTGTATCCCCAGTCGGATATACGGGGCAGGTTCTCTATCGCCCAGGTGCGTACCACAGGATGACGGATATCACGGACAAGCAGTATGAGCTGGTGCATCATACGGTTTTCCTTACCCATGGTATAATCGTCGCTTCTTTTGTAGCCGTCGATCTCCGCTATCAGAGGAGACGGGTCACGGGGATAATCGCATAACAGATCTACTGCGTTCCTTTTTAACTGCATCAACAATACGGTACGGCGCATTACGTCCCCTTCTTTTTCTACCGCTTGCGTAACCTCCCGCTTGTCTGTGTCACTCAGGTTGCACCAGATATGTGTGATGCGGTCGTTTGTCAGCATAGGCTTGCCCTCTCTGATGCAGAGGTCTACTACGTCCTGCCAGCTTTTTACACCCGCCATATCTACGTGCAGCTTGCCGCGGTTGAGTTCATAATATCTTTCCACACTCTTTTCATGCTCGCTTACGTAGCCGTCATAAAAGAATTTTACCACCTTGTCATTTTCGGCAAGCTCCACCAGTGCGCTCATCATCTTCTTATGGCTGATAGCTATGATCTCATCGAAGAAATGGGTAAAGTCGCTTATGCCGTAGGTGTGACAAAACTTCATAAGATTTATCCCGTCGTGCAAAAGCCTTGTCAGATAGCTTTCGTCAACACCGTGGAGAGTCTGTGCCGCATAGGTATAGGCGTTAAAAGCAGGGTTGGGACGCTGATGAAGAGTAGCGGTGTTGAGCATAGCATTATAACAGTTTTCGTATACGCAGACAAGAGCCTCCTTTGCCTTTAGACATCCCGTCTCCGCCCACTGTCTGAGGTTGCCGATATGATAGTCCTCGGGATGAACCTCACGGGAATAAAGGTTAAGTATCTCCTCGTACAGCTCCTCGCTATCCTCAAAGCAATCTATAAGCTCTTTTATATAGTGACCTCGGTTCTCGTTACATTGTTGGTCGTAACGGGGGTCGTATACGGCATTATTGATGACCGAGGCACGAAAATGCTCCTTGTGCGGCTGTTCTTTAAGCATAAGCACAGCTCTGCCGAAGCCCTGCCTGATATAGTGTTCAAACTCGGACAGAGTCATAGAGTTACCGTCTGCCCTATCAATATTTTGTTTTCTGAATTTAAGGGGAGAGATACCGTACTGCTTCTTAAAGGCACGGATGAAATAATTGTCATCGCTAAAGCCGTATTTTTCGGCTACCTCGGAGACTGAGAGCTCACCTTCTTCAAGCTCGGTGCGGCTCCGACGCAGTCTCTCTTCAAGTATGTATCTTATAGGGCTTTTGCCTGTTGCTTCCTTTACACGTCTTGCGAGGGTGGTGCGGTTGGTATGAAAATGCTCGCACAGACCCTCTAAGGTCAGATGCTCCCCTAAATTATCATTGATATACTCGATTATTTCCTTCTTTGCGTCCATTCTTACCTCGTATCAGTTTGATATAACAATTATATCACTCAGAAAAGCTAAAATCACGGAAAATTTACTGCGAAAACAGCACTATTTACAATTTCCTTGCCTGTATACAGAATAACAGACTAAGCCAAATTAGTCAATAAAGGTGTTCTCAACGGTAGATAAACCGTTGGTTGACAAGCCTTCTCCGGCGGGGAAGGCATTTTTCAACTTTCGGTTGATATATACTTTCCTACCTCTCACTTGTACTTTCATAATCTATATGATATACTGTTTACAGAAAACAACGGAGGCAACTATGAAGGATATAGGCAAAAGGATAAGAGAACAGAGAAAGAAAAAGGGTATCACTCAGGAGGCTATGGCAAATGCTTTAGGTGTCACCTCTCAGGCTGTGTCAAAATGGGAAAACGGACAGAACGCTCCCGATATTTCCATGATAATGCCTATATGCACTTTTCTCGGTATTGGAGCTGACGAGCTGTTGGGGGGTAATAAAAACAGAGATCTCAATGAAAAATACTTTGACAGTCTGATCTGGGGCGGTGAATATTCTCTTGTTATCATAAATCAAGCGCTCAAAGAAGTTCCCACAGACACCGTATGGCTTGAGCGAAAATTCCATGCCACCATGGACTCTGCCCTTCATCCTCTAACAGAAGGGTGGACAGAGCGCAGACTAAAGGATGCCGAGAAGATACTTGACACTTTGACCGAAGCCGACCCTGACAATGACGAATACAAATATATGAGAGCCAACCTGTATCTCCAAAAGGATATGAAGGACGAGGTAAGACGGTTAGCTTATGAGATAAACGACGGCGATATGATAAGGCGGGATATACTGCTGAACTCCTGCTTTGACGGTGAGGAGCTTATAAAGCACAAGCAGAGTCAGCTTATGCGTGCCTTCGTAACCTATCACGGTAAGCTTATGAGCTATAACACTCACGAGTCTATAGAGTTAGCACAGACCCTCCACAACCGTCTTATCGCTCCCCGTTCTTGCCACGACAAAAAAAGGGCTTTGTTATATTTGAGTGAAGGAAACACAGAAGGCTTTGAAAAGCATGCAGCTCTTGCTTACGAGCTTGCAAAAAAAGAAGATGCGGAGCCTGTGTCCGATTATCCGTCACCCATGACCGACCGCTTAAAGCGGAATGCTCCGATCATGAAGGCTGTTGAGTCCTTTTTGAACAGCTTTATTGACACACCGCTTCCCCATGAGTTTAAATGCCGTATAGTGGAGGATAATCTCAAATTTGCCGCCCTTAAGATCTATAACCTGAACATATTTTTGCATTTTCTTCGCTTTGCGGGTAACTTTGACGAGCATATGCGGGATTTTTCTACCGTGTATGACTGTACCGAGGAGGAATGCGAGGAGGACAACCAAACTATACACCGCCGTATAAAGGAAGGTCACCTGACCGAAGCGGAGATCACAATGATATGGGCAGACAGAGCAAGAAGGCTTATAAAGGATGACCGTATGACCGGATTTATATACGAGCTCGGAGAGCATATTCCGGTAGGCTTTTGTAACTGCGGCGACAGGGACAAATACACCTGCCTCGGCATACGACGATGCCCCAAATCACCGTATAGAGAGCATCTTGCCTATACTCCCGAGCAGCTTGCAAGCGTGCCCGAGGGGTCAAGGGTATTTTCGATAGTCGATATGCGTATCCACCAGAATTTCCGTTGGTGCGGAATAGAAAAAGCCCTCATAGACAGAGCGTGTTTTTGGGCAGAGCATGATAAATATGACTATATCGAAGCATATATTGATACCGATCTTATGTTTATGCTGAAGCCTGACGAGTTAGAGCGGTGGATAGAGGAATACAAAAACGCAGGCTTTGAGATAGTCAAGGATCTGAGCGAGGATAAATATACTAAATTAGTTTTGCAGAAGAAGTTATGATAAAACCGCTTACGGTTGTAAGCGGTTTTAGTTATGAGTTATGATGCAACTGCGTTGCAGTTATGAATTCGGCTTTACCGAATGTTATTGGCTTGGCTCTTGAAGAGCTAAATTGCTCTTCGAGCAGCTAAATTGTTCCGGCGAACAGCTAAATTGCTCTTCGAGCAGCTAAATTAAATTCGCCTTTAGCTCGGCGAAGCCGAATTTAGCTTCTTTTGAAATTTAGCTTGCGTAGCAAATTTAGCTCGCTGAAAGCGAATTTAGCTGAAAAAATAAAAGGACTTGCAATGCAAGTCCTGTTTATTTTTTCATTAACCTACCTTAGAGGAGTTAACCTTGATACCAGGGCCCATAGTAGAAGCTACTACGCAGCTCTTGATGTACTGACCCTTTGCAGCAGCGGGCTTAGCCTTGATAACTGCGCCGAGGAGAGTCTCGAGGTTCTCGAGAAGCTTGTCTGCGCCGAAGGATGCCTTACCGATGGGGCAGTGGATAATGTTGGTCTTGTCAAGACGGTACTCGATCTTACCTGCCTTAGCTTCTGTAACAGCCTTAGCAACGTCGGGAGTAACTGTACCGGCCTTGGGGTTAGGCATAAGGCCCTTAGGACCAAGCACCTTACCGAGACGACCGATCATACCCATCATATCGGGGGTAGCGATGATAACGTCGAACTCGAACCAGTTTTCCTTCTGGATCTTTTCGATGTACTCGGTGGAACCAGCGTAGTCTGCACCTGCGTCGAGAGCTGCCTGAACCTTGTCTTCCTTACAGAAAACGAGGGTACGAACAGTCTTACCTGTACCGTTGGGGAGAACTACCGCGCCTCTAACCTGCTGGTCTGCGTGACGGGAGTCAACGCCGAGACGGATGTGCATTTCGATTGTTTCGTCAAACTTTGCCTTAGCGGTCTGACATGCGAGCTCAAGAGCTTCCTTGGGATCGTAGAGCTTGGTCTTGTCAACAAGCTTTACGCTTTCATTATACTTCTTACCGTACTTCATTTCTTGCTACCTCCTCGATTACTCTTCAACTGTGATACCCATGCTGCGGGCTGTACCTGCAATCATGCTCATAGCTGCTTCGAGAGAAGCTGCGTTAAGGTCGGGCATCTTCTTCTCAGCAATTTCCTTAACCTGATCCTTGGTGAGCTTTGCTACCTTGGTCTTGTTAGGTGTACCGGATGCTGTCTCGATACCGCAAGCCTTCTTGATAAGAACGGGTGCGGGAGGAGTCTTTGTGATGAAGGAGAAAGAACGGTCTGCGTAAACAGTGATAACTACGGGGATAACGTAGCCCATCTGGTTCTTGGTTCTTTCGTTGAACTCTTTTGTAAAGTTAGGGATGCTTACACCGTACTGACCCAGCGCAGGACCGATAGGGGGCTGGGGTGTAGCTTTGCCGGCTTCTATCTGTAACTTGATATAGCCCATTATTTTCTTTGCCATTTTAAATTACCTCCTGAAGTGGTTTTTTTCGAGAGAATTAAGTAAAAATTTTTCCCTCTCCCACATAATACGAGCCTGTTGGCTCAAAGCTTATCTCATCCTCGGGAGCTGTGTACACACAAGCTTCACCCGATTATGGCAACAGGCACTGCCTGCTTATTCGTTGATAAGCTCCACGCTGTCAGAGTCAAGCTCGACAGGTGTTTCGCGTCCGAACATAGACGCAATAACTTTGATCTTCTTTTTGTCAGACGAGATCTCTTCAACCACACCCACAAATCCCGAAAGGGGACCGCCTGTGATCTTAACGCTGTCGCCCACATTGTACTTAAGCTCTACTGTACGAACCTCAATACCTATAGCGGCAACCTCTTCGTCTGTCAGGGGCACGGGCTTAGATCCCGGACCCACAAAGCCTGTAACACCGCGGATATTACGCACGATGTGCCAGCTTTCGTCGGTCATGATCATCTTAACAAGAACGTAGCTGGGGAAAACCTTGCTTTCCACTTCCTTTTCGTCCTCGGTGCCTTCGTTCTCCACGGAGATCTCCACGGGAATACGGCACTCCTTGATAAGATGCTGCACGCCTCTGTTTTCGACAATCTTTTCAAGATTGGCTTTTACCTTGTTTTCATAACCCGAGTAGGTATGCGCTACATACCAGCGCACCTCAGGACTGGCTTCGTGAAAATCGCTCATTGCAACTCTCCGATTAGCCTGCAATGTTTATAATGTTTGCAAGCCACTCAAGAAGACCACCGAAACCGAGGTCAAGCAGCGAAATAACAGTTGCAACAACTACCATACATACAACTACAAGAGCTGTGTTGGCAAAGGTTGCCTTCTTGCCGCACCATACGATCTTCTTGAACTCTGCCTTGAACTCTCTGAAGGCCTTGCCGATCTTCTTACCCAGAGAAACCTTGTCCTTCTTGGGCTTGGAAACCTTTGTCGCCTTAGTTTCCTTCTTGTCTGCAACCATATCGGTTACTTTCTTTTCGTTCTCTGCCATAATAGCCTCCTACTTGGTTTCCTTGTGAAGAGTGTGCTTGCGACAGAATCTGCAGTACTTCTTCATTTCAAGTCTGTCCGGATCGTTCTTCTTGTTTTTCTTTGTGTCGTAATTTCTCTGTTTGCACTCAGTGCAAGCCATAGTAATCTTAACTCTCATACTTTGGCACCTCCCGATAGAATTTTTAAGACCATAGCCCTTGGGAGAGCTATGTCCGGAATTATCTCCCTCCACGGAGAAATAAACACGACAAAAAAAGACCTCTCCGCAGAGGTAGAGTTATTATAACACAGTTTTTACCCAATGTCAAGAACAAATTGTAAACAATAAAAGAAGGCTTTTGTCCGATCGCAAAAGCCTTTTATCCTTTAAATACAAACTGAATCAACAGCATATATGCCACCGTGCCCGCTCCGATGGAGAGAAGAGAGTTTTTCTTCCATATATGAAGCAGAATAACGATAAGGGCGGCGATGAGCGCGGGGACAAACGCCCTCCAATCGGTAAAGTCTATACTTGAAAAGCAGTATACCACAAGCATACCTATAACTGCGGGAGGCATTACCCTGCCTAAGTACCTGACTATCGCGGGAGTGTGTCCGCCGCGGAACAGTATGAAGGGTGCCGCACGCAGGATGAAGGAAATAATTGCAATAACTGCTATGAGCAGCAGGGTATGGGGTGCTGTTACATTACTCGGCATAGTCCTCCTCCTTTCTGTCAAGGACGGGGCGCAGCAGTATGAGCGCCACAAGGATTATTACCATAGCGGGAATAAGGAAGTATTCAAAGCCCAGGACATTGCATACAATGAGTGAGACAAGCGTAGCTCCAAAGCCAACTATGGCCGAGATATGCTTGCCGCAAAGCAGCTTTTTACCTCCTGCCGACAGCCACTGATCGGCAAATATACATACAAAAAGCGCGGTCATGGCATATTCTATACCTGCCGAATTGAAGGGTACAAGGTTCCCCATAAGAGCACCGATACAGCAGCCGCATATCCAGTAGAGCTGATCGAACAGGGAAACAAAGAAATAATAGTTATTTTTGTCTACATCCTCAGGCACCTCCACGGTGCTGACAAGAGAGTAGGTCTCGTCGGTCAGGGCAAACATAAGATAAAGCTTGCGCCAGCCTGCATAACGGTATTTGTCGATAAGTGACACACCGTAAAAAACATGTCTGATATTTACAAGAAATGTCATAAGCACCGCTGAGCCTACGGTAACCGCATTGGCAAGCAGATCCACCGCCACATACTGCATAGAGCCTGCATACATGGTGCAGCTCATTATAGCCGCCCAATATGTACCAAAGCCTGCCTTGGCAAGCATAACGCCAAAGCCTATGCCAAGCACCAGATATCCCGCAAAAATGGGGAAGGTATCCCGCAGAGCCCGTCTTATTGTTTTTGACATTTTACCCTTTTTCATGATCACGCCTCTTTTCAAACAAACAACAGTATAATATATTGGTAAATAAAAGTCAATCATAACTGTTGAAAAATGTTTAAATATATGTTATAATGACCATATATGTTTTGAAAGAGGTAATCCTATGGTATCAGATAAGATCTTCAACCTTGACAGATATCTCTGTCTCCATCCCGATTTTGTAAAGGTAAAGGAAGTAATCGAAAAATTTTCAGACCCCGCCCTTGAGCCGGGTAAGTACCAGATAGACGGCGACCGTGTGTTTGCGGTAGTTCAAGGCTATGACACCAAGGAAGCACAGCCCCATAAATTTGAAAATCACAGAAAATATATCGATATCCAGTATATCGTAGACGGCTGCGAGCAGATACATGTTAAGGAAATGACAGGTCTGTGTGTTGATTTCCCCTTTGACGAGCCCCATGATTATGAGTTCTACAAGACTCCCGCAAGCTTTGTTACCTGTGAGCTTGAGGCAGGTGAGTTTGCCATTTTCTGGCCCGGCGAGAGCCACCGTCCCGGTGTTATGACCCAAAAGGGTGCTGCCGCTCTGCGCAAGGTAATATTCAAGGTGCAGGCAGATGTTTGATTATATAATTGTCGGCAGCGGCTTTGCAGGTGCTGTATGCGCCCGCGAGCTTGCCGAGGCGGAAAATCGTGTTCTTGTGCTGGAAAGACGCCCCCATATCGGCGGCAACGCCTATGACTGTCTTGATGAAAACGGAATACTGATACATAAATACGGCCCCCATATCTTCCACACAAACGAAAAAAGGGTATACGAATATCTCAGCCGCTTTACCGAGTGGAGAGATTATCAGCACTGTGTTCTTGCAAAGGCAGGAGAGCTGGAGTTCCCCGTTCCCTTCAACCTCAACTCCCTGTACAGGGCTTTTCCCGAGGATAAGGCAGAGGAGCTGGAGCAAAAGCTGGTATCCGCCTACGGTATGGAAAAAAAGGTCCCCATAGGGGAGCTGAGACAGAACCCCGACAAGGACATAAACGAGCTTGCCGATTTTGTATACAACAATGTATTTCTTCACTATACAATGAAGCAATGGGGACAAAAGCCTGAGGAGATAGACCCCGGTACCACGGCCCGTGTGCCCGTGTTCATCTCCCGCGATGACAGATATTTTCAGGACAGCTATCAGGGTATGCCCCTTGAGGGCTACACCCCCATCTTTGAAAAAATGCTCGACCACCAAAATATAACCGTCAGAACCTCTGCCGAGGCAGACAGCTGCCTCTCCTTTGAGGACAGGATATTATTTGAGGGAGAGATCTTTGAGGGAACGGTCATATACACCGGTGCTCTTGACGAGCTGTTTGGATACTGCTACGGAGCTCTTCCCTACCGTACCCTTGATTTTGGCTTTGAGCATCATGATGTTACATACTATCAGAGCCACGGCACGGTAAACTACACGGTCGACGAGCCCTATACCCGTATAACCGAGTACAAGCACCTCACGGGACAGAAGGCAGAAAACTCCACCACAATAATGAAGGAGTTTTCCCGTTCATACCGTCCCGACACCGAGGATATTCCCTATTATGCTATAATAAATGAAGAAAACAATTCCCTGTATCAAAAATATCTCGGTAAGGCAAAGGAATATGACAATCTTGTTCTCTTAGGCAGACTGGCAGAATATAAATATTACAATATGGATAAGATAGTGTCTCTGGCCCTGGAGCTGTGCGACTCTATTAATAAAGGAAATTAAAATGAAGCTTATTACATTTACCGTTCCCTGCTACAATTCGGCCGAATATATGCGCCATTGCATCGACACTCTGCTGACTGCAGGCGAGGAGGCAGAGATCCTCATTATAAATGACGGCTCCACCAAGGACAACACCGCCGAGATAGCAGACGAATATGCGGCAAAGTATCCTACCATAGTCCGTGCCATACATCAGGAAAACGGCGGCCACGGAGAGGGTGTCAATCAGGGTATACGCAATGCTAAGGGTCTGTACTTTAAGGTCGTGGACTCGGACGACTGGCTTGACACCATAGCACTTAAAAGAGTTATGGACCGTATCCGCAGCTTTGTCAAGGAGGGCAAGAGAGTAGACCTGTTCCTTGCAAACTATGTTTACCAGCATCCCGACGGCCCCGGTCATATAATGAAATACGGCAATGTATTCCCAAAGGATAAGATATGCACCTGGGATGACACAAAGGCCTTTGGTCCCTCCCAGTATCTGATGATGCACTCGGTAATATTCCGTACCAAGGTGGTGCGCGCATCCGGAGTTGTACTGCCCAAGCATACATTTTATGTTGACAATCTCTTTCTCTATGCGCCCCTGCCTCTCTGTAAGACCATATATTATATGGATGAAAACCTCTACCGCTATTTTATCGGCAGAGAGGATCAGTCTATCCAGGAAAATGTAATGGTCAAGCGCATAGATCAGCAGTACAGGGTAACAATGCTTGTTACAGATCTGTTTGATATGAAGTCTATCCAAAAGCAGAGCCGCAAGCTGGCAAGAGTGCTGTATCATCATATTTCCCTTATGATCACCATAACTGCCGTATATCTCTATGTTGCCAACACTCCCGAAAAGCTGCAGATGTGTAAGACAATGTGGGAAAAGATAAAGGAAAAGGATCCCAGCCTTTACCGTCATATGAAATATAACTCGCTGAGCGGATGGACAACCATTCCCGGTGTGCCCGGACGCAAGCTGAGCGTGAGCGTATACAGACTCTCGCAAAAGATATTCGGATTCAATACCTGATGATCGCAGTATATATACTCATAGCCGTAGCGGTGCTTATTCCTCTTTGCTGGGTGCTTATGATAAAGCCCTCGGGCCGCAGACACCCTCTGTCTCCGGAAATAAAGAAATACCGCTATGCTCACCGGGGCTTACATAACAAAGGCCTCTCTGTACCCGAAAACTCTATGAGTGCATTCCGTCTTGCTTTAGAAAAGGGCTACGGGATAGAGCTGGATCTTCATTTGACAGATCACGGCTCCCTTGCGGTGATACACGATACATCCCTTAAGCGTACAGCCTATACAGAGCTTGATGTAACAACCTTAAGCGACAAGGAGATCAAGAGCTATCCCCTTGAAGCAACCACCGAGCTTATCCCATTTTTCGACGAGGTATTAAGCCTTGTGTCGGGCAAGGTCCCTCTGCTCATAGAGCTTAAGACCGACAACGATAATTACAGGCAGCTTGCCGACAAGGTAATGCAAACTCTTAAGAACTACAAAGGTATATATGCAATACAATCCTTTGATCCCAGAGCTATACTCCATCTCAAAAAGCATTACCCTGAGGTTATGAGAGGACAGCTGGCAGGCTTTTTGCGTAAAAGCGGAGATCCCCTTAACAGATTTCTTGATTTTGGACTGCGAAATCTGCTCACCAACTTTATAACCAAACCCCATTTTGTCGCATACCGTGTACAGGACAGCCGCAGACCCTCTATGGCGCTCTGCCGTAAGCTATACAGGCCTCTTGAGTTTAACTGGACCTGCCGTAAGAAGGCACACGGTAAGATTGCCGCAAAAAACGGTGCAATACAAATATTTGAAGAAAAGAAATAGCCGATTGCTTCTGCAATCGGCTTATTTTTTGCTTGCTTACATCTCACCGTACTCGGCAAGTGCCTTGTGATAAAACTCCATAGTCTTATCATAGCTCATTATTCCGTCGGATGCGCCCGATTCAAGGATAGAGGAGTTGGCAGTTGCAGTGCCAAGTATCATTGCATCCTTTAAGGACATTTCACGGTATGCACCGAGGAGTACTCCTGCCGCAAAGGCATCGCCCGCTCCTGTGGTTCCCTTTATCATAGACTTGGGGATATTAATGGAAGCAACCTTTTCGATATTTCCGTCCTTGGTCTTGCCCCAGGCAGCGGCTCTTGAGTGAATAACCACCCAGCTTCCAACACCGATATCAAAGAGAGCATCACAAGCCGCCTCGATATTTTCTTCTGCCACCTTGCCGTCACGGATAAGCTCAACTCCTGTGATGCGCTGTGCCTCGTTTTCGTTGATGATGCAGTAGTCGGTATACTTAAGAGCGGGAGAAACAAGACGGGCAAAGCGGTCACCCTCCTCGCTTACTACATCTATTGAGGTCTTGATGCTGGCCTTCTGTGCAGAGGCTAAAACTCTTGCCATTTTGGTGCCGTATTCGGGATCACGCTCGTCCATTGTATCAAGCAGAAGAATATATCCTGCATGGAGGATATCACCCTTTATCTTATCAAAGTCGAAATCATCGGGGCCAAACTCGGAGGCAGAGCCGCGGTATGTAAAGAAGGTTCTTGTGGCATTGGTAGTGTCACACATAACATCGGTAAAGGAGGTCTCTCCCGAATAGCGGATACCCGAGGTATCTATGTTAGGATGCTTGGCAAAGGTATCCTCAATAAGTCTGCCGTTGTCGTCCTTGCCTATAACACCCATAACACGAACAGGCATATCCGGGTCAAGGATAGCAAGGTCAAGACCACAGTTACATACAAGACCGCCTATGGCCTTACGGACACTGCGGATAGAGGTTAAGTTAGAGTGTGCGGGATATACATCGATATCCTTTAATGCATCAACCAGCATATTGCCGGCAAGTATGATTCCGTTGTTCATTTATATTACCTCCAAATAAGAGTTTCGTTTAGTCGCATTTTGCCGAAGGCAAAATATATCGCACCACACTTGTGCGGTATATCGCATCCGCCTCAGCGGATATATCGCGTTGCGCTTGCGCAACATATCGCGTTGTCGCTTCCAGATTTATCAAATGTATTTCTTGAAAGCTTTTTTTATTTTTACAGCCACATCCATCAACCAATCAAACTGGTTGGGCCAATCATCTTTATTATCAAAATCAACAGTTTGATATGCTAATATTCGACTTGCTTTTTTCTCGGGTAACTCATTCCATTCAAGTTGTAAACCAATTTCATTTTCGATCATAACTTTATTATCATATAATCTGTGATATAATTCCTTATCATCTGAAATATACAACTCAACAATTAAATGGTTAAACTTTCTTACCTGAGATATAGTTATGGCACATGCCGATGATCCGATACTCAATGTCATCCAATGATCGGTACTTGCTTTTCTCTTATTAAAAGTTTTAGAAAAATTACTGTTTTTAAATGCATAATCATTAAAAGCAACCCAATAGTCATACCTTGCTTGTAATGTAGGAGAATTGTTGACATTGCGTTTAATTTCTTTAGTCCAATCGTTTGGTTTTTCAACAACCTCGAATTTAACGGCAATATCAGAACTTCCTATTTGATATAATTTAATTTCGACTAAGAAAAATAAAATATTTTCATCTGTATGGTTGTTTAACCACTCTATAGCGGCGCGATGCTCCTCGCGTGCTCTTTTCACAACCCAAATAATTATGTCTGCTGATTTCCCCGATGCATAGGTGATGAGTTTTCCTAAATGATCGTGATTAGTGTCTTCAAGTTGATTTTCTATGATTATTTTTTTATCTGTTCCTGTTTCTGTTGCATATATATCTACATTGAAATCACCAACAGATGATTCAGTTTCATCAAGTGTAATTTCAAGTCCAACTGCATCGGCAAGTAAAGCAAGATTATCATCTTCAGCAAGCCACGGTGTAAAATCCAAAGCTTCGTGAGGCCATACCTTACGCAAATCTTTTATTTCTTTTAATTTTCCGAGATTTATCATATATTTCTCCTCTTGCGATATATTTGCTTCGCAAATGCGATATGTCTATGACGCGATATGCCCTACGGGCGCGATATGACATAAATCCGTTGGATTTATGTCGCTAACATCATTTGCTCAGACAAACAATGTTCTCCACATGCCCTGTTCTCGGGAACAGATCAAAGGGATAAACTGTAGAAGGGGTGTAGCCCTTTTCTATAAATCCCGCAACGTCACGGGCGAGGGTATCCGGGTTACAGGAAACATAGACTATTTTTTCTACCTCGGCAGTCGAGAGCTGGTCTATAAGCTTTGGTGTTAGTCCCTTGCGGGGTGGGTCAACTATCACACAGTCGCATTTGTGTAGGGGAGCATCCGAAGCATCCCCGCAGAGGAATTTTGCATTTTCTATACCGTTGATGCCTGCATTGACCTTGGCGTTCTCCACCGCCTGGGGGATTATCTCTACACCGAACATATTAGCGGTCTTAGCCTTTGACGCAACACACAGACCGATGGTACCGCATCCGCAATAGAGGTCGATAAAGCTCTGACCCTCTTTGAGGTCACAGAGCTCTATTACCTTTGAATAGAGAAGCTCTGTCATATCATGGTTGACCTGATAGAAGGACTGAGGGGATATACGGAAACGGCATCCCAAAAGCTCGTCCTCTATATAGGGATTTCCTCTTAAAATAAAGGTATCCTTACCTAATATTACGTTGGTATCCTTGTCATTTAAATTAAGGGCAAAGCACTTGACCTGAGGGAACTTTTCACACACCGAGTCGCAAAGCTCCTCAAGGCCTGCAAAGCTACGTTTGGCGGACACAAGGCAGACCATAATCTCACCCGTCGCTTTGCCGCAACGAAGATAGATATGACGAAGACAGTCGATGTGCTTTTCCTTTATAAAATCTGCGATAAACTTCTTTACCTCATAGAGCATAGGCTCCTCGAGGATACAGTTGTCACATTCGATGATATCGTGGGTCTTGGGCTTATAATAGCCGATAACTCCGTCCTTGCCTACGGGATACTGAACCTTGTTGCGGTAGCCCTCGGTCTTGTTGTCCGAGGTCACCTCTGCCACCTCAACGGCTACACCTGCCTTGCGAAATGCGTTTTCCACATAGTTTCTCTTAAGCTCTTTTTCGTGATCATAGGTAATATGACGGTAAACACAGCCTCCGCAGGTCTTTGATACCGGACAAAGGGAATCGGTACGGTAAGGAGAGGGGGTGATCACCTTTTCTATCCTTGCCACACAGTAATCCTTGGTACTTTTGATTATCTTGATGTCAAGCTCGTCGCCTGTTACACCACCCTGAACAAAAGCAACAATGCCCTCGATACGGCAGATGCCGTAGCCGAGGTTGTTTATATCGGTAATATTGACCCTGTGTAAAGAATTCTTTTTTATCATAACAGATTATAACATTAAGGGAGGGGTGACCCCTCCCCTACGAAATTTTATTTTTTCTTATAGAAGGAATGGTAAGCACCGCCGTTCTGCAGCTCTATTCCTCTTGCCTCAGCAAGCTCGCTTACCGTTACAAGCTGGTAGCCCTGAGAAATAAGCCATGGCACTATAGCCTCGGTGGCCGCCGCTGTTGAATCATAAATGGAATGCATAAGGATAACAGAGCCGTCTGTAACCTGGTTCTTTACAACAGAGGTAACATAGGATGCATCACGGTACTTCCAGTCAAGGGTGTCGATAGACCAAATGATAAGGGGCAGTCCTGCATTGTTGCGTACGGTCTGGTTATAGGAGCCGTAAGGAGGACGAAGCAGCTTGGGCTTGACACCGCAAATATTGAATATAGTATCGTTGGTGGAGTTGATCTGGTTTGCAACACCACCGCCGGAAAGGGTGGCGAGATTGGGGTGATCCCAGGAGTGATTTGCTACCTCACAGCCTATAGCCACCTCACGGCGGATACAGTCGGGATATGCCTTGGCAAGATAACCAAGCTCAAAGAAGGTAGCCACAGCACCGTACTTTTCGAGACAGTCGAGAATACGGTTGGTAGACTTGGGTCTGGGACCGTCATCATAGGTAATTGCCACCATAGGCTTATTGGGATCTATAACTCTGCCGCCGATAGGCTTGATGTCTACCTTATAGCTGCTGCTGAGAGTCTGTACGGTCGCCTTGGGGAACTGACCGTCATTGGGATCCATATTTACTGTTATAACGGTGGTTGCGGTATGTCCGTCATCGCTGCTCTTGGATGTGATATATGTTTTACCGTGCGAAAGAGCTGTAACCTTACCGTTTTCATCAACGCTTGCAACCGCAGGGGCTGAGGAGGTGTAGGTTACCTTTGTATCCTTGACATCGGCAGGCCAAATGGTAGCCTTGATTGTTATAGTCGCACCTATTTCAAGAACTGCACCGGTAATATCGTTATATACGAGCTGAACATGCTTTGATGTATCATAAACGCCGTTTTCGTAGTCGCCCTTGAGACGAAGCAGAGAGCCCGCAAGCTCCGCTCTTGTTACACTTCCGCGGGGAATAAAGCAATCTCCTGTACGGGTAGTGAGAAGACCTGCATTGTTTGCAACAGCAACACCTGCTTCTGCCCATGTGGAAATTTCATCTGCGTCAACATAGTCGACAGGAGTTTTTTCGGTAAGAGTGATGTTGAAGATGCTGACATATCTTGAATAGAAAACAGCCAGCTGCTCACGGGTCAGAGTAGCATGGGGAGAGAATTTGTCATCAGAGGTACCTGCAGCAATTCCCTTATTCTTTGCCCAGCAGACAGCCTTGGCATACCATGCACCCGCACCTACGTCGGTGAAATAAGGGCTGTAGCTGCCGGTCTCTCCGGAAATATTGTAGAGAACCTGACAAAGCTGTGCTCTGGTAATATAAGTATCAGGTGAAAATACGGTGTCGGAGGTTCCTACCATATAGCCCTTTGCCACACATTCGGTAACAGCGGGATAGAACCAGTCGGATTCTGACACGTCGGTAAAGCTCTTTGCCGATACGGGCAGAAAGAGAGACGGAATAATCATTAAAAAGCTCAGTAAAAAGGATACGATTCTTTTCATAAAAAATCCTCTCAAAAGTGATAAGATAATTTTACCACGATTTTCTTTATATTGCAAGTAAAATGTAAAAAGATTTTATACAAGTTGACAGTTAGATATTTGAGTGATATAATACATTATTATAATGTATATTAATATAAAACCATTGGAGGTCAGACATGGTAAAGCTGATAAATGAAAAGGTTTTTCTGCGTAACGGTGTTGAGGTTATAGACACCCCCGCAGTACCCTATGAAGAAGCCAGAAAAAACACAATGGCTTACTCTATCCTGCAGGCACACAACACCTCGGGAGACGAGAACAAACTTAAGATAAAATTCGATGCTATGGCATCCCACGATATTACATATGTAGGTATCATCCAGACAGCAAGAGCAAGCGGACTCACCGAGTTCCCCCTGCCCTACGTTCTCACAAACTGCCATAACAGCCTTTGTGCGGTAGGCGGTACAATAAACGAGGATGACCATATGTTCGGTCTCAGTGCTGCCAAGAAGTACGGCGGTATCTACGTTCCCGCACATCAGGCAGTTATCCACAGCTATATGCGTGAGATGATGAGCGGCTGCGGCAGAATGCTCCTGGGCTCTGACAGCCACACCAGATACGGTGCCCTTGGTACCATGGCTATCGGCGAGGGCGGTCCCGAGCTGGTTAAGCAGCTTCTCAAGAGAACATATGACATCAACTGCCCCGAGGTCATAGCAATCAAGCTCACAGGCGCACCCAAGCCCGGTGTAGGTCCTCAGGACGTGGCTATCGCTATTATCTCCGCTGTTTTCAAGAACGGCTTTGTTAAGAACAAGGTTATGGAGTTTGTAGGCGAGGGTATTGCTAACCTGCCTATGGAGTACCGTAACGGTATCGATGTTATGACCACCGAGACCACATGTCTTTCTTCTATCTGGATGACAGACGATAAGACCGAAAACTATTTCAAGATGCACAACCGCCCTGAGGCTTTCAAGAAATTAGCTCCCGGTGAGGTTGCGGCATACGACGGCATGGTAGAGGTAGACCTTTCTTCTGTTGAGTGTATGATAGCACTTCCTTTCCATCCCTCCAATGCATATACTATCAAGGAGTTCAATGCAAACGCTAAGGACATCCTCCACGAAAACGGCCTTGACGACCTTATCGCAAATATTACCGCTGACGGCAGAGTACAGGCTATCCAGGGCGTTATCGCAGGCTGTGCAGGCGGTACATTTGACAATATGTGCGCTGCAAGCGACATTCTTAAGACAGGCTGGGTAGGTGCAGACGAGTTTGCACTCTCCGCATATCCCGCAAGCCAGCCCGTATTCCTTGAGCTTACAAAGAACGGTGTTATTTCCACCCTTCTTGAGCGCGGTGTAACGGTTCGCTCCGCATTCTGCGGTCCTTGCTTTGGTGCAGGCGATGTTCCTCCCAACAAGGGACTGTCGCTCCGTCACACCACACGTAACTTCCCCAACCGTGAAGGCTCCAAGCCCGGTGACGGTCAGAGCGCATTTGTTGCTCTTATGGACGCCCGCTCTATTGCTGCCTCCGCTGTCAACGGCGGTAAGGTTACTGCAGCAACCGAGCTTGATATCGACTATACAACCCCCGAGTATCACTTTGATGATACCGTTTACCGTAACCGTTGCTACTTCGGCTACGGCAAGGCTGACAGCACAGCTGAGCTTAAGTTCGGTCCCAACATCACCGACTGGCCCGCACAGCCCGAGCTTAGCGAAAACATCCTCCTCGGTGTTGCATCCCTTATTACAGACGATGTAACCACAACCGACGAGCTTATCCCCTCGGGTGAGACCTCCTCTTACCGTTCCAACCCCGAAAAGCTCTCCACCTTTGCACTCTCCCGTAAGGATCCCGAGTATGTAGGAAGAGCAAAGGAATTTAAGAAGGGCGAGATCTCCGAGACCGTTGCCTCTGCAGTTGAGCGTTGCGGCGTTGATCCCCGTGAACTTGAGATCGCATCCGTAGTATACGCACGCAAGCCCGGTGACGGCTCTGCCCGTGAGCAGGCCGCATCCTGCCAGAGAGTGCTTGGCGGTCTTGCAAATATTGCAATCGAGTACGCAACCAAGCGTTACCGCTCTAACCTTATCAACTGGGGTATGCTGCCCTTCCTTTTTGAGAGCGAGGAGCTTCCCTTCAAGGTAGGCGATTATATTCTTGTAAAGGGCGTTAAGTCCGGCGTTACCGAGGGTAAGCTGTCCTTTGAGGCATGGGCTATTACCGAGAACGGTACTGCAACCGAGTTCGAGCTTAAGATGGCTCCTTTAACCGATGACGAAAAGGATATCATCGCAAAGGGTTGTCTCATTAATTATTATAAGGCTAATTTATAATCTGACAAAACTCCGCCCGTAGTGGCGGAGTTTATTTGGGGTTTATTATGTCACTATTGGTTAAACAGAAAAAATTCTACATAACCTTTATTTCTCTTACCGCTGCCATTGCTCTGCAGAATGTTATAGTTTATCTGGTCAACATTACCGACAGCGTGATGGTGGGACGGTTCAGTCAGGATGCACTTTCGGGCGTTACATTGGTCAATCAGATACAGTATCTTTTACAGATGTCGGTAACAGGCATTGTAGAAGGAGCTTTGATATTCAGTGCAAGAGCCTGGGGTGAGGGTCGTATAGACGGCGTAAAGAAAATGGCAGCTATCTCCTCAAAGGTAGCCGTCGGTGTGTCTATGCTGCTGTTCGCCATATGCTTTGCCCTGCCAAACGGTGTTCTGTCCTTGCTTTCAAACGATGCCGATGTTATAGATCAGGGTGTAATGTATCTGCAGATAATGGTATTTACCTATCCTCTGTTTGCCCTTACTCAAGCACTTTTGTCAATGCTGAGAAGTGTAGAAACGGTGCTTATAGGCTTTGTAAGCTCCACCTTTGCTCTGATCACCAACCTGATACTGAACTATATTATGATATTCGGTAAGCTTGGTTGTCCTCAAATGGGTGTCAAGGGTGCTGCTTATGCCACACTTATTGCCCGCGGACTTGAGCTTACTGTAATATGTATATACGTATTCTGTATAGACAGAAAGGTAAGGCTTAAGCCTACTCAGCTTCTTCCCTTTGATACCGCTCTGTTCAAGACCTATTTCAAAACCGGAGCGCCTGTGTTCTTTTCGGGTGTGCTTTGGGGCTTTGCCCAGATGCTGCAGACCGCTATACTCGGTCATACAACAAAGGATGTCATTGCCGCAAACTCTATAGCTTCCACCGTATTTTCGGTAATGTCGGTGGTGGTGTATGCCTCAGGTACGGCAACTGCGGTTATTATAGGCAAAACTATAGGTGAACGCAAGCTGTCCCGTATACCTCTCTATTCCAAGACCCTTCAGCTGATGTTTGTTGGCTTGGGAGTGATCACAGGAGTGCTGATATTCGTTCTGCGAGATCCTATCAACGCCCTCTACTCGGTATCTGACACAGCAAAGGATCTGTCCGCCCAGTTTATGCTGGTACTGTCGATAACCGTTGCAGGTACGGCATATCAGAACTCGGTTCATACAGGAATAGTCCGTGCGGGCGGAGATACGGGATTTGTGTTTAAGGTTGATACTTTGCTTATGTGGTGCCTGACACTGCCCCTGTCATTCCTGTCAGCATATGTATTCGAGTGGCCTTATGTAGTAACATTTATCTGCCTTAAGGGTGATCAGATATTAAAATGCTTTATAGCCTTTTGGAAGGTCAACTTTGGAAACTGGCTTAAGGTTACAGATAAAAAATCGGAGTGAAATTCACTCCGATTTCTGTTTATTGAAGATATTTTACAGGTACTACCGACTCCGGTTTGAGTCCGGACTTATGTGCAAAGGAAACATATTCGCTGTTATCTCTTAAAAGCTCACTTTTGTAGCTTGCAAAAAGCTCATTATACTCCTCATCTGCCTTCTGTAATTCCTTACGCAGCTGGATCAACACCGTGTTTTTCTGTGATTTTTCATTATACTCTTTCTCATCGGCAGCTATCTGCTTTTTGAGTTGGATATACTGTATCTTTTTCTTGATTCTTTTGATACTTGATGCAGCACCGCCTATAAAAGCTATAATATACAGCACCTGCGCACCGAATACGACTGTCATTTTTATATTTTCGGCAGTCAACACCGTCTTATCGTTGAACAAGAGTCCCAATGTAAGATCATAAAAAATTCCTAAAACTGCTGTTATTATACCGTTACCGTTTATTGCGGCAACAATCGCAAAGGTAATAAAAAACACAATAAAAGGAACAATCACCCCGGCAAAATTAAAGTAGGAGAACAAGGCAATAAAAGAAACAATCGTTGCCGGGAGGATAAATGTAAGCAAGAGTACTGTTGTTGACGGCGCATGCGGTCTTAAACACAGGTTGAAAATGAAACACGCATCAAGCACAAGACCGATAAGTACAATCCATATGGGAGAAATAAATTTATTCTTGTATTTTACCTGTTGCGCCCGGGAAATATCGATCTTTCTTTTCAAATTAGCATAATTTGATTCTTCAGCTGCAATTTTAGCCGTCAATTGATTTCGCTTGTCATTGAGATTGCCCAAGGATCTATCGGCATTGTCAACCTTTTTCTTCAAGTCATCTTTCTTTTGCTGGAGCTCCTGCCTCCTCATCTCTGCCTGACCCAGTCTCTGCAGTATGGCATCCGAATATCCGGAAACTCTTTTCTTTAATCCCTCGTTTCCAAATGCTATGATCTTTTTATAGTTAGAGCTGAGATCGATGCGGTGAGACAAAGAGGAAAGCTGAGACTCTTCTGTAACCCGATGCTCCACCATAAGCGCGCACAGGTAAGCCGCTGCACACTTGGGATCGATATCCAGTACCTTTTCGAGCTGCTTTGATGATTTTTCAAACTCACCATCGCTGAGCAGCATAAACGCTCTTTCCAAAAGGCTATCCACGGTTACCGACTGAGCGCTGTTACCCCCTGAGGGTATACTTTGCTGAGCAGGTCCGGTCAGCTTTTTCTTGACATTCTCAAGAATTTCCTCCACGAAGGCGGGACTTCCTGCATTAAATGCCTGTAAGGGCTGGAAGCGCTGGGGCAGGATCTCATAGGGATCTCCCCCGATAAATACAGGGATCAGGGTCTTGTCCGCCTTTGTTTCCATCAGCTTGAAGAATCTCTGCCATTCGTTTTTAACCCAAGTGGATTCGATATACTCCCTGCTGCTTCCCATCAGCACCATAACCTTTGAGGATTGCAGTGCGGCAAATATATAGGGCTCATACAGGGAGCCTGCAATATTCTTTAGGGTTTCCTCTGCAAAAAATACTCTAATGCCGTTGCTCTTAAGGAATAAATACAACTTCATGGCATATTCGGCATCTATGGTCTTAAGGCCTCTTTCATCGGTACGCTTGTAGCTGATAAATACATCATAGGGAGATTCGTTTTCTACTATCTTTAAAAACTCAACCGAAATTCTGTCGATCTCGGAAGCACGGATCGAATATTTTTGTTTATTTTCGGGAGAGGCGTGCTTAATTGCCGCTATGTAGTTTTTGTCCTCAAATATAGATTCCCTGTTGATACGGTTACAGGTGGGTTTCTTTTCTCCGCTGACCGGGTCAACCTCGTAGGCAATTCCGTAACGACAAAGTGCCGCTCCCCAATGTGCCTCCGACTGCAGGTTATCCTTTTCTGCAATTTGTAAATAAGCATCTAAAGCTTTGTCAAAATCCTTACGGCTCCAAGCATCGTCCGCTATGCTGTAAAGATTTGCAAACTGAGCTCTGTTAGCATCAAGCTCAAAGGTAGAGCCGCAATACTCACATTGTATAAAACGGGATGTGTTGGATATTTCACAGCTACCGCCGCAGTTTTTGCAACGATATTCAGTCATACTCATTGGTCTCCTTGTAATATTTTGTCAAATTATATCATATCATATATTTCCAAAATATTCAATACTTTATTCACTGATTGTTTAAATTTTTCGTAGAGCTTATACAATGAAAAACCGGAGTGATTTTTGATTCACTCCGATTTGTTTTATTAGTGTATTACCTTTGATAAAAATTCCCTGAGTCGGGGAGATTTTGGGTTATCAAAGAATTCCTCCGGGGGAGCATCTTCAGCTATAATTCCGTCTGCAACAAATATGATACGGTCAGCTACCTCACGGGCAAAGCCCATTTCGTGGGTAACAACAACCATAGTCATTCCGCTTTCCGCAAGATCCTTCATAACCTCAAGCACTTCACCTACCATTTCAGGGTCAAGAGCCGAGGTTGGCTCGTCAAAGAGCATTACATCGGGATTCATAGCCAAAGCGCGGACTATGGCCACACGCTGCTTCTGGCCTCCCGAGAGTCTGGAGGGATATTCGTTTGCCTTTTCCACAAGATCTACCTGAGTAAGCAGCCTGAAAGCATTTTCTCTTGCTTCTGATTTTATCTCGGATACTTTTTTAATATCCTCGGCAACATAGCTCTTGCCAAAAAACTTACGGATACTTGCACGCCTTGCCTTTTTCTTTGCTACATAAACAGGCGCCAGCATAATGTTTTCGATAACCGTCTTGTTATTAAAAAGATTGAAATGCTGGAACACCATTCCTATCTTCTGACGGTGAACATTGATATCCACCTTCATATCCGCAATATCCACTCCGTGGAAGAAGATACAGCCGGATGTGGGATCCTCCATACAGTTAAGACAACGGAGCAATGTGCTTTTACCCGAGCCTGAGGGGCCGAGAATTACGACCTTTTCGCCCTTTTCTATCTTAAGGTCTATGTTTTCAAGAACTGTAAGATCCCCGAACTTTTTAGTCAGATTACATACTTCTATCACCTTTTCTCAGACTCCTTTCCATAAGTCTTACCCCGATGCTGATAATAAGCACAAGCAGGATGTAGATTACAGCCATCACGAGATAGGGTACTATAAACTCATAGTTATTGGTACCGATATCGTTAAATGCCTTATAAAGGTCGAGGGCAGCGATAAAGCTGACTATTGAGGTTTCCTTGATAAGGGTAATAAATTCGTTGCCCAGGGTAGGAAGAATATTCTTTATAGCCTGAGGTATAACGATCTTCATCATAGTGGTACCAAAGGACAGACCCATAGCGCGGCCGCCCTCCATCTGTCCGGGATCTACAGAGAGTATACCGCCTCTCATTATCTCGGAAATATATGCGCCGCTGTTAAGTCCGAATACCACCATCGCTACAACAACAGAGTCGGCTCCGCGTACTCCTAAAAGAGGGAGCAGAACATAATAGGACAAAAGCAGCTGAACCACCATAGGTGTGCCTCTGAAAAACTCCACATAAAGGCTGCATATACCGTTAAGTATTCTCGGCATTAGCTTATATTTGGGGAATACCCTTACTGCCGCAATTATTGTTCCTATCAATATACCGATGATCAGACCTACCACCGCAATACTGAGAGTATTACCAAGACCGGCAATTACCTTTCTGTATCCACCGGCATCTATAAAGTCCTTGAGAAATAGCTCTACCTTATAACCAAAATTATCCATTGCGTTTCCTTTTTACATACAAACGCCCCACCGATAACGGTGAGGTGTTTGCCGTCTATTTGCTTTTTAATTATGCTACAGCGTTGAGAGCCTCTGTGATAAAGGCTGCGGGAGCTGCGTCGATGATTACATAATCCACATTTCCGTTAAGCATATCCTGGATAGCAAGAGAACCGTTCTTGTAGCCTGCAGCACTTGTTGCAAAGCCGTCAAAGCCCCAGTCCGCATCGCCTTCTACAAAGAACTGACCGGTTGTGCCGTTCTGGAAGCCGATCTTAACAGAGCTGTCAAAGCCGTTGAGAACTGCTATAACATCATCAGCGCTCTTGCACTCGTCAAAACGAGTGTCATTGGAAGGAACTACGAGCTTCTGAGAAGCGGTGTAGTAAGAATCGGAGAAGGTAACCATCTCTTTTCTTTCCTCATTGACGGTAAGACCTGCCATTGCGATGTCGCACTTGTGCTGACCTACAGAAAGACATACTGCATCAAAGTCCATATTGTCGATTACAAGCTCCCAACCAAGGTAGTCAGCAAGAAGCTTAGCGATCTCCATATCAATACCGAGGTACTTGTCACCCTCTGTGTATTCAAAGGGCTCAAATGCAGCGTTGGTAGCTACAACAAGCTGATCCTTGGAGTCGTCGCGTGCAGCGGATTCTACGGGGACGGGTGTGCCGTCGCCGAAGTAACGGTCACAAATCTCTTCAAATGTACCGTCCTCCATGATCTGTGCGATAAATGCATTAACCTTTTCGAGAAGCTCGGGCTGATCCTTATCTACGCCAAAAGCATATTCTTCCATAGTAAGGTCATACTCGATAACCTCTGCGGTAACCTTTTCCTTGGATGTGCAAGCCGCGAAGATGCCGAGACACATTACAGCTGCGAGCATAAGAGCTAAAATCTTTGTAAATTTCATTGTGAAATTCCTCCAAATAAATAATTATGCAATGATTATAGTACATTTATACAATATTGTCAAGTGTTTTTGTACAAATCAACCTATTGATTCCAAACCCTGCCATACCGCCGCTGACATTAAGTATCAGGTCATCGGTATCAATACTGCCTACACGCAGAAGCAGCTGGGCAAGCTCAACCGAAATTATAATAATAACAAACAGAACAAGTATACGACCGGCGGATCTGTAACGCCCGGTCAGAACAGGCAAAAAGAGTCCAAAGGGGAAAATAAGCATAGTGTTACCGAAGAAATTACGAATATAAAAGCTTATATAGTTGCCTGCGAGCATATCCTTTATATCTCCTACTATGGTAGCAAAGGGTATCAGATTGCTGTGCTGTACAAAATGCTGTGCTATACTCAAGCCGCTGCTTCCCCTGTCCCGTACAAAGAGCAGCCACAGGGCAAAGAGGGTATACATAGCTAAGATGATCCATAATGATATCTTGAAAATCTTCTTCATAACAATCCTCCGTTGAGGCTATTATAACACAATAACATATATTTGCCAAGCGGTTGTTTACATTATCTACATTGATTTTATTATAGAATAGGTATATACTTTAGAGTTGTGATATTAAAAACGCACGGAATGGAGAAATTTCCTATATGATCAAAAGAGACGATTTAAGAAATGTAGCAATTATCGCCCATGTTGACCACGGCAAGACTACCCTGGTTGACGAGATGCTCAAGCAGGGCGGTGTTTACCGTGAAAATCAGGAAACCGAAGAAAGAGTTATGGACTCCAACGCCCTTGAGCGCGAAAGAGGTATTACCATACTTGCAAAGAATACAGCAGTACACTATAAGGACAAAAAGATAAATATCATCGACACCCCCGGCCACGCAGATTTTGGCGGTGAGGTTGAAAGAATATTAAAGATGGTTAACGGCGTTATCCTGTTGGTCGATGCGGCAGAGGGTCCTATGCCCCAGACAAGATTTGTGCTTCAGAAGGCACTTGAGCTTAACCATCCCGTTATCGTTGTTGTAAACAAGATAGACAAGCCTGACGCAAGACTTGAAGAGGTAGAAAACGAGGTCCTTGAGCTTCTTCTTGAGCTTGATGCAACAGGCGCTCAGCTTGACTGTCCCATGCTCTTCTGCTCAGGCAGAGCGGGTACCGCATCCCTTTCTCCTTACGAGGAGGGTGTTAACCTTGAACCCCTGTTTGATACAATAGTTGAATACATCCCCGCACCCGAGGGTGAACTTGAGGGTGAGCTTCAGCTCCTTGTATCATCTATCGACTATAACGACTATGTAGGCCGTATCGGTATAGGCCGTATCGAGCGCGGTGTTATAAAGCAGAATCAGGAGGTCTATATCTCCAACTACCATACCCCCGACAAGGCTGCTGTTAAGACCAAGATCGTTTCTATCTATCAGTTCGACGGTCTTACCAGAACTCCCGTTACCGAAGCTAAGATGGGTGACATCGTATGCTTCTCGGGTGCGGCTGACATCACCATCGGTGATACAGTAACCAGCCTTACCGATCCCACTCCCCTGCCCTTTGTAAAGATAAGCGAGCCTACACTTGAAATGACCTTTGCGGTAAACGACAGCCCCTTTGCAGGCAGAGAGGGTAAGTTTGTTACCTCCCGTCAGATCAGAGCAAGACTCTATAAGGAGCTTTTAAAGGATGTATCCCTCCGCGTTGAGGACGGCGAGACCTCGGATACCTTCCGTGTATCCGGCAGAGGCGAGATGCACCTCTCCATCCTTATCGAAACAATGCGCCGCGAGGGCTATGAGCTTTCCGTTTCCTCCCCCCGTGTTCTTATGCGTGAGATCGACGGCGTGACCTGTGAGCCCTGTGAGCGAGTAGTTATCGATGTTCCCGAAATGTATATGGGTCCTGTTATGGAAAAGATGGGAGCCAGACACGCCGAGCTTCAGGAAATGGCTCCTCAGGGCAACCGTATGAGACTTGAGTATATCATCCCCTCAAGATTCTTCTTCGGCTACCGCAGCCAGTTCCTCACCGACACCCACGGTGAGGGTATAATCAACTCTATCTTTGACAGCTACAAGCCCAAGCAGGGTGATATTCCCCTCAGATATACAGGCTCTCTTGTGGCAAGCGAGGCAGGTGAGTCCACCTCCTACGGTCTCTTTAATGCACAGGACCGCGGCTCAATGTTCATCGGTCCCGCAACTCCCGTATATGAGGGTATGATCGTTGGCGAAAATCCCAAGCAGGGTGACATTGCGGTAAATGTATGTAAGAAAAAGCAGCTTACCGCTATCCGCAGTGCAGGTGCAGACGAAGCGCTTCGTCTTATCACTCCCGTACGCTTCAGCCTTGAGCAGTCTATAGAATTCATCACAGATGATGAGCTTATCGAGGTAACCCCCGAGAACATCAGACTCCGCAAGGCGATACTCAACACAGAGCTGAGACTTAAGGCTCAAAGTAAGAAGAATAAGGCAAACAAATAATAATTCTCAATTAAAAAGTAACGACCCTGTTGCTCTACCGCAACAGGGTCGCTTTTATATCTCTATGTTTTTCCCTTGCCGTCTCCACCGGGAACAGCTTTTACGGATATATAAAATCGTTGACCTTATTATTCAGTACATCAAGATATCTCTTTGCCTCGTCTTTGGCAAGTGTGATATCAAGGTTCTCATAGTGTCCGCACTCGATAGCGGATTTGCCGAAAACATCACCCTCATGGTTGACTATTTTCTCAAGAACGTTCTTTACCGTTTCAAGCACAACGGCATTATCCGCATTACGCACCAGCAGATAAAAGCCTGTCTGACAGCCCATAGGACCGTAGTAGATTATATCGGCTGCAATATCAGAATTACGCACATAGGTGGCAAACATATGCTCAAGGCTGTGCATCGTTGCATTGTCGATATAGTCACCTAAGTTAGGTCTGCGGTGACGCAGATCGTAGGTAGTAATATCCCCGTCTACACGGGAAACATAGATACCGCATTCTAATTTATCGTGGTCAATTTTAAAGCTTTCGATCTTTTCCATAATAATTTACCTCACAAACAACTGTTCTGCATAGCCTGCCGCAACTCCCAGTCCCGCCGACATACAGATAAGCAGGATGGGATGTATCTTTTTGATGCAGAGCATCAGGGTCAGCATAATTGCAAATATGACTGCCGCCGTAATAAAATCATAGCTTGTAAATAAAGAAAGACTGATATCGGTAATCCTTTCCACACCGGGCAGGAACACCGAGCTTCCCATAGATACCACCGCAGACATTATAAGAGCGATAGCCGCAGGGCGAAGTCCCTTCATAGCTCCTGCAATATACTTGTTGGTCTTGAACTTAAGATAAAATTTTGCAACCAGTATTATGATTATAAGCGAGGGCAGAACCACACCGAGGGTGGCACAGGCTGAGCCTAAAAATCTGCCAAACACCCCTAAAGCCTCGTTACCCTGCTCGGCTCCTACATATGTCGCAATATTGATGGCAAAGGGTCCGGGGGTGGACTCGGATACTGCAATAAAGTCGATAAGCTGCTCCTCTGTAGCCCAGCCCTTACCAAGCACCTGATCCTGAATAAGAGGTATCATTGCATATCCGCCGCCAAAGGTAAAAAGTCCTATCATAAAGAAGGTAATAAACAATTCCAAAAAGATCATCTCTTACCCTCCTTTTTTGCCATAAGCACAGAGGCTATACCGATAAGTCCGGCGCAAATGATAATGATAATAACATTGACCTCAAGGACTGCTGCAATAAATGCAATGCCGATAATGATATAGGACATCAGGTTTTTGGGACAGCTCTTATAAAGCTTGATAAGAGCCTTTATTACAAGCGCCACAACACCTGCACGGATACCAGCAAAAGCATACTGTACCGCCTGAATATCCATAAACTGCTTCAAAAACAGGGATATTGCCGAAATGACTATAAACGAGGGCAGGATCACACCAAAGGTTGCCGCCACAGAGCCTAAGGTTCCCGCCTTCTGATAACCGATAAAGGTAGCGGTGTTTACCGCAATAGGTCCGGGGGTGGACTCGGATATGGCAAGTATCTCAAGAATATCCTTTTCCTCTATCCAATGATGCTTTTCCACCGTTTCCTTTTGGATAAAGGGTATCATTGCCATACCCCCGCCAAAGGTGAAAAGCCCTATCTTGAAAAACGAAGAAAAGAGCTGCCATAACAATTTCAACTTCTTATTTTTCATAAACTCTTCCTTTAGTTGTATTTACCAAAGTATTCTACCATATAATTATGAAATAATCTATACCTGACCGAAATATTTTATTTACAACTTTCCTATTGACAAAGCTCTCCTCTTATGCTATACTCTGTAAAGCGTTTCACCTTACAGCAAAGGAGTGTTTGGATTGGAGTTTAACAAAAGCGTCAACATTTCTCTCCTTATCGACTTTTACGGTGATATGCTTTCCGACAAGCAGCGGGAGGCCATGGAGCTTTATTACAACGAGGATCTTTCCTTAGCCGAGGTTGCGGATATCACGGGGCTGACCCGTCCCGGGGTAAGAGACAGACTTATGAAGAGCGAGGCTATCCTTTGTAACCTTGAAGAAAAGTTGGGCTTACTTCGCCGCTTTGAGGAAATGACGGGTGAAATATCCACCATCACAGGTGAGCTTGAGGCTCATAAGAATGGCAAAACAATAGATTTAGACGATATTATCGATAGATTAAAAAAATTATCGTGAGGTAAAGAGATGTCCATGTTTGGAAATCTGTCGGATAAGCTGGCAAATGCTTTTAAGAATTTCAGAAGCAAGGGTAAGCTTACCGAGGCAGATGTCCGTGCGGGAATGCGAGAGGTCAAGCTTGCACTTCTTGAGGCGGATGTCAACTTTAAAGTAGTTAAAGAATTTATCAAAAAGGTCACCGACCGTGCCGTGGGTACAGATGTGCTTGAAAGCCTTGTGCCGGGGCAGATGATAATAAAGATCGTAAACGAAGAGCTTACAGAGCTTATGGGCGGCACACAGGCAAAGCTGACCATAGCCTCCGCTCCTCCCACCGTTGTAATGATGGTCGGTCTTCAGGGCTCGGGTAAGACCACACATTCCGCAAAGCTTGCGGGAATGTACAAAAAGCAGGGCAAAAAGCCTCTGCTTGTAGCCTGTGACATCTACCGTCCGGCTGCTATCCAGCAGTTAAAGGTAGTGGGCGCACAGCTTGATATCCCCGTATTTGAGATGGGCGACAAGGTCAGTCCCGTCGAGATCTCAAGGGCGGCAATAGAATATGCCAAGAAAAACGGCAACGACATGGTGTTCATAGATACCGCAGGCCGTCTCCATGTTGACGAGGAGATGATGCAGGAGCTTAAGAACATCAAGGACAAGGTAAACCCCACCGAGATACTTCTTGTTATAGATGCAATGCTGGGTCAGGATGCGGTAAATGTGGCAGAGAGCTTTAACAATCTGCTTGATGTCACCGGTGTTATCCTTACCAAGCTTGACGGTGACACCCGAGGCGGTGCGGCGCTGTCTGTACGACATGTAACAGGTAAGCCCATCAAGTTTGTGGGCACGGGCGAAAAGCTTGATATGATCGAGCCCTTCCACCCCGACCGTATGGCATCCCGTATCCTCGGTATGGGCGATATGCTTTCTCTTATCGAAAAGGCCGAGCAGGCCTTTGACGAAAAGAAGGCAGCCGAGCTTGAAAAGAAGATGAGAGAAAACACCTTCACCCTGGAGGACTATCTCGATCAGTTCAGGCAGATAAAGAATATGGGCAGTATGGAGCAGCTGCTGGGTATGATGCCCGGTATCAAGCCCGGAGCCTTAAAGGATGCAAAGATAGACGAAAAGGCTATCGACCGCGTTGAGGCTATCATCCTCTCTATGACTCCCAAGGAAAGAGCTCACCCCGACATTATCGACTTCAAGCGCAAAAGAAGAATTGCAGCCGGAAGCGGTAACAGCGTGGAGGAGGTAAACAAACTGCTCAAGCAGTTTGAGCAGACCCGCAAGATGATGAAGCAGTTCTCAAGCGGCAAATTCGGCAAAAAGGGTAAATTCAAATTACCTTTTTAATATAAACAAAAAATAAAAAACAAAAACATATTTTGGAGGAAATCAAAATGGCAGTTAAAATCAGACTTAAGAGAATGGGCGCAAAGAAGAACCCCTTTTACCGTGTAGTAGTTGCAGATTCCAGATCCCCTCGTGACGGCAGATTCATCGAAGAGATCGGTTACTACAACCCCATGACCAACCCTGCAGAGGTTAAGATCGACGCAGAGAAGGCTACTAAGTGGATCGCTGACGGCGCACAGCCCACCGAGACCGTTAAGGCTCTTCTTAAGAAGGCTGACATCGTAAAGTAAGAGGTCATAATGGCAGAGTTGAAAACAATTCTTGCCGATATGGTCAAGCCCATCGTTGTCTATCCCGACCAGGTGGTTATAACAGAGGAGGTAAAGGGCGACACAGTTACCCTCACCCTCAATGTAGAAGCATCTGATATGGGTAAAGTAATCGGCAAGCACGGCAAGATTGCCAGAAGCCTTCGTCTCATTATGAAGGCGGCCGCTACTCAGTGCGGTAAAAAGGTCAATGTAGAAATACGCGATTGAGGGGGAAGTTCCCCCTGCCATACTGCGCTCTGTAGTTAAGTATGTCAAACCACACGGAATGCAGATAATTTCTATATGTACAAAAAAAGAGTCACAGCTTTGCTGTGACTTTTTTAACTCATAACTCATAACTCATAACTTATAACTCATAACTAAAGAGGCTGTTCTTACAGCCTCTTTTTTCTCAACTAAGCCTGTTTACCAGAGCGATCTTCTGATCAGCCTCTTTGGCAACAGAGCTGTTCTCAAGCTTTGCAAGGGCAAGGACATAATCGGTAAGCGCCTTATACATATCGTAATCATAGTCGCTTTCGTATTCATATACCTTGCGGTAATAATCCCTCATATCCTTATAGTCCTCATAGCTGTCCCTTTGCTTTTTGTACTCCTTTGTATCAAGGTCATCAAGGGTACTCAGCGCTTCAAGCATACTGCTGTCCTTGTCCCTGTATCTGTCATAGGCGTTTTGCTCAAGCTGAGGAACTATACTGTTGAGCTTGTCCAGATAGCCCTGATATGCCTGTGAGCCGGCAGTAACTGCGTAGGAGGATCCGTATCCCCCTGTTTTTTCGCTTGCCTGAGCTACGGTGTCCCTCATAGCAGCCTCGCCCTGCTTTTTATACATATCGGCATACTGCCTGTAGAGCTTATCTGTGTTTATATTGAATTCATAGGGCTCTCTGTTAAGATAGCTGTCCAGCAGCTCATCTCTTTTGAGAGCATATTTGTCCTCCTGCTTTGATGCAGGCTTTGATACCTTTGTCTCTTCTCTTTTTGCCTTTGGATTTATCAAGGCATACAGAGCCGAGGCGGTGCTGTCGCTTACTCCTCTGATCGACATTTTATCCTCCTTTTCTGTTATAGGAATCGGTCATATTTTCCTCATCCAGATTTTCCAGTATATATCCCAGTCTGTCCGCAAGATAGTTAAGATACTCGCATATCTCGGTGTTTGTGGCATTGGGACTTATGCGCTTTATGTAGCTGTCAGCCATTTTCCTTTACCTCCTCAATTTCCTGTGTAACGGCATACAGGGTCATTTCTTCATCCCCCTCCATACGGATACGGAAATAATCGCATCTCTGCGGGAACACCGTTATTCTTGTGCTTCCTCTCTTATGGGGAGCAAAGCTGCCTATCTCACAAAAACAGCCGCCGTCATAGGAGATATACAGACGGCTGTTACCCGAAGAGGCGGTATCAAGACTCAGCTTTCTTAAGTACTTTTTGTCGGTGGAATAGGATATATCCCCCGTCTCCCAGCACCACTGCATTTTCTCCTCCTTTGCTCCCGTAAGATCATAGTCACGCGCAATACCTCTGTCCAGGGTGACAAAGCGGGCTCTTTGTCCGTCATGGCATACGGCAAGAACGGCATCGGGGTATCTTATATACCCCACTACCCTGTCTGTAGAGCACTTATGCCATATACGGTGGGCGATATCATAGGTATACTGTACCGGCTTGTCCTCACAGAGTGCGGACAGGTAGAGTATATCTCCGTCCCCAAAAAGCACACAGTTGCGAAGCCCTCTTATATCATCACCCAGCGCATCGGATATACAGCTTATGCTGCCTCCGTTATAGGCATACACTCCGTCTCCCGAAACAAAGTAGAGTATATCTCCCGTTACACATACCCCCGCGGGGCTGTGGGCGGGAACTCCTCTTACCGAATAGCTGTTAAGGGTAAAGCCTGCAGGCCTTGAGCCTGTTATAAGTATCATCTCCGTCTCCTTAAAGAAGACAGGAGAGCCGAGATAGCTGCAACAGGCGGTAAAATCCCCCTCTGAGCCTACGGTAACGGCATAGCTGTCCCCCGACAGACCCTCAAAAACGCTGAAGTTTCGGGCATTGCCCAGCTCGCTTGCATATATCTCACGGTTATCGTTGGAGCATCCCCACACGCGGTTGGCACCGGTACAGATAAGATCCATTGACGGCATACAGCCTGACACGCTGCCCGAAAGCAGAGGAAGGCAGTTGCCCTCATTATCTATTATGGGAGAGCCGTAGCCGATATCGTTGGTGGGATACTTCATTTTGCAAAGGATCATATTCATATCCTCAAATACCGACACAGGCTCGGTCACAAAGCGCTTGCTGTCATCGATATACCCAATACGGACAAAGCACTCAAGTGCAGAGAGCTTTTTTACCGACCAGTTCCAGTAGCAAAGGTCGCTGAGCTTGACATAATCCCCTTCCTTAAAGCGGCGGTAGCCGTCTCCTATATCCAGCCTCAGTCTTACCGAGGTAACAGGCTGCCATATGTTTTTTGAGCTGTCCGAGCCGTCCTTGTATATAAGCCTGTAATATTCAAGATATTTTGCATACATATCACCCACAGCTGCTTCTGCGGGGAAATCGGATTCGGCAGTACCGCTGCTATAGCTGCCCACCTCACTCATATCCTCATAGACCACCGACAGTCTGAGGGTTCTTTCCTTGTACTCGTTATTTTCGTGGGCAGGCTCCACCTCAAGGGTATATCCCATATCAAAGAAGCCTGTGAGAGGAGAGGGATTTTTGGGGTCAAACTCAAACGCCCTGTCCTTATTTACCATAAGGGTCTTTGAATTGAAGTTAAGGATATTCCCCATACCTGCAACCGAGCCAAAGTCAAAATCAAGCAGCTTTTTTTCTCCCTTTATAAGGCTGTATATAAAGGGCTGGTCAGGTCTGAGAGCCGCTATACAGTATATATCGCGGTTGCGAAAATAAAGTGGAGGGTGCTCGCTTACTATCTCATAGCTGTCAAGCTCGTAGCGCTTTGGGGCGGTACTGAGGGCGGGAAAATGCCGTGCGGAAAGATTACAGTCCTCCGAAAAGTACCCGTCCTCCACCGCTCTGCCCCTGTCCAGACCGTAAAAACGCTCTGTGCGCTTTCGTTTGATGCTTCGCATATTTATCTTGGGCAGATACATCAGCGCCACCTCAACCTTCCCCGTGCCTTGGGCATATGAGATCTTGTATAATGATCCGAAAAGCTGCTCATAAGGCTGTTATAGAGTATCATATTGTTGGTATAGCCCGCAGTATCACCGTTGGCAAGATCTATACGGGCAAGCATCCAGAAGCAATAGAGATCGCCGTACATATCCGGAACAAGCATTTCCGAGTCCTCTGACAGGGGTACAAGCTCCTTATTACCCTCATGGGCGGATATAATATCGGTATATATACGCTGCTCCAGTCCGCCAAGACAGGACAGATATTCACACAGAGATATATTAACTCCGGGTCTGTGCTTTTCTACTTTTTTAATTACTTCTCCTACAGTCATATTTCTCCTTTCCTTAAAAGGGGAGGTCACCCTCCCCTTTCTCAATGAATTGCTTCGGTATAGGTTATTGCTCTGTCCTCGGCAAGCTCGGAATTGCGCAGTACATCATAGGCACAGAGGGGCAGAGTAACATCATAGCCTCTTCTGATACGCCAGGAGCGCTCACCCACCGAAATGTACACCGCGTCATTCTTACCGCTTATACGGGGCAGACGGAGCGTAACCATTCTTTCCTTATTACTCTTCTTCATAGCACACCTCAGTTTGCGGTATCGGTATTGCTGTAAGAGGAGCCGCACTCAAAGCGGATAAGTCTTTCCTCATAGAGGATAGCCGCCGCGTGAGCCGCCTTCCAGCCTACCGTGGAGCGCTGGTTAAGAGGGTCGGCTGTGCCTGCGGAGCCCTTAGACTTAACTATCATCTCCATAGCACCGCCGGAAAGCTCTACTCTGCCGTAGGCATCACGGCCAAAGAAGATACAGCCGTATACCGCACAGCCATCACGACCGCCCTCGCCGGGATATACGGTAACACCCGCTTCTACGGTAACAGGCTCGTCAAGAGTGATCTTGTTGGAGCCGGAGATACCCTCTATTCTGTACTTGTTACCGTTGATAAGTACATATCTGCCGATAAGGCTCTCGTCAGCCACACCTACATCCACATTGTTAAGCTTGGATGTGTTTGCGCTCTTGACGGTAAGAGTTCTCTCATCCCCTGCAAGGTTTTCACCGCAGAAGATGGGGGCCTCGTTGGACTCGATAAAGCGTACACCGTGAAGCTCACCTATCTCACCGTTAAAGATCTCGGTGGTAGCGGCATACTTGTGTGCCTCGATCCAGCCCTCACTCTCACGCAGATCCTCGGACACAGAGGGGTGGATGATACAGATATACTTGCCGCCTATCTTGGGAGTCTTGTTCTTCTTAAGCTTGGTAACAGCCTTGTTCACCGCGCTTGCAGTAAGCTTGGCATCCGAATCAAGCTCGTATCTGAGAGAATAGCCCTCGGGGAAGGATACATTTTTTCCCTTACAGATCTCGTTACGGGTAAGGGTATCAAGGGTAAGACCAGCCTGTGCGCCGTGCTCCTCTGTGCAGGAGAGGATAACATCGTCTACTGCTGTCATATCCAGCATATCAGATACGGTGGTATAGTCACCGTACTGCTCCACCTCTGCCTCCACGGTGATCATGGTCATTGTGTTGCCGTCGGGGGTTACACCCTCCTCAAGGGGAGTGGTAGCCTTGCCAAAGGTATCAAACTTACGCCACTGAACCTTCTTGCCGTTACCCTCGGGAAGGGTCTGAACCTTACCGAACTGATTGAAGAAAAGCTCTTCCTTGGCATTTTCAAGAAGCTCGGTGTTATAGTACTGCTGCATACCCTCGCTTAAGGTAGGAGAGTCTGTAGTCTGTGTATTGGCATCCGCAAATGCCTGAATATCAAATTCCTTATTTATCATTATTTTCCTCCTTTAAATTGTTTTATATAAGGTTTTACCTCAAATCGGGCGCTTTCAAAAAATTTAAGCTCATTAAGGTCCCGATTATCGCTGCGGGTCTGACCCGCTTACCAGAGGATCTTTTCTCCTCTGCGTACCCTTTTTTTGATCTCAGAGCGCTGTGCTCTTGTAAGATTTTTGGGGTCCCTTGTCATAAGAACACCCGACATGCCCGAGGCCGCACTTTCACCGGGTCGGTTTACCCTTGAGGCCATAGCCTCGGACAGCCTCTGCTCTGCGGTGTTAAATGCATACTGCATGGCGTGGGTCAGGATATCGTCGTGATACTTCATCTCATATGCACGGCGCACATCTCCGCCCGAAGCTGACATCAGCTGTACAAAAACCGGGTCGCTTAGCTCCTTGGCAATGTCAAGCCCGGGGTAAAGCTGCTTTACCTCTTCTGTCCTCATTGCCAGTTCCTTTACTCTTTGGGCAACCTCGGGAGCAATACAGGGCTGTGACAGGTCCTTGTTTTCCTGTGAGAAGGCCTCACCTGCCTGACCTATGTCCTCTTCCCTGTGCTTTTTAAGGCTCTCGATTATATCGGCAGGCTTATCTGCCTCAATACCAAGCTCGATTGCAAGCTCACCCAGCCCTGCGCTGAGCTCTTCATATCTTCTTTTGTCCTCAGCGTGACTCTTGAGCCTGCTCTTGACTATAGCTTCTACCTTGGCTTTATATTCGTCACGGTAGTCTCCTTCGATAAGCTCATCAAAGCTTACCCTTGTCTCCCCGGCGGCGGGAGTCTGTGCAGAGTGCACCTCGCCCGACTGAATTTCATTTTCCAACATATATGTCTTCCTTTCTCTTTCTGCAGGATGCCGTTTTGCGGCATCTGTTACTGCGATGTCTGCATTATATCACGCCCGAACATCAGTTCGGTAGGGTACCACCCTCAGGTTTTTTGGAAATTGTGCCGAAATCATTTCAAGTCCGCAGATAATTGCATCATATAACCGTCTGTCATCCTTGACCCTTACGGTTTCTCCTATGATCTCACAGGGACAGCTGTTGATAAGGGTATATACAAGAGTGGAGACCCCTGCACATACAACATCCTGTCCGTAGGGCGCATAGTCGGCATGCCCTGTAACTGTAAGGGTCAGAGCATCCTTATCGTATACCGCCTCTATCACGGTATCACACCTTCTGCAGGTACCGGCGGGGACAGAGATACCCTGCCTTTTGGGGACACGGGGACAGAGATCGCATCCGCTCTTTCCGAAATTCGCTGCATCACCGCTTCCTTACCTGCAAAGTCCATCATTTTAAGGCATCCCAGCGCCGCCTCTGCCCTTTGGGGATCAAAGAATCCCAAATTATAGAACTGGAGCGCCAGCTCGTTCTGTGACATTTTGGAATAGGGATTGGAGCGCTGAGGGGATACCTCGATATCAAAGACAGGGGTACGGTAGCCCATATCCACACCAAAGCACTCACCCTGATATCTGGGCAAAAGCTCCCTGTTGCAGTATGATGTAAACTCTACCCTGCCCATTTCTCCCGAAATGCGGAAGCTTCTGGGCATATCATAAAACTGTCTGATAAGCTCTATGCATTGCAGTATCATCTGCTTGTAGGCTATATAGGAGCCTCGGCTTGAATCTCTTGAAAGTTTGCCTCCTGCCTCCTGCATTGCGGCAATGGCGGATGCCGCGGTAACACCCGAGGCAGTACCGCCGTTATTGGCATCACGGTTGCCCGAGGTCTCCTTAAGCTCATCTATCTTATTGTTCAAAAGGGTTACATATATGGGATTAACAGGGCTTACATCTATCTGCTGTATGGAATCTCTGCCCAGATTACCGTTGGTGTGGACAAAATCCTTTGTCCAGTCGGCAAACTCCTCCTCGTTTACCGCTCCGTCTCCGCGGATAAAGTATCTGGGTCTTGAGGCAAGCATAGCATTGTTGATTATAGAATGGTTAAGCATATCTATCTGGGTCTGGGCATCCTTGCCGATATCTATATAGCCGTATCCGCAGGGAGTCCCCTCTATGCTGAACAGGGTGTCAAAGACAAAGGGATATAAGCCGTGGTCATACCAGCCGTTGGGATAAAGCTCGGGCTGGTTTTCGGTGGCAAAAAGCAGGGTATTACCGGTAAACTTACAGTAGTGAAGCACACCGCCCTTACGGTAGTACCAATCCACCACCGTAGCCTTGCCGGCGGTATCTACGCTGTCGTCATACCTGTACTTTGCAAGATCCACATCCGCCGTGCCTATATCCTCGTCGCTTATACCGTAGCTTTCCTTCAGTTCATCGCGGTCACACAGGGTAACATAAAAAAGGTTTTTGGACTTTTGTATATCGTTGATACCGCTTTCCCAAAACAGGGACAGCACATCCACCTTTTGTATGCTGATATCTCCCAGACCTCTGTTTTTTTCACAATCCCAAAAGATACCGTAGACCCCCGTACCCTGCTTGAGCTTATACCACTGAAGCTCTGAATATACCCTTTCAAAATCATTCTGCTCAAGTATGACAGGTATAACAGAGGACAGCTTTTTTGCCTCAAGACGGTCATCTTCGCTTCGGGGCAGAAGATTGGGCTCGGGGAAGGAGTCCATAGCATCCGCGTGCTTTGAAACTATAACATTCCAAAGCCACGCTGAGGCAGGATTGTATTCCTTAGGGTCAGTTCTCAGCTGCTCCCAGTGTCTGAGCTTCCACCAGTCCTCGTTTGCCACTATCTTCTTTTCAAGGTTCACCTTGTCGCTTTTATAGCGCATAAGGGTCTGACGGGCCTTTATTATTTCGTCCTTACCAATGGGGATAAGTACATCCTTTTCTTTCATATATCTACTCTCCTTATTTTTGTATATTTTGTATTCACTCTCATATTAAGCGGATCATCTCCGACACAGGCCTCGGCAACCGCTCTTTTGGGGCTTACGGGCCTTGTCATACAGAAATACCTTACCTCGTCGGCAACATGGTCCTCAAGAGAGGAATCAAGATCCTCTGGATCTGTATCGCTGAAGGTAAGCTGGGGTATGGTACGGATAAATGCCTTGCAGTTATCAAACACATACATCAAGGGGTATCCGTTTTCGTCAAAGCTGAGTCTGTAATGCACCTGCATCCAGCCGGGGATGCGCTTATTGTCTCCCGGTGTAAACCATATTCCGTATTTAGCCGCAGAGTCTGCAACGCTGTCTCCGCGGGAGGTATCCCAGATAGAGGGATCGGCAACTCCCTGTATGCTTCTGCCCCTGAGCCAGGGATGCTCCCTTTCTATTCGGGCTATCTCACTAAACTGTTTTTCGGGAGTCCACTTAACACCCTCGTTTGGATTTTTGGTGCAACCGTAAAGCTCAAGTATACGGTATATGACACCGTCGTGATCCACCGCCCACCATCCCAGGGAAAAGGGCTTGTTATAGCCAAAGTCATAGGAGCGGAAAATGCTCCAACTTTTGGGTATATCAAAGGCGGGAATAACATGGGTAAAGCGGCGGTCGCTATACCCGTCGGGATTATCTATAAAGTCCTCAAAAAACTGACCCTCAAATATATTCCAATCTCCGTACCTCCAGGCATCGCGGAGCTTTGGAGGCAAAGCCTCAAGCTGCCTTATATACTCGGGGTCAGCCTCCATAAGGGCGGTGTTGTCTGTAACAAGGGACTGGATAAAGGCATAGTCCGAGGGGTTTTCTCCCTCGTTATATCTCTTGTCTATAAACAGTCGCTTAATATAGCTGTGACCCTTGCCCCCGGGGTTACAGGTATAGTAGACCCGCTTGGGATAATCGTTTACCGCACGGACGCAGGCAACTATTGCCCTCATCTGAAACTCAGAAAGCTGGGTAGCCTCGTCGAGAAAGATAACATCATATTCAACACCCTGCAGCCGGTCAAGATCCTTATCCGAGGCACAGTATGAAAAGCTTACGGTAGAGCCGTTAGGAAAGGTCATGGTCTTTTCCTTGTCGTTATACTTGACTATACCAAAAAGCTCCTTGCGCAGAATATTGATATGGTTGTTATAAAGCTCGGGATAGGTACGGCGGACAATAAGGATGCGTATACCGGGATATCTCATACACATCATTTTTGCCTTGGCTCTTACCGCCCAGCTCTTGCCGCCCCCTCTTGCACCGCCAAAGGCTATATGGCGGTGCCGCTCCTTCATAAAGAGAAGCTGCTTTTCGTTTGGAGTACCTATTATAATTTTCTTCATTCGGCAAGCTCCTTTATATCCTCGGACAAGACTACGGTAATACCCGTATCCTCGGCGACCTCGTCCCTGCCCCTCAGCTCCTTAATGGCAGAGGCTATGCTTTTAAGTGCCGAGGTGTTGACCGTACCCTTGACTATCTTTATCTCCTCGGTCTCAACAATGACCTCGCTGACAGCCTTTTTGCCCTCATCGTCATATTCCACGCTTTTTTCCTTTGTATGTGTGGTAAGGGTATAGCTGTCAAGCTCCTTTATGGCTCTGTCTATCTTTTTAATCAGCTTAAGCGTCAGAGCGTCTATTTTTTCTTCCATCTGCTCACCTCCGCAAATATCATAACAAAGTGATAATGTGGATTTAAAGGGTACCAACATAAGAAAAAAGTGCCGTTTTGGCACTTTTTTCTTAGCTAAATTCGGCTTCGCCGAGCTAAATTTGCTAAGCAAGCTAAATTCCCCCCCATTCCCCAAAGCTCGGCAAGCTCGCTTCGGGGTCCCCGAGGGGCAGGAGCTAAATTCGCCTTCGGCGAGCTATATGCCGAATTTAATTTAGCTGCACGAAGTGCAATTTAGCTGTGAGTGTAAGCGAACAATTTAGCTGCGTAGCAATTTAGCTTTTATCTAATAAATCCGGTTATTAAAAAATAGTGGTATTTTACCACTATCTCATATAACACAAAAAGCAGTTCAACCGAACTGCTTTTTGTCTTGAGACAGGGGACTGTCCCCAAGAAAAAAGTGCCCGAAGGCACTTTTTTCAGCTAAATTCGGTCTCCCATTCCCCAAAGCTCGGCAAGCTCGCTTCGGGGTCCCCGAGGGGCAGGAGCTAAATTCGGCTTCGGCGAGCTATATGCCGAATTTAATTTAGCTGCACGAAGTGCAATTTAGCTGTGAGTGTAAGCGAACAATTTAGCTGCGTAGCAATTTAGCAACAAAAAAACCGAACGGAGATCCGTTCGGTTCATTCTTCCAGTAAGCTCTCGTAGCTTACCTTCAATATCTTCTTTATGTTCATTAATTCATCGGGATATATATGTCGTTGACCAACCTCGATCTTTGCCAGCCCACTTCTGGTTATGTCACAACCGTTTATCTGAAGCTTGGCAGCCAGATCGTTTTGTGTCATTCCTATTTTTTCTCTGTATTTGCGTATATTGTTGCCAACACGCTTTTCGTATAATATATTCATCTCGTCAACCTTTGCACTTATTTAAGAACAAAACTATTGACAATATTATATAACCATGTTAAACTTGAAATGCACTTATATAGGTGCAGAATGGATTATTTTATATAATCGAGCCATATTCAAGGGACTCTGTAAAAAAACAACTGCTATTCCTTTATCAGGTCATCACGAATTTATGTAAGACAGGGGACAGTCCCCTGTCTTAGGGGACAGTCCCCTGTCTTATGAGTCCCCTGTCTTATGAGTCCCCTGTCTTATGATTTTTAGTTAATGTCAAGTTAAGGGGGTGTAAATTGATGTTTTCTATATTTTACCCTCGTTAAACCCGATTATTCGTTATATACACAAAAGCCTTTCGGGTCTAACCGAAAGGCTTTTAGTTATCGATTATTCAATTACTCTGCGTCGCAGTCGCACTCGCAGCAGCAGCACTCTTCCTCTTCGTCGTCGCAATCACAGTCGCAATCGCAGCAGTCACAGTCATCGTCACAGTCGCAGTCGCATGTGTCATCGGGACCGTAGAGGTATTCTTCAGCATCACCGAGATCCTCGTCGATCTCTTCGATATATGCTTCAAGAGTGTCGAGATCCTCATCCATATCAGCGATGGTGAGAGCGAGCTCGTTTACACAGTCGATAAGTGCATTGATAAGCTTAGTTTCGGGCTTAGCGGGATCGAGAGCGATACCCTCAGCAAGACCCTTAAGATAAGCTGCCTTTTCAGTAATGTTCATTGTCATTACCTCCTAATTAATTTCTTTGGAATTCAGAGCAATTATGCACGCTCTAAATATTCACCTGTACGGGTGTCGATACGGAGCATCTCGCCGATCTCGATGAACAGGGGAACCTTGATGGTAGCGCCTGTCTCAAGAGTAGCGGGCTTGGTAGCACCCTGAGCTGTATCACCCTTGAAGCCGGGCTCGGTGTCGGTAACCTCGAGCTCAACGAACATGGGAGGCTCAACTGCAAAGATGTCGCCCTTGTAGGAAACGATCTTGCACATCATTTCTTCCTTAACGAACTTGAAGTTGTCATCAAGCTTGTCAGCACCGATGGGCATCTGCTCATAGGACTCCATATCCATGAAGTAGTAGAGATCGCCGTCGGTATAGAGATACTGCATCTCGCGTCTGTCAACCTGAGCATTCTCAAACTTCTCTGTAGGGGAGAAGGTACGCTCAACAACAGAGCCTGTCTTTACATTCTTGCACTTTGTACGAACAAAGGCTGCACCCTTACCGGGTTTTACGTGCTGGAACTCAACTACCTGAAGCACGTTGCCCTCATACTCAAAAGTTACGCCGTTTCTGAAATCACCAGCTGTTACCATATTATATAACCTCCAAATTGTGTTTATTCATATTCAATTTATTTTACAATATAATGGTTAATATTGCAAGGGTTTTTAATAAATTTCTATCAATTCTTTTGCAGTTTTTGTAATATCAACCACCTTATCGGGGTAGAAGAAGAGCATATCCTCTATTCTGACACCGTATTTGCCCTCAATATAGATGCCCGGCTCACAGGTTACAACATGACCTGTAGTAAGCACCTTACCCTCGCCGTTAGGAGAAACAGAGGGTGCTTCGTGAATATCCATACCCACACCGTGACCCAGACTGTGACCGAAATATCCCTTGTAACCGTTACCGTAAATAATATCACGGGCAACCGCATCCGCGTCCTTTGAGTTGATGCCGTGGTGCATAGCATCAATAGCGCGAAGCTGTGCTTCAAGAACGGTATTGTACATACGCTTCATATCATCATCAGCCTTGCCTATACATACGGTACGGGTCATATCCGAGCAGTAACCGTTGTAGAGAGCGCCGAAGTCCATTGTCAAAAATCCCTTTTCCAGCTTGCAGCTACGGGGAACACCGTGGGGCATAGAGGAGGCTGTACCCGACACCGCGATAGTCTCAAAGGAGGAGCCCTGTGCTCCAAGTCTTCTCATTTCAAAATCAAGCTCAAGAGCGATCTCTCTCTCTGTTCTCTCAGGAGTAATAAAGCCTAAAATATGCTCAAAGGCCTTCTCTGCTATACGCTGAGCGGCGATCATATTGTTCATTTCGGTCTCGTCCTTGTACTCGCGAAGCTCGGTTATTACCTCGCCAAGGGGGACAAGGGTAACACCCTCTACATCCTTTTCAAGGGTAGCGTGAGCCTTGACGGTCATAGAATTGTCCTCAAAGGCAAGAGTCTTTATATTCATCTCGGAGAGCATGGGTACAAGCCAGTCCTTGCGGGGACCCGACATCATAAATACCTCAAAGGCAGGGTCACCTTCCTTTTTTGCCGCCTCGATATATCTGAAATCGCAAACGAGAACTGCCTTACTATTACTTATAACCAGATATCCGTCGGTATAGTCAAAGCCGCAAAGATATCTTATATTCTTTTCATTGGTGACGATAACACCGTCTGCTATATCCTTTAATCTTTCCTGTAATTTAATAAGTCTTGTGTTCATATTTTTTATCCTCTGTTTTAATTTAATACAGATTTTTGTCCAAAGACAAAAATCATCCTTAATTCCGCATTCCGAATTCCGACCGGAGGGAGTGCCAAGAGGCTTTGCCTCAGGCCTAATTCCGCATTGCGATGTAACTGCGTTTCATCGCCAGCGCATCGTCCGCCTGAGTTCCTGCCGACTCGCAGATGATACGGGGACAAAGTCCCTCTCTTGCTATAGCCTCGCAAAGAGGCTCATAATCGGGTCCGAAGGTAGAGTCCTCAAAGGTAAGATGCTTCTTTTCGCCCTGGTTGGTGTATTCTATCTTTGAAAAATGGCAATGCATATATTTTGCCTTTTCTTCACCTAAGCGCTCACCCACACGGTCAAAGAGCCTGCGGTAATCATCGGCTGTCACAAAAACTCCGCCCACATCCCTTGCGTTAAGATGACCGAAGTCAACACAGGGATATAACCTTTTATCTGCCGAACAGAGCTGTAGCACCTCATCGAGGGTGCCTAACTGATTCTTCTTGCCCATGGTTTCAAGGCAAAGGTGAATGTCTGTATCCCCCAGCATATCAAGGGTACGTGCCATAGTGTCTGCCGCTAAAGCCACCGCCTCTTCTCTTGATATCTTTGAAGCGGAGCCTGTATGGATGACCACACTTTTTGCGCCCAGCGCCGTCGCCGCATCCACGCTTGCCTTGATATAGTCAAGACTCTTTAAGCGCTTGTCCTGTTCCACACCCGAAAGGGATATATAATAGGGTGCGTGCAGAGACAGGTGAATGTCATATTTTTTTGCCTCCTCGCCGAGCTGGGCAAAGGTCTCAAGCTTGGTACGGATACCGTTGCCGCACTGGTATTCATAGGAGTCAAGTCCTATATCGTGAAGCCACTTAAAAACCTCTTTTGTAGACTTATGCCCCTCTGCATAAAAGCGGTCACAGTTGCCTGCCGGGCCGAACAACGCATAATTTTTCATTTTTTATCTCCGTGTATCTTATGATATTTTTTTACATAGGGAGCTTCTATTTTTCGTTTGGTTCTGAAAAACAGCTCGGTACGGTCCTTTATGGGAAGCACGGCAAAGGATCTTTTAAGTCCCGCGCACTTGCCTGCCATAATATCGGTCAGCAGCTGATCTCCGATGATAGCGGTATTCTCCTTGGTAGTGCCCATAGCCGCCATAGCGCGGCGCACACCCTTGCCAAAGGGCTTACCGCCCTTATGCATTGCAAAATATCCCAGACCCTCATTAAAGGTAGTCACCCGCTTGGGATCCGAGTTGTTTGAAACAAATGCCAGCTTTATGCCCGCTGTCTCCATAGCCTTGAACCACTCTGAGACAGAGGGTGTAGGCACAGGGTCATCATAGGTAACAAGGGTATTGTCTATATCAAGCACCAGTCCGTGTATCCCCTCTGAGAGTAGAAACTCGGGAGTTATCTCGTATATATCATTAAAAATAACATCGGGAATCAAATATTTTTCTAATATCATACTGCCTCTCAAAACTGAATTTATATTATTTTATCATATTATCAGTATAATTGCAAGCGGGAAGAAATATAAATATACAACAAGGGGGAGATAAAATGTTTATATATTCGGTAAGGGCAAGTACACTTAAATTTTTTGGCGGAGTGATACTGTCGGTGGTAACGCTGATCACACTTATATGCCTTATACCCACGGTAGATACCGAGGATGCCCAAACCTTTTCGCCGGGAGAAAAAATAAATTATTCGGGGATAAAATCAAATGATGACAGAATTAATTTTCTAAAGCAGTTCGGCTGGGAGGCAGAGCCGTCACCCACAAAGGAAGAAACGGTCACCATACCCGACGACTTTGACCGCGTCTATACCGGCTATAACGAGATACAAAAATCAATGGGTCTTGACCTGTCAAAATACAAAAACAAAGAGGTCATCCGCTACTGCTACAAAATAACCAATTATCCCGACTATGACGGAGAGGTAATTGCAACTCTGCTTATCTACCGCAACAAGGTCATAGGAGGAGACATATCCTCGGCTGATGCGAACGGATTTACACAGGGGTTTGAAAAAAGCACTTCGTAAGAAGTGCTTTTTTAATTCTCAATTCTCAATTCGAAATTCTCAATTATTTTGTGTCATCGTAATTGACATTAGTATCTTATTTATCTCTTGACAATCCGTG
>JAFYLH010000031.1 GCA_017537175.1 Clostridia bacterium | reverse complement strand
GCCTTCTTGATATCGGAAACAGAGTTGTATTCGCCGTATGCGGTTCTGATTATCTTGATATCGGGGATATTACTTACGATAACCTGAAGTCCGTTTTCGGTAAATACGGGAACATCAACTGTAAGAGTATGGTGAATTACATCAAAACTGCCGTCATTGTATCTGATAAGCACGGTGTAATCACCGGGGTTGGTCATTGTGTAGCTGAAATCATGTGTAGTCTTTGCATAGAGGTCAAGCTTAGATGCAGATGCCTGATACTTAAATCCTGTGGAGGCCTTAATTTCTGCATAACTGTTAAATGTACCTTCTGCAAGCCACATATCCTTGTAGTTTTCTGCGTAATCCTTTACGGTAAGCTTAACGCCGTAGGATTCTGCATAAGGAGTAATTTCATTTACATCGGCATAGAGGAAATAGCCTGTGCCGTCATTAAGTCTTACCCAGAAGGTATATGTACCCATCCAGGGCAGATCATAGGTCATTACACCGTTAACGGTGTACTTTGCTACTGTTGCGGCATCAAGAGTAACATTTTTCTCTGCTGCCTTGATCTCGGAGCCTGTTGTATAGGTACCGATTGCAAATCTGATTTCCTTGATATCATTGATATTATCAAGAGTTACTGTGTAGTTGTTAACTGCCTTGATAGCGGGATCTGTTGAGAGCTTAGGTATCTCTCTTGTTTCTACTGCACCGCAGCCACGGCGGCAGGATCTCTGTTCCTCGCCTGCTTCGGTTTCGGTAGCTTCTTTTACTACTTCCCAATCCTTCCATACATGGCCGAGAGCTGCGATTGCTTCGGTGTAGGACTCACCACAGGTACAGGTGTATGTGAGAACACCGTCCTCTGTACATGTGGGCATTGTGGTAGTTGTGGAGCTATAGCTATGCTCGTGAGGTCCTGCAGATTCCCATACTGCGTAAAGGGTAACAGGCTCGGTTATATTATATTCTTCGCCTATTGCGTAGAACATACCGCTTCCGTCAGCCTTGGTGTTCCAGCCTGTAAGGGTATCGTCAGCCTTTTCGGGAATAACGGTAAGACCCTTGTAGTTCTCACGATTAGTCTTGAGGTTACCATTTTCATCTGCATATGCGGTGTAATCACCTATGCCGAGAACTGTATATTCATCACCGTCTGTGATATAATTGAAATCCTGTACTGTTACTCCTGTTCCATCGTTCATATCGTATGTAACAATGGGGTCCCAGGCAGCATATATAAATATATTCTTACCGTAGGGTACACGGCTTTCGTTTACCATAAACAGGCTGTCCTTATATACGTTTTCGTATATTTCGTACTCGTAGCCGTTGTTGGCATCAACATCGCCGTATGTGGTCTCACCCTTGCCGTTACCCGACCAGAACTCAACCTCGGTCATATCATCCTTATCTGTCTGCAGACGGTAGCCGTCACGGTACATATAGAAGGTATCAGCCGGGAAATCAAATACTTCACCGTATCTCATAAGACCGTTGGTTTCATCGTTCTTAGCCTTTCTGATACGGCTGTCGTTGTCTCTCCAGTAGCCACCGTTGGCAGAGTAATAAACAGCATACTTACCCGTTCCGTCTGTTATCTTTCCGTCATCGTCAGAGGTGACCCATACACCCTTGAGTGTGATATTACCGGGAACATAATACTTGGTGCCGGGAGCATAATAACCGTTTGAAATACCACCGTCAGCACTCCAGCCTATAAATGCCCAGCCATCATATTCGGGAGTAATCTCGGGGAGAATGATAACATTACCTGTACCTGTAGCAATAGACTCCGGAGCCTCTACGGGAAGCACGGGATCAAAGGAAACCACAGTTCCCTTTACATTATACTGATGACCCAAACGCTTGTAGGCATTGATACAATCCTGCTTGCAGGCATTAGGATCGTCTATAACATTCTTTGCATACTGCATATAGATGTTATCCTCAGCAAAGCCTGCCTCAAGAGCGGCATTGTACATATTGATAACAGAGGACTTGTCAACCTCTGCTATATCAGAGGTAAACGCCTTGATGATGGCATTATAGTCTACCGCAGTCCACATCTTATAGCTTGTAGATTCTGCCATAAGATAATAGCTCTGTCCTATAGCACCCTTACAGGAGGATGAATTTTCCATAGCTATATAGGAATCTTCACCGGGATAGGTAGAGTCGATCTCAACAATGATGGAGAAGCGCTGACCCTTAGAAAGAGTAATATGCTTATCAAGCTTCATTGTACGGTAGCCCTCGCCCGAAACAGACTCGGACTGGGTATGTACAAGAGTACCTGTATCGGGGTCGCCTGAACCGCCGAGATAGATATAAACTGTAATGTCAGCAGATGTATTCTTATTGTAATAGCCTACCTGCTTGAGTATTTCGTCGCCCTTTGCGGTAAATACGTTTGCGGTCTTTGCGGATTTTTTGGCACCTGTTTCCATAGCAACATAGCCTATACCCTGTGCCCAGGTGCCGTCATAGCTGTAGTTGTTGTCAACAACGCTTGTATCCTCAAAGTCCATAAGCCAGCAGTAATTGAGAGAGGGCTCATAATAGGACATCCAGAAATATCCGTCGTCACCCCACTCGGTTCCCCAGCTGTTCTTTACAAGCCACGCACCCGGGGCAGGAGGAGCAACTGCAAAGGCAGAGGTGGGAATACTGTCATCCCAGCCAACGATATAAACCGCGTGGTTAAGTGTGTCCTCAACATTCTGATAGAAGGTGGTTATCTCACCTGTCTTATAATATTTGCTCCATGAGAAATATGTAGCAACAACACCGCCGAAGTTCTTTATCATATACTTAAGGGCATCGTTGTTATGACCGTCGATCATGATATTGGTAATAAGATGCTGCTCGCTTACAAGACGGTTAGTCTCGTTGTATGTAAGTGAATCGGCATTAGCTGTCCAATCGGGGTCGGGTGAATACTGGTCAAAATCCGGCCCCGACCAAAGAGCAAATGCAGAGCCTGAACAGAAGTTGTTACCACCGTTGTTAAGAAAATCGGCAGTATCGGTACCGTCACCGTAGTAGGGTACGCTCTGGTCTGTAGTAGGCTTAAGCGCAAAATAAGAAAGGGCACCGTCTGCAAAATCAACATCCTCTACAGGATAATTGCGCAGATATACAGTTTCTGCTGCAGAGTTAGCCGCCTGAGCCCAGCAGGTTCCGTAGTTACCCTGATCCTTTACCTCGGAAATAATAGAGGCACTCACAGAGTTGGTAACATCCATACTGTTATAGCTTGAGGGATAGCTCTCGGCTTCGGCAAGCTGTGCAGCTGTAAGACCGCCGACATTAGGCTCATCGTCCACAAGATTGCCGTCCTCGTCATATGTTGCGGTATATGCATAGCCGTACTCCGAAACATCTCCGGTAGGCTTATCGGTATACCATGTAAGCTGTGAATTTGCTTCTGCGATTGCATAAAGCTCTGCTAATTCTGCGCTCTGTACGGCGGCTGTGATCGCCATAGGCGGAATAACAGCCATAAGAGTGCAGGTGATCAGCATCACCGCAGTAAGCTTTTTCATAATTGCGTTCATTATATTTTCCTCCGAAAAAACATTACAATAATTGTACCACAACATGTAATATGATGTCAATATTAATAAACTGTTTATTTTTTATTTCCAAAAATAAAACAGCACTGCAATTAAACAGTACTGTTATGTTGACATAAAACTTATTTGATTTCACTTCCACCCCATTCGATAACGGCAAAGCCTTCGCGCTTTGGTGCGGTAAGCTCTTGGGCGGGAATTGAAATAAATTTATCACTATCCTGCCAGGCCATAAATACACGAATAAGTGTTGCGGGTACGGGGTCGATCATAAGCTCTGCCGATGCGGTATAAATATCTGTTTGGAATGAGATTATGTTGTAGGGATTAGACTCCATTTTAGGTAGCCAATATACTATAAATTCATTCGCCTCACGGCGGTTAAGACCAAGCTTTTCAAGAGCTTGTTCAAGGAAAACGGCTGTGTCCTCACCCTTTATGCAAAATCCCTTTGAAAGGTCGTATTCTGCATTTGTTACACCTTCCCAATAAAGGTAGTTGTATATCTGACCCTCTGCATCGGTAAGTGTTCCGTCGGGGGATGCAGTTACCTGCCATCCGTTCTTATACTCGGGATATGTGCAGGTAAGCTCACCGTCAAGCTTTAGTTTTACCGACACCTCGGTTTCTTCTTCGGGATAGAGGTATATTACAGGCTTTTCGTCAACTATATCATAGCCGTTTGATACATCAAAGTAAGGCTCCAGAGGGTAATACTCCCATGAGTCTACATTAATCTGGGCGGGGTAGGTCTCCATTATTCCGCCTGTATAATAAACGCGAACAGTATCACCCACACAGGGCTCAATATCGTCAAGCTCACCTACCGGGAAGGATATACGGCTGCAGGAATTTCTCTCCTCTTCTCCCTCAAGGGGTTCTACCACCGCAATACTGCCGTTATACTCGACTATAACAGCGATAAATTCATGCAAGGTATCGGTGCTTTGAATAATGTCGGTACCCTGTAAGGGCTGTTCTTTATATTCAAGATCCCATAGCTCGTCTATGGATTTGTTTCTGTCAGCGCCAAAGTATATACTTGTGTTTTTATAAAACTCATTTGATGACATTATTCTGTGCCATACTACTATTTTATAGGTAAGTGCGACATATTCCCTTGTTCCGCCGTCGTCATAGCTTCCCTTGGGTATGGGGACAAACAGTACGGCAAGTAACACAATTACAACAGCTATAGCTATCGGTATCCATATTTTCTTTTTCATAATGACCTCCTTAAGAATAGATAAATTCGTATTCGGGCAAAGCCTTCCATTCTTCGGATTCCGTGATTATCTGCTGTATACGCTTACATACCGAAAGAAATTTCCGTCCCTTTTGATTACTGCATTCATCAAAGCCCAAGGCTATATCCTCTGCCGTGACCGATTTGTAATAGTCCTCTGTTTTAACGCTCAATACAAGGGTCATAGAGGGCGAGGAATGAAGCTTACCGTTGTGAGGGTCGTATCTATCATAATATGAGTTAATATCAAGCTCTTCGATAAGCGTAGATATCTCATTAAGCTGTTCTTTGGTAAGCGTAAGATTGGTAGTATATTTATGTGGATAGGTTGCGTTCTTTTCTTTTATCAGTATTCCCGTTTCGCTGTCATAGAAGCTGACACCGTAGCATCCCCAGGTAAAGGAAAAGGCAAAGTATTCTCTTGGCATTTCTTTTGAGTCATAGAATATACGAATACTCTTTTCGTTTTTGGGTAATTCTATCTTATCCACCGAAATTATTATATGCCAAAGAGCCATATCATCGGTGCACGCTTCGGGAACTATAGGATCAATACCTATGTTTATACCGCCGTCAGCCCTCCTTACATAGTCAACCTTGTGCCGAATTGAGCCGCTGGGTTCTTCAAGTATTACGAAAATTAGTGATTTATCCTCGAAGAAATCTTCGGTATAGCTGTCATATGCATCAAGGAAACCGAGTGTACTATCCTCATAGCTCTTGTCCCTTCTTTCAAGGTAATAGCTCTCCTTGTTGCTTTCATAATACTCTGTCAATGCCTCGTAGGAACAAATTGTTTCTACTATGGGATATACATTACCCTCGATATAACTGCCTGTGCGGATATACTCGGCTGTGAAATCAATATCCTGAGACTGAATTTCTTCTCCATCGGTACTTTCCTTGGTTTTTACGGAAATATCATCTACAGAACCATCTTTATCGCACAAAATAACGGTTGCGATTGTTACACATATCGTAAGTATGATCACAAGAATAATAAAAATATATTTTTTCATGATTATTCCTCCGATTACATATTTACGAAAATAGTGCTTTAAGCTCCTCAAGCCTTGATTCTGTAACATCTGTATCAACACCAAGCTCAAAGTCAATAAGAATATTATCGTTAATTATGAGTGTCTTTTTATAACCGTCAGCTGCTGTCAGGGTAATAGTGATAGCGTCTGAGCCTTCATCATCATTTTCGGTTATGCTTTCGCTCATACTGTACTCTGTATGGCTCTCGTCACGGATCTCTGCCTTTTCCTGCCGCTCGCTTACATCATAATAAAGATAATTGTCACTAAAGCAATAATTAATTACTTGCTCTATCTTTGCTATTTTATTTGTATCGTCAATATCTGCCGTAGTTTTCCCCTCTTCCGTTATCTCAACCCGTATATAGGCAGGAACGCCGGTATCAACGGCCTCGGCTCCGTCTGCATCATCAATGATAATATGATCCTGTTCTGCTGTTGCTCCATCCGCATTATCCGTCAGCATAGGCGGTATAAACAACGCCGAAGCAGCAAAGAAAAGACAAAACGCAGTACAAAGTATAATGCTTCTTTTAGTTTGTTTCTTTCGTTCCTTTATTTTTTCTTCGCTTCTGCGGAAGATCTCCGCCTTGTATTCTTTTAATTCCTTCATTATAGCTCACCATCCTCTCCGAGAACAGCGCGAAGCTCTTTCTTTGCACGGTATAAGAGGTTATCTACCTGCTTACGGCTCTTTTTCATTACTCTTGCGGCATCCTTATAGCTCATTTCCTCAAAATATATGAGGTGTATAGCTATACCCATATCCTCGGGCAGGTCGGCTATTGCCTTGTGAACCTTTATTTTGCGCTCCTCTGTAAGCACAAGCTCCTCAAGACTCACACCGTCGCTTATATCCAAAGCATCAGCAAGCTCTGTGGTTTTAATGACCTTTTTGTGCCTTATGTAGTCTATAGCACGGCTTCTGCCCATCATATACAGATAGGTCTTAAGGGACACCCTGAAGTTGTATCTGTGCTTATTGACTATAAGCTCACAGAAGGTATCCATAGCAATATCCTCGGCTGTGTGGATATCCCTCACATAACGGTCAACAAAAAACACAAGACCGTAGAAGTATTCCTTCATTATATCGTCAAAGGCGGCTTCGTCACCATCAAGAAAACGGCGGTAGCTACTTGCACCGTTATCCATTATTTTACCTCCGTTGGGATTTTTACCCCTTCACTTATTATACGGATAAGTAATACTAAATTCCTTATAAATAAACAAAAAAGCCCGAGTTTTTCGGGCTTTATCACAAGAGGGTAAACACCCTGTAAATATTCGGTTATATTCCCCATTCGGCAGATGTTTTGCGTACCGTATTGAGATAGCCTTCCTTATCTACAGGAAAGGCAAGTCCGTGACCCGCACCCTTGACGGTATGAAAATACTTTTTATCCGAGCCGCAGGCATCAAAAAGCTGCTGACCCATATAATGAGGCACAAAGGCATCCTCGTCACCGTGGAAGATAAGCATAGGCAGCCTACATTTTTTTATTGCTTCTATGGGGGAGGCGGATTCTATGTCAAAGCCTCCGTAAATCATTGCACCCAAACGGATAAGAGGATAAAAGATAAACACAGGAAGGTTGATATCCTTTAAGACCTTTTTGATAATTGCCTTTGGTGAGGTGTATCCGCAATCACAAAGAACTCCTATAACATTTTTGGGAAGCTCCAGGCCGGATGCCATTACAACTGTTGAAGCACCCATAGAAACACCTGTTATCTTGATTTTGACATCATCCCCAAAGCGCTTGATACAATGCTCCACCCAACTAAGACAGTCATAGCGTTCCTTTATACCGAAGGTGATAATATGTCCGTCACTTTGTCCGCTTGCCCTCTGATCAACAATAAGAGCGCTTCTGCCTAACTTAAAGCATCTGTCTATAGCTCCCGCAAGGTCGCGTTCTCCGTAGCCTCTGTAGCCGTGGAAAAGTATCTCAACAACTGCATCCTTACTGTATTCATAGTACTTACCGCGAAGCTTAAGACCGTCAAAGGAGGTAATACACATATCCTCGTGAGGCATTGTGCGGCTGTTCTTGATCCAGGTTTCCATATAATCGCGGTATTTTTCGTATATCTCGCCCTCGGGTATTTCGTACTCGTCCTCGCCCAAAGGCTTACGCGTTGGCGAATAGAAGGTGAGCATAAAGCACACAAAAGAAGAAATTAATATAAGTGCTATTATACATAGCGGAATAAGCCAAAGTAAATACATAGTGAACCTCTTTTCTGTAGATTTAGGATATCACATAACCGAAAATTTGTCAAACACATATTATGTTATGGGGTGATATATGTGAATACTTGTGAGTTAACAGCGGGAATAACCGCCGTTGCCAACACCTTGGCTTGTAATATGTCTGACAATGAGCTGCTGTTGCTGGCATCTGTATTGGTACAGCTGGGTGATACCCTGGTTACCATAGCAACACAAAGAGAGCTTTGTAATAAAACACAGGGATAAGAGGAATACTACCATTATTACATCCACGGAGGTATATATGGAAATTTTAAAGGTATGTCTTACTTCCCTCTTTTCTGCGGCGGCACTCTTTTTAATAGCAAAAATACTGGGACATAAGCAAATGTCCCAGCTTGATTTTTTTGATTATATTACGGGAATAACAATAGGCTCGATAGCGGCAGAGATGGCAACCGAGCTTGAAAGGCCATTACATCCTCTGATAGCCATGATAATATACGGGTTTGTTGCCGTAGGCTTGACTGTTATGACAAACAAGCTTCCCCGTATGCGGAAGTATATCAACGGAACGCCTACCATAATTATGCATAACGGTAAGATATATAAGGAGAATATGAAAAAGGCTAAAATGGATCTGAGCGAGTTCATGGTAATGTGCCGTCAGCAGGGATTCTTTGATCTTGAAGATATACAGACCGCAGTGTTTGAATATAACGGAAAGCTGAGTATACTGTCTAAAAGTAGTAAAAGACCTGTCACTCCCGAAGACATGTCGATTACAGTAAAACAAGCCCATATATCAACAGAGGTCATAATGGACGGACAAGTGCTTGATGGTAATCTAAAGCGAATGGGTCTTGATCTTATATGGCTTGATAAGCAATTAAAGGAAAAGGGGTATAAGTCGGCAAATGAGATATTTCTCGGGGTAGTGAATGATGAGAATACACTGACGTTGTATGGTATAAAATAAACCTGCCGATTGCAGGTTATTTTATATACTTTCGTGACCATTCGAACAATTCTTTAGACATTACCTCAAAATCGACTTTACCGCCGGATTTAAGACATATAAAGGTATTGATCACATTTCGATCATCGTCAGAGAGGTAATCTGAGATGTCCTTTATATGAGTAATATACTGCCCTGTTTGTTTAAAGCAGAGTGCCTGTAAAACAAAGGATGCGGATTTATATAATCCGTATAGAATGTCCTCGCTTTTGTCATACAGCATATTATGCACACAGCCGTGGTATATATTGCAGGCTCCCGTTTTGATCGCCCTGTCGATTGCTTCCGGAGTTATCATGGGTAAAAGCCCGTCAAGTGTTCCGATTATAGGCTTGGTATCATAATAAAACTGAAAGAGATCTGATGGCTCCCAGTTCAAAATCTCCTGCTTGCCGGATATAAATCCGCACACAAGCTCTCTGTTCGGCATAGTATCAAGCATAGTGTTATAGTTCTTAATATCGTCGGCTGTAAGGGTATCAAGAATTACTACCGTATCTATGTCACTTGTATCTACAGCTTCTCCTCTTGCATAGCTTCCCTGTAGTCCTGCAAACCATACACGCTCGCCGAAGGTCTTTATGAGGGTCTGTATAAAGTTGTCTGTCCATAATGTGATATCTATCATTTTGCACCTCTAATATCTATACATTACAAATATAATACATATATTTCAATAAATTGTCAACCTAAATAAATAATCAAATATTTTCAAAAATCGGTTTACAATTTACTGCTACTGTGGTACAATGTGTTAGTATCCGCCTTTAGCTCAGCCGGATAGAGTACCGGATTCCGATTCCGTTGGTCGCAGGTTCGAATCCTGTAAGGCGGGCCAGAAAAAGCGACTTGCTCCGACAAGTCGCTTTTAATTTTTTAAAATGGTTGTGAAAATATGAAACAAAAATTTCAACATTTATATACACCGTTCAGAGATAGCAAAATAACCTGGGATAGCGAATATCCCAGACCTACACTTAAAAGGGACAGCTATATTCCCTTGAACGGTGAATGGGAGCTATCTGTTTTAAAAGATAACAAAGAAAGCTATATCGAAAAGATAAGAGTTCCCTTTCCGCCCGAATCCCTGCTTTCGGGTATAAACCGTGAGCTTAAAAAGGATGAAAAGTACGTTTATAAAAGAGAATTTTCTCTTAAAACAGATAAAAACGTAATACTTCATTTCGGTGCGGTGGATCAGATCGCCGAGGTTTATATAAACGACACTCATATTATCACCCACAACGGCGGATATCTGCCCTTTGAGGCTGATATAACCGAGTATCTTAAAGACAACAACACCTTAAGGGTCGTTGTAACCGATGACCTTGACAGATCAAGTGCATACGGCAAGCAGAGAAAAAAGCGGGGCGGTATGTGGTACACCCCCATAAGCGGAATATGGCAGACGGTATGGCTTGAAGAACTTCCTAAGGAATATATCAAGGGCTTATGGATAACTCCAAGCCTTGATTCGGTCAAGGTAGAAACAGTAGGCGGCGGTAAACACAAAAAGCTGACTCTTGGCGGCAAGGTATATGAATTTGACGGTAGCTATATCAAGATTGATATTGACGATCCAATACATTGGTCGCCCGAAAATCCGCATTTATATGATTTTAGTATAGAATGCGGTGAGGATAGAATAGAGTCATATTTTGCTCTCCGTACTATTACTATTGAAAATAACTACATCTGTCTTAACGGCAAGCCTTATTTCTTCCACGGAGTGCTGGATCAGGGATATTATTCTGACGGAATATATACTCCCGCATCCCCCGAGGGATACAAATATGATATCCTTACAATGAAAAAGCTCGGCTTTAATACGCTGCGCAAGCATATTAAGATCGAGCCTGAGCTATTCTATTATTACTGTGATAAATACGGTATGATAGTATTCCAGGATATGATGAACTGCGGCGGATATAATTTTCTGCTTGATACGGCTTTACCTACTATCGGTATAAAAAGAGGTCTTACAAGGCCTGTTCCCGAAAAGATAAAAGCAGAGTTCCGCAAGATTTCTATGGATATGATGCGCTTACTCTACAACCATCCCTCGGTATGCTATTACACCATATTCAACGAGGGCTGGGGACAGCACGACGCCGACAAGCTCTACCGTAAGTTCAAGGAGTTTGACCCTACAAGGATATACGATACCGCTTCGGGTTGGTTTAAGCCAAAGGAAAGTGATGTGGTAAGCGAGCACGTGTATTTCAAAAAGATCAACTTAAAGCCCTCTGCCAAACCCTTGGTTCTTTCCGAGTTCGGTGGTTATAGCTGCAAGATACCCGAGCATTCCTTCAATCTGTCAAAGACATATGGGTATAAGTATTTTGACAATACAGAGGACTTTACCAAATCCCTTGATAGCTTATACAGAAATGAAATAATCCCCAATATCGAAAAGGGTCTGTGTGCTACCGTGCTTACGCAGTTAAGCGATATAGAGGACGAAACAAACGGTCTTGTGACCTATGACCGCAAGGTGCTAAAAGCTGACATAAAGGTAATGCAAGAAATGTCAAAGGCATTATTTGATAAATTCAACGAGGTAAATAATGATAAATAAGATGCACACGGGCGATATTTATCCTCCCTATGACAAAGAGATATTTGCAAAACAGACAGAGTGTCTCGATAAGCTATATGATTTTAATCAAACGAGACCCACAGAGCTTGAAAAGCGTGGCAAAATGCTGAAAGAGATGTTTTGTGAGATAGGAGAAAACTGCTATATAGAGCCTCCCTTTCACGCAAACTTTGGTGGCAAGCACGTTCATTTTGGCAATAATATCTACGCAAACTTCAATCTTTCCTTGGTTGACGATACCCATATATACGTGGGGGACTGTACTATGTTCGGACCCAACGTAACCGTCGCAACTGCAGGTCATCCCATACTGCCGGAGCTTAGAGAACAGGGATATCAGTATAATATGCCTGTTCACATAGGACGTAACTGTTGGCTTGGCGCAGGGGTCATCGTTCTTCCCGGTGTGACTATCGGTGACAACACCGTTGTCGGTGCGGGCTCGGTTGTCACAAAGGATCTTCCCTCAAACGTAGTTGCGGTAGGCAATCCCTGCCGTGTGCTGAGAGAGATAAACGACAGAGACAAGGAATATTATTTTAAGGATAGGAAGATAGAATTATAATTATGATAAATCATCCTATCCCACCCGTATATAACAATGAATCAAAAATACTGATATTAGGTAGCTTTCCTTCTGTCACATCAAGAGAAGCCGACTTCTTTTACGGGCATAAACAAAATCGTTTTTGGAGAGTATTGGCAGCTGTATTTGATACCGAAATCCCCGAAAACACAGAGGAAAAGAAGATTTTTCTCATTAAACACGGTATTGCACTATGGGATGTTATAGGTGCCTGTGATATCACGGGAAGCTCGGACAGCTCGATCAAAAACGTCATACCCAACGATATTTCCATAATACTTGATAATGCAGATATACAAAGCATTTATGTCAACGGTAAAACCGCACTGAAATACTATAACAAATATATCCGTGATGAAATAAACCGTGATGCTATCTGCCTGCCCTCCACCTCACCAGCAAATGCAGCGTGGTCGTTAGAGAGATTGGTAGACGAGTGGAAGATTATATTGTAAGAACCGAACGGACCGTTCGGTTCTTTTTTCCCTTTTATAGACTAAAACAATATTTTATGATACAATTTTCTAAAACAACCCAACCTTTTCATACATATATGTGTCTTAAAGACAAAGCGCTTAGAATGGGAGTCCCGATCATTGAGAAAGGAGAGTGCGTATGTACTATTTAAACGAATCAGATGAAACTCTGGTAATGCTCACCCTTGCAGGTGAACAGAGGGCATACGAGGTTCTGGTAAGTCGATATCAAAAGGCTGTTATAGCCTCTGCCCTGTCACTCACCAAAAATCAGTTTATGGCAGAGGATGCAGCACAGGATGCCTTTGTTACTGCTTGGATGAAGCTTGATTCTTTGCAAGACCCAAAGAAATATTGCCCGTGGGTTTGTAGAATTGCTAAAAACTGTGCTATTAATATGATAAACAGATACCGCAGTTTTCTTCCCTTGGATGTTGTTGATAATATTGACATCATCGGCAACACCTCTGATAATCCCGCCGTGTTATATGCACTTTCCGAAGAACGGAGAGAAGTTGACACAAGTATAGGAAAGCTTCCTGAAAAAGTACGGCAGATAATACATCTGCATTATTTTGAGGGTCTTTCTATCGCAGAGATCGCTGACCGTATGCGGATCTCTGAGGGTACGGTCAAGTGGCAGCTTCACAACGGCAGAAAGCGAATCAGAAAGGAGCTTTGCGCTATGGATGAAAAGTATACCGATACCCTTGTTCCGCGTGTTATGAAAAAGGTAGAGGAACTAAAATTATGGCAGCTTAAGAATAATAAGAACGGCTTTGAAAAGGTATATAAGGAAGTACTGCATGAGGTAGAGGAGCTTCCCGAATGCAGAGAAAAGCAACACGCCCTTGCAGACGTGCTTATGCGGGGTTGGTGGTGGTTACCCGGAGAAAAGAATGATGCGTTGTTTGAGCGTATCGTAAATACTGCTATTGAGGGAAAAAATGAGGAAGTAATGACCTTTATAGTAACCCGTGAGGATTCTCAGATATACGATGAATCAATAGTTGAGTTTATCCGTGACAAGCAGATACCAAGACTTGAAAAGTACGGGTTTGTAAAAACACTTGGCCGTGAATGGTTTTGGTTAGGATATAATCTGTTCCGACAAGGTAAACGAGAGGACGGCATAAATGCCTATAACAAGGTTGAAGAAATTTTAAAAAAAGACGACAGCTACCGTATTCTTGTACCTTATGCGAAAAAAATGGAGGACATTCTTTCAACGCGGTATGCCGAAACAGCGGATGAGCGTTACCTTATCGGTGCAACCACCGAAGAATTCCGAATCATAGACGGAACTCTCCGTTACTGGTCGGGGGAAGGTTTCGGTAAGGGATACCTTGGATCGGTAGACAGAAAAAGTAACCGTATTTTACGAAATGCATCAAGCTGTGACGGAATCTTCTTTGCTGATATTTCTATAGGAGAATCCCATATCGGCTCTGACGGAACTAAGCTCACCTATGTTTCGGATAATGAGACTGTCAACACACCGGCAGGAAAATTTGATAACTGTCGGCTTTGGGAGATAAGACGTTGGACAGATGCACAAAAAATAGTATGCAGAACATATTATAAGGACGGAGTCGGTATCGTCCGCCAGGAGCATATAGCCGACGGGGTAACAGATACAAAATCATTATCGTCATATAAGGTAACAGGCAGCGGTATTCTTCCTCTTTGCAAAGGTAACCGTTGGGAATACACCTCGTCATACGATCCCGATACGGTAAAGTCAGAGCTTGAAATTTCGGTCGTATCTTCCGATAGTGACCGTGTTATACTTTTGTATTGGGAAGATACCGAAAGACTTGGATATGATAAAAATTCCTGGCTTGACACGGTACAGGAAATATCCAACGATTACTGTCTCACAAGCAAGAACGGAAGACCTTATATTCAGGATATATATGCTACTATAGAACGAGCAGAAAAGCTTGCGGTAACACCGATGGAAAAAGCATACACCAAGGCGGCAGCCTCGGTTGCAAGAAGAATATTGAATACAGACCCGACATTCAATCCCAATTATACCGCCGTAGGTATTTGGAATTTCTTTGAAAGAACATATATCCGAAAAAATGAAGCTTCGATTTCCCTTACCGAGTATAACCCGAGATGGTGCTTTGAATGGAAATCGGGAACCGGGTTAAGCGCCGCGGCAGAAAATCCCGTACTTTTCAATGATGTTTACGGTATTTTACAGGATGCCGCAAACTGTCTTTGGTCAAACGAATGGCATATCGGAACTGCACCCATCGTAGAATACACAAGATATGACAGAACAATAAAAACACATATTACCTGTGAAGACGGCGGTACAGTTACAACTAAAGCAGGGACCTTTGAAAACTGTCTGAAATTAAATCTTGACATTGAGGGAATGACAGACGGATGGTCATATCGCGGCGGTAAGAAAACATATTATTTTGCACAGGGTATCGGAATTGTTCGTAATGAAATAAAATACTGCGAAGAATCGCTAACAGCCGTATACGAGCTTACCTCTTATGAGGGTATAGGAGAGGGCTATATACCAATAGCAGACGGTCTTTACCGCAGGTACGATGCTCTTGATCTGACAGACGGATTTGTAGGCTCTGTAGAATATACATATGTTGAAGACGAGGACGGTGATACCGTTATATTTACAGACAGAACCGGTGTCCGTGAAATTCCTCCTAAAATCACTCACTATGCCTCTATCCAAGGCGAAATCATTGAAGATATTTTGTGGGAGCAGGAAAAGCACGAAGAAAGCCGTCTGCGCCATGATATTAATAATTTCCATTTGCTTTGTCACTTCTTGGGCCGTGATTCAAGGTATTGGGCGGCACAGGAAAAAGCGGTAGCATGGAACAAATACCGTCTGAAAATAATGGAAGGACTTGGCGACGGTAAAGTACCGAGCGCTTGGTTGGGTTATTACGCAAGTACAAGCTTCCGTACAGCCTGTGCATTATTCGGCTGCGGTAAAAAAGAAGAAGGCTATGAATGGCTTGAAAAAGCGTTTGCGGCTTATCCCGATTGGGACAGCATTCCAAACGGAACCGAAATGGATGTGGGAGATCCGTTGATATTCGGAGGAATCAAGATTATCAAAGGAAAGTATCTGATTCTTCTTCCCGACGGTACAAGAGAACCCGTATCTTATGAGCGTTTATTTGCCGGCACAGGCAATCTTATGGTCTACGGTATGACGGCACCTCACGGTTGGGAATGGTTTGATCCTGTCAGAAATGAAGAGCGTTTCAAAGAATATGTCAAACGGGCAAAAGAATTGTATGACAAATAAAGATATCCCGAACGGAATTTCCGTTCGGGATCATTTATTATTCGGTTACGGGGATCGCATATCTTCCGCAGGGGGCTACGTTACCGTTTACATAGAAGTCCATAATGTCACCGTCAGCCTGTGCGTTGTCAGACCACTTAAAGGAGAAGTTAAGCTTATCCTGTCCGAGGGCTGCACGGGGGATCTTGACAGTAAGGGTATCACCGTTAACCTTTACCTCGACGTCAGCTACATCCTCAAAGCTCCAGCCGCCCTTACTTACCTTTAACTTGCGGTCATAGCAGCTAACATAATAGTTGAAACCTTCCCAGTTGGGCTTGGTATCGTCTGTTGCTATAAACAGGCGCATCCAGTTATCTGCCTCGGGAGCAGTTATATCGGTCATACACTTTGCATAGAAGTATATGCTGTCGCTGTCATAAGCACACTTGGTAACTGCCACGTTGTTACGTGCGGTATCGTTTACGTAGTGTGTACCTGCCCAACCGTCGTTGCCACGCTTGGGTGCGGTGTTGAGGTAGAGGTTAACTGCGGGAACATCATCCCAGTCGGAAATATTACCGATAGTCTTCTCTGCTCCGTGAGCCTGAGGCTTACTAAGTCCCTTGAAGCGACGGATGTTTGCCGCCATCTGGTAATAGTAGAAATCCTTTAAAGGACCCTTGGTGGGCTCAACGTCACGGCTGAACTCGTCAGAGTACTGGTCGGGGAATGCGTTGGGAGATTCCTGCCATACGGGATGTCTGCCTGCTACCCACTCGTTATAGCCTGTGATGAAGAGAACGTCGGGATCGGATGCTATTGCATAGTCGAACTGCTCCTGGAAGTTAAGACCGTAGTAGTGATCGTTCTCAATGCCTGCCTTTGCTGTAAAGTCCTCACCCGCTCTCTTATAGGTATAAGAGTAATCGGGGTTGGTGGTATGGCTGCGTCCGTAAACACCGCCACGGATATCGTTCATAGGAACAAGACCGTGTACGCTTGCGTTATGGGCAACACCTACGGTCATCTGCTCAAAGGTGCCGTCCTCACGGGGAGCATACTTTGCCTGAGGATTAAGTGAGAGCCAGCCCCAGGAGTCGGGAGTGGGAGATTCCTTGGTGAAATAAAGAGGATCGTTACGTCTGAATGTAAAGAAATCAAGGATCTCGTTATCAAGACGTCTGCCTGTCTTGAAGATATCGTCAAAGCCGATAACAAGAGGTTTGCCGTCATAGTAGTACCACAGATCCTTATATCTGCCTCTGCGGTAGATATCGGTATATACCTTACGGAGCATAACATGGGTGGAACGGAAGGGTGCGAAGTTGAACATAAACGCAACCTGAGGAGTCTTGATACCGTCCATACGAGCCTCGTGGAAGGTCTCAAGCAGTGTCTCGTAGCCTACCTTCCAAGTGTATGAGCCGTTGGTACAGTCAAATACGATAAAGTCTACACCCGCATCAGCCAGCAGCTCTGCCTGACGGCGGAGAACATATTTGTCGTTTGAGGTATAGTAACCGTAGATCGGCTCGTTCCAGAAATATGCCTCTGCCTGGTTGTCCGCCCATATGGGATGGTTATAATCATTCTTTGCGTCGGGATGCTCTGCTATAATTTTGCTTACATTACAGGGCTTGGAAAGCTCGTAGTGATAATGCCAGTCCCAGTAGAAGAGACCTACAGACTTGCCCTTTCTCTTTTCGCCGACCTCGTCAAAACCGGGGAGCTTACGTCCAAGACCGTCGATTGCGGTAAAGCTCTCGTTATCAACCTTAAGTGCGTTGATGGGATGGTTGATGGAAAGCATCTGCTTGGGCATAGGCTTGACAGGCTTAACAGCCTCAAAGTCAAGGGAAAGCTCGCCGAAATATTCCTCGGCATCCTGAGTGAACTTAACGTAACCCTCGATACTGCCGTCAGCGGGCGTGCCGTTGATATAGATAAGTGCACCGTCAAAGGAGTCAATAAGACCGCAGAAGCCGACACCGCGAGTACCGTCATGCGCTACGATAAGATACTCACCGGGCTGCTGCTCGGGGAAATAAAACTCCATTGTTGTGCCGTTGGCAAGGTCGCAAACTGTGGTGGCGATAGCCTCACCGTTTACGGTTTCGTTATAGGTACGGTTCCACTTATAGAGGGATAAGTGGAGTATACCGGGGTGAGCAGACATACGGGGACAGATATAGTGATATCCGTCAAAGGGTACAAGAGCATTAAACTGTACCGCATAAGATTCGCCCTGCTCTATAAGAGATGGATAATGCTCGCTGTTATCGATAAATGTACTTACGAAACCCATATCATTCACCTGCTATTTCAAAAATTCTTGCATAACCCTCAAAGGATGCACCGAGGGTAAACTGTATTGTATTGTTGTTGGGGCTGACGTCATCTATGTGAGTCAAATGTGTATGACCTGCAAGGATAGCCACAACAGTGGAGTCTGCAGATCTGATAAAGTCAACAAACTGCTTTGTCTGGGTATTGGGGTTGAGCGCCGAAGAACCGATAGTAATATCCCTGCCCCACATATTTGTTACATCCGCAACTGCAGTTTCACAGCTTACGGGAACATGAAGCATAAGGATAACCGGAGTACCGCTCTTTGCGTAACTCTTAAGAACAGAGGTTATCGCCGTATGAACCTGATCTGTACTGTTATCAGCTGCAACAAGAACAAAGCCGTCAAACTCATATACATTTACAATACTGTCCCAATACTTTTCCTCGGTATCGGGGTCCATTTCACCGAATATCTCGGAAAAACCGGGCATATACTTGTCTCTCTCGCCCTGATAGTTATCGGAAAATGACCAGTCGTGGTTACCGAGAGTGTATATGGAAGGAATTTTAGAATTATTAACAAGATCAGATAAGAACTTCATATTGCCGTTGCTGGGTGCATCTATAATGTCGCCCGAAAGAAGTATCTGATCTACTCCCTCTTTCTCGGCTAAAGCATAGAACTCGGTAAGCTTGTCCTCGCGCTTGATGCCGTCACCAACCTGAGTATCGAACATCTGACCTCTTGTTATCATTTCAGCAACAGCACTCTCCGAATCTGTTTCATCATAAAGTGTAAGGTGGCTGTCGCTTAAATGCATAAACTTGACCGATTCCTTTACGCCCGGAATGGTGATCTTAATATTTTGTATCTTCATAGAAGCTGTACTCTCCATAAATTTGTCAAACTGCATCATCATCTGTGCAACCTGTGCTCTTGTAGCATTGCCTCTGGGTTCAAACTTGTTTTCACCCATACCGGAAACAATGCCTGCGGTTTTGATAGCATATACCGCATCCTTTGCCCAGGATGCTATCTTAGCATCATCTGTAAAAGGAGCTGTCATATCAGCAGTAACATCGAGATTCTTATACTTAAGATAATTCATAAGCATAACACAGAGCTCCTGACGAGTTATCTGCTTTGCGGGAGAATAGGTAGTATCCGAGGTGCCCGAGACAATACCGTTGTTTGCCGCCCAGGCGGTTGCACGGTAATACCAATGAGATATCTTCACATCGTTAAAACGGGTACATTCCTGAGTTGTAATATCCTCACCCGAATAGTTAGCGAGAGCTACAACAAACTCACCGCGGGTAATAGACTTTACGGGAGCAAAGCTGCCGTCGCTGTTACCGTTGAATATCCCCTTTTCTGCGCAGTATGTAACAGCATTATAATACCAAGCACTTTCCTTGACATCGGGAAACGAAACGGCAGCCGAGCAAACGGGGATACAAAGCACCAGCATTGCCGCCATAAGTATAATTGAAACAATCTTTTTCATATCAGTTCTCCTGTAGTTGATATATACATTATAACACAGGTACAATTAAATATCAATGACCTGTATAATCTTTATCTATATGTATAACACAGTTAAGCTTACTGTCGGTGTGCTTAACAGAATCTTGTATTTTTTCCTTTAGCTCGCTGTCGGTATATTTCAGCTCATAAGGCACAAGAACATCAAAGACAAGATTTGTATGTGTGTTGCCGTAAACAACGCGAAAATCGTGGATCGAAGCTCCCTCGCACACCGTTCTTACGATATTTATCACCATCATTCTCAGCTCAACGGTTTTGGGATCGTCATAATCTACCGGATCCATATGTATTACCGCGTGGCAGTTAAGCTCATTTGACAGATGCACCTCAATATTATCTATCATATCATGAGCATCATTGATATTCATAGATACCGGCACTTCTACATGAAGAGAGATCATCAGTCTTCCCGGGCCGTAGTCATGAACAACAAGATCATGGATTCCAGATACATCGGGATAGCTCATAACCAATTGCTGTATGCTTTCTACAAACTCCTTTTCAGGCCTCTGTCCCAGAAGAGGTGATACCGTATCCTTGACAGATCCAATACCAGCCCAAAGGATCAGAGCAGACACCACAAGTCCTGCCCAGCCGTCAATAGCAAAGGGGATATAAGGTGAAACAAGAGCAATAACAAGGATAACAGCGGTAGATATTGCATCGTTAAGGCTGTCCTTGGCGGTGGCTATCATTGCAGAAGAGGATATCTTTTTACCGATGGCTCTGTTGTAAAATGCCATATAAAGCTTGACCGCTACAGATACAGCTAATATGATAAGCGATAGTGTAGGATAATCCACAATCTCGGGATCGATAACGGCAGAAATAGATTCCTTTCCCAGCTCAAAGCCCATAAGAATGATGGCAAAGGATACCACAAGACCCGATATATATTCAAATCTGCCGTGTCCAAAGGGGTGCTCGGGGTCCGGCTTCATATTTGCAAGTCTGAAGCCAAGCAGAGTCACTATACTGGAGCCTGCATCGGCAAGATTGTTGAATGAGTCTGCAATAATTGCAATAGAGCCGCTGACAAAACCGCATATAAGCTTTGCCGCAAAAAGCAGAATATTGAGAAATATACCAAAGATACCGCACAAAGTACCGTAGGCTGTACGCACCTCGGTATTGCCTGTATCCTCGCGGTTTTTAATGAAAATTAAACTTAAAAGTCTGATCATAGGGTTAGTCCTTTAAAAATAAGAATTCTCTGATATCTCGCGGATATTATATCTCTTTGTCAGCTCTTCGTTTACAACGACATCGGCAGCGTATTCACCAAACCGTGCGGCAAATTTTTCTCTTATTATATAATCGTCCATATCCTCAAGCTGTGTTTTATCCGACGAGGTAAGTGATGTATACTCGGGCAGATCCAGCTTTTTAACGATATATGTGATATTTTCGTCAGATAGAACCTTTATTTCTCCAAAGTTAATTTCCTTTGCTGCATTGATAATATCACCGCCCAAGCGGGAGGAGTCATTTTCAGATACAAAGAAACCGTTGGGGTACTCGCTGTAATCCACCTCGGAATATTCGCTCATATATTCATCAAAATCTCCGCCTGCCTCTACGCCTGCTATTATGGAGTCTATTATCTTCTTTTTTAATGCCTTTTGTTCATCATCGAGCTTGATCAGCTCTATCTGTCCATCCTCGTCATAAACATACGCGCCGCTTTCGTCGGTCTTAAGGATAACACCTGAATAGATGGTGATATATTTAAGGCAGTAGTAATTATCTGCAAAGTACTCTGCTCTTTCCTTATCTGTAGGAGCTTCTTCTCCGCCCTGCCCATAGAGGTATTCTCTGACAGACTCGTATTTTTCGTTGGCAATATATACCTCACGGAGCATATCAATGTTCATATTGAATTTAGCAAGTCTGGTATTAAGCTCCTCACGGGACTCGGCATACTCAAGCTTTTCCGAAATATCGGCATCGATCCTTTCAATCGTGCTGTCGGTAAGCTCAAGACCGTATTCGTCGAACAGCTTGAGAGCCACGGTACGGTATTTCATTTCGGTATTGATCCAATCGACAATATATTCCTCGTAGGTCATATCATCCGAAATAAGCATATCCCAGAACTCGTCGCTGTCGATTCCGTCATTAAAGCTGTCAAGAAAGACAGACTTGTAGGTAGACATCCAATAGGAATAAAGGCTTTCGGGCGCCTTTGCACCCTTGTAGGTCATTATTGTGTTCTCTGTTTTTGTACATGCCACACATCCCAAAAGAAGGCAGACACAAAGTATTGTAAATAGAGTTTTTTTCATTTTGTTTCCTCTGATTTTTGATACTGAATATATTTTGTCAGAACACCTATTGTCTTTGCAAGAGGCTTTTTCTCGCCCGAAAGACGGTAGGTTGCATATGGCTTTGATGACAGATTAAGAAGTATTTTACCCTTATATTCTGCCGCAAGAGCCGTCCAGGTGCGAATATCTATAGGCTCGGAGTAGAACAGCATAGATGTACCCGACATAACTATCTTATTGATACCGCAGGCTCTCGCCAAAGCGCGGATATAGGATATACGGCAAAGGTTTTCTACCTGCATAGGCATCTCGCCGTAACGGTCAAGAAGCTCATCCACTATATCCCAATAATCGTCCTCGTTTTCTATAGAGGCTATCTTTTTGTATGCCTCTATGCGCTGTGCGGAGGATGAAATATAGCTTTCGGGAACAAAGGCGTTTACCTTGATATCAACTGTACACTCAGGTTTTTCGGGCAAAAGCTCGCCCTTTTCCTCAAGGATGGCCTGGTTAAGTATCTTGATATAAAGATCATAGCCTACACTCTCAATGTTACCGTGCTGCTCGGAGCCGAGAAGATTTCCCGCTCCTCTTATCTCAAGGTCCCGCAGCGCTATCCTGAAGCCCGAACCGAACTCGGTATAATCACGAACCGCAGAAAGCCGTTTTTCGGATATTTCGCTGAGAACCTTTCCGCGGGGATAGGTGAAGTAGGCATAAGCACGGCGGTTGCTTCGTCCGATACGACCCCTTATCTGATGAAGCTGACTAAGACCCATACGGTCTGAGTTTTCGATAATAAGAGTATTGGCATTGGGAATATCTACACCTGTTTCTATAATGGTGGTGCTGACAAGGATATCTATCTCTCCCGTCACCATCTGCTCCCATATATCACTCATATCATCCTTATCCATCTGTCCGTGAGCGACAGCAACCTTGGCATCGGGTGCCATTGCCGAAATGCGGGAAGCAACATTGTTTATATTGTCAACACGGTTATAAAGATAGAATACCTGACCTCCGCGGCGAAGCTCCTTATTGATGGCTTCGGCAATAATGGTATCATCATATTCAAGAACATAGCTCTGTATAGGCATTCTGTCTCCCGGTGCTTCCTCAAGAACAGACATATCCCGTATACCGCTCATAGCCATATTAAGGGTTCTCGGTATAGGGGTAGCCGTAAGGGTCAGAACATCCACATTCTTTGAAAGCTGCTTAAGCTTTTCCTTTTGCGCAACACCAAAGCGTTGCTCCTCGTCAACAATAACAAGGCCGAGATCACGGAAAACTATATCCTTTGAAAGCATACGGTGGGTTCCTACAATGATGTCTACCTCGCCTCGACGGAGCTTGCGGATCGTTTCTTCCTGCTGCTTATTGGTTCTGAAGCGGGAAAGCATATCCACCTTTATGGGGAAGCCTCGCATACGGGAGGCAATGGTCTGATAATGCTGCATTGCGAGGATCGTGGTAGGTACAAGCACAGCCACCTGCTTGGAGCCGTTGACCGCCTTGAATGCGGCACGGAGTGCTACCTCGGTCTTGCCGAAGCCTACATCGCCGCAGAGCAGTCTGTCCATGGGATGCTCACTTTCCATATCCCGCTTTATATCCTCGGTTGCCAGCAGCTGTCCGTCGGTCTCCTCATACTCAAACTCATCTTCAAACTGTCTTTGAAAATCGTCATCGGGATCATACGCGTGTCCCTTTTGGCGAAGTCTTTGAGCATAAAGCTGTATAAGCTCCTTTGCCATATCGGTGGCCGCTCTCTTTGCCTTCGCCTTTGCCTTGACCCATTCGTTACCGCCCATTTTGGACAGCTTTACAGTACCGTCATCCGAGCCCGCTCCGATATATTTGGCTATAGAGTCGAGCTGATCACAAGGCAGATAAAGCATATCTGTACCATGGTATTTTATCTTTGCAAAATCACGGCGCACACCCTCAAGGGTAAGGCTCTGCATACCGAGATACTGTCCTATACCGTGGTTTTCGTGTACCACAAAATCACCCACATTAAGGTCGGCATAGGACATAATGCTTTCTCTTCCGTCCTTCTTTTTATGCTTCTTTTTAGCCTTCTGCAGCTTGGAATGCAGTCTTTCGTTACCCTTAAGGGTAGACAGACAAACAAACTTGGAGGCTGTAAGCTCAAAGCAGGACAGATTGTCATTATATATAAGAAGAGGCTTGCCGTATTCGGGATCGGTCTCGGTAAGTGCGGTTATATTGTTTTCATCAAGTACCTTTGAAAGCTCCTTTGCAGCACTCTTATTTTCGCAAATTATAATAACGCGGTAATCAGAACGCAGATAGGACAGAAGATCCTCAAAAAGCAGATCATACTTATCAAAATATGACGCGGTCTGCTTGGTCATAAAGCTGAACACACCCGAACGCTTTGCACCGCCCGATGAGGTAAGAAATGTATCGCAAAGAATACCGCCCGAGTTAGATAGCTTAACATCAAGGTCCTGATTCCACTTGCCGTAATCACATATCCTTTTGTCAACACCTGCAGTCAAAAGCTCCGTGGTTGTCTGATTAAGCTGCCAATCGTATGCCTCAAGCCGCTTGTTAACGGCATTTTCTTCGATAAGAATATAGGGTACATTGACACCCAGATAGTCAAGCAGAGTCTCCCTTTCAGGATAAACCGCAGATATATATTTATCAATAAAATGTATATCAGTACCGCTTTTTAATGCCTCAAGCTCGCGGTCAAAGACCTCTTTTTTAGAAAAATCGTTCTGTTTTTTTGCCTGTGCCGAAATGATGTCAATCAGCTCAGCCGTCTTTTCCTTTGTTAATATGATCTCGCGGCAGGGGGTTATGTCGATAACATCCACAGGATCACTGCGTCGCTGTGTCATAATATCAAAGGCAGTAATTGTGTCAATTTCGTCACCGAAGAATTCTATACGGACAGGAGTATCCATATCGGGAGAAAAGATATCAAGGATACCTCCTCTTACCGAAAACTGTCCCTTGCCGTCAATAGAATCGCATCTTGCATAGCCAAGAGACACAAGATGAGCGCTCAGCTCCTCAGGATCACATTCATAGCCGGGCTCAAGACGGCGGCGGGAGGCTTCCAGTATATCCGCAGGCATTGTATACTGCAGCATAGCATCAGGGGTAGCCACAATATAGTCAAGTCTGTCGTCAAGCAAGCCGCAAAGGGCAAATATGCGTTCAAACTCAAACTCGTGGGAGGATACCACATTATGGAACATATAGTCACGGTAGATATATACCGCGCCGGTAAGCGAGAGCGAAAGTGTTTCGTGTACACGGTTTGCTGTCTTTTCATCGGGAGCGATAATGAGCACAGCTCCTCCGCCGTCACGGCGGTAATCCTCGGTTATTGCACGACAAAAGGCAGAGCGCGCGCCGTCACACAGACCCGTAACCGTCATCGGCAAGGGCTTGCGGGCACTTCTCTGCTCGGTAAAGCAGTTGTATACCTGCTTGTATTCTTTATTTTCTTTTAGGTAATCTGTTATTCGTTTCATCAGTTGTATTGGTTCATCGCTTTGTCAAGATTTCCCGCTATTATAAGCTCAAGAGCCTCGGGGACCTTTTCGAGGGTAGAAAAGAAATCCTTATGAGTATCGGGCGGTAGCTTACCAAGCACCCAGTCCACCATATCATAGTCCTTAGGCTTTTGACCCACACCAAGCTTGATACGGGGGAATGTATCGGTATCAAGCTGCAGGATTATATTCTTGATGCCGTTATGACCGCCTGCGCTTCCCTTGCGCTTTATACGCATAACACCGGGATCAAAGCTGACATCATCATATATTATAATGATATTATCCGAGGGAACCTTGTAGAATTCGGCTGCTTCCCTTACCGCCTCACCCGAAAGATTCATAAAGGTCTGAGGACGCATAAACAGTACTCTTTTACCGGCAAATTCGGCTTCACCAACAAGGGACTTGAACTTTACCTTATTTGTTTTGAAGCTGTATTTTTCTTCAATATAATCAAGCGCCATAAAGCCTGCATTGTGACGGGTCTGTGCATACTTTGCACCGGGATTGCCCAAGCCTGCAACTATATGGGTAACAGGGCCTTTGGGAGTATTGCTTTCGCTTGATATCTGCTTGAACAGATCAAAGATATTTGCCATAATATAAATTCCTTCTGAGCGACATTATTTAACCAACATATATTATATATTATAATTATCATAATTGCAAGAAATTTGATAAACATTTTGTTAATTTTGGGTATTGCAGGTAGCAAAGTATATTTAATTGTGCTATAATACTGCTGTTGTAAACAAAAAATAATATTTTATATATGGAGGATCCAACAATGGCAAAGAAATTTGTTTATTTGTTCTCTGAGGGCGACGCTTCCATGCGTGAGCTTCTCGGCGGTAAGGGTGCTAACCTCGCAGAAATGACCAAGATCGGTCTTCCTGTTCCCCAGGGTTTCACTGTTTCTACCGAAGCTTGTACCGCTTACTATGAGGACGGCAAGAAGATCAATGACGACATCCAGGCTCAGATCATGGAGCACATTGACAAGATGGAAGGCATCACCGGCAAGAAGTTCGGTGATATGGAGAATCCCCTCCTCGTTTCCGTTCGTTCCGGTGCCCGTGCATCCATGCCCGGTATGATGGATACAATTCTTAACCTCGGTCTTAACGATGAGGTTGTTGCTGTTATGGCAGAGAAGTCCGGCAATGCTCGTTGGGCTTGGGACTGCTACAGAAGATTTATTCAGATGTACTCCGACGTTGTTATGGAGGTTGGTAAGAAGTACTTTGAAGAGCTCATCGATGAGATGAAGGAAGCAAAGGGCGTTACTCAGGACGTTGACCTTACTGCAGATGACCTTAAGGAGCTTGCAGGTCAGTTCAAGGCTGAGTACAAGGCTAAGATCGGTACTGACTTCCCCTCTGATCCCAAGGAGCAGCTTATGGGTGCTGTTGAGGCAGTATTCCGTTCCTGGGACAACCCCCGTGCAAACGTTTACAGACGTGACAATGATATTCCCTACTCTTGGGGTACCGCTGTTAACGTACAGATGATGGCTTTCGGTAACATGGGTGATAACTGTGGTACCGGTGTTGCATTTACCCGTGACCCCGCTACAGGCGAAAGAGGTCTTATGGGTGAGTTCCTTACCAACGCACAGGGTGAGGACGTTGTTGCAGGTGTTCGTACTCCCATGCCTATCGCTGAGATGGCTGAGAAGTTCCCCGCAGCATTTGAAGAGTTCAACAAGGTTTGTGCTATTCTTGAAGACCACTACCGTGACATGCAGGATATGGAGTTCACCGTAGAAGACGGTAAGCTCTATATGCTCCAGACCCGTAACGGTAAGAGAACAGCTAAGGCTGCTCTCAAGATCGCTTGCGATCTCGTTGACGAGGGTATGATCGATGAAAAGAAGGCAGTTGCTATGATCGATCCCCGTAACCTCGACACACTTCTCCATCCTCAGTTCGACGCTAAGGTTCTTAAGGCTTCTACTCCTATGGGTAAGGGTCTCGGCGCATCCCCCGGTGCAGCTTGCGGTAAGGTAGTATTTACTGCAGAGGACGCAGTTGAGTGGAACGAAAGAGGCGAGAAGGTTGTTCTCGTTAGACTTGAGACCTCTCCCGAGGATATCACCGGTATGAAGGCTGCTCAGGGTATCCTGACTGTTCGTGGCGGTATGACCTCTCACGCAGCGGTTGTTGCTCGTGGTATGGGTACCTGCTGTGTATCCGGTTGCGGCGAGATCAAGATGGACGAGGAAAACAAGAAGTTCACTCTTGCAGGTAAGACCTATGTTGAAGGCGATTACATCTCCATCGACGGTTCTACCGGTAATATCTATGACGGCATCATCCCCACCGTTGATGCTGAGATCGCAGGTGAGTTCGGCCGTATCATGGCTTGGGCTGACAAGTACAGAACTCTTAAGGTTCGTACAAACGCTGATACTCCCACAGACGCTAAGAAGGCTCGTGAGCTCGGTGCTGAGGGTATCGGTCTCTGCCGTACAGAGCATATGTTCTTTGAGGCAGACAGAATCGCTGCTTTCCGTGAAATGATCTGTGCTGATACTGTTGAGGAGCGCGAGGCTGCTCTTGACAAGATCCTTCCCTACCAGCAGAGCGACTTTGAGGCTCTCTATGAGGCTCTCGAGGGCTGCCCTGTATGTATCAGATTCCTTGATCCCCCCCTCCACGAGTTCGTTCCCACCGAAGAAGCTGACATCAAGCTTCTCGCAGACGCTCAGGGCAAGACCGTTGAGGACATCAAGGCTCTCATCGCATCTCTCCACGAGTTCAACCCCATGATGGGTCACCGTGG
>JAFYLH010000030.1 GCA_017537175.1 Clostridia bacterium | reverse complement strand
TCGATGTATACACCACTTTTGAATACTTATCAGACTATATTGGGAGATATAGTCATTATATAACAATTGTTCGTTAGACGGTGTGATGATCTGAAAAAATATTTTTTCAACACGGCCGACCGACTTTTTCGACAGTCTGAGGCTTTTGCGTAAGCAAAAGCCTTATCTTTAGGAGATAATATGAAAGCACAGGAAATAATGAGCATCCTCTTTTCTATGGCTGATATGTCAGGATTTGAAAATACCTGCGATACCCTTAAATGCGGACATGCTGACAAAGAGGTAACCAAAATAGCGGTTACTATGTTTCCAACCGTTAAGGTGATCAAAAAAGCACAGGAGTGGGGAGCAGACCTGCTTATAGTCCACGAGCCCTTGTATTATAACCATATGGATAAGCATTCCGAGGATCTCGTAGAGGTCAAAAAGAGAGAGCTGCTTTGTTCTACCGGCATGACGGTATACCGCTATCACGATACACCCCATATTGCAAGACCGGATATGATATCTGTCGGTATGTTTGAAGCTTTAGGTCTTGACGGCGAATATGAATACGAGCCTGACGGACTTGTCCGTTATCATCTTAAAGACGAGATCACACCGAGAGAGCTTGCATTATATATGGAAGAAAAGCTTGACATCAAGCATCTGCGTATAGCAGGCAGCCTTGATACTCCTTGCAGAGTTATCTCGGGTAAATTCGGCTCTCCCGGAGGAATCGGCAGGGAACTGCGTAACGAAAAAAGCGAGATCATCCTTGCAGGCGAGGTCTGCGAATGGGCGGATTGCGAATACGCAAGAGATGCCGCAGAGCTGGGATATAAGAAAGCAATAATCGCTATGGGTCATATTCCCTCCGAGCGTAACGGAATGATGTACATAGCCGATATATTAAAGGAAAAATGTCCCGATACTGCGGTAAAATACTTTGAATCGGAAGAGGTATATCAATAAATATAAAAGTCTGTCACAGTAAAATGTGACAGACTTTTTCAGTGTATAGGAAATTGCTCCATTCCGTGCGATACAGCAGGATCGATCCCTGCTCTACAGAGCGCAGTTTGGGTGGGGCAACTTGCCCCTTTTTCATTAAAGAGCATCAATTAATTCCCTGACAGACTGATATCTGTCATTGGGGTTGATGGTTGTACACTTGCGTATGATCTTTTCCGCCTTGCCTTTGGCTATTTTTACAGAAGGATGTTCTCCTGTGAGCATAACATTTAAAAGGACTCCGAGAGCATATATGTCTGTGCGTTTGTCGCTTTGTGTTACTCCCAGCTGCTCGGGAGAAGCATATCCTACCGTTCCCATAACAACGGTATCCTTAGAGGCTGTGCTTATTTTTCTTGAAGCATTAAGATCTATGAGCACCACCCTGCCGTTTTTGTCAACCATTATATTTTGGGGCTTTATATCGCGGTGTACTATGTCAAAGCTATGCAAAAGGTAGAGTGCGTTACATACATCACTTAAAACTCTTGTTGTACCCTTATAGCTGTATCTGCCGCTTTGCATTATCTCCTCAACCGTAAGACCCTCTATATATTCCTCTAAAACTATATGTCCGTCATCAAGGGTTATGGAATCATATATCAAGGGCAGGTTTTTGCAGTTGATACTCAAAAGCTGCTCATAAGCATTTATCTTTTCGGCAAAGCTGCGGAGAACTATTTTTTTATTAAGCTCTTTATGCTTTAAAAGCAGTACGGTGGAGTTGTTTTTATCCGACAGACATTTCGATACAGAATATGTCCTGCGTATTTCTTTTATATATTCTTCTCTTGTCATCAGTCTATAGCACCGCCGTCCCAATATTCATACACCGCACCGTAGGTTGCTGCATTGTTTTTATAATATCGGAAGTTTCTGTCATCACAGACATCCGAGCAATGGATCTTAAGCTCGGTGTTACGGCTTTCAGAAAATGCATTTACATCTATATGTATAGACTCTCCCGTCAGATATATGTCACTCATATTGACACAGCCTGCAAAAACATTTTCCCATAAGGTCCTGACAGTTTCGGGGAGTATTACCTTTTTAACCGTTTTGCATATTTCATCACCTGAAAACGCAAGAGAATCTATGGCAATTACCCTTTTACCGTCGATCATATCGGGGATGTTATAAATGCCGGATTCAGAGGGCTTTTCTATGCCGATTATGACTATGTCATTTTCAGCGGGAATGTTAGTGGATAGATAGTCATCACCCATAACAGCGGCACGGTATATATATACTTCTGTGCTGACAGAAGGCTCCTTGCTTACAGTAGGGGAGGTACCGGCAGCGTTTGTGTTGTTAGCTATGCCTACGCCTACAGCTGCAATAACAACGGTCATAGCTGCGAGGATTAGTACTGTTGACAGGATAATGATAATAGGTAATATCAGTCTTTTTTTCTTTTTTATCGTAACGGCCTTCTGCTTTTGATCAAGGGAGGTCATACAGTATACGCAAAAGTTTACCTCATCCGAAAGCTCAGCACCGCAAAAAGGACATTTTTTCATACCCTCATCCTATAGTATCAAAGCCGTAGTCATATAACATATCGTTAATTTCAACCACGCTCAGCTTATTACATATTCCGTAAAGAATAATACTGTCAAAGGGCTTTTTTACATAAAGAAGCGGATACCCCGCCGCTTTTAAAAGACCCTGTATCTCTTCTATATTCAACTGCATACCCACGGCAATGCATAAGAGCTTGTTGCGTTCCGGAACTCTGAGTCCCGAAAATATCTGATACGCATAGGTCTCTGCCATTTCCGAATTTTTAATGACCTGAGTCTTTTTCAAGTTTTTCTTTTTTAACAGCTCATCCAGCAGTACCGAAAGAGGTGCCGTTGCCATATAATCAAAATTTTCCTTATAAAAGCTGTTAAAATCATCAGAGAGCTTGAGCTCCTCTACGATTCTTGAAGTATCCTTGTTCATAGGTCCACACTCCTTTTATCAATAGGTTAACACAGAATAAAAAAATTGTCAACTGTGCTGGCAGCATAAGACTTTTGACGTAATACTATGTATAATGAAAAAGGATGCAGATCACAACTCTGCATCCTCCGCCGACAGTATATTCGTAATAGAAGTTTCAAGCGCTTTTGAAAAGATCACGAGATCTATGTCTGTTACAAATCTTTCGCCGTTCTCCACACGGCGGATGAAATAGTGATCTACATCAAATCCCATCAGCTGCATTTTTGCCGCTAATTTGCGTTGAGAAAGCTTCTTGCTTTTCCTTATAGCTGCTATCTTTTTTCCGCAAAGGTTGTTTGTACCGTCGGCGGCCTTAATTTTAAACATAAAAGCCTCCAAAAAAAATGTTGAATACTATTTACATTTATTACATTTTATGATATTATTAAATAAAAATGTTGAATACTATTCAACAAAATTTATAAATTATAAAGAAAGAGGAAAAAGAAATGGGATTTTTACAAAAGGTTGCCGCAAAGGTCGCTACAAAATATGGCACAGTTTCGGAAGGTGAGTATAAGGGTTGCGAGGTAGCTCTCGGTAATCCTCCCGAAAAAAAGATCGAAAGAGCAAACAGCTTTTGTCAGATAATATTTGTTGATGGCACAGAAGAAAAGGGAAGACTTTTCTTATCACGTGACGGTAATATCAGATGTATCAATGTTTGTGAGATCAGCGAAACGGGTATCGAGCTTTGCATTGAGTATCATGATTTCAAAACCTCTAAATTTACCATACCCGTAAAGAAGGAGGACAGCACAGGTGCTATGGCTGCCAAGATGCTTTTGGGTATGAAGCCTGTTATAGGTGGCGACAGCGAATATGCTATTGCAATGAAATACAGAAAGGTATTCGTTTTCTTCCTCAACACTATGGATCTGTTTGACTCTCTCAGTCTGCGCCAGCTTTATGCATTGTTTGACGAAAAAAAGATCCTTAAGGATGATAAATCCCGCCATGATTTTGCAAAGCTGATCGAGGCCGTAGAAAAATACGAAAAGGAAGTTTACGGTATGACAGCCGAGGAGGAGCTTGAATTTAGGATCAAGTATTACGAGGATCTTATAAAAGAGCTTGACGGACTGTATGACTGCATCCCTGAGGAGCCCAAAAAGTAATTATGAGCAGAGAGCCAATAAAGGACTGGACCGGCAAGGTCATCGGCTGGGTAGATAAGGATGACCGCGGAAACAAAACCATACGCGAATACAATTATAAGGTTGTCGGTAAATATGACAGCTCAACAAACACAACAAGAGATTTTCACGGTCGGGTGGTTACTAAAGGTGATCATATTGATCTAATGTTAAATAAAAAATAGGAGGTTATATTTATGTGGTCTGCGTCCAAAAATGAAAAATGCTGTCTTTCCTGTGCAAATTGGGGAGGCAAAAGATGTGTAGCGATCGGCAAGCGTGCAGAAACAGATTCCCCTTCCACAAGAGGTAAGTGCTATGCAGGTGTTCCGGGAGATGCAACACAGGGACCGACGGCAATGGGACAGAGAGGCTGTTCGAAATATTCTGTTTGGTCAGCATTGATATGACATAATGCGGTATGCGATTGCATACCGCATTTGCATTTTCAAAAAGACCGCCTCATAAAATATACGGGGTGGTATTTTGAAATCGGAAGAAATATTTGAAAGAACGGCTATAACCGACGGTGACAGGCGGCTCGGCTATGTCTCTGTTCGTTATCCTGTGACCGAAAACAAGCATATTGATAAGTATTACAAAAAATTAGCCGATGCCTTTATCAAAAGAGCGCAGAAAAGCAATCATACCGGTATGCTCAGCTGCCGTGTCGCCTATGAGGATGAAGAATACATATCGATCATATGCGAAGCAAGATCGTATCTGGGAACAGAGTGTATCCGCCGTCATAGAAGCAGCTTTGTATGGGACAGGAAAATGGGAACACTTTGCTATATCCGCAAAATGGGTATCAGACGGTGTGATCTTACCTTTAACGGCAGAGAATTAAGGATTTTTGATTGACAAATATAATGCTTTATGATATCATTTATTTAAGTATAAAATCCTACGAAAGGTAACTATATACAATGGAAAAGATAAGAATTGGTATTGTCGGCTTCGGTAACATGGGTCATACCCATTATAACTTCATCACCGAGGGTAAGGTTCCCGGTATGGAGATCACCGCCGTATGCGATATCAACCCCAAGAAGCTTGAGGTTGCAAAGCAGTTATTGCCCGACGTTCCTCAGTTTGCAAATGCTGAGGATCTTTATAAGAGCGGTCTCTGCGATGCTGTAACCATCGCAACCCCTCACTACGTACACCCCGAGCTTGCTATCAGCGCCCTTGAGCACGGTCTTCACGTTCTCTGTGAGAAGCCCGCAGGCGTTTATACCAAGCAGGTAAACGAGATGCTGGAGGCACAGAAGAAGTCCGGCAAGCTCCTTGCAGTTAACTTCTGTCTCAGAGGTCTGCCCGTATACCAGACCTTAAAGAAGCTTGTAGCTTCGGGTGAGCTTGGTCACATCAAGCGTATCACCTGGCTTGCTACCCAGTGGTACCGTCCCCAGGCATACCATGACAGCGCAGGATGGCGTTCCACCTGGGCAACCGAGGGCGGCGGAGCACTTATCAACCAGTGTCCTCACCAGCTCGACCTCTGGCAGTGGCTGTTCGGTACTCCCGACTCCCTTATGGCGGACGTTTCTTTCGGTAAGTACTACGATATCGAGGTAGACGATGATGTTTCCGCTATGTTTAAGTACGACAACGGCACCACCGGTGTATACCTTACCGGCACAGGCGAAACTCCCGGTACCAACCGTATGGATATCTCCTGCGATATGGGCCGTGTTGTTATGGAGAACGGCAAGATCTTCTTTGATAAGCTTGAGATCTCCGAGAGAGAATGGAATGCTGCTCACAATGACGAAGAGCCTCCCAGAAAGAGAATTGAGGTAGAGGTTCCTCAGGTAGAGGATGATTATTCAGGCGTATTCAAGGATTTTGCAGATGCGCTTCTCACCGGCAGAACCGAGCTTCTCTCTCCCGGATATGAGGCAATAAACGAGCTTACCATGTCCAACGCTATGTATCACTCCGCATGGAACGGTGCTAAGTGGGTAGATCTTAAGAACTTCCCCCACGACGAGTTCTATAACGAGCTTATGGAGCGTGTAGCTACCTCCAAGCCCAAGGAAGGCGTTGAGGACAGATTCTACGTAACAGGCGGTACAAAGTAATGAAGAAAATAGCTTTTGCAGGATTCAGACACGGACATATATTTCAGCTTTACAATCAGGTAAAGGAATGTGATGCCATCGAGCTCACAGGCTGTTGGGAAGAGGACGAGGCAGCACGCAAGGCTGCTACCGATAACCACGGTGTAGACTTTAACTACGCTACCTTTGAAGAGGTACTTAACTCCGATGCCGACATCGTTGCTATCGGTGACTACTACGGCAGACGAGGCGAGCTTGCAATCGCCGCTCTTAAGGCAGGCAAGCACGTTATGGCAGATAAGCCTATCTGTACATCCCTTGAGCAGCTTGACGAGATCGAGAGATTAGCTAAAGAAAAGAATCTTAAGGTAGGCTGTATGCTCAGCCTCCGTTATTCTCCTTATACCGCAGTAGCAAAGGAGCTTATCGACTCGGGTAAATTAGGCGAGATCCACGCTATCTCCTTTAACGGTCAGCACGGTCTTGACTATGGCAACAGACCCATGTGGTATTTTGAGGAGGGTAAGCACGAGGGCGTTATCAACGATATCTCCATCCACGGTGTTGACCTTGTTGAGTACCTTACAGGCAAGAAGTTAAAGAACGTAACTGCTGCAAGAACCTGGAATGCTTTTGCGACCGAGCAGCCCAACTTCAAGGACTGTGCACAGTTTATGGTAGAGCTTGACGGCGGCTGCGGACTTATGGCTGACGTAAGCTATGCGGCACCCTGCCACATCGAGTACGGTGTACCCTACTACTGGCAGTTCCTCATCTGGGGTACCAAGGGTATGATCAGATTTGCCGAGGACGGTAAGAACGGTGTTGAGGCTTATATCGACTATGCTGATGCTATGGAGTTCATCGAGGGCAAGACTCCCGCAAACAACCACATCACCGACTTTATCGACGAGATCGACGGCAAGACCGACCTTCTCATCTGTACAGAAGAGGTAATAAAGAGCCAGAGAGATACACTTACCATTCAGGCAGCTGCAAAATAAATTCAAAATTAAAAATGTAAAATGCAAAATTGAGGAAGAAACCCGTTTCGACGGGTTTCTTTTAATTATATGGTTGATTTTTTGTATTGGCTAAGGGGTTGCCTTTTATTATGTAGAAAACCATATCCTCGTGTGATGACAAATGATTACAGTAAAACCTCATCCGAGTTGCCAACAGCGGCTCGACGTTTAGCACTCGAGCAGGAGTGTTGTAAATAATTATCAGAAATTTGCGCAAAACTATTGACAAAGGTGAGTTTTAGTGGTAAATTATAAGCATGGATTAGCACTTGGATATATTGAGTGCTAAACGAAGACAGGAGGAAGGTAATATGAGTTTTGAGTTTAAAGACCTGAGCGAACGTAAAAAGCTGATACTTAAGGCTATAATTGATGCTCATATCAGCGGCGGCGAGCCTGTAGGTTCAAAGTATCTTACACAAAACCTTCCTATATCCATTTCATCCGCCACCATCCGTAACGAGATGGCAGAGCTTGAAGAGATGGGACTTCTCGAACAGCCTCACACTTCAGCCGGCAGAGTACCAAGCGAATACGGCTACCGTTTCTACGTTAACTCTCTTATGAAGGGTTACGAGATGACCATGAAGGAGCTTGACGAGCTTAACCGCCTGACCAAGTCTAAGCAGGAAAAGTTAGATAAGATCCTTGAGTCTGCGGCAAAGCTGATGGGCAATATGACAAACTATACGGCTCTTGCCTTTAAGGGTAACACGCCTACAACGGTAATTACCCAGTTCAAGACAATGCGTATGGGACAAAGCAAGTTCCTGCTTGTTATGATGACCAGTGACGAAAATGTACAGACTAAGGTCATCAACCACGGCTTTGAGGTAAGCGACGAGGCGCTCGGACGTCTTGAAGCGGTGCTTAATAAGTATCTCTGCAACGTAGACCTCGAGCAGGTAACACTCTCCCTTATCTCCGAGATGGAAAGAGCGGTGGGCATAGAGAGCGCAGCTCTAATAAACCCCATCGTCAAGGGCGTTTATGATGTTATCAATCAGACAGGCTCGGGAGAGCTTAACTTCCAGGGCGTTGACAGATTGCTCCAGTATCCCGAATTTTCCGATATCAGCAGATTCAGAGGATTGCTGGGAGCTATGGAGCGTAAGGATGACATACTCGACATCGTGTCTCACTCCAAAAAGGATGAGATAAATGTATATATCGGTTCGGAAAACTCTGTAGATGTAATGAACAATTCTACTTTGATATTCCGTACCATCACACAGGGGGACAAGGTGGTAGGTGCTATAGGTGTTATAGGACCCTGCCGTATGGACTATTCCAAGGTCATAGCTACTATTGATTATCTGTCTCAAAACATCCAACAGATGATGGACAGCGACAACCTGTTACCCGATAAGGAAAGTGAGGATAAGAAATGACTCAAGAAGAACTCAATGAGCTGAACGAAGAAATAGAAAAAGAAGTTTCTTCCGAACCCGCCGAGGAGACAACTAAGGAAGCTCCCAAAAAAGAAAAAAAGGAATCTAAAAAGCATAAGAAGGAAATAGAAGAGCTTAACGCAAAGCTTGCAGAGCAGGAGGATAAATATCTCCGCGTGGTTGCAGAGTATGATAACTTCCGTCGCCGTGCAAGAGAAGAAAAGGATGCTTGCTACCGTGATGCGTATGCTGATGCCATAAAGGAAATACTTCCTGTCATCGACAATTTAGAGAGAGCGGCAGCCTTTAAGGATAACGACAAGGTTTCCGAGGGTGTTGCACTTACCCTTAACCAGTTCAAGGCAACTCTTGAAAAGATGGGTGTTGAAGAGATCGCGGCAGAGCCCGGTACACCCTTTGACCCCAACTTCCACAACGCAGTAATGCATTGCGAGGATGAAAGCCTCGGCGAAAGCGTGGTGGCAGAGGTATTCCAGAAGGGATACATCAAGGGGGATAAGGTTATAAGATATACAATGTGTAAGGTTGCGAATTAATTAGGAGTTAGGAATTAGGAGTTAGGAGTTAATGAAGATTTTTGACCTTTAAGGTCAAAAATCCACCATAATTCTGCATTCTGCACTCTGCATTAAATATAAATTTTACCTGATTTAGGAGGAAATAAAAATGGGAAAGATTATTGGTATTGACTTAGGTACAACAAACTCTTGTGTTGCAGTATTCGAGGGCGGCGAGCCTATCGTAATACCCAACCCCGAAGGAGCAAGAACAACTCCTTCCGTTGTAGCATTTACAAAGGATAACGAAAGAATGGTAGGTCAGGTTGCAAAGCGTCAGGCTATCACCAACCCCGACAAGACCATTATGTCCATCAAGCGCGAGATGGGTACAAACTACAAGGTTAACATCGACGGCAAGGCATACACTCCTCAGGAGATCTCTGCTATGATCCTGCAGAAGCTTAAGGCTGATGCAGAGGCATACCTTGGCACAACAGTTTCTCAGGCTGTTATCACAGTTCCCGCATACTTCTCTGATGCACAGCGTCAGGCAACCAAGGATGCAGGTAAGATCGCAGGTCTTGAGGTTATGAGAATTATTAACGAGCCTACCGCAGCTGCTCTTGCATACGGTATGGATAAGGAGCAGGATCAGAAAATCCTCATCTTCGACCTTGGCGGCGGTACATTTGACGTATCTCTGCTTGAGATCAGCGACGGTGTATTTGAGGTTCTTGCAACCGCAGGTAACAACCGTCTCGGAGGTGATGACTTTGACAAGAGAGTTATCGACTGGATCGCTCAGACCTTTGCGGCTGAAAACGGCGGTCTTGACCTCAGAAATGATAAGATGGCTCTCCAGAGACTTAAGGAAGCAGCAGAGAAGGCTAAGATCGAGCTTTCCGGTATGGCTTCTTCCAACATCAACCTCCCCTTCATCACAGCAGATGCAACAGGCCCCAAGCACTTTGATGCTACTCTTACCAGAGCTAAGTTCAACGAGATCACAGCAGACCTTGTTGAGGCTACAATGGAGCCTACCAGACGCGTTCTCAAGGATGCAGGTCTCAGTGCATCTCAGATCGACAAGGTTCTTCTTGTGGGCGGCTCCAGCCGTATTCCTGCAGTTCAGGAGGCAGTTAAGAACTTCATCGGTAAGGATCCCTTTAAGGGCATCAACCCCGACGAGTGCGTAGCTCTCGGTGCAGCTGTTCAGGCAGGTGTGCTTGGCGGCGAGGTTAAGGACCTTCTCCTTCTCGACGTAACACCCCTTTCTCTCGGTATCGAGACCCTTGGCGGTGTATTCAATAAGATCATCGAGCGTAACACCACAATTCCTACCAAGAAGAGCCAGATCTATTCTACCGCAGCTGACGGTCAGACCGCAGTAACGGTACACGTTCTTCAGGGTGAAAGAGAAATGGCAAGCGGTAATACCTCTCTTGGTCAGTTCAACCTTGACGGTATCGCTCCCGCTCCCCGCGGTGTACCTCAGATCGAGGTTACCTTTGATATCGATGCCAATGGTATCGTAAATGTTACCGCAAAGGATAAGGGCACAGGTAAGGAGCAGCACATCACCATCACCTCCTCTACCAATATGTCTCAGGACGATATCGAAAAGGCTGTAAAGGAAGCAGAAAAGTTTGCCGAAGAGGACAAGAAGGCTAAGGAAAAGGTAGAGATCAGAAACAAGGCTGAATCTATGGTATTCCAGTCCGAAAAGACTCTCGGTGAGATCGGCGACAAGGTTTCTGAGGACGACAAGGCTCCCGTTAAGGAGGCTGTGGAAAAGCTCAAGGAAACACTTAAGGGCGACAATACAGATGCTATCAAGGCAGATACCGAGGCTCTTGAGCAGACCTTCTACAAGCTTTCCGAAAAGCTTTACGCACAGCAGGCTCCTCAGGGCGATCCCTCCGGCTTTAACGGTGCGCAGGGCGGCTTTGACGGCGGCGCAGATAACGGCACATATTATGATGCCGATTACGAAGATAAGACCTAAGTTTTAAAAGGAAATGCACACGCCAACAGGCGTGTGCATTTACGAGGTTATATAGATGGCAGACAAAAGAGACTATTATGAGGTCCTTGGTATCCAAAAGGGTGCAAGCGAGGACGAAATAAAAAAGGCTTACCGCGGTATGGCTAAAAAATACCATCCCGACCTTCATCCGGGGGATGCCGAGGCGGAGGCCAAATTCAAAGAGGTAAACGAGGCTTATTCGGTGCTTTCGGATGCCGACAAAAAGGCTAAATATGACCAGTTTGGCCATGCGGGAGTAGATCCCGGTATGGGAGGCGGATACGGAGGCTTTGGAGGAGGCTTTGAGGGCTTTGACTTTGGAGATATCTTTGGCAGCTTTTTTGGTGGCGGCTCCACACACCGCAGCCGTAACGCTCCTCAGAGAGGTCAGGACATAGAGGTTCAGCTGACCATCAGCTTTGAGGAATCGGCCTTTGGCTGTAAGAAGGATGTCAGCTTCAAGAAGGTAGAAAAATGTCCGGAGTGCCGAGGCTCGGGTGCTGCAAAGGGAACATCTGCCGAGACCTGTCCCACCTGTCACGGAAGCGGCCAGGTAAAGGTTACACAGCAGACTATGTTCGGTATGATGCAGTCCACCAAGACCTGTGATAACTGTCGCGGAACAGGTAAGGTCATCAAGACTCCCTGTACCAACTGCCGCGGAACAGGCTATGTGAGAGTTTCAAAGACCATCGAGGTCTCTGTTCCTCAGGGTATAGGCAACGGACAGCGCATATCCCTTCGCGGACTAGGTGACGACGGCAGAAACGGCGGTCCCTCAGGCGATCTTATCATATATATCAATGTTAAGCCCCACCGCATATTTGAGCGCAGCGGCAACAATCTTTATTGCGATATACCCGTTACCTTTACCGAGGCAACGCTTGGTGCTACCATTAAGGTGCCCACCCTTGAGGAGGAAGTGGAATTCACCATTCCCGAGGGAACACAGAACGGAACATCCTTCCGTCTCAGGGGCAAGGGTATGCCCTCGGTACACAATCCCAAGAACAAGGGCGATATAGAGTTCACCGTGGCAATAGAGGTTCCCCGTAATCTCGATTCCAAGCAGAAGGAGCTGCTTTCTGCATTTGCCGAGGCCTGCGGTGAAAAGCACTATCATAAAAAGAAGAAATTTTTTGAAAAAAAGAAGAAATAAGAGGTAGAATATGAACTGGACACAGTTACGCGTTACCTGCAGGAGCGCACAGCTTGACGATGTAGTGGCTGTTATGAGTATGCTTGACCACAGACTTATGATAGAGGACTACAGCGATATCGAAACAGGCCTCAACACCATATACGGAGATCTTATCGACGAGACCATACTCAAGGCGGATAAGACCCACGCAAAGGTGAGTATGTACATAGATGAGCGCAACAATTATAACGATTATCTCCTCTTTATCAAGGAGCGCTTTAATGCTATGGAGCTTGACTGTGACATCGAGCTTATCGGTGTTGACGACGAGGACTGGGAAAACAACTGGAAGCGCTTCTATAAGCCCTTGAAGATAGGTGAGCGCCTTATGATCGTTCCCATGTGGGAGGATTATGAGGTAAAGGGCGATGAGCTTGTGGTAAAGATGGATCCCGGCCTTGCCTTTGGCTCGGGTACTCACGAGACCACCCGTCTTTGCGCTACCCTTATAGAAAAGCATATGCTCCCGGGCGACCATGTGCTTGATGTGGGAACAGGCAGCGGTATACTTGCTATCTGCGAATCAAAATTAGGCGCAAAGCATATCAATGCTTATGATATCGACCCCGTTGCAGTTCGCGTTGCAAAGGAAAATGCCGAAAAGAACGATGTACACAACATTACCTGCGGTGTATCCGACCTTTTACGCGATGTGGATATGACAGGCGGTCTTTATGACTTTGTATCCGCCAATATCGTTTCCGAGATCATTATGCGTATGGCTCCCGACCTTGGCAGAGTAACCAAGATAGGTGCAACCGTGGTGGTATCCGGTGTTATCGACGAGTACGCAAAGGATGTTATAGACTGTATGGAAAACAACGGCTTCGGCATTGCCGATATTATGTCGGACAACGGCTGGAAGGGAATTGTATTCAAGAGAGTTAAATAATGCAGAATGCAGAATGCAGAGTGCAGAATTAAGGAGGCTTTTTGACTACGGTCAAAAAGCTTCTTTTTATATATTTTCACACCGATTGTAGCTCGCCGCAGGAGATTATGTTGGTACAGAAATGTATTTTAAATCGGGCATTAAACAATCGATTTTATGCATTTTTCACACCCGATTATGGCCCACCGCAGGTGTTTGTCTAAAATGCCATTATGGGGTAATTGTTAATATTCTATAAAAAATGAACATAATATTTGACATATTGAACAATTTGTAGTATAATTGTTCCGTATTCCGAAGCGAAAACTGTGAAAGTTGGCTACGGCAAAGACTCTTTGGCCTCAGGTTAGCTTTTGGGTATTGTGATTTTTCACAAAAACAACATATACAATTTATGATTTCGGAGGAAGTCTTTATATGTCCAACAGACTGTTTCAAGGTATAATTCAGCAGATGAAGGAAGCTATCGACCGTGTTATCGGTATAGTTGACGAAAACGGCATCGTTATTGCTTCAAGCGAGCTTTCCGGTATCGGCGAGACCCGTCAGGGTGTCCGTGAGGAGCTTTCTTACGCAGGCGAGGTGATCCGTTACGAGGGCTATACATACCGTCCCATAGGTAACGCGGCAAAGTCGGAATACATCGTTTTTGTTGAAGGTGTTGACCAGGAGGCCGAAAAGAGCTCTCTTATGCTTGCCATCACCCTTAACAATATCAAGAGTCTTTATGACGAGAAGTACGATAAGAGCTCGTTTATCAAGAACATCATTCTTGATAACATTCTTCCCAGCGATATATACATAAAGTCCAAGGAGCTTCATTTCAGCACCGATGTGTACCGTATAGTTTATCTTATCAAGTTCTTTGGTAAGGTAGATGTTGTACCCTACGATATGGTGCAGAACATGTTCCCCGACAAGAGTAAGGATTATGTTATAAGCGTTGGCGAAAATGACATAGTTCTTGTCCGCGAGGTCAAGGCAAACTATGACACCCGTGAGATAGAAAAGGTAGCCCACACTATGGCGGACACCTTCTCTACAGAGTTCTATACCCGTGTTTCTGTAGGTATAGGTACAGCGGTAGATAACATCAAGGATCTTGCCCGCTCCTACAAGGAGGCACAGGTTGCCCTTGAGGTAGGCAAGGTGTTTGATACCGAAAAGAATATAATCAGCTACGAAAATCTCGGCATCGGCAGACTTATCTATCAGCTGCCCACCACTCTTTGCGAGATGTTTTTGCAGGAGGTGTTCAAGAAGGGATCTCTTGAATCTCTTGACAGCGAGACACTGATGACCATACAGTGCTTCTTTGAGAACAACCTCAATGTTTCCGAGACATCCCGTAAGCTCTTTGTACACCGTAACACTCTCGTATACAGACTTGAAAAGATCCGTAAGCTTACAGGTCTTGATCTGCGCGAATTTGAGCATGCCATTACCTTCAAGGTTGCTCTTATGGTAAAGAAATATCTTACATCCAAGCCGGTCAAGTTCTGATGCTTCAAGCCAAGACAAAGGAGGCTAAAAAATGATTGAATTCAAGAATGTCTGCAAGAAATATCCTAACGGAACCCTTGCTCTTGACGATGTAAATCTTACTATCAATGACGGTGAGTTTGTCTTTATAGTAGGTGAGTCGGGTGCAGGTAAGTCCACTATGCTTAAGACCCTTTTCCGCGAGGAGAAGATCTCCTCGGGCTCTCTTGTGGTTGACGGCTATGATCTCAAAAAGATCCGCAGCTACAAGATACCCCATTACAGACGGAATTTAGGCATAGTTTTTCAGGATTTCAGACTTTTCCCCAATAAGACCGTTTTCGAAAATGTTGCTTTTGCTATGCGTGCCATCGGTGTTCCCACAAAGGATATCAACCGCCGTGTGCCCACCATTCTCAGCATAGTTAACCTTCAGGATAAGGCAAAGTCCTTCCCCAACGAGCTTTCGGGCGGTGAGCAGCAGCGTGTTGCATTGGCCCGTGCCCTTGCAAACAATCCCAGTATAATCATTGCAGACGAGCCTACAGGTAATATCGACCCTAAGCTCAGTCTTGAAATAATGAACCTGCTTATCAAGATACATAAGCACGGTAAGACTGTTATCGTAGTTACCCACGAAAAGAATTTTGTTGACTACTTCCAGCAGCGTGTAATCACCATCAAGGACGGAAAAGTCGTTGATGACAAGGTAGGAGGTATGTTCGATGCATAATAAGCAGAAAACCAGATACAGCCTGAGCTATCTTGTTTCTCAGGCGTTCAAGAGCCTTTTCCGTAACGGTATGATGACCGTTGCATCTGTTGCGGTGCTTATGTCCTGCCTTACCGTTATGGGCAGCTTTGCACTGTTGGTTTACAATATAAACTACAATCTTGAGGATCTTTCCCTTAACGAAATGGTTGTCTACTGTGACACCGAGGCCGATGACGACCTTGTGGAGGAGATAGGCAGACGCATACGCCTTCAGAACAATGTAGTCGAAGAAAGCGTGGAGCTTATCCCCAAGGAAACAGTACTTGAGGAGGAAAGAGAGACATACCGTGAGTATACCGATCTTTTCGATATGATGGGCGGAGACAGCAACCCCTATCCCGACACCTATGTTTTTGAGTACAAGGACAACAACAAGGTCTCCTCTCTGCAGATGGAGCTTGAGCAGATGGAGGGTGTGGACAAGGTAAACTGTCGTGCAGATCTTGCCAAGACCATAGACAGCATCAAGAACGGTATCATATTCATCTTTATGTGGTTTCTTGTAATACTTTTTGTTGTAAGTGTATTTGTAATTATCAACACCATCAAGCTGGCGGTACATTCCCGCAGACAGGAAATTTATGTAATGCGTTATGTAGGTGCCACCAAGTGGTTTATAACCACTCCCTTTGTGCTTGAGGGTATTGCTATAGGAGCTTTTTCCTCGGCTCTTGCTTACGGTGTGGAATATTTACTGTACAATCTGATATATAATACGGTAAGCAAATATCCGCTGATCAAGCTTGCAGAGTTCGGAAAAGATTATCTGTGGCTGATCGTTTTGGGTGGCTTTGTAATCGTAGGCGTTGTTACAGGTATCATCGGTACTGCAATTTCGCTTAGAAAGCATCTCAAGGCTTAAGGTGACCGTTATGAAGAAAATAAATATTATCAAAGCGATAACAGCCTGCTTTTTGGCAGTAGTGATGGTAGTACTTGCTGTTCCTTACGGATTTAATATAAAGGCTATCGACACCAGCGCAGAGGCAGAGCAGAAGCTTGAGGATAAAATAGAAGCCCTCAAGACCCAGCAGGACGAGCTTAAGAAAAAGCTTGAGGCGGCAAAAAGCAACGAGGCAGAGCAGGAAAGACAGAAGGAATATCTTGATTCCCTCGTTCTTTCTACCCAGGATGAGATCGTGGCTACTGAGGAGCTTATCAAGGAATACGACCATAAGATTGAAAACAAGGGTATAGAGATAGCTGATCTTGAAGTAAAGATCGCAGAAAAATACGAGCTGATGAAGGAGCGCTTGCGTTTTACCTATATGGAGGGTAAGGCAAGCTATCTAGAAATGGTTTTGGAAGCGGAAAGCTTTACAGATTTTCTCATGACCGTAGAGCGAGTGGGAAGAATGCTGGAGTTTGACCGCAGCCTTATGCAGGAGCTTCAGGATTCCCTTGTATTGCTTGAGGAAGAAAAGGTAGTTCTTGAAGAGACACAGCGTATTCAGGAAGAAACCAAGGCTGCTCTTGTAGAAAAGAAGGCAGAGCTTGAAAAGCAGATAGAGGATACTCTTGCTTATATTGCAAAGCTTGAGGCTGACCAGGTTGCAATCGAAGCCGAGTACGAAAAGGCAAAGGCTGCAGAGGATCAGGCAAACAAGGATATTGCAGCTCTTCTGGCACAGCGCGCAAAGGAGCAGGCTCAGAACAACTCCGGAAGCTACAAGCCTGTATACGGCGGAAAGCTCATATGGCCGGTTCCCGGATATTCCAGAATATCCTCCGGCTTTGGCCCCAGAACTCTTTGGGGAAGATATGACTATCACTTGGGTATAGATATACCCGCGCCCTCGGGAACACCTATCAAGGCGGCTGCTGCAGGACAGGTAGTCATCTCAACATACCATTACAGTTACGGATACTACTGTCTTATCGACCACGGCAGCGGTTATGCTACACTTTATGCTCATAACAGACGCCTTCTTGTTAAGGCAGGCGATATAGTGGCACAGGGTCAGCAGATCGCCGAGATGGGTACAACAGGCTCCTCCAGCGGTAACCACCTCCACTTTGAGGTGCGTATCAACGGACAGGTGCAGAATCCCACACTCTATGTAGCTCCGTAAATATAAAGGGTAAATTTTAATGAAAAAAATAATTTCGATATTAGTGCTGATAGTAGCCGTGCTGCTATCGGCACTAATCAGCGCTCTTGTTACCTTTGGTGCAACATACAACTTTGTGCGTGCACAGACTGAGGGTGAGAGCGATATAGATGATATGGAGATGCTCAAGGCGGTTGACAGTGCTTACCGTGAGTATTTTTACGGTGAGCTTGATGACGAGGCTCTTGAGCGTGCTATGATAGAAGGATATATATACGGCACAGGCGACAAATTCGGTGAGTATATGGATGCCGAGCGTGTGGCTGAGTTTACTGCAGATTCCAATGGAGAAAATGTAGGCATCGGTGTAATGGTAGTTTACAACGATGAATACAGACTTCTTGAGATAGTCAGTGTTTTACCCGACTCTCCTGCCGAGGAGGCGGGTATAGCCATAGGAGACCTTATATCGGTCATTGCCGGTAACGATGCTTCCCAAATGAGCTATTCCGAGGCTATCGAGGCTATGACAGGTAAAGAGGGCAGTATTGCGCAGTTCTCTGTTTCAAGAGACGGCAGTCAGCTTGATTTTTCTGTTGAGCGCCGCAGGGTGACTCAGGTCAATGCCGAGGGCCGTATGCATGCTGACGCAATGACCGGTATCATCAAAATTGCCGAATTTGATGCCAACACCCCCTCACAGTTCAAGCATGAGATACAGCGACTGAAGGAAGAGGGTGCCACCAGATTTGTTTTTGATGTAAGAAACAATCCCGGCGGTGAGCTTGAAAGCGTCATAGAGGTGCTTGACTTCCTGCTTCCCGAGGGTCCCATTATCCGCATATGTGCAGCAGACGGCACGGAGCAGGTCCGCAATTCTGACCAAGAGCATTTTGAAGCACCTATGGCGGTGCTTATAAACGAAAATTCCGCAAGTGCCGCAGAGCTGTTTGCCTCGGCTCTTAAGGATTATGAGCTTGCTACCCTTGTAGGCAAAACATCCTACGGAAAGGGAAGTATGCAGACCATCCTCCCCCTTATCAACGGATCGGCTCTGCGTGTGACCTACCGTATGTATAACCCTCCCTTCTCGGATAATTATGACGGAGTGGGAGTTGTACCTCATATCGATGTAGATATGGCAGAGGATGTTCGTGATATCAGTCTGTATAAAATAACAGACGAACAGGATACACAGCTTATTGCTGCGATAGGCAGCTTTGAAAATGATAATTAATTAAAGGAGATATAACCATGGCAGAACCTATTATTGTAACCCCCGAAGGTCTTAAAAAATTACAGGACGAATTAGAATACTTAAAGACAGTCAAGCGTAAGGACAATGTAGAGGCTATCCGTGTAGCTCTTTCCTTCGGTGACCTTTCCGAGAACAGCGAGTACGACGAGGCTAAGACCGAGCAGGGTAAGACCGAGTCCAGAATCATAGAGCTCGAGGAGATGCTCAAGCACGTTAAGGTTATCAGCGACCACGATATCAAGACCGACATCGTTAACGTAGGTAACACCGTACTTGTACATGATGTTGAGTTTGATGAGGATGTAGAATACTCTCTTGTAGGCTCTACCGAGGCTAATCCCCTTGAGAACAAGGTTTCCGACCTTTCTCCCATCGGTAAGGCTCTTATGGGCGCAAAGGTAGGCGATACCGTTGAGTTTGACACTCCCGGCGGTGTTGCACACCTTGAGATTCTTAAGATTTCCAAGTGAATTCTAAACTAAAATTAAGGTAATAACAATGGATCAGAATACTAACATTACAGAAACACAGGACCTTTCCGAGATCCTTAAAATAAGAAGAGACAAGCTTGCAGCGCTCCGTGAGGCAGGCAACGATCCCTTCGAGATAACCAAGTTTGATTTTACACATACCAGTAAGACCATCAAGGAGAACTTCTCTGAGCTTGAAGCGGGTCAGACTCCCGTTATGATCGCAGGCAGAATGATGAGCCGCCGTATTATGGGTAAGGCTGCCTTCTGTCACGTGCAGGACAATGACGGCAGAATCCAGGTATACGTTAAGCGTGATGATATTCCCGAGGGAATGTACCCCGAGTTCAAGAAGTGGGATATCGGTGATATCATCGGCATCAAGGGCTTTGCGTTTACCACAAAGACAGGCGAGATGTCTGTACACGCACAGGAGATCACTCTGCTCTCTAAGTCCCTGCTTCCTCTGCCCGAAAAGTTCCACGGACTTACCGACCGTGAGACACGTTACCGTCAGAGATACGTTGACCTTATCGTAAACCCCGAGGTTAAGGATACCTTTGTAAAGAGAAGCCTTATCCTCCGTGAGCTCCGTCATTTTCTTGATTCCAAGGGCTTTCTTGAGGTTGATACCCCTATCCTTACTCCCTTTGAGATAGGCGCATCCGCACGTCCTTTCTATACTCACCATAACACCCTTGATATGGATATGGTACTCCGTATCGAGACCGAGCTTTATCTTAAGAGACTTATCGTAGGCGGTATGGACCGTGTATACGAGGTAGGCCGTATCTTCCGTAACGAGGGTATGGACCCCAAGCACAATCCCGAGTTCACCTCCATCGAGCTTTATCAGGCATATACCGATTACCACGGTCTTATGGATCTTGTTGAGGATATGATGAAGACCGTTACCTTAAAGGTTTGCGGCACACTTCAGATCCCCTACCAGGGTCACACAATAGATATCTCCAAGTGGGAAAAGCTCACTATGGTTGACGCAGTCAAGAAGTACTCCGGTGTTGACTTCAACGAGGTCAAGACCGACGAGGAGGCTATCGAGCTTGCAAAGAAGCATCATGTAGAGCTTCCCGAGGTACCCAGTAAGGGTGCCATCATCGCCGAGTTCTTCGATGCATTCGTTGAAGAAAACCTCATTCAGCCTACATTCATCTACGATTACCCCGTAGAGATCAGCCCCCTTGCTAAGCGTAAGCCTGAGGATCCCATGTTCACCGAGCGTTTTGAGTACTTTATCAACGCAACAGAGTTCGGTAACGCATTCTCCGAGCTTAACGACCCCATCGACCAGAAGCAGCGCTTTGAAAAGCAGGTTGCGGACCGTCGTGCTATCGAGCCCGACACCAAGGCAGAGGTAGACTATGACTACATCAACGCTCTTGAGTACGGTATGCCTCCTACGGGCGGTCTCGGCTTTGGTATCGACAGACTTGTAATGCTCCTGACCGACTCCGCATCCATCCGTGACGTTCTTCTTTTCCCCACAATGAAGCCCACTGATGCTCCCAAAAAGGAAAAGAAGGAAGAGAAGGCTGCTCCCGTCGTAGAAGCAAAGCCCGAGGTAATTGATTTCTCCAAGGTAGAGATCGAGCCCCTCTTTGCAGACTGTGTTGATTTTGAGACCTTCTCCAAGTCAGACTTCCGTGCAGTAAAGGTCAAGGCTTGCGAGGCTGTAAAGAAGTCAAAGAAGCTTTTGCAGTTCACACTTGACGACGGTACAGGCGAGGACAGAACCATCCTCAGCGGTATCCACGCATTCTATGAGCCCGAGGAGCTTATTGGTAAGACACTTATTGCAATTACCAACCTACCTCCCAGACCTATGATGGGTATCGAATCCTGCGGTATGCTGCTCTCCGCTATCCATACCGAGGAGGGCGAAGAAAAGCTCCACCTCTTAATGGTAGATAACCATATCCCCGCAGGCGCAAAGCTTTATTAAGAATAATTAAGGACTATGACGAACAATCATAGTCCTTTTTTGGATAATATTCAAATGCCCTTATATCGTATGAATAAATAAGGGCAAGTTTGCATAAACCGTTGACAATGCCCTTATTATATGCTATTATTTAAGGGAAAGCGAGGTTGATAATGGAATGAGATCATTCAATTATTCGTTGGTCAAGGAACAAAAATGGGATTCTGAAGTTATGGGACTTGTTGCCGCCATCTATAAAGAGGCAGGACGGCAGGAAGTGTATCTGAAACAGAAACCCGCAGAGCTTGAAAAGCTTGTTGAGATAGCCAAGGTTCAGAGTACAGAGGCATCCAATGCCATTGAGGGAATCGTTACTACCAATACCCGCATTAAGCAGCTGGTTGAGGATAAGACTACACCACGCAATCGCGATGAGCAGGAGATTGCAGGCTACCGTGATGCCCTTGCTATTATCCACGATAGCTTTGATGCCATTCCGATCTCAAAGAACTATATTCTGCAGCTTCATAAGATTATGTATAGCCATATGAATAATCCTATGGCGGGTGCGACAAAGAATGTGCAGAATTATATCAGTGCCTCCTATCCCGACGGTCGGACCGAGATTTTGTTTACGCCTCTTTCACCCTTTGAAACACCTGAAGCGCTTGAGTGCATCTGTGAGGAATATAATAAGGTCATCGGTAATTTTGAGGTTGAGCCGCTGATCGCCATACCGATTTTCATTCACGACTTTTTGTGCATCCATCCATTCAACGACGGTAACGGAAGAATGAGCCGACTGCTGACTACTTTGCTCTTGTACCGTAGCGGTTTTCCGATTGGAAAGTATATTTCACTCGAGGCGAAGATCGCTAAGAACAAGGATCTTTACTATGATGCACTGAACAGTTCACAGCACGGTTGGCACGAGGGAACGGAGGACGCCGTACCGTTTATCAAATATCTGCTTGGCACCATTCTTGCCGCCTATAAGGACTTCGGCGACCGCTTTGCGATTGTGGAAGAAAAGCTCCCCGCTGTTGAAATGGTTCGCAAGGCGACTCTTAATAAGATCGGACGCTTCACCAAGCAAGATATCCGCGAGCTTTGCCCGTCGCTCAGCCTCAGTTCGGTTGAAGGCGCACTTCGCAGGATGGTCGCCGCAGGTGAGCTGAAACGCGAAGGGAACGGAAAAGCAACTTGCTATTTTAGATTGAAATAAATACTTGAGTACGAAAAAACTCTCTGCCGACAAAGCAGAGAGTTTTGCTATTCATACGGTTATTTGTTTCTCAAAACAGCTTTTGTGGTTCTGATAACCTCGGCAAGTGATTTGAGCTCTTCAGGCGAGCAGTCTGTGAGAATATCGTCAATCATTTTCACGGAAATGTGGTTACTCTTGACTAAACTGCCGTATGCGATTTCGTCGAGAGTTACGCCAAGTGCGTTTGCGATATTTACTAAAGTGGGCAAGCTGAGTTTGGTTGCCGCGCGTTCTATGTGCGAAATGTTGGACGGCTCAACGCCAGATTCTTCTGCAAGCTTTGCCTGTGTCCATCCTTTTGCGGTACGAATCTCTTTTATTCTATTACCAATTGAAATATAGTCAATTCCCATGAAATTCACCTCATAATTTACATTAATATTATTGTATATCCGAATAGGATATGATAAAATAACGCATATATCCTAATAGGACATACAGTAATGATTATTTGAATTTTATTGTGTAAATTATGTGTGAGGTGAGCACTTTGACAAATTATACCTGCTGCTTTTTTGGTCACAGAACAATAAATGAAACCGAAGAATTGAAAAAAGCTCTGACCGATATTATTGAAAAACTGATTATACATGAAAATGTGGATACCTTCCTGTTCGGCAGTAAATCGGAGTTTGACCGCCTCTGCCTCGAACTCGTGACCAAATTAAAAGAAAAATACCCACATGTAAAACGAATCTATGTGCGGGCAGAATTCCCGTATATTAACGATGACTATATGGCATACCTTCTCAAATCCTACGACAAAACCTATTATCCCGAAAGGATCAAGGATTCGGGCAGGGCAGCATATGTGGAACGAAATTATGAAATGATCAATAACAGCAAATATTGCATCATCTATTACGATGAACCAAACGCCCCCACCACCTACAAAAGCGGCACCAAGATCGCCCTCGACTATGCTGTCAAAAAGGGAAGAGAAATCATATTCCTGTCTGACTTAAAAATCTCCGATGAGAAATCACAAGAATCGAATATTGTAATATAAGCAGTAAAACTGTGTTGGTTAATTTAATTTTTTTCGTTTATTATTGAAAAAATGTAAACATATGTTATAATATACCAAGTTAAGTGCTCGTATATCAAATTTTACAAAACAAAGGAGAAAAGCAATGAAAAAAACGACAGCACTGATCTTAACAGCTATAATGCTTCTTACAACAATAATGCTTGTTGGCTGCGGCGGCAAAAAGACTGTTGAGGTCGACAATTCGGATGTTCACTACGGTGACATTCCCGAAAATCTTGTTACCGAAAAGGTTGGTAACATCAAGAGCAATTATTTTTCAACCTGTGCAGGCGGTCTTTATTATAAGGACGACGAAACAGGCCTTTACGGAGTAATGAGTCTTGAGGGTGCTTATGATACCGGTGCAATATATAATACCTGTTATGATGCCGGCGGATATTTTGTAGTGTCGGTAGGCGACCCTGCAAGTACATATTCTGATTATGACAATGTAAATTCCTACGGCGTTATCGACGGTAAGGGAAATATTATCGTTCCTTACGGCTATGGTCATATCTATACAATAAGCGAAAGATATATTGTAGCAGGTGTTGCAACAAGCTTCCTTGGCAGCGAATCTGATTACGGCTTCCTTGTACACACAGACTGCTTTGATTTTGAAACAGACAGCTATTCGGTATACTATGACGGCAACTGGAAGGTTTTTGATGTCGAAACAGGCAATATTGTATTACAGGGTGAAGGTAACTATTCCATACTTACCTACGGTGATATCCTTGGATACCAGGATGTTGACGAAACCTGGAAATACTGTAACAGCAACGGTACAGTACTTCCCGAGGGAGTCAAGGTATTTGACAACGGCACATACTCTCTTGAGGAGCAGGTAGGTACTGTATATACCGCTGACGGTGAAACCCTGTTTAATTATGATCTTACCGGCTTTATACCCAAGAGTGCAACCGAGTACGGTACTTATGTTGCAAGCAAGTATCTTGACTCAGGCACCGTTCATGTTGTTATGAACGATAAGGGCGAGGCTATTTCTGCAGAGTTCAATGACTATATAGATGTTTACGGTGCGCTTATCAAGTGCGGCAATAAGATTTATAACTATGAGGGTAAGCAGGTTATCGACGGTGAGTTTGGTACAACATATCATGAAAAGATGTACGGCAGCTGCTGGCTTCTCAGAAATGACGATGATGTATATACAATGATCCTTGAGGACGGCTCTATACTTTACAGAGATGTATATGCCGGCGATACCACCATCTACTCCGATACCTTTGTAGCATCCACCAAAAATGCTGACGGCGATTATATCTACTATTCTCACAAGGATAAGGACTATACAATAGAGGGCTATCATTTTGCACCCTGGATCATCAAGGCATTTGCTGCTGACAGCACCTATGATCTTATAGATACCATTACAGGTAAAACTATGCTTAGTGGCTACAATGACTATAGCTATACCACCACCGACGGTACTGCGTACTATGTATATGCCAAGTATAACGACGGCGCTGATGTTTATCTCATAACAAACGGTGAGACCGTTGTTGGTATGGAAGAGAAGAGAACGGACCTTCTTACCGCGCTTACAACAGCATTCAGCGAAGAGGGCATAGAAGTTTCGGTAAACCGCGAAACAGGTGAAATAGCCTTCGACTCATCCGTGCTCTTTGGCGGTGATTCTGCTGAGCTTACCGCAGACGGTAAGGCATTTCTCAACAAGTTTATCAAGGCGTATGTATCTGTTGTAGGCTCAGAGGAATATGCAAACTGTGTTTCCAAGACTATGGTTGAGGGACATGTTGCACCTGTTGACGGTGTAACCTATGCAAGCGGACTTCCGCTTTCCGAGGAGCGTGCGGCATCGGTAAAGGATTATTGTCTTTCTTCCGAGACAGGCGTTGATACCTCCGCTATCGCGTCTACTCTTGAGGATATCGGTTATTCCAACAGCCAGCCTGTTTATGATGCAAGCGGAGCTCCCGACCTTGCGGCATCCCGCAGAGTTTCCTTCCGCATTATGATGAGCCTTGATCTTCTCGAGCAGTAATGCTTGATAAAAAAGGGGCAAGTTGCCCTACCCATAAACGCTCGTTAGTTCTGTGTCACAAATCACACGGAATGGAGCAATTTCCTATACATAAAAAAGACTGTGATATCACAGTCTTTTTTGTTGCAAACGGTGTAAGAGTATGGTATAATTACCGTATCATACATAAGGAGAAAACAAAAATGAAAAAAGTATTTGTTGCCATAATATGCCTGGCTTTACTTATAAGCCTTTGCTCCTGTGATGTGATCAAAGGTGTTCTTTCTTCCGGAGATAATGAAATTCCGGTAGATATTGTAGAATCGCAACAGAATGAGAATGGTGACGACAGCTCCAAAGAAGAATTGATCGATACGGGTATTGATACAAGCAATGAGGCTGTTCTCAGGCTGGAGGATAGAATATCAGCTCTTCAAGCAGAACAGGCTCAGCTTAAGGATAAGCTTGAAGCAGGCGGCGAGAGACAAAAAGAATATTTTGATACACTTGTGCTTTCCATTATAAACGAAATCGATGCTACAGAGGAGCTTATTGAGGAATATGAACTTATTGGTATAGGTGCAGATGATATTAAAGCCTCGCTTATTGCCAAAGAGAATGAGCTTAACGAGCAGATAGAAGCTGCTTTTACATATGTCGCAGATATTCAGTCGGATCAGGCTGCAATAGAAGCCGAGTACGAAAAGGCAAAGGCTGCAGAGGATCAGGCAAACAAGGATATTGCAGCTCTTCTGGCACAGCGTGCAAAGGAGCAGGCTCAGAACAACTCCGGAAGCTACAAGCCTGTATACGGCGGAAAGCTTATATGGCCGGTTTCCGGATATTCAAGAATATCCTCTCCCTTTGGCCCCAGAACTCTTTGGGGAAAATATGACTATCATCTTGGTATAGATATTCCCGCACCTTCGGGAACATCTGTTAATGCGGCAGCGGCAGGTGAGGTCGTTATAGCGGGCTATAGTTACAATTACGGATATTATGTAGTTATTGATCACGGAGATGGTTATGCAACTCTGTATGCTCATAACAGACAGCTTCTTGTTTCGGCAGGGCAGATAGTATCGCAAGGTCAAAAGATCGCAGAGATAGGTATGTCCGGCTCGGCAAGCGGTAACTACCTTCACTTTGAGGTTCGTATCAACGGACAGGTACAGAATCCGCAGTTATATACTGCACCGTAAAATATAATTTTAAGGAGAGAACAAAAATGAAAAGATTATTTTGTATGATAATATGTCTGGGCCTGCTTATGAGCCTTTGCTCCTGCAGTCTGCTGCTTGTGCCTTTTTCGGAGAAAAAAGTTTCGGTGCATAACGAGCTTTTGATCCCCATCGAAGAAGATAACAGCCTTGAGAATGAGCATATAGTGGAGGTCATCGAGGAAGAGACGGTATGTGCAAGAGTTGAATTTGAACGCATGTATAACGATCAGTATATGGAATATGCGGTGATCTGCGGATACGATGAATATGACGGGCTCCTTTGGGAGCATACTACCGGAGCATATGAGGCTGCCCAGGTTGACCGCGTATGTGAGATAGGTCTTCATAACGGTCGGTATTATTTTTCAGAGGCCGATACTATTCTTTCAATGGATGCAGGCACAGGGGAGGTTCTGTGGACCAATGACTATTACATCGGCAGCATAACAGACAAAGCGTTTGGCGATGAGGCGATATACCTTTGCGGATACTTTGGCCCCGACTTTTTTGCGATATCCTACGACGGAGAGATCCTGTGCAGAATAGACCGCTTTGATGAAGATTATTTTTGGGCATCGGATATCGAGCTGACAGGTAATAACGCCTATGTATATATGTACGGCGGCACAGAGGACTATGACAGTCCGGTTGTATTTTCGGTGGATCTGGACACTTACGAATATGAGCTCGGATAAAGTGTTTTTATAAAGAATAACAGCTTACGGCGTTTGCACCCGTGATGCTGTTGCTTTTGTTAATTTTGCCCTGTTTTATCATATATTTATTCACTATTTTGTCATTCATAGGTCTTGAATAGATATACCCTATGTGTTATAATATTAACAAGTAAAAATATTATTATGATTTGACATAGAAAGGAGTTCATATGGAATACAAATACGAAGGTTGGAAAGGCTTTGAATATGGCACCTGGGTAAGAGAGATCAATGTGCGCAGCTTTATCCGCCACAATTATACTCCCTATGACGGAAACGATGAATTCCTTGAGGAAGCCACCGAGGATACAAGCAAGCTCTGGGCTCAGGTCTGCGAGCTTTCAAAGAAGGAGATAGAGGCTGGCGGTGTTCTTGAAATGGATACCGATGTTATCTCTACCATCACCTCCCACGGTCCCGGTTATCTTAATAAGGATATCGAAAAGATAGTAGGCTTCCAGACAGACAAGCCCTTTAAGAGAGCATTCCAGCCCTACGGCGGTATCAGAACCGCAGAAAAGGCTGTGACCTCCAGAGGACTTTCTATAGATCCCAAGATCAAGGAGTTTTTTGAAACTCACCGCAAGACTCATAACGCAGGTGTATTTGATGTTTATACCCCCGAGATGAGAGCCTGCCGTTCAAGCCATATTATCACAGGTCTTCCCGATGCATACGGCAGAGGCCGTATTATCGGTGACTACCGCCGTGTGGCACTCTACGGTGTTGACCGTCTTATCGAGGATAAGAAGGAGCAGAAGGAGACTACCCGTACTGCTATGTACTCCGAGATCATCCGTGAGCGCGAGGAATTAGCCGAGCAGATAAGAGCCCTGCAGGATCTCAAAACTATGGCGCTGAGCTACGGCTTTGATATTTCCGAGCCTGCAAAGGATACAAAGGAAGCCATCCAGTGGCTCTACTTTGGTTACCTTGCGGCAATCAAGGAGCAGAACGGTGCAGCTATGTCCCTTGGCCGTACCTCCACCTTCCTTGACATCTACTCTGAGCGAGACCTTCGCTGCGGTAAGTACACCGAGAGAGAGATACAGGAGATGGTAGACCACTTTGTAATGAAGCTCCGTCTTGTTAAGTTTGCCCGTACTCCCGAGTACAACGCCCTTTTCTCAGGCGACCCCCAGTGGGTAACCGAGGCTATAGGCGGTGTGGCAATAGACGGTAGACATATGGTTACCAAGATGTCCTACAGATATCTTCACACCCTCAACAACTTAGGCCCCTCCCCCGAGCCTAACCTTACCGTGCTCTGGTCGGTAAACCTCCCCATTAACTTCAAGCGTTACTGTGCAAAGATGTCTATAGAGTCATCCTCTATCCAGTACGAAAACGATGACCTTATGCGCTTTACCCACGGTGATGACTATGCCATTGCCTGCTGTGTATCCTCTATGCGTGTGGGCAAGGAGATGCAGTTCTTTGGTGCAAGAGCCAACCTTGCAAAGTGTCTGCTTTACGCCATCAACGGCGGTAAGGACGAGATCTCCCGTAAGCAGGTAGGTCCCGAGTTTTCGCCCATTACAAGCGAGTACCTTGATTATGACGAGGTAATGAAAAAGTTTGATGCAATGATGAGATGGCTTGCAGAGGTCTATGTAAACACTCTCAATGTTATCCATTATATGCACGATAAGTACTGCTACGAAAAGCTGCAGATGGCGCTTCACGATAAGCATGTAACAAGATGGTTTGCTACAGGTATTGCAGGTCTGAGCGTTGTAGCCGACTCACTTTCCGCAATCAAGTATGCAAGGGTCAAGGTCATCCGTGACGAAAGCGGTCTTGCAGTAGACTATGAGGTAGAGGGAGACTTCCCCAAGTACGGTAACGACGATGACCGTGTTGACAGCATTGCAACAGATATAGTTCATATCTTTATGGAGCATATCCGCAAGAACCACACCTACCGTAATTCCATCCCCACTACCTCTATCCTTACCATTACATCAAATGTTGTATACGGCAAGGCAACAGGTTCCACACCCGACGGCCGTAAGGCAGGCGAGGCATTTGCGCCCGGTGCTAACCCCATGCACCGTCGCGATACCCACGGAGCTATTGCATCCCTTGCATCAGTTTCCAAGCTTCCCTTTAAGGATGCCCAGGACGGTATCTCCAATACCTTCTCTATTATCCCCGGTGCCCTTGGTAAGGAGGATAAGATGTTTGCAGGAGATATAGACATAGATCTTGAATGTTGTAACGGTGCTTGCTTTGAGCCCACCCTGTTTGACGGACTTGACTTTGATGAAGAATAAGAGGTAACTAAAATGAAAGCAACACAGAATCAGATAGATAACCTTGTAGCTCTTCTTGACGGTTATGTTCAGAAGGGCGGTCACCACCTGAATGTCAATGTTTTTACCAAGGAAACATTGCTTGACGCTCAGGCTCATCCCGAAAAGTATCCCCAGCTTACAGTCCGTGTAAGCGGCTATGCGGTAAACTTTATCAAGCTGACAAAGGAACAGCAGGATGAGATAATCTCCCGTACCTTCCACACAAAGATATAATGTACGGAAGAGTTCATTCCATAGAGAGCTTCGGGACCCTTGACGGTCCCGGAATCCGTTTTGTGGTATTTATGCAGGGCTGTCCCCTAAGATGTCTGTACTGCCATAATCCCGATACCTGGAATATGGATGGCGGTACTGCATATTCCCCCGAGGAGCTTATCTGGCAGTTCCGTAAGAACAGGGCGTTTTATTCCCACGGCGGTATCACCGTTACAGGTGGAGAGCCCCTTATGCAGATGGATTTTCTTATAGATTTCTTTAAGCTTGCAAAGCAGCAGGGAATACATACCTGCATCGACACCTCGGGAGTTACCTACCGCGAGGGGGACAAAAAGCTTGACGAGCTGATGAAATATACAGATCTGGTTATGCTTGATGTCAAGCATATCAACTCAGCTGAGCATAAAAAGCTCACAGGCGTAGCAAACGAAAATATCCTTGCCTTTGCCCGCTATCTTGACAGGCGTAATATCCCCGTGTGGATCCGCCATGTCGTGGTACCGGGAATTACAGACAATGAGGACTATCTCTATGAGCTTGGACAGTTCATTGCATCTGTCCATAATGTCAGAATGGTGGATGTCCTGCCATACCATACCCTCGGTGTTTCAAAATACGAGGAGCTTGGCGTAGAGTACCCCTTAAAGGGAGTAGAGGCTATGACCAAGGAGGGCGCAACCGAAGCCAAAAGGATCATCGGCAGAGGATATAAGAATTTCAGAAATCAGACATAAAAATGCAAAACCGTTGCGAATTTTCGCAACGGTTTTGTTATTTTAACTTAACTATCTTTTCCGGGAAAATGATTTTGCGTCTGAGTCCGAGCTTTATAAGTATACGGTATTTAAGACTGTTATACTTGCGTTTCTTTTGAGCCAGCTCGGTATTGAGCTTATTGACACAGTTGTGATTCATTATCTGTGCCTTGCCGTCATGCAGATAGAGTCCGGAGGCCTCGGGATCTATGGGGTCACCGCAGACGGTACACACATCTGTTGCGGTTATGCCGTCCTCGCTCATCGTATTGGTAACGGTGTTGATACAGTCTGTGAGCTTTTGTATTGTATTACCTGTATCATTGAAAAATATTTCAAGATAGGATTCGGTGAACACAATATCGCTTACCGACCAGTTGACCTTGTTTTTATGGTCACAGAGAAGGTCGGAATATTTCCGTCCAAAGGGGGTATCGTATATCCTTACCGCAAAGGAGACAGAGATCGTGTAACGGCTTTGATTTATTGTCATCATATAGCCATTATAGTATCCGTAGGCTATTTCGCCGTGTATCTTAAGATTGTTTTCGTTTGCAAACTTAGTCAGTCTTTTCCCGATCATACTGTTCTCCAACTTATAAATTTAATGGAATTTTCGTTACTGCCTCCCTTGCCTAAAGGGAGGGGGATCGCTTGCGGTGGAGGGATACAAGCAACGAAAATATCCTTAATTCTGCATTGCGACAGTTTGCGTTCCGCAAACTCCTTGCATAATTCCACCAACCGTATCAAAGATACGGGGTGTCATGGATCTGCATTCTGCATTCCGCATTAAATCTCCTGATATGTTCTTGCAATTACGTTATCCTGAAGTGCCTTTGAGATGTTTACAAAGTAGTCGCTGTAGCCGCCCACACGCACAATAAGATCCTGATGCTTTTCGGGATGGATCTGAGCGTCCAGCAGCTCCTCGTGGCTTACAACGCAGGTAACAAACTGCTGACCGCCGCCTGCAAAGTAAGCCTTTGCCAGAGCGATAAACGCGGCCTTGCCTGCATCGGTATTGAACATTTCCTTATCGAACTTGGTCTGGAATACCATACCGCTGCCGGTGTTGTACTGGTTATAGTGAAGCACGGAGTTGATAAGTGCTGTGGGACCCTTCTTGTCGTTACCGGGGGTAGCACCGATACAGTCGGCATACTCGGTGGCTCTGAACTTCTTGCCGTTGGGCAGAGCAGCTACGTGGTGAGCATGGTCAGCCGCACGGCTGAAGGGGCTGCAGCCTACGGCATAGATGCCGCCGCGGTAGGTGTGGTTACGCTTGGCAACAACGGCAAAGCGGTTGAAGATCTTTGCGGTGATCTTGTCTACCTCCTCGATATCACAACCGAACTTGTCGCAGGTAGAGAAATCACGGTAAAGCGCATCGTGACCCTCAAAATTGTCATCAAGAGCTTTGATAAGCTCTGTCATAGTATATTTCTTTTCTTCAAACACCAGCTTCTTTATTGCGTAGAGGCTGTCGCCTGCATCCGCAAGACCCTCGGCAAGTATCTGTCCGTGGTTGTAGAGAGGACCGCCGTTACGGTAGTCACGGCCCTTTTCAAGACAACCCTCGATAAGACAGCTTCTGAGAGGATTGGGACCGTAGAAGCCTCTCATATGCTGGGCGGAGTTTGCGTTACCGCAGAATATGTAGGTAGCATACTCCATCTGCTGCATAAATGCGTTTTCAACCTCCTCGTAGGTGGTGAACTTTGTGGCATCCCCCGAGGGGAAGGAAACCATTTCCTTAAGATAACAGGTGTCAACACCGTTATGCAGGGCAAGCTCAAGACACTTACCCATATTGACCTCGGCATCCTCAAGACCCATATGGCTCTTGCCGAAGATATCGATCTGATTACAGCCGTTCATACAGTACATATGGCTGTGGTGAGGGGGAATACCCATAGACTCAAGGGCGGGACAAACCACCTCGTCGTTATAGAGTGCGGGCATACCGATGCCTGAAGCCTCGGTCTCGGCTATAGCCTGCCACATCTCATCGGGGGTATTGCGGTTGACACGCAGGGTAATGTTGGGTGTCTGATATTTCTTTTCACGGGCTATTTTAAGTATCTCGTAGCTCAGCTCGTTTGTCTGATCGTTCCAGTTTTCGTCAGAGCCGCAGAGGCAGAGATTCCACGCACGCTTGTCGTGCATCTCCTCCCAGAAGCGCTCAAGCGCATCGTATCTTACGGCTTCGTCCTGCTCTGCCGCCCAGCAGCGGTACATATACTGGTCAAAGCGGCCGGGAGAATCGTAGCCGTCCACCGAGAACACCAGCATAAATGCAAGAACTGCAGACTCAAAGTCGTATGCGGGCTTCATGGGAATGGTCTCGAATGCCTTTGCCGCATCCTCGCACCATTTCTTATTTACGGGATCGGTCTCGGCAGCAGCTCTCTCGGTATACATTGCACGGAACTTTTCGCCCAATATATCAAGAGCATCCATAGTATATTCGCATCCGCGGTAGAACCAGTCGGAGTCGTAGATCTTCTTAGCCTTGCCTTCCTCGATACGGCGGCGGATACCCTCGGTACCCTCGTTTACTATCATACCGAAATCGGGATTGGAGTGTCCTCCCCAAGTGCCGCCCCAGCCTGCACCTGCGTCAGACATTTTTCTTGCCTTCTCGGTGAAGTTGATATGCTGGGAACGATGGGTCAGAGCCTTGAACTTGTCACGGGCATAGAGAAGATCCTCTGCAAACTCGGGATTCTGCTCTGCCATCCAAGTGTATCTGCCTCCGTCACAGTCAACACCTGCATCATAGCTGATGCAACCGCCGCCTGTGGGGCTTATCATACGTGCATAGGGAAGAAGAGTGCTTGTCAGGAAGACAGGCATCTCCTCTGCCAGATTTTTATATGCCATACCCGCTCGCTCGCCAAGCTCAAGGGTCTCATCACCGAACATGGCTCTGTATACGGGATCATTAAAAGCGTTCATATATGTACCTCCTTCGGGTTACTCAATTAATTGTAACATAATTTATCTGTTCTCGCAACAGAAAACCGAAATATTTTTTTCCTTTAATTTGCCATATGCCGCCTGCATCTTTTCCTCTGAGTCGAAGATGCCGAACACTGCAGTACCGCTGCCGCTCATCATAGAGCCAAGGGCACCGCTTTTGTTCATTATATCCTTTATCTGCGCTACAGAGGGAACAAGCAGCTCAAAGCAATTGTATATTGCCCTGCATATACTGTCAATATCACCGCACTCAAGCAACTCGGGCATAGGGTTGTCCACTATTTTTCTGTCATCCATCATATCAAACTGCTCATATGCCCACTTGGTGCTTACCCCCTCCTTGCCTTTGGCTATGAGGATATAACAGGTGGGAAGCGGGGATATGGGAGTCATGATCTCACCTATTCCCTCGCAAAGAACCGTACCGCCGAGGATACAGAAGGGAATGTCCGCACCCGTCCTTGCACCAAGCTTACAAAGCTCGTCAACGGTAAAGGGAGAACCGAACATCTCATTGAGCAGCTTAAGAACCGCTGCACCGTCTGTGCTGCCTCCCGCAAGACCTGCCTCCATAGGGATATTCTTTTCGATATGTATATTTATACCCTTGTTTTCTATGCCTGCTGCCTCAAAGAAAAGGGCAGCACACTTGTATGCGATATTTCTTTCATCCAAAGGCATTGTGTCACAGTCCGAGGTTATGGTGATCTTACCCGTTTGCGTTTCGGTAAGGGTCACATAGTCGCAGAGTGAAATTTGATGCATTACGGTGGATATGGTGTGATATCCGTTTGGCAGTCGGCCTGTTATCTCAAGAAAGAGATTGATTTTTGCTTTTGCTTCGGTTTTCATCATAAAACTCCAATAAAATTTTATATAATTGGTTGACAACAGTCGTTTTTTGGTATAGTATTTAATAAAAGGGGTGATTTTTTGAAAATAGATTGGAACAGAAAATATACGACCATAGCGGTCTATGCCTGTATAGTTATAACCTTTGCGGTGGCGTTGGTGACCGCATCCGTCCATCTTGGGGTGGTATGGGGTACCGTAAAGAAAACGGTAGCATTGCTTAATCCCTTTATCATAGGCTTTAGCATAGCATTTCTTATAAATCCCTTGATGATGCTCTTTGAAAACAAGGTGTTGGCATTTATCGGGGATAAGAAAAAGGCACTTCGTAAGCTCAAGAGGGTACTGTCGCTTATATTGGCATATACTCTGGTAACTGTGGTTATTTCGCTGTTTGTATATCTTGTAATACCTCAGATAGTAAACAGCTATAACGACCTTCAGTCAAGAACCATGGGATATGTGACAGGCGCACAGGAGTTTATGACCAATATTTTTGATAAGGATAAGACATTTATCCCCAAGGTCCTGCTGAACTTTATAGATATCGAAGCACTTGAGGACAGCGTTAATGAGCTTGTTAATGACATTCTTCAGAACTCCCACAAGCTTTTTATCGATGCATCGCCCTACATACTTAATTTTGCTACAAATATCATCAATTCTCTTAAGAACGCTCTTATAGGAATTATCGTTTCGGTATATTTCCTTTTCTCCAAGGAGCGGCTTTGCGCTCAGGTAAAAAAGACGGTATATGCGCTCTTTAACAGTAAGATCGCAGCCCGTATGGTGCGCATTACACGCACCACAAAAAGAACCTTTGAGGGCTTTATTATCGGTAAGATCATAGACTCCATCATTATAGGAATCCTTACCTTCTTTGTGCTGATGATATGTAAGATGCCCTATTATCCCTTAATTTCGGTTGTTGTGGGTGTAACAAATGTGATTCCCTTCTTTGGTCCCTTTATCGGTGCCATACCCAGCGCATTTATCATATTCATAGTAGATCCGGTAAAGAGCTTTTGGTTTATCCTTATCATACTTGCCATTCAGCAGCTTGACGGCAATGTTATCGGCCCCGCAATTCTCGGTGACTCCACCAAGATGAGCGCACTTTGGGTAATGTTCTCCATCATCTTTATGAGCGGCGTGCTTGGCATAACCGGTATGTTTATCGGTGTTCCTATCTTTGCTACCCTGTATGCGCTGTTTGTTGAATACGCAAACAAGCTGCTTATTGCAAGGGGCAAATCAAGAAGTCTGGTGAACTATTATCCCCAGGGATACGGTAAAATAAAGCGCAGACAAAAGTCAAAGCCAAAGGCAAAGTAAATATCAAAGTGTCTTCTGCTTTTGGAAGACACTTTTTAAGAATGCCGAGGACATTCTTAAAGTTAGGAGTTAGGAGTTAGGAGTTAATGAAGATTTTTGTTGCAATGATGCAACAAAAATCCTCTGTAATTCCGCACTTACTTCATCATCACCTCAAATACACTGGAAACAGGAATTATCTTGACCGAGCTGTCGGTTTTAAATGATTTTGTACAGCAGCGCTTGGGAATGATTATTGTATCAAAGCCGAGGCGCACCGCCTCGCTTATGCGCTGATCTATATTGGGTACGGCACGGCATTCACCCGCAAGCCCTATCTCGCCGATGGCGATTACATTTTCGGGCACGGGCTTGTCCTTAAGGGAGGAAAGTAAAGCCAAGGCTATTGCCATATCAGCCGCAGGCTCGTCGGCTCTCAGACCGCCCACCACATTAAGATATATATCGTTTACCGAAAATTTTGCCCGCAGTCTTTTTTCAAGAACGGCCAAGAGCATATACATACGGTTATAGTCAACGCCGTTGGAGGTGCGCTTGGGAGCAGGGAATACGGTAGGTACACACAGAGCCTGAACCTCTGCTATAATAGGACGGCTGCCCTCCATAAGGCATACGGCACAGCTGCCCGAAACGTCCTTGGGTCTGCCTGCAAGCAGAGCCTCGGAGGGGTTGGGGACCTCACAAAGACCGTTCTCGTTCATTTCAAAAACACCGATCTCGTTGGTTGAGCCAAAGCGGTTTTTGATGGCACGGATAATACGGTAGGAGCTGCGGTTTTCTCCCTCAAAATAGAGGACTGCATCCACCGCATGCTCAAGGACCTTGGGACCTGCAATGTTACCCTCCTTGTTTACATGGCTTACAAGGATTATGGATATACCCGCATTTTTTGCGGTAATAATAAATCTTGCGGCACATTCCTTGACCTGACTTATACTGCCTGCCGAGGAGCCAACACGGTCATCGTATATGGTCTGTATAGAGTCAACTATGACTATATCCGGCTTCAGATTTTCTATCTGACCGAGAATTTTATCAATATTTGTTTCAATGAGTATATAGAGATTGTCGGGGGTAACACCAAGGCGCTTGGCTCTGAGCTTTATCTGCGAGCCTGATTCCTCGCCCGAAACATACAGTACCTTGTTTTTAGGACATAGCTTGCCCGATATCTGCATAAGAAGGGTTGATTTGCCTATACCCGGCTCACCCGACAAAAGAACCGCCGAGCCTGATACTATGCCTCCGCCAAGGACACGGTCAAGCTCACCTATTCCGCTTTTGGAACGGATATAGTTGGGCAGTTCAAGGTCACGAAGCAGCTCGGGGGAGCTGTCATATACCGTGGCTGTGGCTCTGGGTCTGCCCGCCTTTTTAGGCTCGGGTGTGACCGCGCGCTCCTCAAGGGTGTTCCACTCTCCGCAGGCGGGACATTTTCCTGCCCAACGGGACACTGTATTCCCGCATTCGGTACAGACAAAAACTGTTTTTTCTTTCATTTCAGACTTCCTTGTTAAGATGTTCTATAATAGATGAATATATAGCCAATGCAACCTTGTGCTGATAAGAGCTGTCGCACAAAAGCTGTGCTTCTTCACGGTTTGAAATAAATCCGCACTCTACCAGAACGGCAGGCGTCTTTATGTTGTGGAGAAGATATATGGCGGATGTTGCTTCCTTGGTCTGTCTTTGGTTTTGGGGCTGCAGATTATTTATAAAGGAAGATCGGATACCCTCCGCCAAAGTCTTACTTTCTTCGGTGTTGGGCGAATAGTAGACCTGCGCACCGCTGCATTTTTCAGAGGGGTAGGTATTCATATGTATGCTGACGGTAAGAGCCGCATTGAGCTCCTCTGCCATCATTACCCGATTTTTAAGGTCCTGTGCTTTCTTTTTGCCGGGGGCGGCAGAGTCATAGAGCATAATATCCTCTGAGCGTGTCATAACCGCATCGATTCCCGACATCTGCAAAAGATCCCTCAGTATCAGGGATATTTCCAAATTGATATTCTTTTCGACACAGCCGTTTATACCTACAGCACCTCCGTCCTCGCCGCCGTGACCCGGGTCGATAAGAACGGTGGGAGCTACCGGAACAGATGCAGTTCTTGCATCAAAATGATACCCTATGCCGTTGAGAAGCAGGGCACACAGGATAAGCAAAATTGTAAACAGGGCAAACTTTAAGGTTGCCCACATAGCCTTTGATTTCAATATATCACCCGCAAAAATAAACTTGATAATATATATGCTTTTTACGGGTGACAGATGATAAAGAATTAATACTTGGGCTTTTGCTTTCTTTCCGGCAGGAAGAAGAGTATGCGCTTACCCTTGGCACCCATATAGTAGCCTAAGGCAGAAAACAGTATGGGAAGCACGGGAGTCAGGAGATAGAAGTAATTATCGTTGCCCTCAAAGAAATTATAACGGATACCCTCAAACATTGACTGTAAAAATGTAGCGGCAATATATGGAATGCCGTACAGATTGCTTGCCCAGTTTTCGATGCCCTTTTGCTTGGTGGAGAGTCTCATTCCGCTGTCAGAGTAGAGCTCGATCTCATTATTATCCTCATCATATACCTCAACCGTACCGCTGTCTGCTACCACCTCTGAGCTTCGGTAGCCTTCCTTTTCTCCGATGACAGCCTCACCGCCCGAATTGGAAAAGAGCTCGACCTGGGTGTAGGTATAGTCTTGGACATCCATAGTCTCGGTCACTTCGTTTCTTATAAATACCTTTGCCTCGTTGCCGTTCTGGTCAAGGACCACTACAGGGCTCTGCAGAACGGTATATGCAGAAAATACTGCGATCATAACACCGCAGATTATATTGATGGCATTGGCACCAAGACCTATCCAAAGGCCCTTAAGAGGGTTCAATTTAGCGCGGCCGCCGTCAATGGCAGGCTTGTCCTTTTTGCCGGTATCATACATCATTGCATAGAGCAGGTAGACATAAAATGCCACGCAGAGGACGCTTGTCATAAGATAAAGCTTATCGTTGGTGTGGGTAGCTATGGTCATAACCAGACCCAGCATTGCAATACCTATCTGGTCTATCATAAGCTTGAACATATCATAAGTATATTTCTTCATCGTTTTCAATTCTGTTACCTCCAGGATATAATTAATAATATTTTACTATATATATAATTAAATTACAATACCTTTTACTAAATTTTAAGGAGTTGCACTATGCCAAAAATGCCTGAAGCGGTAGAGCAGTATTGCTCCTACTGCCGCTCGTCAAAAAACCGTTCACTTAAGACAGTTTCCGAATACGAGCATGACCTTTTGACATTTTTCAGATATATCCTTGCCGCCAAAAGCGGGGATATAAGCGAAGAAAATATAAAACAAACCGATATCAGCCGTATTACAATCGAGGATATTGGAAAAATAACAAAGGAAGATATCTATAGATATATGGATTATCTTACAAAGCACAGGAAAAACTCTGCCACCACAAGGGCAAGAAAGCTCTCAAGCCTCAAGGGATTTTTTAAATATCTTTGTGTTGTCAGAAACAGTATAGAGGTCAACCCCTGTGACAATATGGAGGGTCCCAGAGTCAAGAACAAGCTTCCAAAGTTCCTTACCCTCGAGGAGAGCCTGGCTCTGCTGTCTGCGGTGGAAAACGACACCGAGTCAAAGCACCGCGAAAGGGATTACTGTATCCTGACCCTCTTTCTTAACTGCGGAATGCGACTGTCAGAGCTTACGGGTATCAGCCTTCCCGACCTTGACAGGGAATACCGCTCGCTCAGAGTTTTGGGCAAGGGTAACAAGGAGCGCATAATATATCTGAACGATGCCTGTGCCGATGCTCTTAAAAAATATATTGCCGTAAGAGCCCGCGACGGTGAGCCAAAGGATAAAAACGCACTTTTTATCAGCCGCAACCACCGCCGTATAAGCAATCAGATGGTGCAGAAGATAGTATATAAATATCTTGATATGGCGGATCTGGGCTACAAAAAATGCTCGGTGCATAAGCTCCGTCATACTGCGGCTACCCTTATGTATCAGACAGGAAGGGTGGATGTCCGTGTCTTAAAGGATATTTTGGGACACGAGCAACTCAATACCACTCAGATATATACCCATGTCAGCGACAAGAGTATGGAGGAGGCAATGAGGCAGAACCCCTTATCCAAAAAAACAGGAAAGAAGAATGAATGAAAAGAAAAAACTGAATATATTATTCCTATTGTCGCTGATCTGCATTATAGCCGCTGTGGTTTGTAACAGTCTCAGCGCGGAACACAGAGAGACCGTAGCAGCCTTTGGCACTGAGAATACAGACAGGCTTTCGAGCAGAAGTGTGCTTATGTTAGAGTCAGAGGGCGGCAGGATATGCTACAGCAAAAATCCGCATCAGCAAATGCCCATAGCATCCCTTACCAAGATAATGACCGCATATGTCGCATTGGAAAAAACAGTGGAGCTTGACAGAGAGTTTACCTTTACCGAGGATATAATAGAAGCTATGAAGCGCGCCAATGCTTCTGTTGCAGGCTTTAAGCCGGGAGAGAGGGTGTCGCTGCGTGATATGCTTTACGGTGTTATGCTGCCAAGCGGCGGAGACGCGGCATTGGGTGTTGCAATGCATATATCGGGAGGAGAAAAAGAGTTTGTGGCTCTTATGAATCATTATGCCGATCTTCTCGGAATGAAAAGCACCCGCTTTTCGGATGCTACAGGACTTGACGATGTCAACAATTATTCCACCGCCTCGGATATGGCCCTGCTTTTTTCAAAGGCACTAAAAAATGACATGTTTCTTGAGATAATTACCACAGACAGCTACCTTACCGCGGCCACCGAGCAGCACAAAAACGGAATACTTCTCAAAAGCACACTTACCGAGCCCATGAAGGAATATTCCCTTGATACAAAGATCCTCGGCGGTAAAACGGGATATACCACCGGGGCAGGGCTGTGTCTTGCCAGCTATGCAGAGGTAGACGGACACAGATATGTCCTTATAACTCTCGGGGCAGGAGACGGGGAAAAATACCCCAGCTATCATTTTGAGGATGCAGCAGTGCTGTATGACAAATATTATATGACATAAAACACCCTCGGGTGTTTTTTGTATTATTTTTTCCTGATCATTGAAGAAATGTTGACTTTTTTTGTCGGAAGTGGTAAAATCAACATTTAGAGACAAAGTCCACACGAGTGGCAAAATTTAAAAAAATCCGGAGGAGAAAAATGTCTAACAAACTCGTTTACGGCATTCACGACAAGCCAAAATTTGGCAGCCTTATCGTGTTTGCAATCCAGCAGTTACTCGCTATTATGGCGGCAACCATTGCTGTTCCCGCAATCGTCGGTAACGGTATGTCTGCATCTGCTGCACTCTTTGGTGCAGGTGTAGGTACTATCGTTTATCAGCTTTTCACCAAGTTCAGAAGTCCCGTTTTTCTCGGTTCTTCCTTTGCTTTCATCAACTCTATGCTTGCAGCATTTGCAGGTGGAGTTTCCATGAGCCTTGGTTATCTCGGACTCATTATCGGTGCGGCATTTGCAGGACTTGTATATGTTATTCTCGCCATTATCGTTAAGCTTGCCGGTGTGGCATGGATCAACAAGCTTATGCCTGCGGCAGTTATCGGTCCCACAGTTGCACTTATCGGTCTTTCACTTGCGGGCGCAGCCATTAAGGATGTATTCTCATACGGTCCCAAGACCGAGGATGGTACGGCGTTCGTTATGAGCGGCAGTATTTGGGTGTCCTTCATCTGTGCTATGGTTACCCTGGTGGTTGTAGTTATTTGTTCCACCTACGGTAAAAAGATGGTTAAACTCATTCCCTTTATTATAGGTATTCTTTCCGGCTATGCAGTAGGTATGATCTTCACTCTTATCGGCTATGCTACAGGAAACGACGCTCTTAAAATTATTGATTTCGCTCCCTTTACCGCTCTCGTTGCTGACGGTGTAGGACTCAAAACATTCCTTGCAATTCCCGAGTTCACCTTCCTTACCGCTCTTAAGGGTACAGGTGAATTCAACATGAGTTATCTTGCTACCATCGCTGTAGCATATGTTCCCGTTGCGTTTGTTGTTTTCGCTGAACATATCGCAGACCACAAGAACCTCTCCACCATTATCGACAAAGATCTTCTTGAGGATCCCGGACTCCACCGTACACTTCTCGGTGACGGTATAGGCTCTGCTGTAGGTGCATTCTTCGGCGGATGTCCCAACACCACTTACGGTGAGTCTGTAGGTTGTGTTGCTATTACACGTAATGCATCTATTGCTACTATCACCACAACAGCGATCATGGCGGTACTCGTTTCCTTTGTATCTCCCTTCGTTGCATTCCTTGATTCTATCCCCGGTTGTGTAATGGGAGGTGTGTGTATTACCCTCTACGGCTTCATTGCAGTTTCCGGTCTCAAGATGATTCAGAAGGTGGACCTTGAGGATAACGCAAACCTCTTCACCGTATCTGCCATTCTTATCCCCGGTATCGGCGGAATGGCTATGAGTATCGGTAAGGTTACCATTACAGCTATCGCTTGCGCTCTTATCCTTGGTATTATAATCAATATTATTCTTAACAAGGGAAGAAAGCATCAGTAAACATAACTAATGAAAAAAAGCACCTCGTATGAGGTGCTTTTTGCTGTTATGTCATTATAACATCTTAACTATCGCAACTTCCTTTTTACCGTCATATTCCGGGATTCGCACCGAGATGCGCTCGCTTCTTGATGTGGGAATATTCTTGCCCACATAGTCGCCTCTGATGGGAAGCTCTCGGTGACCTCGGTCTATCAGCACGGCAAGCTGAATGCAGCCGGGACGGCCCATAGCAATAAGGGCATCCATTGCGGCACGCACCGTTCTTCCGGTAAATATAACATCATCCACAAGAACAACTATCTTATCGTGGATATCAAAGCCGATATTTGTCTCACCCGATACCACCGAAGCATCATATATATGCAGGTCATCACGGTGCTTGGTTATGTCAAGCTCACCTACAGCCACCTCTATATCCGAAAACTTGCGGATAGAGTCGGCTATCTGTTTTGCAAGGGGAACGCCCTTACGGTGTATTCCAACAAGACAAAGCTCCTTGGCTTCGCTGTTTTTTTCTATTATTTCGTGGGCTATTCTGGTCAGGGCTCTGTCCATTGCCAGAGCATCAAGCACAATTTTTTCTTCCATTTTTAAATTCCTCAAAAAAATGCCGTCACAGAATGACGGCATAATTGTCCTATTCAACGATCTTACCGTATCTCTGTACTGCTTTAAAGATCTTACCTCTGTCATTATACCACCAATAAAATTAAAAATCAACAATAATAAAAATTTTCCCATATATTTATATAATTTGGTTTCATGTAATTTGAAAAAACATGCAAAAACGCGCACAAAGTCGGTAAATTGTATACTTATTGGTGATATGTATTTAACAATTGAAAATAACAGGGCATTATGAACAAATAATAAAATAATATTGACAAATATATGTCTATATGCTACAATTTAAAAAGGATTATTTGTCCGTAAAATCTATATTTTGTAAAGGAAGGAAAACTATGAGAAACACATTCACAAAGAGAATCATAGCATTGGCATTGATCGCAATGATGCTTATACCTATGGTTCCCATGACGCTGAATGCCGAGACGGTAACTGTAGTGGATGACGGCAGAGAAAGACTGGCTGTCATTCCGGATACTGTTGCCTCCGAGTACGGAATTACCGACACCATCATAGTTGATGATGAAGGTAACAGAGTGCAGACTCCCAGAGAAGCGGCTGCTTCCGAGGCGGGTACAATTATTGATGATGTTGCAGGCTTCCCGGCAGAGTACAACAGCTTGGGCGTAACCAATGCTGCGGGTGCTTCCATTATTACCGAGGTTCAGGATCAGGGCCGTTCGGGTAACTGCTGGGCATTTGCTGCTATCGCTGCGGCAGAGACAGCATTTATGCGTAACAATGCTACTGCTACCCATGTTGACTATTCCGAGGCAGCTCTTGCTTACTTCGGTAACAGACCCAGAACCACTGATCTCACCGACCCCATGTGGCCCGACGGTGTTAACGATTCCGATCCCCACAACAGAGGCGGTAATGCTATCATCGCAGGCTCCGCTCTTGCAAGATGGTGCGGTCCTATCCACGAGGCTATGCTTCCTCCCTGTGATTTCTATACTACATACAGTGCTTGGGGTATGACAGACGATATGAGATATATCGCTGAGCAGCATATGATCACCGACATTATGATCTATACCAGAAACGCAGCTATGATGAAGTCTGCTATCCAGACCTTCGGCGGCGTATATGTTCTTTATTATCACGATCACGATCTTGTTAAGCATATTGACGGTGCTACTACATATTATCAGAAGTATTATACCAGCATTAACCATGCGGTTTACTGCGTAGGCTGGAACGATAATGTTCCTCAGTCTGCATTTGCAATTACACCTCCCGGCCCCGGTGCTTGGCTTATGAAGAACTCCTGGGACGAGAGCTGGGGTAACGGTGGCGGATATTTCTGGCTGTCCTATTATGATACCTCTCTTTATGATGCTTGGATCATGGACTTTGAGGGTATCGACAATGTAGATAATAACTATCAGTACGACGGTGCCTGGGGCGAAGGCTGGTATTATTTCTGGTACAATGCTCCCTACAACAGACATCCCGTTGTTCAGGCAAATATGTTCCACGCAAAGGGTCACGAGATCCTTAAGCAGGTAGGTGTATGGTGTTACAACGAGGCCGCTACCGCGATCGTTGAGGTATATACCGGTATGACCGATCCTCACAACCCCTATACAGGTACGCTAAAGAGTGCAGTACAGGAATCCTTTACGGGTATCGGCTACAGAACCATGAGACTTAAGGACCTTGTTGAGCTTCAGCCCGGCGAGAGATTTGCGGTTGTTGTAAAGATGCAGTCCAACTGCAGCGAAAACTCCTTCGGTATGTACGAGTACGATCCTTACTGTAAGGCTCTTCCCGGTCAGTCCTATTACTATGATCCCCAGTACGGAACATGGACTATGGACACCGCTAACGCATTTATCAAGGCATTTACCGAGGATGTAGAGGTTGATACCACAGCCCTTCAGGAGCTTTATGATGCAGCATATGATTACGGCTTCAGAGCTGAGGACAATTTGTTCATGGCTCAGGCAAGAGATGTTCTTGCCCTGGAGGATCCCGGTAAGCAGAGAGTAACAAATGCATATAAGTTCCTTTATTCCAATTTCTCCGGTACCGTTGGCGTGATCGATTTTGACGGTGCTATCGCCGGAGCAGAAAACATTCCCGGAATGATGAATGTTTCCAAGGGTTCATATGTAACTCTTCCCACCGATACTCCTTACTATCCCGGTTGGGCGTTCATCGGCTGGAGCGAATCCGGTCAGGCAAGTAACTACTACTATCCCGGTCAGACCATCCTTGTTGAAAAGTCTATGACTCTCAAGGGCGTATGGAAAAAGTCTGACGGTGACGGTCAGTATCCTACAGGCGGTTATTACGCAGTTTACTATGATCCCAACGGCGGTGCGTGGGACGGCGAAAACACCAATATCGCAAAGTCAAGCAGCCAGTTCGGTCTTATGACCTTTGGCTCACACTTTGATTTCCCCGAAGCAACCAAGACCCTTGACCGCAAGGGCTACAGACTCCAGACAGATAAGGACGATATGACCCAGGTTGAGTTCTGGTCGGGTAACGGCAAGGGCAGACTCACCTACGGTGATCCTATCAACAACGGCTATGAGTACGAGATCTACGAAAACGCATATAAGAGCTCTGTATTTATGGTTAACACCGACCGTGTTCCCTACGGTGACAACATCTTTGTAAACGCAGCCTGGGACCCCATCATTACCTATGATATGAACGACGGTACAGGCACAAAGGTTCTCGACTTTAACTACATTACCGACGGCAACGAGTACACAGTTCTCGGCACAGGCGATTATACAATGTATGCCGATGATGAAGGTAACCTCAGAGATACCCGCGAGGGCTACAACGGCCTTGTTGCTATTCCCGATGACAGCGCAGTATTGGTATGGAATACTCGTGTTGACGGTACAGGTACAAACTACTACGCAGGAGAGGTTTATGATGTAACCGAGCCTCTTACCCTCTACGCTATCTACGAAGAGGTTGAGCATGTACATAAGTATACCGCAGAAGTTACAACCGAGCCTACATGTACAGCTGACGGTGTTATGACCTATACATGTACCTGCGGTGACAGCTACACCGAGGTTATTGCTAAGCTTGATCACAGCTACGATACAGGCACAACCACCACAGTTCCCACTTGTACCGAGGACGGTACAAAGACCTACACATGTACTGCTTGCGGCGAGACCTATACAGAGGCTATCGCGGCTCTCGGTCATGTATGGAAGGCTTGGGAGGTAGTGAAGGAAGCAACCGAGACCGAGGACGGCTTACAGCGCAGAAGTTGCCGTCGCGGATGCGGTGCAGTAGAAGAAGAGATCATTCCCGCACTTGGCGGTGGCGAAGCTACCGAGCTTTCTGTATCTGCAGAAGGTCCTAACCTTACAATCAGCGGTATGGTTGATGTAAAGGATGTATTCATCGCTCTCGGCGATTACAACACCTATGCAGATGTTAAGGCAAATGCAGTTGTCCGTCTTACAGAAACCAAGCTTGCAGGTGCTTCTGAGTATACCTACACACTTAAGGCAGGCGGCTACTATACAGTACTTGTAAGATATAATGATGGCACAAGCGTATATCTCTATGCGCAGGTAGATGTTACCGAGCCTACATTCTCTGCTGACGGCTTACAGCTCACAGTAGGTAACCTTGCAGATGTTAAGGTTATCAGAACCGCATACGGTGAATATAAGACAGTATCCGAGATTAAGAAGGCTGAGGGTGCAAGAGCATTCACAGCAAAGAACGATATCAAGGGTGCAGATACTTATAAGATCCAGTACAGACAGAACGGTGTTGTAACAGTAGCAGTTCAGTACAACGACGGTTATACCAAGATCTACACATACACAGTAGAGCAGAAGGTTCCTACCTTTGTACAGGACGGCAACACAGTTACCATCGGCAATATCGACGATCTTTATATCGTAAGATATGCTATGGGTGAGTACAAGACCTCCTCCGAGATCAAGAAGGCTCAGGGCTCTGTAGCAGTTAAGGCTTCCGCCGCAGTTGACGGTGTTATCACCATCACAGGTCTTAAGACCGGCACATACACATTCTGTGTACAGTATAACGATGAGTCGTATAACTACTATGTGATTACTGTAGAATAAAACCAAATACAACATAAAAAAGGATGCTTCGGCATCCTTTTTTATGTTGCATTTGCAGGTTTAATATGCTATAATAATAAAAAACTTATCCGAGGTCTTATGAAACGCTGGCTCAAAACAGAAAGAAACAAATTCAGAATATTATTAAGGTCAATACCTGCAACGGTGGTGACCCTTTTTGTGGTCAGCGTTATTTGTATGAACCTTCTTGCAAACAAGACACTTTTGCAGCTTGACTGGATAGCCCTTGACGGCGGTATACTTATCTCCTGGCTTTCCTTTATGTGTATGGATATTATCACCAAGCACTTTGGACCCGGAGCATCCAACCGTATTTCAATTCTTGCCGCGGTCATAAACCTGCTTACCTGTCTTATCTTTTTTGTGGCAAGTGCCATACCCAGTAATGCCGCAGACTACAGCGCCTTTGATTCTATTTTCGGAGGAACCTGGTTTATACTGCTTGGCAGCACGGTCGCATTTCTTGCCTCGGCTGTTATCAATAACACACTTAACCATCTGATAGGAGCTTCCTTAAAGAAAAATCCCGACGGCAAGCTTGCTTATGCCTTAAGGACCTATATATCCACCTTTATCGGACAGTTTCTTGATAACTTTATCTTTTCGGTCATAGTGTTTGTTTTCTTTGCTCCCATCTTTTGGGACGGATTTCATTGGACGGTGCTTCAGTGCGCTATGTGTGCGCTGACGGGAGCTGTGGCAGAGCTTATTATGGAGGTAGTATTTTCACCCATAGGCTACCGCATAGCAAAAAAATGGCAGGCGGAAGCCGTAGGTAAGGAATATTTTGAATTTAAGGAATCACAAAAATGAAGATACTTATTACAGGTACAACACAGGGAATAGGCAAAGCCATAGCCGAAAAATTTATAAACGAGGGTCATAGTGTCATAGGCATTGACAGACAGGAAAAGAGTATAGAGCATCAGGCTTACACCCATTTTGTATGCGATGTCCGTGACAGAGAAAATCTCCCCGAGATAGAAAATGTAGATATCCTTATCAACAATGCAGGCACCCAGAACGAGGATGATATCGACATTAATCTTAAGGCTCTCATATATGTTACCGAAAAATACGGGGTAAGAGAGGGAATAAGATCTGTACTGAATATTGGCTCTGCAAGTGGTCATACAGGAGCTGAGTTTCCCGAATATGCGGCAAGTAAGGGCGGTGTCCTTGCCTATACCAAGAATGTTGCTCAGCGCATAGCACCCTACGGTGCTACCTGTAACAGCCTTGATCCGGGAGGCGTTCTCACACCTCTTAACAAGCCTGTTATGAACGACGAGGAGCTCTGGGCGCAGATCATGGCAGAGACTCCCTTGAAAAAATGGGCAACTGCCGAGGAAATTGCAGAATGGGCATATTTTCTCACCGTTACAAACAGCTTCTGCACAGGACAGAATATTTTAGTTGACGGCGGCGAGTCGATAAACTATAACTTCATCTGGAAAGATTAAATAGACTAACTAACGAAAAAGGATCGATAAATCAATCCTTTTTCTTTTATTTTTCACCGTTTTATCACATAAAGAATATATAATGTATTAAGAAGGGAAGTGATAGGTTGGCATATCAGACCATATTCAAGCGCTATGAGCTTAAATACCTGATAACAAAGGATCAAAAGGATGAGATCCTTTCGGTAATAAGTCCGTATATCACCCCGGACAGCTACGGTGAAGCTACGGTAAGAAATATATATTTTGATACCGACAGCTACCGACTGATACGGCACTCCACAGAGCGGCCACTATACAAGGAAAAGCTTCGTATAAGAAGCTACTGCAAGACAGATAAAGATACCAAGGTCTTTGTAGAGCTGAAGAAAAAATACGATTCTGTGGTATACAAACGGCGTATTGTAATGACCGAATCCGAAGCAAAGGAATGGATCGGCAGGGGCAGCGATCCCCCGGACACGCAGATAGGACGGGAGATAGATTATTTTATCTCCTATTATGCACCTCTTTCTCCAAAGGTGCTTTTGACATACAGGCGACAGGCTTTTTATGCTGTAAATGAGCCTGACTTCAGAATAACCTTTGACGAGGATATATTCTGCAGGAGCACCGATATTTCTCTTGGCTCCGATATATACGGTGACAGGATACTTGATGAGAATATGGTTCTTATGGAGATGAAGACCGCAGGGGGTATTCCCCTGTGGATGACAAGAGTACTGTCCGAGAGGGGTATATATAAGACCTCGTTTTCAAAATACGGAACAGCATACAAAAATCTGATTTTTAAGAAGGAATAAATGATGGATAACATTTTTAAAGGTTTATTTGACAACGATCTTGTATCGGTTATATCACCCAAGGATTTTCTTATTTGCCTCGGAGTGTCTCTCATCATAGGTCTGGCAATGGCGTTTGCCTATATGTACAGAACCAGGTATACCAAGAGCTTTGTGGTAACTCTTGCTCTTTTGCCGGCGGTTGTATGTGTTGTTATTATGATGGTCAACGGCAATGTAGGTGCAGGTGTAGCGGTAGCGGGAGCCTTTAGCCTTGTGCGCTTCAGGAGCGTTCCCGGCTCTGCAAAGGAGATATGCACACTCTTTCTTGCAATGGGTGCGGGACTTATTATGGGTATGGGATATATAGGCTTTGCTCTGCTCTTTACCCTTGTAATGTGTCTTGCATTCCTTGTGTACAATCGTTTTGACTTCGGCTCTGCCAAAAATGCAGAAAAATATAAGACACTTCGTATAACAATTCCCGAGGATCTTGATTATACAGGTGTTTTTGATGATATATTAAATATGTACACCAAAACCTATGAGCTTACAGGTGTAAAGACCACCAATATGGGCAGTATGTTCAGACTGACCTATGATGTACTTTTAAAGGATCCTCAAAAAGAAAAGGAAATGATAGACCGCATCCGCGAGCGTAACGGAAATCTTGAGATAACCGTTTCAAAGCAGGCTGCGGCAATGGAGCTGTAATATGAAATATTTAGCGATAATACTGGCTCTTTTGCTTTTGCTTACAGGCTGCTCCTCTGTTAAAACAAATCAGGATATTACAGAAGAAGCAGAAGAAATGTCAGAGGGTACCGAGGCAGAAAAGCAACAAAGCACAGCACCTGCTTCATCCTCGGATATGTTTACAAAAAGAGATCTCGACTCATCATACAAGGATGCTGTCAAAATAGAGCTTGACGGCAAAACCGCCAAGGCATCCTCAAATACGGTAAAGATATCGGATAATACAGTTACTATAACCGAAGAAGCGGATTATCTTATCAGCGGAAGCTACAAGGGAACTATAAAGGTCGAAGCAGATCAAAAGGCAAAGCCCCATCTGGTATTCGATTCGGTTGAGGTAGTAAGCGGTGACTATGCGGCTTTGTATATTACAGAAGCAGACAAGGTTACCGTGACCCTTGTGGGAGATAATAGCTTTGAGAGTAGCGGCAGCTTTGAGTCAAGGGATCAAAACAATGTGGATGCCGCGGTGTTTTCAAAGCAGGATCTCAGCTTTAACGGTACAGGCAGCCTCAGGGTAGAATCTACTGTAGGTCACGGTATCGTATGTAAGGACGATCTTGTATTTGCAGGCGGCAGCTACTCGGTTTATTCCGCCTCCCACGGTATTGATGCCAACGACAGCATACGCATAACCAACTCTGCCTTTACCGTAGATTCGGGCAAGGATGCCTTTCATTGTGAAAATATAGAGGATACCTCAAAGGGCTTTGTGTATATAGAAAACGGCAGCTTCAGTCTTGAATGTGAGGGAGACGGAATATCCTCCTCGGCATATATGCTGATAACGGAGGGAGATTTTGACATAACCGCCGGCGGTGGTTCGGCAAACGGCACAAATAAAAGCTCAGGCGGCTGGGGCGGCTTTATGGGCGGTTATTACGGCAACAGCTCCTCTGAGGACTCGGAGAGTATGAAGGGTCTTAAATCGGCAGGAGAGCTTACCGTAAACGGCGGTAATTTTAATATCAATTCTGCCGATGACTCGATCCATTCAAACACAGCCATAGAAATAAATGAGGGCAACTTTGAGCTTAAAAGCGGTGATGACGGCATTCATGCCGAGGACAGCCTTGTTATAAACAAGGGCAATATCAGTATTAAGGAATCCTACGAGGGTCTTGAGGCCTACGAGGTGACAATAAAGGACGGAGATATATCTGTCTATGCCTCTGACGACGGCATCAACGCGGCAGGCGGAAACGACCAAAGCGGTTACGGCGGCAGAGATAACGGCGGCTTTGGAGGCCCGGGAGGCTTTGGCGGTATGATGGGAGATAACGGCGGTGTTATTTCCATTGAGGGCGGTAAGGTCTACCTCAACGCAGGCGGAGACGCAGTAGACTCCAACGGTGAGCTTTATATAAAGGGCGGGGAGGTCATCACCTCGGGTCCCACCTACGGAGATACCTCTATTCTTGACTTTGCCACAGAGGGTGTGATCAGCGGCGGCAGCTTTATAGGCTGCGGCTCTGTAGGTATGGACGGCTGCTTTGACTCTACCTCTACACAGGGAGCAATGATGTTAAGCATCAGCGCAGAGGCAAAAACATCGGTTATACTGTGCGACAGCGAGGGAAATATTATTCTCGAGCACAGTCCGGATCAGGCTTTTAACTGTATCATACTAAGCCATGGCGATATAAAGAAGGGTGAGAGCTATACCCTTACCGTAGGAACCGAGAATTACGAAATAACAATGAACGATATCATATACAGTCAGTCCGGAGGCGGCTTTGGCGGACCGGGCGGAGGATTTGGCGGTCCCGGTGGCGGCGGAATGCCTTACCGCCCGGGACGGTAAGGCATTCCACCGCAGCTAAATTCGCCTTCGGCGAGCTAAATCGGGCATACCCGGCTAAATTCCTGACGGAGCTAAATTGGGCTTTGCCCGGCTAAAGGTGAATTTAATTTAGCTTCACAAAGTGAAATTTAGCTATGGAGCAATGCGGAATAATTTAGCTGTTGTCAAAGACAACAATTTAGCTTAAAACACCTGCACCGCAGGTGTTTTCTTGACAAGTTGTTGAACCGAGTATATAATATACTTACCTAAAGGTAGGTGAAACTATGAAACAAAAATACAGCGTCACAGGTATGACCTGTGCCGCCTGTCAGGCTAATGTAGAACGCCGTGTATCTAAGATAGAAGGCGTAAATAAGGTCGATGTCAATCTTTTGTCGGGCAGTATGACGGCAGAGTATGACGAGGCTCTTACAGGCGATGCCGAGATAATAGCCGCAGTTACAGAAATAGGCTACGGTGCATCTCTGTACGGTCAGAATAATACAAAACAGAATAATTACGCCGAGAATGAAAGGACAGGAATGTGGCTTAGGCTCATAGCCTCTGTCATAATAATGATACCCCTTATGTATATTGCAATGGGTCATATGTGGGGCCTGCCTATGCCCTATATGCCGGATATAGCCAATGCCGTCACTCAGATGCTTTTGGCTATCCTTGTGATATTCATTAACCGCAAATTTTTTATTGTGGGCTCAAAGGCGCTTGTCAAACTGTCTCCAAATATGGACACCCTTGTAATGATAGGCTCGGGAGCATCCTTTATTTACGGAGTGATTACCCTTTACCGTATGGCATACGGGGATACCTCCGGTACTCACGATCTCTATTTTGAATCGGCTGCTATGATACTTACCCTTGTGACCGTGGGTAAATATCTTGAGGCACGCTCCAAGGCAAAGACCACCTCGGCTCTTGATAAGCTGATAAATCTCTCCCCAAAGACCGCAACAGTAGTGCGTGAGGATAAAGAGGTAACCGTTCTTGCTTCGGATATCAGAGCAGGAGATATAATTATTGTAAAACCCGGTGAGGCGATAGCCGTTGACGGTGTTGTACTATCGGGCAACGGCTGGGTGGATCAGTCGGCAGTTACGGGAGAGAGCATTCCCGTAGAGAAAAAAGAGGGTGACGATGTAATCTGCGCTACCGTAAACAAAAACGGCTCCTTTAAATTCAGAGCGACCCGTGTAGGTGAGGAGACCACTATTTCTCAGATAATAAAAATGGTGGAGGATGCGGGAAGCTCAAAGCCGCCTATTGCAAGACTTGCGGATAAGATAAGCGGTATCTTTGTACCCATAGTCATAGCTATAGCTCTTGTTACCTTTATCGTATGGACTATTATGGGTAAGGGTGTAGACTTCTCACTTAATCTTGCAATATCGGTGCTTGTAATATCCTGTCCCTGTGCTCTCGGTCTTGCTACACCGGTTGCCATAATGGTAGGCACAGGCAGAGCCGCAAGTCTCGGAATACTTGTAAAATCCGCAGAGGTACTTGAAGCTCTCCACAGTATTGACACCGTTGTTCTTGACAAAACAGGTACGGTAACCGAGGGAACACCGAGGGTAACGGATATTTCGGGCGACGGGGCAGAGCTTTTAAGGCTTGCATATTCTCTTGAATCAAAAAGCGAGCATCCTTTGGGTCAGGCGGTATGCCGCTATGCCGAGGAAAAGGGAATAACAAAAGAGGAAATAACAGATTTTGAAAATATCCCCGGCAGAGGAATAAAGGCCATATATCAGGGTAAAAAGGCGCTTGGCGGCAACTCTGCATTTATGAGCGAAGCGGGAATTGAGATGACCGATATCCCTGCCTATGCCAAGGAGGGTAAAACGCCCCTTATCTTTGCCCTTGACGGCAAGGTCTTGGGAGTTATAGCGGTAGCCGACACCATTCGCCCCGACAGCCGCGAGGCTATAGAGAGCTTCAAAAAACAGGGTATCGATATAATAATGCTGACAGGCGATAATTCTGATACCGCAAAGGCAATAGCCGAAAAGGCAGGAATAGAACATATCATATCCGATGTAATGCCCGGAGATAAGGAGTCCTGTATATCAAGGCTGCAAGCCGAGGGTAAAAGGGTGGCTATGATAGGCGACGGCATAAACGATGCTCCCGCACTCACCCGTGCAGATGTTGGTATCGCTATCGGTGCAGGAACAGATATAGCCATAGATTCTGCCGATATTGTGCTTATGAAAAGCGCTCTTACCGATGCCGTTACCGCCATAGATCTCGGCAAGGCGGTCATCCGCAATATCAAGACAAATCTCTTCTGGGCGTTTTTCTATAATACATTGGGTATCCCCTTGGCGGCAGGCGTGCTGTTTATACCCTTTGGTATAAAGCTTGATCCTATGATAGGAGCGGCGGCTATGAGCTTAAGCTCGGTATGTGTTGTTACAAACGCACTCAGATTATATAATTTTTCTAAAACCAAGAAGAAAGGAAATAAAGAAATGACAAAGACATTAAAAGTTGACGGAATGATGTGTCCCCGCTGTAAGGCACACGTAGAAAAGGCACTTATGGCAGTAGAGGGAGTAGCCGAGGCTGTAGCAGATCTTGATGCAAAGACAGCCACCGTTACCCTTAACACAGAGGTAGCAACAGAGGTTCTGAATAAGGCTGTTACAGACGCGGGATACACTGTATTGTAATTAGGAGTTAGGAGTTAGGAGTTAGGAGTTAGGAGTTAGGAGTTAGGAGTTAGGAGTTAAGGAGGCTTTTGACCTTTTGGTCAAAAGCTTCCTTTATGCGTTTGTCCTTTAGGACAAACATATCGCGTCGCAGACATATCGCTCACCGAAAGGTGAATATCGCTCCCAAAGGGAATATCGCTTCACCGATAGGTGAATAACCCTCCCAATTCTGTCAATACTATCCTCAAAAGGAGGATTTTATTTATGATAGAATTCAGAAACAGCGAAACAGCAAAAAATCTTATGCGTGCCTTTGCGGGAGAAAGCCAGGCGCGTAACCGCTATATCATAGCCGCAGGTATTGCAAGTCAGCAGAAACTGCCTGTAGTGGAGCAGATATTCAAGTTTACAGCCGATCAGGAAAAGGAGCACGCCACCGTCTTTTATAATCACTTAAAGGAGCTTAACGGCGAGGTCATTTCCATCGACGGCAGCTACCCCGTAAACAACTCCTCATCCATACCCGAGCTTATAAAGGCGGCGGCACACAATGAATTTGAGGAATACGACACCGTCTACAAGGCCTTTGCCAAGACCGCAAAGGAGGAGGGCTTTGGTCAGGTGTCGGCATCCTTTGAGATGATAGCCGCAATAGAGAAGACCCACGGTGAGCGCTTTAACGAATTAGCCGAGCTTATGGAAAAGAACATCCTCTTTGCCTCAACGGAGGTGGAGAGCTGGATGTGTCTTAATTGCGGACATATCCATATAGGAGCAAAGGTGCCTCTGTTCTGTCCCGTATGTCAGCATGAGCAGGGGTATTTTATCAGACTTAACAAAGCTCCATACACAGGCTGAAAAGCACCTCGAAGCATTACAACTAAAAACACTCTGTTTAACAACAGAGTGTTTTTAGTTGTAAAATACAGGGTGTTTAAGAACAGCATTTTGAAAAAAACATTGACAAATTGCGAATGTTGTTGTAAAATGTAAATTGTAAAATATTGTTACCGTAGTGACTTATTTTGTGAAATTTAGTGTTGAGAGGGTAAAAAATGAGAAAAATCTTTTGTGTTGCCATTGCCTTTGCTATGATTTTTTCATTGACAGGTTGTTGTGGAACAGGCTTGGTAAAGGGATTGATGTCATCAAATGAGCCAAAAGTTATGAATGCAACAGAGCTTGCTGAATATGCCGAAAGTCGTGTTGTTACAGTATATGCAACTGATGGAACAGGCAGCGGCTTCTTTATTGATGATGATGGTACTCTTGTTACAAATTATCATGTTATCGAGTTTGCAGAGGAGCTTTCTGTTAAGTTTACCGACGGTGCTTCTTATGCTGTTACAGGCGTAATTAAGTTCAGCGAAAAATATGACCTTGCGGTTCTCAAGGTTGATATTTCAGGCAATGATTATTTTGAAACAACTACCGAATTTGCAAAGGGACAGACTGTATATGCAGTAGGTTCTTCTCTCGGATTTATTGAGGGTGCCTTTACAAACGGTATTATTTCAAACACAGAGCATAAGCGTGGTTCAGCTACATATATTGTTACAAATGCCAACATTTCCAGCGGCAACAGCGGTGGTCCCTTACTTAACGAATACGGTAAGGTAATCGGTGTTAATACTGCAAGCTATACCAGTGGAGACGGTACTAACCTTTCCGGCTATATTTCTATGCTCGATGATATTACCGAAGAGCCTAACTATTCTATAGGCGAGTATGTAAATTGGTGGAGAAACGAAAGAAACAACTCTTATCTCGGCTATGTATATGATTCCGACGGTGATCAGTGGTACACAACGGTAAACACCTATCAGGTGGTTAATTCCGGTTGTAAGTGCCGTTATTCTTCAACAGGTTCGGACTTTGATATTGATGAAGACAGAATTGAAGTAGGTTATGACGATGACTGTTACTACTATCTGTATGATTATGCACAGGCAGAGTACGATAATTATGTTGAGTATCTGAAGGGAAAAGGCTTTGTTTATGAAGAAGACGATTCCTACGGTGATTACCGTGTTACCCAGGCTGTATATCTGAACCGCAATACAGGTGTTGAGGTAACTCTTACCAAGTACAACGAAGGTGAGTTTTTCTCTGATCCTGTTCTCATTATCGATGTAAACTGTTATTAATATTGATCTGTAATGTAACAAACAGTTTTAATAAACCGGATAAAACAAACAACAAAAAGTAAAGCCTACGGCAGAACAAAAGCTGCCATAGGCTTTTTTGCGTATTGAGTATAGAGAGTTCTATTATGAATATAAGCATAGATAAAGTGCTTTTGTCCGGCGTTCTTAATAAAGAATTGGGATTAAAATTGCAAATTAAGGGAAATATTTATCTAAATGTAAAAAAATTTTGTATAAGAAGATTTTGTCTTGACAATTCTAATCCTATAGTGATATAATCTATCTTGTGTCGAAATGCACATAGCTTTTCGCACGCACAAATTTATAAATACTTAAGAAAGGAGTTGTAGCATGCCAACCTTTAACCAGTTAGTCAGACACGGACGTCAGGACAAGACATGGAAGTCCAAGTCCCCTGTACTTCAGAAGGGTTTTAACAGTCTTACAAACAGACCTACAAACCAGTCTGCACCCCAGAAGCGCGGTGTATGTACAAAGGTTACAACCACCAGCCCTAAGAAGCCTAACTCTGCTCTTCGTAAGATCGCCAGAGTAAGACTTACCAACGGTATGGAGGCAACCACTTATATCCCCGGTATCGGCCACAACCTTCAGGAGCACTCTGTTGTTCTTATTCGTGGCGGTAGGGTACGTGACCTCCCCGGTGTACGTTACCACATCATACGCGGTACGCTCGACGCACAGGGCGTTGACACCCGTAGACAGAGCCGTTCAAAGTACGGTACCAAGAGACCTAAAGCAGGTAAATAATCACATCACAAGGATTGCTTAAGGTCGGTTATACATGCTATCAACTTATTGATATAATTTTGTATTCCTGACTCTTAATAAGCATCTACGAAAAAATCTAATTTTCGAGTACCTGTGATATCATTTTTATGAAGGAGGGAAGATCATGCCTAGAAGAGGTCAGATTTCTAAGAGAGACGTTCTGCCGGATCCTATGTATAATTCTAAGCTTGTTACCAAGCTTATCAACAACATTATGTATGACGGCAAGAGAGGTGTTGCTCAGAAGATCGTTTACGATGCATTCAAGATCGTAGAGGAGAAGAGCGGCAAGAACGCACTGGAAGCATTCCAGGAAGCTCTCAACAATGTAATGCCTGTTCTCGAGGTTAAGGCTCGTAGAATCGGCGGTTCCACTTATCAGGTTCCTATGGAAGTTCGTGAAGAGAGAAGACAGACACTTGGTCTGCGTTGGATCAGAACATATTCCAGAAACCGCAGTGAGAGAACCATGGCAGAAAAGCTCGCAGGCGAGATAGTTGATGCAATCAACTCTACCGGCGGCGCTTTCAAGAAGAAGGAAGAAACTCACAGAATGGCTGAAGCTAACAGAGCTTTTGCACATTACAGATATTAATTTGTGCCGGTCAGACGTTTATATTAAAAGGAGATTAAAATGCCTAGAGAATATTCGTTGCAAAATACCAGAAATATCGGTATCATGGCACATATCGACGCGGGTAAGACCACTACCACCGAGCGTATCCTGTTCTACACAGGTGTTAACCACAGACTCGGTGAGACACATGACGGCTCCGCAACAATGGACTGGATGGAGCAGGAGCAGGAGAGAGGTATTACAATTACTTCTGCTGCTACCACCTGTTATTGGCAGGGTGCCAACAACCAGTTCAAAAAGCACCGTATAAACATCATTGACACCCCCGGTCACGTTGACTTTACCGTTGAGGTTGAGCGTTCACTGCGTGTACTGGACGGTTCAGTTACAGTATTATGTGCCAAGGGCGGCGTTGAGCCTCAGTCCGAGACTGTATGGCGTCAGGCTGACCAGTACGGTGTACCCAGAATGGCTTATGTAAATAAGATGGACATTATGGGTGCTGACTTCTATCGTGTTGTACAGATGATGAAGGACAGACTTAAGTGTAACGCACTTCCCATTCAGCTCCCCATCGGTGCAGAGGATACCTTTAAGGGTATCATCGACCTTATCGAGATGAATGCCGAGGTTTATTACGATGACCTTGGTAAGGATATGCGTACTGAGGAGATTCCCGCAGATATGATGGAAAAGGCTGAGGAGTACAGAGCTGCCCTCATCGAGACCGTTGTAGAGCAGGATGACGAGCTTATGGAAAAGTACCTTGAGGGTGAAGAGCCTTCTATTGCTGACATCAAGCGCGTCCTCAGACAGGCTACCATCGACAACAAGATCGTTCCTGTTGTTTGCGGTACCTCTTATAAGAACAAGGGTGTTCAGAAGCTTCTCGATGCAGTTATCGAGTATATGCCTTCTCCTCTCGATGTTCCTGCAATCCAGGGTATCAACCCCGAGACTGAGGAAGAGGATGTAAGACATTCTTCTGACGAAGAGCCCTTCTCCGCACTCGCATTCAAGATCATGACCGACCCCTTTGTTGGTAAGCTCTGCTTCTTCAGAGTTTATTCCGGTGCAGTTGAGGCTGGTACTACAGTTTATAACTCCACTAAGGGTAACCGTGAGCGTTGCGGACGTATTCTTCAGATGCATGCTAATGACCGTAAGGACATTGACATATGTTACGCAGGTGATATCGCCGCTATCGTTGGTGTAAAGAACACCACAACAGGTGATACTCTCTGTGACGAAAAGAATCCTATCATCCTTGAGTCTATGGAGTTCCCCGAGCCCGTTATCCGTGTTGCTATCGAGCCCAAGACCAAGGCAGGTCAGGAAAAGATGGGTATTGCTCTTGCAAAGCTCGCAGAGGAAGACCCCACATTCAGAACCTATACCGATGAAGAGACAGGCCAGACCATCATCGCAGGTATGGGTGAGCTCCACCTTGAAATTATCGTTGACAGACTTCTTCGTGAGTTCAAGGTAGAGGCTAACGTTGGCGAGCCTCAGGTTGCTTATAAGGAAACCGTTAAGAGCACAGCCGATGTTGATATGAAGTATGCTCGTCAGTCCGGTGGTAAGGGTCAGTACGGTCATGTTAAGATCATACTCGAGCCCAACGAGCCCGGTGCAGGCTACACCTTTGAGAACAAGATCGTCGGCGGTGCTATTCCCAAGGAATACATTCCCGCAGTTGACGCAGGTATCCAGGGTGCTATGCAGAGCGGTGTACTTGCAGGCTACAATGTAGTTGACGTTAAGATCACACTTTATGATGGTTCTTACCACGAAGTTGACTCTTCCGAAATGGCGTTCAAGATCGCTGGTTCTATGGCGTTCAAGGATGCTATGAAGAAGGCTAACCCCGTTCTTACCGAGCCTATCATGAAGGTTGTAGTTGTAACACCCGAGGATTACATGGGTGATGTTATCGGATCTCTTAACTCCAGACGTGGTCAGATCCAGTCTATGGAGACACTTCCCGGCGCTTCACAGATCAACGCAAAGGTTCCTCTGTCCGAAATGTTCGGTTATGCTACAGAGCTCCGTTCCAAGACCCAGGGTCGTGGACAGTACTCCATGGAGCCTCTGGAATTTGCAGAAGTTCCCAAGTCTATCCTTGAGGGCATCGTAAAGGCAAGAGGCAACCACTAAGCACCTGCGGTGCGGCTAAAATCGCCGTTAGCGCAGTTGAAGGCAAAAGGATCACACGAAGGTGTGGTTATCTGAACCGTGAGTCTATCTTGCGGTGAGGTAATAAAATCAAAATTAATTTAAAATATATATTCTTAGGAGGAATAGAAAAATGGCAAAGGAAAAATTCGTCAGAACGAAACCCCACGTTAACATTGGTACTATCGGTCACGTTGACCACGGTAAGACCACTCTTACAGCAGCTATCACAAAGACCCTTTCTCTCACCAACGAGAAGATCGAGTTCCAGGCATATGACCAGATCGATAACGCTCCCGAAGAAAGAGAAAGAGGTATTACAATCAATACCAGACACGTTGAGTACGAGACTGATGCTCGTCACTACGCACACGTTGACTGCCCCGGCCACGCTGACTAC
>JAFYLH010000029.1 GCA_017537175.1 Clostridia bacterium | reverse complement strand
TCCAACCAACGAACAGTTGTTATATTAATGACTATATCTACTAATATAGTCTGATAAGTATTCAAAAGTGGTGTATATGTCGAATATACACCACTTTTTCACACTTTTCCGCGAAAAGGGTCACTACCGTACTTAGTACGCTTACGGACCCTTTTCACGAAAACCGACACTTCCTTTTTCAAAGTCTGACAGCGTGTCGATAGGTTTATCGACACGCTGAAATGAGGAGCCTTCAAAAGGCTCCTCATTTATCTTTATCTTTCTTTTTCTTTTCCTTAACCGGCTGCTCCTCCTTTTGGGGCAGCTGTGAGCTTACAAGATAAGAAGCATAGAGCATATTGGCATAGGCTAAGGTAATACTCCTTATTATCGCATCGGTCTCAGAAAATTCGGAGCCTGTGACAGGTATATTCTCCTCAAAGAATACCAAGGCAAGACTGCCTTCAAATATATCGCAAAAGCGGTTATAGGCATCCTTGGTGCTGTATTTCTGTTTAACACAGGTAACAGCATCGTTTATCTCTCCAAGCGACATTATCTGCTTCAAAAGTGTGATAATATAGAGATTAGCTATCTGTCCACGGTCATACCGCTTGTTTTTGGGCGGACGGACCAGCTTATGCTTAACATAGTTATTTATCATTGTGGGTGTAACCGATTTTGCAGGGTCATCACCTATAAATATCTTAAGATTTTTATCAAGCACACTCATGACCTGATCCATATACAGCTCAAGGTCGGGCAGCTCATCCCAACGGGGACAGTGGTATGCTCTGATCTCTTCCAAGGTAATCATTAAATCACATCCTTTAATTTATATTAACATATTAATAAAAAAAGGTCAACACACACTTGAAATAATTTGATTATCCTTGTATAATATTATTATCACGGAACAAGGGCGGTGACAAAATGAACTATAAGCAACACAGCGTAGAGGAATTTGACAGTATATACAAAATGCTGTCTGCGGCAAGATCAAGGACAGGCGGGCATATTGCCTTCCAGTACCGCAGCGGTGATACCGTACATCAGATCAATTATGCCGAATTTTGTCACGATGTGGCATCCCTGCACCGTAGCTTATGTGAGCTTGACTCCGACTGCTGCCATATAGCCTGTATTGCCGAAAACAGATACGAGTGGATAAATACATATCTGACAGTCCTCAGCTCAGCAGGTGTTTTTGTTCCCGTAGACCGTGATACCACCGAAAATGAAATATTAAATGTCCTTATCCACAGCGACAGCGAGATAGTTTTTTGCTCGGGACTGTATGAGCCGCTGTTAAAAAATAATCTTGACAAGCTTGACAGGGTCAGATACATAATATGCTTTGACCGCGAGGATGATGAGGATAAATTTCTTTCCTTTGAACAGCTCAGAGGCCGCGGTGAGGTTCTGCTTGCGACTGATCCTGATTTCGATTTCAGGCGCAGAGATCCGGAGGATATGTGTATGATCACATACACCTCAGGCACCACAGGAGTACCCAAGGGTATTATGCTCAGCGAAAAAGCGATCCTGAGCTGCCTGAACAACGCTCTCAGGCTCTGCCGACTTGAGGGAAGCTGTCTGTCGCTTTTGCGCTACAGCAATGCCTATGAAAATATCGGCGGTATCCTTGGCAGTATCTACAGCCGTACCACCGTCTGCATCAACGAATCCCCCAGAGCTATCAATACCAACCTTAAATACTATAAGCCCACATATATTTTTACCGTTCCCGCCTTCCTTGAGGCAATATATCAGCGCATATGGAAAAAGGCTGAGGAGCAGGGTAAAAAAACAAGGCTGAGAAGCTATATTACCGCAGCCAAAACCGCCAAAAAGGTTAAAATATCCGCAGGCAAAAGTATTTTTTCCTCTCTGCACAAGGCATTTGGCGGAAACCTTGAAAAGATAATATGCGGCGGAGCTCCTCTGAGAGCAGAGGTAGCCGAATTTTTTGAGACCGCAGGAATAAAGATCATCAACGGCTACGGCCTTGCAGAGTATTCTACCCTTGTGGCTGTCAATCCCGACAGCGCCTGCGATGTAACCACGGTAGGATTTCCCCTTGAGGATACAGAGATAAGCATTGTGGACCCCCAGAGGGATGATAACGGCGAGATCTATGTCAGAGGACCCGGTATGATGCTGGGATACTACAAAAATCCCGAGGAAAGTGCCAAGGTTATGACCGAGGACGGCTGGCTCATTACGGGCGACCGCGGAAGGATAAGAAATGACGGACGGCTTATTATAAGCGGCAGATCCACCAATCTGATCATCTTTTCTAACTCAAGGATCGTACATCCCGAGGAGATCGAGGAATACATATATAAGATCGACTATGTCAAGGAGGTCGTTGTTTACGGCATCCGCGAGGAGGGCGGAGTCCGTGAGCTGTGTGCCGAGATATATATGGATCCCGACAAGCACAGCGCAGATATCCTGGAGCAGACCGAAATACTGCGCCGTGATATAACAGACCTGTTAAGCCCCCTGCCTCTCTATAAGCAGGTATCACAGATAGTTATCCGTCCCCAGGAGTTCCCCAAGACCACAAATGACAAGATCAAGAGGGATGGGGTGGGCATATAATTCTCAATTCGCAATTCTTAATTCTCAATTAAAGGAAGATCAACATGTATACATTATATAACGGCAGACCTGAGGACTGCAGTAACCGTTTGGAAAAAGAAATAAGGACCTATGACCTGCTTGACTCTCTTGGAATAGAGTATCAGCGCATAGACCACGGCGAAATGCCTACAATAGAGTCCTGCCGCGAGGTGGATGAGGCTTTAGGCATACATATCTGTAAAAATCTCTTGCTCTGCAACAGACAAAAGACCGATTTTTACCTTGTGCTTATGCCGGGAGATAAAAAGTTCCGGACCAAGGAGCTGTCCGCTCAGTTAGGTACTGCAAGACTTTCCTTTGCGGACGGTGAGTTTATGGAGCAGTTCCTTGACATCACCCCCGGCTCACTTTCGGTTTTCGGACTTATGAACGACAAGGAAAATAATGTAAAACTTATCATCGACCGTGACATAATTAATGAGCCTATGTTTGCCGCTCATCCCTGTATCAATACCTCAAGCCTTAAAATAAAGCTCTCTGATCTGACCGATAAATTCCTTCCCACGGTTAACCATGATTATACTATAGTGGAGCTGTAGGATAAATATTATATTATGTAGGGGAGGCGTCTCGCCTCCCTTTTGTGATATAGTAAAACTTCATTCGGGAGGGGGAACCCCTCCCCTACAAAATCTATATAAATTTCATCAAATTGTATTCCGTATGATTTGAATCACCGAACATCGAGCGTAGTATGGCAGCAACTACTATAATTTTGATTTTCATATATCTTCATCCTCGTGTGACAATATAGGATTTCAACTCACTTCATCCGATTATGGCACGGGCAACTTGCCCGAGAAAAAACCGCACCTGCGAGCGTCTACCCCACGCCCGAAAATGCGGCTTTTCCCAAAAAATCTATAAAAGGAGAAGGTTACATAAGGGTTTTATCCCTTGTGTGATTATATTTTACCGCCATTATGTGTTTACTGTGTGACGGTAAATTGAAAATAAAACGATATTTAATTAAGAAAAGGTCGATCAGTGAACTGTTCTCGATTGATTTTATTGGTCGATATACCCTAACGCCTAACTACAAAAGAGGCTCTCACTGCTGAGAGCCTTCTTCTTCGTTTGTTTCTTCGTTATCGTCTGTTTCTTCGGTTTCGGTGCGCACAAATACGCCCTTTTCAAACTGTCCCTCAAGGATACGGCCGCTGGGCCACTCGTACTTGCCCCAGCCTGTTATCTGTCCGTCGGTAAAGTTACCTGTGTATTTTTCGCCGTTTGCCCAGGTATATACGCCCTGACCCGAAAATCTGTCATTTTCAAAGTTACCCTCGTATACATCACCCGATGCAAAGGTGTATTTTCCTGCGCCCGACTTTGCATCATTGACATAGTTACCCTCAAAAACGCTTCCGTCTCCGTATACCGTCTTAAAGGCTCCGTTTTTCATATTGTCGGTAAAGCTGCCCTCGTGGGTAGTGCCGTTTGCCTCGGTATACTTTCCGGCACCCGAGGAAACACCGTTACTAAAATCACCTTCGTAAACATCTCCGCCGGCATAGGTAAGTTTACCCTTGCCGTTGATAACACCGTTAGCAAAGCTGCCCTCGTAGACATCGCCGTTATAATAGCTCATCTTACCCTGTCCGTTGGGGAAGCCGTTTGCCATTTCGCCCACATAAACATCACCGTTGGAATAGGTAATGCTGCTGTCCTTGGCACTTATCTTGGCTGTTCCGTTTCTCTGTCCCGAAAAATACAGGGTACCCTTGTCTATATTTCCCGCCTTGTCTACCCAGCCAAAGAATTTTGCCGTAGTTCCTGCATTGTCGCTTGCCTGTGTATATCTCAGACCCGACATCATAAGACCCAGTATCACTACCAGTACAGCTACTGCGGCAAGTGCTACGGTTGAAATAAGGAGTGCCTTAAGAGGGCTTTTTTTCTTTGCGGGTACTGCTCTGTAATGGGATGAGCCTACCTTACGGGGATCCGTGGCATCCTTGACCGGTCTTGAGCCTGTAACAGCCTTGGTCGGTCTTGAGCCCGTCACCTTCTTTGCAGGTCTTGATGCAGACATTTTATTGGGTTTTTGTCTATTTTGTTCAGACATATTAATCCTCGTTAATTTTTTAACAATCTATTATATCTTTTTGATCATCTCTACTATCTCGGGTATGAACCTGATACAGAGCTGAGCTATGATAAACATAACTACTGCCCCTATAAGAACCACAGGCAGGGTGTTGTTGTTCCCCTTATATTTAAAATATGCGCGGTTCTTAAGCTCCTCGGGGATATAAAACTCAGCCTCATAGAAATCATTTCTTTTAAGCTTTTCCTTATCCAGAGTACAGTAGACCACCTTGCGAAGGGCAGAATACTTGTATTTAAGAGCATTACGCATAAAGATATTGTCACACCCAAGCTCTCTGAGGGTATAGGCATTATCTGGACTGTGTGCCTCTTTTTTGGCAAGCCGCCTTGCGACCCTGCCGATAAACCCCTTGGAATACCAGATCATAAATGAGGCAACAACAGTACCTATAAATATTGCCCAGATTACCTTTTCGAGGGATGAACCGTAGTCGGTCCAAAGACTGGCAAAATTCATCTCTGCTTGATCATATCCTTGGTGATTACCTCAACACCAAGATACTTCTGCAGAACCTCGGGAACCTTAACAGAGCCGTCAGCCATCTGATTCTGCTCAACTACTGCGGGCAGGATACGGCTGGTTGCAAGGCCTGAGCCGTTGAGAGTATGTACAAACTCGGTCTTGCCTGTAGCCTCGTTACGGTAACGCATATTACCGCGGCGAGCCTGGTAGTCTCTTGCATTGGATACAGAGGAAACCTCCTTATAGCCGTTCATAGAGGGGATATGGATCTCGATATCATAGGTTCTTGCCATAGAAGCAGAGCAGTCTGCCGCTGCAAGCTTAACTGTTCTAAAGTGGAAGCCCAGGCCCTTAACAAGAGCCTCTGCCTTACCGACAAGCTCCTCAAATGCCTCATCGGAATTGTCGGGACGGGTATACTGTACCATCTCAACCTTGTTGAACTGATGGCCTCTTACCATACCGCGCTCGTCAGCTCTATATGAGCCTGCCTCACGGCGGAAGCAGGGAGTATAAGAGATATACTTACGGGGCAGGTCTGCTTCGGTAAGAATTTCATCTCTGTGGAGAGAAACAAGAGCAGTTTCCGCGGTGGGAAGCATAAATCTTCTCTGATTGTCTTCAGCTGTATCAAGCCAGTAAACATCGTTTGCAAACTTGGGGAACTGACCTGCTGTAAGACCGCATTCATAACCAAGCATATGGGGAACAAGCACAAGCTCATAGCCGTCTGCAAGGTGGGTATCGATAAAGTAGTTGAGCAGCGCCCACTCAAGACGGGCACCCATACCTCTGTAGATCCAGAAGCCGCTGCCGGAAAGCTTTGTTCCGCGGGGATAGTCGATAAGACCGAGATCTGTACAGAGATCAACGTGGTTCTTAGGCTCAAAATCAAAGGTATGAGGATCACCAAAGTACTTTACAGGCTCGTTGTTTTCCTTACCGCCGGGCTTGAGGTCGGGGTCGGGAAGATTGGGCAGAGAAAGCATAAGAGTTCTGTACTTTTCTTCGATCTCCTTAAGCTCTGCATCGTTTGACTTGATGGTCTCAGAAAGCTCCTTCATCTGTGCAAAGATAGGTGCGGTGTCCTCGCCGTTCTTCTTCATCATAGGGATCTGCTTGGATACCTTGTTCTGCTCAGCCTTTAAGCTCTCGGTCTTTGCAATAAGCTCACGGCGGGCAACGTCTAACTTTAAGATCTCATCGATCTCGTTTGATGCGTCGTATTCCTTAGCTGCAAGTAATCTCTTTACTTCATCGGGATTTTCCTTAATAAGTCTGATGTCTAACATTTTTATATCTCCTGTTTTAATTATCAAATATATTGTGTCCGCAAAGCTTTACGATAAGATCCTCAAGATCGCGGTTATCCTCGTAGGAAATCTCTATTTTTTTAGCCTTACCCTTATCCTTAATGGCTATTTTTCTGCCTAAACGCTGGGTCATGCGTCTTTCCAGCTCACGACGGTAGTCAACCTCAACCTTATCGGTTACTACTATAGCCTCGGCAGGCTTGGCATTATTCATCTTCTTTACCAGCTTTTCGGTATCACGGACCGACAGCTCCTTTGTTATAATAAGGTGTATTGCCTCATTATACTTGTCCTTGTCCTTTAAGCCCAGCAGAGTACGGGCATGTCCTGCCGATATTTCATCCTCTGCCACCAGATCCTTTATATCATCGGGGAGATTTAAAAGACGAAGTGAGTTTGTTATGGCAGAACGGGATCTGCCAATGCGCTGTGATATCTCCTCCTGTGTAAGGCTGTACTCTGTAGCCAAAGCCTCATATGCCATAGCCTCTTCTATGGGATTGAGATCCTCTCTTTGGAGATTCTCTACCAAGGCAAGCTCGGCAGCCTTGGCATCGTCGATATCAAGTATTACTACCGGAACCTCAGTCAGTCCCGCTAACTTTGATGCACGCCAACGGCGTTCACCTGCTACTATACTGTAAAATCCGCCCTTGTCCTCTCTTACCACAACAGGCTGGATAAGACCGTGGGTGGCTATAGAATCCGCAAGCTCAGAGAGAGCCGCTTCATCAAAAACCTTTCTCGGCTGATTGGAACGGGGCTGGATGTCGCTTATGCGGAGCATTGTGCCACCTTTTCCCGCCGAATCGGTAAAATTGTCCTCGAAAATAGCTCCGAGACCCTTACCAAGTCCTGAACTTTTTGCTGCCATATTATATCCTTTCTGTAATTTCCTTTGCAATCTCTATATATGCAAGGCTTCCTTTTGAATATCTGTCATATGCTATAATAGGCTTTCCGTGGCTGGGTGCCTCGGATATCCTTACATTACGCACAACAGGGGTTGAAATTATCTTGTTTGCATAATACTTTTTAAGCTCATTTACCACCTGCAGAGTCAGGTTGAGTCTGCCGTTATACATTGTAAGCAGTATTCCGGTTATCTCTATATCCGGATTATACAGCTTTTTGACCTGTCGGATAGAGAGCATAAGCTGTGAGAGTCCCTCAAGAGCATAATACTCGCATTGCATCGGAATTACAATACCGTCAGCCGCCACAAGGGAGTTGACTGTGAGTATTCCAAGGGAGGGAGGACAGTCTACCACTATATAATCGTAGTCAGCCTTGACCTCTTCTATACCCTTACGGAGTCTTTTTTCACGGTCATCAAGCTCAACAAGCTCAAATTCTGCTCCCGCAAGTGCGATATTTGCAGGAATTACATCAAGATTCTTAAATTCTGTCTTTATAACACAATCCTTACCGCTTGCCCTGCCTATAAGCAGATCATAGGTAGAATTGACTATCTGTCTTTTATTTATGCCCACACCGCTGGTGGCATTGCCCTGAGGGTCGCAGTCCACAAGCAGTACTTTTTTACCGAGATGAGCCATAGCAGCCGCTGTATTGACCGCCGATGTGGTCTTACCCACTCCGCCCTTCTGGTTGGCAAATGTTATCGTCTTACCCAATACATCGCCTCCTAATAAAAGTGTAATAAAATTATACACCATTAAAGGCACAATGTCAATGACAATTTGAGTTTCATACCAACTATCTTCATCGGATTCCGATTCAGCCCCGATATAACAGTTTCACGTGAAACAACCTGCGGTTGGGCTATAATCGCATTCTCCCCAGCTATAATCAGTTATTATCACGCGAGGATAAAGTAATTGTTTCACATGAAACATTCTGCGGTTGGGCTATAATCGCATTTTTCCCAGCTATAATCAGTTCGAGAGCGAAGTAATGTTTCACATGAAATATCATCCTCGTATAATTTATGATCAGCCATAGCTTAAGAGTATCCGATTTACGGCCCCGGCGCAGCAGGTTGTTTCACATGAAACATTAAACCTCATCCTCGTGTAATTTATGGTCAGCCATAGCTTAAGAGTGTCCGATTTACGGCCCCGGCGCAGCCGGTTGTTTCCGTACTATTATAGTCACTCTTTTGCAGTCATCCTCCTCTATCATTTCGGTTACCACATTTACCCCTAATTTTTTGACAGAGTTGACCGCACGGTCTATGGAATTATAAAACAGCTTAAGATCCTTAAGCTGTCCCCCTACCACCTTTGGCTGTCTTTTCACCTCGCTACATAGCCTGTCCACATAGGCTTCTGCCGCGGATACATTCATTTTGTGGTTTATCATACGATCAAGTGCGTATATTCTTTGATCCCCCTCAAGGCGTAGCAGGGCTCTGCAATGCCGTTCCGTAAGATTATGCTCCAGTATCCTGTTCTGCTCCTCCGGGCTCAGCCGTAATATACGCAGCTTGTTTGCCACATAGGATTGACTTACAGACAGGGTTCGTGCAATAGACTCCTGAGTCATATTGTATAATTCCTTTAAGGTATGTATAGCCATAGCCTCTTCAAAGATATTAAGATCCTGTCTTTGAATATTTTCTATTATCGACATTACCGCCGAGGTCTCTTCATCTATATTAACTATAATGCAGGGAACACGCTTCATTTTTAAGAGTCTGGCGGCTCTCAACCGTCTTTCTCCCGCAATAAGTTCAAAATCATCCCCGTTTTTCCGTACCGAAAGCGGCTGAAGGATACCGTGACGGTGAATACTGTCAGCCAGAGACAGGATAGCTCTGTCCTCAAACAGCATTCTCGGCTGACGCCTGTTCGACATTATTCGACATTCGTCAAGCATACACACCCTTTCGCTTTCCTTGATACATTCTACCGCAAGTGTACTCATTTCTCAACATTTCCTTTTCTTTATTTACTGTGACGGTATTATACCATTATTTTCCATTTTGTAATGCTATTTTCTGTCTCGGGAATAATAATTTTTTTTGTAATATAGAAGTAAAAGAAAAAGCCTTTTGACCATCAGGGTCAAAAGACTTTGAATTTTATCTGTAATTATTTAGTGGGATCAAGATAGGGCCAGTAGGCTGCAAAGTAGTTTATACCCGACCACATTGTAATAATAACCGTAAGACCGAGGAAAACATAGCTTACGATATTATTGGTATTATAAACATATGTCATAAGCACCGGCTCAAGAATAAGCACCACCATGGTAACGGTCTGCAGTACGGTCTTTACCTTGCCCATCCAGTTAGCGGCAATGACGATGTTACCTGCATCGGATACAACCAGACGCATAGAGGTAACAGCCAGCTCACGCAGAAGCACAAGGAAGAAGGACCAGGTAAGAACATATGTATATATCTCGCCTCTTACACTTGCAACACACAAAAGTGCGATAAATCCGCCGAGGATCATACACTTGTCTGCCAGAGGATCAAGGAACTTGCCGAAATTGGTGATAAGATTATACTTTCTTGCTATCTTGCCGTCAAGCATATCGGTAAGAGCGGTAAGAATAAACACCGCCGTTGCCACAATGGGGGTAATAAGCTCACCGAAAACGGGAAAGATAACAAAAAACATAAATAAGGGGATCATTACAACACGCAGAAGTGTCAACTGATTGGGTAGATTGAGTTTCATATCAAAGCTTCTCCTATAAGATCGTAGTCAAGTATTTCGGTAATCTCTACCTCTACAAAGCTGCCGTCCTCAATACGGGAGGCAGAGGTGAAATATACCTTTCCGTCTATCTCGGGGGCATCTGCGGCACTTCTGCCGAAATATGCCTCGGATACGGGATCAAAGCCCTCGCAAAGAACAGTTAAGGTCTTGCCCAGCTGCTTTTGGTTATATTCCTCGCTTATATGCATCTGCTTTGACATAAGCATATCGGCGCGGTCAATCTTTACCTGCTCATCTATCTGGTCGGGCAGATCATAGGCAGGGGTATCCTCCTCACGGGAGTATGCAAAGGCACCAAAGCGCTCAAACTTTACCTTGCCTATAAACTCACACAGCTCCTCAAACTGCTCCTCGGTCTCACCGGGGAAGCCTGCAATTGCTGTGGAACGGATAACGATACCCGGAACATTATCGCGAAGGCGCTTGATGGCATCCTCGATGCAGGCACGGTCACCGTGACGGTTCATACGCTTTAAGATATCGTTGTTTATATGCTGTATGGGCATATCGATATACTTGACAACCTTTTGGTTATCTCTGAGCTCTGCTACAAGCTCGTCTGTTATCTTGTCGGGATAGCAATAGAGAATTCTGAGCCAGCTCACATCGGTTTCCTCTGCCAGACGGTGAAGAAGCTGTGCAAGCTTATATTCCCCATAAATATCCTGACCGTAGCGGGTGGTATCCTGAGCCACCACTACTATCTCCTTTATACCAAGCTCACAAAGGTCCTTTGCCTCGGCTATGATATCCTCCATAGGTCTACTTCTGAAATGACCGCGAATAGAGGGGATAGCGCAGTAGGTACAGCGGTTGTCACAGCCCTCTGCTATCTTAAGATAAGCAAATCCCTCTGTGGTAACTACTCTCTCGCCGCCTAAGGTAAGCTCGTCTGCCTGCTTCAGGGAGATATATTTTTCCTCTTGTCCCGCTTCGACAGCCGCTACTGCATCAACTATATCATGGATAGAGTTAACACCGATTATAGCATCAACCTCGGGCATAGAATCAAGTATCTCCTCGCGGTATCTTTGCGCAAGACAGCCTGTTACTATAATACCCTTAAGATCTCTGTTTTCCTTAAGCCAGGCAACATCAAGAATGTTGTCAATAGCTTCCTTTTTTGCACTTTCTATAAAGGCGCAGGTATTGATAATGATAATATCCGCATCGATATCCTCACCTACAATGGGATATCCCGCTTCAACAAGCTCTCTGAGCATAATCTCGGTATCCACCTGATTTTTTGGACAGCCCAGAGATATAAATCCTACTTTTGCTTTACTCATTTTCATCCTCAATTATTCTGTATGCGTCCTTTATATCGGAAGGGGAGAACCCATACCTCAAAAGGGCGGCATAGAGCTTTTGCTCATCAGAATATCTGTTTTTTATTTTAAGAATCCGCTTGGCACAGTTGGCAGCAAAATCAATCTCGGAAAGGTCTATATTTGCAATATCCTCTCTTTTAAAGCCCTTGGTATAGAGCTCTGTTACAAGCCTTCTTTTACCGTAGAGCTTGGAGTTGGCGATAGCATAAACTGCGTTTTCAAGATATCTCGCTTCGTTGAGATACCCGGCCTTTTTGGCATATTGAACTGCAAAATCTATCGCTTCCTCCTCATGCCCCTTGCGCGCAAGCTTTTCACGAAGCTTTTTTTCTGTACAGTCGGCATAGTCAAGCATATTTAATGCCGAGCGTGCCGCCTTTTTGTAGTTTGTTGGTATGTTATCTGAACTCATAATAATATTTCACATCGGGCATTAAATAAAGAATTTCAGATTTCTTCACACCCGATTGTGGTAGGGGTAACTACCCCTACTCCTCGTCAAATCCGCCTGCTAAAGCTATCTCAAAATCCTCGTAGTCATCAAGAGAGGATGTTGTATCCTCGGGAAGTCCTGTGTCCTTCATCTTTTCCTTGATCTTTTCTTCAAGCTCAGCCATAAGCTCAGCATTAGATTCAAACAAAGCACGCACCTTGTCCTTACCCTGGCCGATGCGCTCACCGTTATAGGAGAACCAGCTGCCCGACTTTTCGATAATATCAAGCTCAAGACCCATATCAATAATTTCGCTTGACTTGGAGATACCCTTGCCGTAAAGAATATCAAACTCCGCTACCTTAAAGGGAGGAGCAACCTTGTTCTTTACTATCTTACACTTAACATGGTTACCTGTAACATCTGTACCTGTCTTAAGTGTTTCGGTCTTACGGATATCAATACGAACGGAGGCATAGAACTTAAGGGCACGGCCGCCGGGAGTAGTCTCGGGGTTACCGTACATAACACCAACCTTTTCACGAAGCTGGTTGATAAAGATTACAATACAGTTGGTCTTGGCAATAGAACCGCTTAATTTACGAAGTGCCTGAGACATAAGTCTTGCCTGCAGGCCCACATGGGACTGACCCATATCACCGTCTATCTCCTGCTGGGGAACCAGAGCCGCAACGGAGTCAACAACTACAACATCAATAGCACCGCTGCGTACAAGAGCCTCGGTGATCTCAAGTGCCTGCTCTCCGCAGTCGGGCTGAGATACAAGCAGATCGTCGATGTCAACACCTAAAGCCTTTGCATAAACGGGGTCAAGAGCGTGCTCTGCATCGATAAACGCACCCGAACCGCCTAACTTCTGTACCTCTGCAATAACATGGAGGGCAACGGTAGTTTTACCCGATGATTCGGGACCGTAGATCTCGATAATTCTTCCTCTGGGAACACCGCCTATACCCAGCGCCATATCCAGCATAAGAGAGCCTGTGGATACCGCACTTACATTCATTTCATTATTTTCGCCAAGGCGCATAATAGCACCCTGACCGTATGCTTTTGTTATATTGGCAATTGCTGTATCAAGGGCCTTTTTGCGTTCCTTTTCGTCACCGATAGCCGCAACAGTTGCCTTTGCCTGTGTTTTCTTAGCCATAATATATCGTCCTTCCTTTAATATGCTTAATATGTGGGTGTATCAAATCTCCATCCGTCATCCTGTTCAATAATAACGATCTTTATCCTACCGTTATTGGAATCTACCTCAAGAGTTTGCTTATTACCCTTGGCAGATACCACATTTACACTTGAGGTATCTATCACGGTGGTAAGGGTAAAGCCCTCGTTTGTAATGTCAATAATAAGCTCGCCGTCATCATTATCCCTGTATCTGGGATACAGCTCTGTATTTGAATCCTCAAGAGAAGCGGATACACCGTCAAAGCAGATATAGTTGATAGATGTACTGATATAATTATCAGAATATACCTCTGCTATTGCAGCCTTAAGAGCCTCGGTGCTCTGATAGGGAACATCCTTTGCTACCCTGCGGTACTGTGCCGCGGTAACGGTGGTAAGTATTCCGTCCTGACCCGGCTCTACCGCAAGACCCTTGCCCCATATTATTTCATTTATCTCTGTTGTCTTTGGAAGCAGCTCATCAAGTATGGCCTTTGCTTCCTCGTTTGTTATTTTCTTTGCCCCTACACAGGATACAAGAGAAAATATCATTATAACAGAAAGTAATATCGGTATTATCTTATTCTTCATCGCTTACTGTAACCTCCGCTGCCTCTGCTTCGGCAGGTGCCTCTACCTCGGGGATCTCCTCGGGCTCTCTTGCTACCTTTGCAAAGTTCACAATATGAGTGTCCGCACCTGTTCTCATAACAATTACACCGCCCGCGGTTCTACTGTATACGGGGATATCTGCTGCGGCGATACGGATCATTGTACCCTCGCTTGTGATCATCATGATATCCTCGTCCTCGGTAACGGATGCTATACCGCAGAGCTTACCGGTCTTAGCCGAAAGCTTATGACAGCATACACCCTTGGTGCCTCTGTTGTGGGCAGAGAAATCGTCATACTCGCATCTCTTACCAAAGCCCTTTTCGGTGATGGATACAAGCTTCTTGCCCTCTTCTACAATAGCAACAGCCTTTACAAAATCACCGTGAGTAAGCTTGATACCGCGAACACCTCGTGCGGTACGGCCCATTACTCTTGCAGCAGACTCGTGGAAGCGTGCCGCATAGCCGTTGTAGGTTGCAATAATTACCTCGTTTTCGCCTGTGGTGTGGGCAACAAATACCAGCTCGTCATCCTCGTCAAGGTTAAGAGCCCTCTTACCGCCCTTGCGCTGATACTCGTATTCGCTGAGATCTGTACGCTTGATAACACCGTTCTTTGTTACCATGGTGAGATATTCACCTGCAACAAACGCAGGGATAGAAAGAAGTGCGGTAACCTTTTCGCCCTCATCCATTTCAAGGATGTTTACGATATTTGTACCCTTGGCAGTTCTGCCCGCCTCGGGGATCTGATATGCCTTCTTGACCTGAACCTTACCCTTGTTGGTAAACATCATAAGGTAGGAATGAGAGTGGCAGGCAACAACGGTCTCTACAAAGTCCTCTTCCTTTGTGGACATACCGATGATACCCTTACCGCCTCTTCTCTGTGCAGAGTAGGTGTCGGAGGGACAGCGCTTGATATATCCTGCATTGGACATTGTTACAAGACAGGTGTGCTTTTCGATAAGATCCTCTATGAGAATATCATCCTCTGCCTCAACTATCTCGGTCTTTCTGTCATCGTTAAACTTCTTCTTTGCTTCAAGGAGCTCGTCCTTGATTATCTGTCTTACCTTACCGGGGTCGGCAAGTATAGCCTTATATTCTGCAATCATTGCATAGAGCTCGGCAAGTCTTGCCTCTATCTTTTCGCGCTCCATACCGGAGAGTCGGCCAAGGGTCATTTCTACAATAGCCTGAGCCTGAATGTCGGTAAGACCAAAGCGCTCCATAAGCTTTGCCTTGGCATCCGGAATAGAGGAGGAAGCACGGATGATGCTGATGACCTCGTCGATATGGTCGATGGCTATCTTCTGACCCTCACGGATATGTGCCTCGTGCTCAGCCTTTTTAAGATCAAAGTTTACACGGCGGGTGATTACATCCTCCTGATGAGCGATATAATGCTCAAGTATCTCCTTTAAGGAAAGGATCTTGGGCTCACCGTTTACAAGTGCCAGCATATTGATGGCACAGGTATCCTGAAGCTGAGTATATTTATAGAGCTGATTAAGTATTATCTGTCCGTTGGCATCACGGCGGTACTCGATTACCACACGGATACCGTCCATGTCTGTTTCGTCACGGATATCGGTAATACCCTCAACACGCTTTTCCTTGACAAGGTTAGCTATCTGCTCAACCATTGTCTGCTTGTTTACCATATAGGGTATCTCGGTAATAACGATACGGCGGTTATCCTCCTCGACCTCTGCCTTAGAGCGGACCATAACTCTGCCCTTACCTGTGGTGTAAGCCTGAACTATACCGTTGGTACCGTAGATGGTAGCACCTGTGGGGAAGTCGGGACCCTTAATATGATGCATAAGCTCACCAACTGTTGCATCGGGGTTCTCCATAAGACAGATTGTGGCATCCACTACTTCACCAAGATTATGAGTAGGGATATTGGTAGCCATACCTACTGCAATACCAACAGAACCGTTTACCAATATATTTGGGAAACGGGAGGGCAATACGGTAGGCTCCTTTAATTTATTGTCAAAGTTAGGGGTAAAGTCTACTACATTCTTCTCGATACCCTCAAGCATGAGGTCGGCAAGCTTAGTCATTCTTGCCTCGGTATAACGGTAGGCAGCCGCCTGGTCGCCGTCGATATTACCAAAGTTACCCTGACCGTCTACAAGAGTATAACGAAGGGAGAAGGGCTGTGCAAGACGAACCATAGAATCGTAAACCGCGGAGTCACCGTGGGGGTGATATCTACCAAGCACGTTACCTACTGTGGTTGCAGACTTACGGTAGGGCTTGTCATAGGTCAGATGATCCTCGTACATAGCATAGAGGATTCGTCTGTGAACAGGCTTAAGACCGTCACGGACATCGGGAAGTGCACGGGATGTAATAACACTCATGGCATACTGGATAAATGAGGTCCTTACCTCTTTACCCATATCCACATCAAGTATCTTCTGATCCTCAAATCTGTAATCCTTGTTTTCTTGTTTTCTACTCATTATTCATACCTTCTTGCAGTAACTGCATCAATATATTTATCCATTTCCGAAAGCTTCGGAAGTGTGCTTCCGGGTAATTCCACCTTTGCCGCGGCGGCACTGGAAGCAAATTTAAGAGAATATTCTATATCATTTGTTTTGTCTCTCATATAGGTAAAGGCCGAAAGGAAGGAATCTCCCGCACCTGTGAAACCCCGCATTTCCACACGGGGAGAGCTGACGGAAAACACGCCCTCTTTGCCTACAAATAAGGCACCCTTTTCCGACATTGTACACAGTATTTCAACAGACTTTTCCACATACAGACGCTTACATTCCTCTATTGCAATTTCGGGGTCGGTTATCTCCTTATGAAGCAGCAGTGAAAGCTCATAGAGATTAGGCTTTATAAGGCTTGGTCTTGCCTCAAATCCTCTCTCAAGAGCCTCGCCGTCGCAGTCTAAAATTACCACGGCACCCTTACTTTTCAACACCTGTGTAATAGAGTTATACACACCTTTTTCCACAGGGTGTGGAATACTTCCGCCAAGGAAAAAATATTTTCCCTTTTCCGCCGAGTTTTCCAGCATTTCTATAAGAGTTTTCAACTCATTTTCTGTTATGGGTCCGCCCTTTTCGTTTGCCTCGGTACAGACACCCTCAGAATCGATCATCTTGATGTTCATACGGGTAGGAGCAGCAGTTTCTACAAAGGAAAACTCAACTCCTTCGGCTTTGAGCATACTTTCCATTGTCTTTCCGGTGTCACCGCCCGAAAAACAGTATGCGGTCGCATCTACATCAAAGAGCTTTAAAAATCTTGAAACATTGATTCCCTTACTGCCAAGAGTGGTCACCGTATCATAGCAACGGTTAAGTGCTCCTGCCGTAAAGGGCTTATCAAAATACATTGTCCTGTCAAGAGCAGGATTGAGTGTAAGTGTAGCCGCCTTCATCATACATCAAGGTCAACTGCATATCTTGCGTTTGCTTCGATAAACTCACGGCGGGGCTCAACCTTGTCACCCATAAGAACAGAGAATATTTCATCACATTCTCTTGCATCCTCCATGGTAACACGCAGCAGCACTCTCTTTTCGGGGTCCATTGTGGTCTCGCGCAGCTGCTCGGGGTTCATCTCACCAAGACCCTTATAACGGCTTGCCTCAACACCGTTGACACCAAGCTCTTCGATATAAGCATCTCTTTCTTCATCGGTAAAGGCATATCTTACCTGCTTACCCTTGAATACCTTGTAAAGCGGAGGCTGTGCAAGATAAACATGGCCGTCCTCGATAAGCTGACGCATATGTCTGAAAAGGAAGGTGAGAAGAAGTATTCTGATATGGCTTCCGTCAACATCCGCATCCGCCATAAGGATGAGCTTACCGTAACGGAGCTTTTCTTTATTGAAGTCCTCACCTATACCACAGCCCAAAGCCTGAATGATCGGAATAAGAGAGGGGTTGCCGTACACCTTGTCAAGACGGCTCTTTTCTACATTGAGTACCTTACCGCGGAGAGGAAGAATAGCCTGGAAGTAGCTGTTTCGTCCGTCCTTAGCCGAGCCGCCCGCAGAGTTACCCTCTACAAGGAAGAGCTCGCTTTCCTCAACATTCTTTGTCTGGCAGTCCCAAAGCTTGCCGGGAAGCGAGGTAGACTCAAGAGCACCCTTACGGCGGGCAGTCTCTCTTGCCTTTCTTGCAGCCTCACGGACTCTTGCAGCCTCGGTTGCCTTTTCTATAATGGTTCTGCCCACCTTGGGATTTTCTTCAAGATATTCGGTGAGCTTTTCTGTAACTATATTGTCAACCAGGGTACGGATAGAGGAGTTACCCAGCTTAGCCTTGGTCTGGGACTCAAACTGAGCATTTTCAAGCTTTACACTGATAATAGAAACCAGACCCTCGCGGACATCCTTACCGTCAAGCTTGGAGTCTCCGTCCTTAAGTACGCCTATCTTTTTACCGTAGTCGTTAAGCACACGGGTAAGAGCGGTACGGAAGCCTGTTTCGTGCATACCGCCTTCTATTGTGTGCATATTGTTTGCAAAGGAAAGAATATCCTCGTCATCATAGGAATCGTTATACTGCAGAGCTATCTCGGCAACAGAGGTACCCTTGCTGCCCGAAAGGTAGATAACATCGTTATGGATAGGCTCGGTACCCTTCTTACGTCTGAACTCAACAAAGCTCTTGATACCGCCCTCATAGCAGAAGTTTTCTTCTGTTCTTTCCTCACCTGTCTCGTCAATGAGAGTAAGAGAAACACCTGCATTAAGAAAAGCCTGCTCACGGAGTCTGTTACGAACAATATCTGCCTTAAACTCCACGGTTTCAAATATTTCGGGGTCAGGCCAGAAGCGCACATAAAGACCGTGCTTATCTGTTTCCTTACCCTTTTTAAATTCGCTTACTATCTTTCCTCTTTCAAAGGAGATGGAATATTCATAACCGTCACGGCAGTTTACCGCCTCAAGGCGCTTTGACAGTGCATTAACAACAGATGCACCAACGCCGTGCAGACCTCCCGCGATCTGATATCCGCCGCCGCCGAATTTACCGCCTGCGTGGAGTATGGTAAATATGACCTCAAGGGTAGGCAGATTCTGTGTAGGATGTATACCCGAGGGAACTCCTCGTCCGTCGTCGCGTACCGAGCAGGATCCGTCCTTTTCAAGGGTTACCGTGATATTGTCACAGTATCCTGCCAGAGCCTCGTCGATAGAGTTGTCAACTATCTCATAGATAAGATGATGCAGACCCTTCTCGGAGGTGGTACCGATATACATACCCGGTCTTACTCTTACGGCCTCCAGGCCTTCCAGTACCTGTATCTGACTGTCACCGTAAGCTACATTGTTTTCCTTTTCCATTTTGACTCCTTTTATTTTTCCGTATTATTACGGGGTAATTTAATCGTGTTTTATATTTTTCATTCTTCCCGCAAGTGCAGCAGGGGAAAGCTGTGTCAGGATCACAGCATTATCCTCTGTTACCACAAAGGATTTCGGTATCTCATAATTTACATATTTACTTCTGCCCTCTTTTTCACAGCGCCTGAGATATACCCTTGTTTCGGGGGCTCTGGTGGAGGTGTCCATATCAAAGATACCTATTATCTTTTTCTTTCGCAAAACTGCGTTATTTCCCAAATGAATATACATACTTAATGCGGCCTGAGGCAAAGCCTCTTGGCACTCCCTTCGGTCGGAATGCGGAGTGCGGAATGCGGAATTAATTGTGGATTTTTGCCATCAGCAAAAATCTTCCTTCAATTCCGAATTACGAATTCCGAATTTCGAATTCTCCTTGTTTTACTGTGTAAGTAACAGCATCGCCTATACCTTTGAAATCTTCCTCGTTACAAGAAGTTATAAAGGTTTGCCTGTCCGATAAACCGGACAGAACATATTCTCTTCTTCCTGCATCGAGCTCGCTTAAGACATCATCCAGCAAAAATACCGGATAGCTGCCGCATTCCTTCTTTGATATCTCACCCTCGCTGAGCTTAAGAGCCAGGGCAATGCTTCTCTGCTGACCCTGGGAGGCAAAGCTCCTTGCATCGTGGCCGCAGAGCATAATATCAAGGTCATCCTTGTGAACTCCGTAAAGGGTAGAGCCGTATTTTATCTCTCTTTCGTGATTTGAGAAAAGCTCGGCAAAGTATTCTTCCTTGGTCTTTTGATGACGGTAGGTAATACTCAGCTGCTCCCTGCCGCCTGTCATATCACCTATAAGCTCGTTTGCAGAATCTGAGAGCATCTTTGTATATCTTGCTCTTTTACTGCTTATTTTTTCGGCCTCTGCCGCTAATTGCTCCGACCAGTATTCTACGGTAGCATCAAAAACATCTCTCTGAAAGTATGCATTTTTTATAAGAGCATTTCTTTGAGAAAGTATGCTGTTATACTTTTGTAAAAGTCCCACATAAGAGGGCTGAATCTGTGATATTGCAGTATCAATAAATGATCTTCTGACACTTGGTCCGTCCTTTACAAGAGACAGGTGATTGGGACAGAATATCACGGCTCTGAAATGGCCTATAAACTCGGAGAGCTTTTTGATATCCACACCGTTATGCTTACACAGTCTTCTGCCGTCGCGGCTGTAGGCAATGCGCATCTTATGATTGCGTATATCATCAAACTCCATATCTACGCTTGCATAGTCACAGTCAAAGCGGATCATATCGGTATCATGCTGACTGCGAAAGCTCTTTCCTCTGGCAAAGAGGTATATACCCTCTACCGCAGAGGTCTTTCCCTCGGCATTTGAGCCTATAAAAATATTTGTCCCCGGGCAAAACTCAAGCTCCGCCCTTTCTATATTTCTGAAATCCTTGTATATTATCTTTTTACAAAACAATATTATTTATCTTCCTTCAATTGCGAATTGAGAATTGCGAATTGAGAATTATTCCTTGATCTTTACCGGAAGCACAAGGAAGGTAAATGTTCCGTCCTCGCCCTCCTCTGCAGGCTGCAGGGTCATACCCATAAGCTGGCTTGTAAGACTGAGCTTGAGCTTTTCGCTGTCGCAGGCTCTGAGAGCATCCAGCAGGTAACGGCAGTTAAAGCCTATAACAATATCATCGCCCTGTTTTTCGGTAAATACCTCGTCATATACCTTACCCGATACCGAAACAGAGGATATTTTGAGCATATTGTCCTCAAAATTGCATCTGAGGATAGATTTAGCCTGACCCATAGTCTTATCCTCGGTAACAAGGGAAGCGCGCTCTAAAGCCCCTAAAAATGCCTCACAGTCGATCTTTACAAAGGTCTTGGGTGCCTTGGGCAGAAAACGGTTATAATCTATATACTCGTTCTCTATAAGTCTGGAGAAGAATATAACGCTGCCTATAAAGAGGATAACATATTTTCTGGTAAGTCTTATTGAAACGGTTTCGTCATTATCCGAGAGAAGCTTCATTATCTCGATAAGAGTTTTTGCGGGAATGATAAACTGCATATCAAGCTCGCTTTGGTCATCGTTTTTGTTTTCTATATCGGTGATCTGCTCCTTGATAGCCATCTTTGAGCCGTCGCAGGATACAACGGTAAGCTTGTTGCCCTCTATCTTAAAGAAGGCACCGTTAAGCTCGGGACGCATATCGTTTGCGGCAACGGCAAACTGTGTCTTTGTTATCATGTTACGCAGTATACCCTGCTTGATAACAAAGCCGTGGTCACCGCGAAGGGCGGGAAGCTGAGGAAAGTCGGCACCGTTCATGGCATAGATCTCGAACTCACTCTTACCGCTTACTATCTTTGCAATATTACTGGAATCTATATCTATGGTAATAAAGCCGGAGGGCATTGCACGGATGATCTGTGCAAACTTCTGTGCATTGATGATATAGTTACCCGGTCTTACCACATCGCAGGATATCTCGGTTCTGTAGCCCTTTTCAAGGTCGTACGCGGTAATGACACATTTGCCGTCCTCTGTACAGTTAAGGTTGATACCCTCTATTGCGGGTATGGTATTCTTTGCGGATACAGAGCCTAAAGCGGGAAGGATAGCATCAAGCAGTATGCTTTTTTCAAAAATCGTTTTCATCTTTTTTTCGTCCTTTTAAAATAAATAAAAATAAATATATAAAAGAAATTAGTAACAGTGGTAGTAGGGGGGTGGGAAAGTGTGGAAAAGTACGGTATACCCTTACGGTATGGTATTTTATGCCTCCTCACCAAATGTCGGAAAACAGAGAAGAAAATCAACAGCTCTGTTTCTGGCATTTTACTTATCCACATTTTCCGTCGGAAAACAAGTTAATAACATGTGGAAAAGGTGTGGAAAACTTATGAATATCACATTTTAAGTTAATGACATTAAGGTATTATACTTCCTCGCCCTTTATCTCTCTGATAAGTGAGTTTATCTCCTCTTCGTAGATGGAGTTTATCTTGATCTCCTCCTTGACCGTGTCAACAGAGGACATCATGGTGGTGCGGTCGCGCTTGAATATCTCGCCTATCCTGCCGTAGCTCATACCGGTGAGCTTATGTATAAGATAGATGCACTTATGTCTGGTAAAGGCGATAGAGCTTGTGCGCTTGCGGCTCTTGATATCGTCAACCGATACACCGTCACGACGTGCCACGGTTTCTATGATAAGATCGGGAGAAACATTGGCGCTTTCCTTGGTGGATATCATATCCGCAACGGCGGTCTTTGCCATTTCGAGGGTGATGGGTGTATTGATAAGAAAGCTCTGTGCGCAGATCTTGTTGATGGCACCCTCAAGCTGTCTTACATTTGAGGTAAGATTTTCGGCTAAGTAATTGAGTATCTCGTAGGAGATGCTGACACCCTTTTTTGCCGCCTTGTCCTTCATTATGGCTATTCTGAGCTCAAGGTTGGGGGGCTGGATATCTGCAAGAATACCCGACTCAAAGCGGTTCTGCAATCTGTCCTCCAGGGTTGCCATTTCTCTGGGGGGACGGTCGGAAGCAAGGATGATCTGCCCGCCCTCCTCGTATATGGTATTAAAGGTGTGGAAGAACTCCTCCTGTGTGGATTCCTTACCTGCAATAAACTGAACATCATCTATGAGAAGTGCATCCACGGTACGGAAGGTGTTGCGGAACTGAGCCGTTGTTTTGTTGGTGATAGCCTCGATAAGCTTGTTGGTAAAATCGTCACCCTTGACATAAACTATCTTGACATCCGGGTTAAGCTCTCTCATACGGTTCATTATTGCGTTGAGCAGATGTGTCTTGCCCAGACCCGAGGGACCGTGAATAAACAGAGGATTGTACTCGTTGTCTATGGGGTTGTTTGCCACAGCCAGGGATGCCGCGTGGGCAAACTTGTTTGAAGCGCCGACTATAAAGTTATCAAAGGTGTAGCTGTGGTTCTGTACAGCCTGAGGAACAACGGTCTTGATATCGGATACTGCTTCCTCTGTTCTTTCGGCAGTCTGTACGGTTGCAGCACCCTCTGTGTATACCGACAGGTCGTGGGGACCCTCCTCGTCGTTAAGTACAACTATTTCTACATCGTAACCTAAGGTATTGATGAGGTATTTTTTGATCTTATCCTTATGCTTTTCTTCTATTCCCTTGCGGAAAAATTCTGATTTTGCTATAAATACCGCAATTTTTTCGTCAAGAAAGGCAAGCTTGAGATTGGCAAACCACACCGCGATAAAGGGTTTTGAAAATTCTTCGTTCATGGCCTCGCATATGACGGCCCATACATCGTCAAATGTTTGCATCTGTATACATCCTTTCAAAAAAAGTTTTCAACACTATGTTAATTATAGATTATTATAATATAAACTAATATATAAATAAATAATATTAATTATATATTAACAAAAATTTTACAAAGAACGGCTGATTTGACTCTCTGATTGACAGTTAAAGCGGTTTTTGATATAATCGTACACATAAGATAAAAGGAGCGGTTTAAAAACACATGAAAAAAATATTTATAGAAATATTGTGTATAATTTTTATCCTGTCATCTTTTATATCCTGTTCAAATATTGAAGCAAAAACAGCCAATTGTTGCAGGCTGATAGAAGACGAAAGCTGGTTAAGTGATGTTTATATAAAGAATAATTCAATTTATTATTCTTGTTATGTTACAGTCAAGAATACAAGCGATAAAAATGTAACGGTAAAGCTTATTGGAGACCTAAAGGAGGAATATGACACAGGAATTATAAAAGAAACAACTCTTTGTGCAATTAATGATGAAAGCTCGGAATATTTCAATATTCCGTCAAACGAAAAGGTTTCTTTTGATGTTGTATTTATCGGAACCTTGCAACCGGATTATCAAAAGTATGATTTTTTAAAAAATAACCGTTTATTATTTCCTGTAACATTGGAACAAATAACAGAGACTAACTATTAAAAACTAATCGATCAGCGGTTTAATACTGACCTCTGATTTATTCAAAAAGGGGTATAATAATGAAAAATAAGGTTTGTATCATTACCGGTGCAGGCGGCGGCATAGGCTCTGCCATTGCCGAGGCCCTGTTCGGGCTTGGTTATAAGCTCGTTCTTATGGGACGAAACGAAGAAAAAATAAAAAAGACCGCAAAGGACAGGGACTGCCTTATCCTTGCGGGGGACATATGTGACGATGAATATGTAAGATCGGTTGTTGCAAAAACGGTAGAGACCTACGGCAGCATCGATCTTGTTATAAACAACGCAGGTGTGGCTCAGTCGCAGGAATTCTGTGACATTACAATGGAAGAGTACGATAAGATAATGAACACAAATGTCCGTGCGCCCTTTCTGCTCTGTAAAGAGGCTTTGCCCTACCTTGAAAAGACAGGCTGCGGAACTGTTATAAATATAGCCTCGGTTACCGCCCATAAGGGCTATGCTCTTCAGAGCGTTTATGCCGCATCAAAGCACGCTCTGCTTGGCTTTACCAAGGCATTGAGTAAGGAATATTATAAGCGAGGTGTCCGCGCTCATGTAATCAGCCCCGGCGGAGTTTTTACCGATATGGTAAAGATCTCCCGCCCCGACCTTTCAAGCGAGGGTATGATACTTGCCGAGGATATTGCCGAGACAGTATTATATCTGCTTAAGATGCGTAACTGCGCCTGTGTTGCCGACGAGATCGAGCTGCACAGAGAGACTAAGGAACCGTTTATGTAATGCGGAGTGCGGAGTGCGGAATTAAAGGTAAAAAACTGTCACGATTTTTTCGTGACAGTTTTTTGTGTTTATTCAAAATCCTCAAGAAATACCTTGACCGATCTTGTCATTTCTCTTGAAAAGTCGGAGTTATATTTACGGTTACAGAATGCTTTTATCCAATCCTCAAAGCATTTTTCACCTAAGTTTGCCGACAGAGTATCCTTAAGCTCATCCTTATCCATATCACGGTAGCCGTTTTGGTGGACTATATGCTTCATCTCTGCTCTGCTTGGCTTTTGTCGGTTAAGCTGCTGCTCGGTGGGATAGCCGAATACCAGCATAGCACAGGGGAAAACAAATTCGGGCAGACAAAGGAGCTTTCTTTGCTCTTCTGCATTTTCCATAATGTCACCGATATAGCAGGAGCCTATACCGAGGCTGTGGGCAGCGACAACTGCGTTCTGTGCGGCAATGTTGGTGTCGCTTACCGCAAGCATAAGATCTCCCACCCCGGGGTCTCTTGGCTCACATCCGTATTCTTTAAAGGCATTGTACCACTTACGGCAGTCTGCACAGAACACCAGTACAAGGGGAGCTGTGGCTATAAAGGGCTGGTGGTCGCAGGTTTCGACAAGAGCATCCTTTAATTTTTGATCGGTTACATCTATTATGGTATACAGCTGCTGACAGCCTGCAGTAGGAGCATTGACCGCCGCTTCAAGTATGGCGTATTTTTCCTCTTCTGTTATAGGTCTGTCGGTAAACACCCGTACAGATTTTCTTTCTTTCAGTTGTTTGATAACAGGATTCATGATATTTGCCCTTTCATAGGTTTGATTATTCATTATATCATTTTATTTGCGATTTGACAAGGTAAGGATGATAATTGAAGTCAGTGTTATTCTGATATATTGACAAAAGGATTTGCAGTTGATAAAATAATCCTGACTGAATATTATTACCGTCTTGAAAGAGGAAATACTATGTTTTGTAAAAATTGCGGAAAAGAATTTGAAGGAAAATACTGTCCGTTATGCGGAACAAAAGCAGAAATACCCGCTGCTCCCGCTAAAATAAAAAAGCCGAAAAAATCGAAGAAAAAACTGATTCTTTCGATCATAGCTTTAATACTTATATTTTGCGTAGTTGTTTTACCCTTGATGCTTGTATGTCTTATTGGCGGCATAAATCTTATATTTTTTGATGGCTCTCTGTTTAAGTCAGGTAAGACCTCGGATAAAAATGAAACAGGAGAGATATATTACAGCCAGATCGAAAAGGAGCATATTGCCGAAGATGATAAGGGTAATATGTATGCGGACAATGAGATACTGTTGGTAGCGGCAGACGGTACAAGATTTGCAGATATTAAGTCACTTGCAAAAAAGCACGGTGCCGAAATAGCAGGTTATATTGAAATAACCGGTGACTATCAGTTGAAATTTAATAATATCAGTAGTCAAGAAGAGCTTGAAGAGCTGTTAGAGACCTTAAATAACAGTCCGCTTGTAGAGTCTGCTTATATAAATTATGTTTGTTATGTAGATGTTGATGTTAATGAGGAACGCAACGGTTTTTATTTTGGAGATAAATGGAAAAAGGATCTTCAAAATTTCAATGACTGTAAGGGAAAAAGCTGGGGTATAGAGGCTATAGAGGTATTGGCATCCTGGGATATACTGAATGCCAATAAAAAGAATGTAGATCCTGTTAAGGTAGGTTTGATAGATTGCGGTTTTGATACCGATCATAAGGATCTGGGCTTTGCCGAGGTTTTTTACAATAATGTTAACCGTCGTGATCATGGAACACATGTAGCCGGAACAATGGCAGCCAAAACCGATAACAAGGAAGGTATTTGCGGTGTTTATCCTTACGGCGAAGGTAATTTGTACGGTGTATCCTTTGACGGTGTTGAATCATATACAGAAAATATTGTAACCTCTATGAGTCTTAAAATTGCATATTCAGAGCTGATTTTAAGAGATGTAAAGGTTATTAATACAAGCTGGGGATACAAATATAAAGAAAGCGGTTTGAAATATACTGATCCCGAATGGGATGATATGGTAGATTATTTAGAATCAAATTCATATATTTTGGGCGATTTTTTAAACCGTTTATTGAATAAGGGTTATGATTTTGTTTTGGTTAACTCTGCCGGTAATAATTCAGACAGAAAAAATAATATTATATATGACTGCAAATATAATTTTTGGACAACGGTGATCAGTGAAGAGGATTATCCTGATGTTTATAACAGGATTATCGTAGTAGGTGCAGTAGATTCAAATTATGAAATCTGTAATTTTTCCAATGGCGGAGACAGAGTAGATATTTATGCTCCCGGTGAAAATATTTACTCCACCGTACCCAACAGCAAGTACAGCAGCAAAAACTGGAGAGGTACATCTATGGCGTCCCCCCATGTTGCGGGAGTGGCGGCATCGGTCTGGTCGGTAAATAATGATCTTACCGGCGCTCAGGTTAAAGAGATAGTATGCTCAAACTCCAGCTTCAGGTGTAATTCATGCGATATGGTTGATGCATATATGGCGGTTCAGCAGGCAGCACATATGAAGACCTCTGAAAGCGGTGAAGAGCCCAAAAACGGCGGTATACTGTGCTGGGTGGTTTCGGCAGAGGATGTTGATTTCAAGATCGCCGATGCAACCGTTACTGTAACAAATACATCTACCAATGAGCAGTATAGTACAACTACCGATGCTATGGGACATTTTGAGCTGTTTGTTCCCAAGGGCAGATATAACCTGACCGTTAGCGCAGAGGGATACAGGCAATATGTACTTTCAGAGCCTGTTGATGTACAGAACAACGGTATTAACTATTTAGGCGACTGGATAAAAATGAAGCCTGAAAATAATATGTTTATGACCGACATTTCTCCCGCTGATCCTGCGGCTACAGAAATATCCACTGCCCGTGAGCTGTACGAAAAGATAAATGCTGACCCTGACGGCAGCTTTGTGCTTAAATGTGATATTGATCTGAGTACATACAACAACGGAAGATGGGTACCATTGTGCGATAACTATGACAATAGGTTTACCGGTACTCTGGACGGTCAGGGCTATACCATCGAAAATTTAAATTGCTACGATACAGACAATGCAGGACTGTTTGGCAGGATTGATAACGCAACGGTAAAGAATTTAGGTATCGAGGCAATAAAGATATCCGGAAGTACGGATGCGGCAGTAATTGCGGTTTTTGGTAACGGAACTGTGTACAACTGTTATGTTATTTGTGATGATATCTCTTCAAAATCAGATGCGGGAGGCTTGTTTGCAAGTGACATGATGGGACAGACTGTTATAGAATATGTAACGGTATATGCAAATGTTACCTCAAATGTCAAAGCAGAATACAGTCTTTCTCAAAGCTTGACTGCCTATGGCACAGCCGGAGGATTAATCGGTTGTTCTGCGGGTGATATTAAAATAAAGGATGTGCTTTTTGAAGGAAATGTCAAGTGTACACATAGCGGTAAGGCTGAATACGGTTATAGCGATGCAGGAGGTCTTATCGGTAAATCAAGCTCATCTGAGGAGCTGATAATAAGCAGAGCTGTTGTAAAGGGAAGTGTTGTTGCAGAAACAAGCTACGGTTCAAAGAGAACCTCCAACTCGGTGACACTGTTCTACGGTGCTACAGCTCACGCAGGCGGTCTTATCGGTGAAGACAGTCATGATTACGGAAGCGGTCACTTTACATATGATAATGTTATAAATATCTCAGATTGCAGTATTACGGCAGATGTTACGGCAGACGGATGCAGTGCTGTATATGCGGGAGGTATGATGGGATATACCTTTGGACTTAACGAAAACGGATATGTAATTACCGTCACAGGTTGTGAATATGAGGGTACTGTTAAAGCAAAAACTAGTGATACGGTCGGAAATATATCATATGCAGGCGGATTTATAGGCAGCTGTGGTTCTAGTGCAATATTTAAAAACTGCAGCTTAAGTGGAGATATTACTGCAGAAAACGGATATTATTCTGCCAATGCAGGAAGGATCTTTGCAAGTAAATCTGTTGAAACGGTTATAGATGATGTTAACTTTGTTGTAAGCGTAGATGCAATAAATACGATAGGAAAACGCGTCATCGACGAAATAGAACAGTAAAAAGAAGGCTGAATTTTCAGCCTTCTTTTTATATAACTGTTGACAGACCCCACAGAAATTTGGTATTCTATATATAACAAAATAAAGGAATGAACGCTTATGAAAAATATTTTTATCGTAAAAAACAATATTGCGGATTATACCGTTCTTATCCCCGACAACGCAACCGAGTGCGAGGCATATTCGGCAAAAGAGCTTGTTAAATATATCAAGCTTACCGTGGGAACCGAGCTTAAAATATTAAAGGAGTCCGAGGAGCACGGCAGAAACATAATTTATATCGGCAGATGCTTTAAGACCGCAAAGCAGGTAAATTTCTCCAAGTACGGTGAGGAGGGCTTTGTTATCTCGGTATTTGACAGCTGTCTCTTTATTACCGGTAACGAAAAGAGAGGTACGCTCTACGGTGTATATACCTTCCTTGAAGAGTTCTGCGGCTGGAGATTCTTTACACAGGATACCGAGCTGCTTCTTGAGGGTGACGTTACCCTTGATGAGGGTATTTTTGAGGAGCAGTTCCCCAGACTTGAATGGCGTGATGTGGCTATCCCCGCATATATGAAGTGCGATATCTCCGCAAAGCGCAAGATAAACTCCAGCTATCAGAGACCCTTTACCGATGAAATGGGCGGAAGCTTCCTTTATCCCGGCCGTTTTATCCATACTATGGAGAGTCTCTTGGATGTTCCCCAGCATCAGCAGCCCTGTTTTTCGGATGAGGCTAATCTTGCAAAGTGTATCGAGAATGTAAAAAAGCTTTGCCGCGGCTATCCCGAGGCAAGGATCATTTCTGTATCCCAGAACGATAACGAGATTGGTGCAGAGAATTTCTGTAAGTGCGAAAAATGCCGTAAGATAGACGAGGAGGAGGGCTCTCACGCAGGAAGCCTGCTTCGCTTTGTCAATGCGGTTGCCGATGCTATAAAGGACGAGTACCCCAAGGTAAAGATAATGACATTGGCTTATCTGCATACCACCGACTGTCCCAAGATAACCAAGCCCCGTGACAATGTCATCATCGAGTTTGCTCCCATGGAGCTTTGCTATAACCATCCCGTTTATGACGAAAACTGTGAGATCAATCAGAAGTTCCTTGCTAACTTCCGTAAATGGGGCAAGGTGGCAAAGACCATATATCTTTGGGACTATAACGCAAACTTTTCCTTTACCGTTCCTCATTTTCCCGATTTCCATACTCTGCGTAAAAATATACAGTATTACTATCATCACAATGTCCGCGGTATGTTCTGCGAGGGTGATAACTACTATGACGATCATATAACCGATATGGTGGAGCTGCGTGCCTACCTGCTCTCAAAGCTGCTTTGGGATCCGGATATGTCAGAGGAGGAGTTTGATCTTCATATGGATGAATTTCTTGAGGGCTACTACGGTCCCGGCGGTAAGTATATCAAGGAATATATAGCTATGCTTACCGAAGCGGTAAGGATCGACAACGAGGGTAATCCCCGTCATCTGCATTGCTATCAGAATCCCGGGCACCTCTTTAACTGCGAATATATACTTGCAAACGATGATAAGATGAACGAGCTTTGGGAAAAGGCTGCCGAGCTTTGCGAGACCGATCTTCAGCGCGAGCATCTTGAGCGCTCACAGCTGGGTTATATCTATTCCAGCCTTCTCTATACCTTTGACCACCGTATGAAGGATGCAAAGACAGAGGAAGAAAAGCAGGCTCTTATTGCAAGAAACGAAGCCTTCTACCGCGGTCTTGAAAAGAATAATATCGAACCCCGCGGCTGGCAGTCCAAGCTTCCCGAGATCACAGATTTTACACAAAACGCAGGAGTTAAGATATATTGGTGAGCCAATATATCTTAAATGCGGAATTCGGAATGCGGAATGCCGAACAGACTTGCGCTGCCGGTGGCAGAAGAAGTAAGTCTGCGAGGACAGCCGACACCCAATGAGCGCAAGCGACTTTAGGAGCGAAGCGGGAATTGCCGGTGTCAATGAGAGGAATTAAGGATGATTTTCGCATAGCGAAAATCTTCACTGAAATGGAGATAAAGTTATGTTAATAGATAAAAGATATATAACATTTGAAACCGATAACAAGCATAACAACTGTATCACAGTTAACTTCTGGGACGGAGATGATCTGGTAGAGCAGGTGTTTACCCATTTGGGTGAGGGCGGACCCAAGTACTTTGTTGATATGCAGGAGTATATGGGCAAGGAGCTTCGCGTAACCCTTGAAAACTGTAAGTCCCCTTGGAGAAGATCTCCCGAGGGTGCTGATCTGTCCGAGGAAAAGCTTGAGTTCAGAAGAAAGTTCATCCGCTGTGAGGACAGCTACGATACAGATCACGATAACGACAGTCTGAGACCCATAGTTCACTTTACCACACAGCGCGGCTGGGTAAACGACCCCAACGGCTGTATATACTTTGACGGTGTATACCACCTCTACTATCAGCACTGTCCCGGTGCGATAGAGGGTATGTGGGACAATAACCATTGGGGACACGCCTGGTCAAAAGACCTTATCACATGGCATGAGGCAGAGCCTATACTTCGTTACCCCCATGCGGCCTCCGGAACAGGCTTTATCAACCGCGAAAACGGCAAGGTATGTATCACTCACGGCTACCTTATCTATGAAAGCGATGACGGCGGCTATCACTACACCTTCAAGAGTGTCAACACCGCAGGTAACGGTGACCCCAAGATCCTGTGGATAGACGAGTTCCAAAAGTATTTTTCCATCACCCTGCGTGATATTACATCCTATACCATATCATCCTCTCCCGACCTTGTAAACTGGACTCACGAAAGCGATATAGAGGGCTTCAGAGAATGTCCCGACTTTGTTAAGTACCGCATCGAGGGAACAGATACCTGGAAGTGGATACTTAACGGCGGTGACGGAGCATATCAGATAGGTGACTTTGACGGTCATGTGTTTACTCCAGATCCCATTCCCGAGGACCGTGTGGATAAGTACAGATACATAATGAAGGTCACCGAGACCTTCTGTAACAAGTACAACGGCTCCTACACCAACTATATGCATACCGACGAGTGGGAGCGCTTTACCGCTTATGCTCATCAGAACTTTGACAATGCTCCCGATGACCGCAAGATCCGTATTGCCTGGTATCCCATAGCCTATGCAAGACACGGTATGCCCTTTAACCAGGGTATGACCATTCCCACCGAGATGTGTCTCAAAGAAACAGGTCTCGGTGTGCGCCTCTGCTATCAGCCTGTAAAGGAGCTTGATGCTTACAGAGTCGAATGCAGAAGGGCAGAGGGTAAGGATATAGAGGTAGTATACGGAGCAGGAGATGCCTTTGATGCCATAATGGAGTTTGACCCCGAGGGTAAGCTTACTGTACGCGGCTATGAGTTCACCTTTGACAAGGCAGAAAACAAGCTTTGGGTGCTTCCTCCCGATAAGGTCAGGTTTGATGTTCCCTATGTTCTGACAGAGGACAAGGTTCGAATCAGAGGTATCTTTGACATTATGATGGCAGAGTTCTTCTGCGACCAGGGCGAGCTTTATCTTCCTCTTAAGCCTGATGCAAGATACAAGGGTATCGAGGCAAAGCTTGAGGGCGAGGGCAAGCTTGAGATCTATAAGTTAGGTAAATAACAGCAATAAAAAATTCCACCCTTTCGGTGGAATTTTTTTATTTGTTTACTACAGGTGTTTCAGGTGCTTTTATTTCAAAGCTCTTAAGCTGTGCCATAAGTCTTGTGAACACATAACCCGCAGATACAAGCTGATAGATGTTAAGTACGATATTGCTTGTAATGCTGTTTGAAGCTATCATATAAACAATAGTTGCAACCGAGGAGCAAAGGAGCAGAGTAAACGCGCCTATTGATATGCCGATATATAATCCCTTTTTGGGTATCTCGCAAAGGAATCTTATCTCCACGGTCAAAAACATCATCATACCCACAAGAGCAAACTGATTGATAAGTCTTATGGGATCGTTGAGAGGTCCTGTCATATCAAAATATGTTGCCAGCAGATAGAGTATATGCCAAACTATGGTTACACATCCAAGCCAGGTCTTGAGCTGATTCTGACCCTTGGGCATAATAGACACCAAGGCAAGGTAAACAAATGCCACAAAGCACACAATGGCGGACAGAAGCAAAAATCTTTGCTGCTTGGAGGCAAATACCTGCTCTATATATTCCTTAAGACCAAGCATTTTATAGGTTTGAGTGTAATCCTTGATAAAGGGTATAAGATCAAATACACCCTTTGCCAAAAGGGACACGGATGAAAGTATACCGAATATACGGGTAAATATTGTGGTATTCGCCACCTTACCGGATATATGATCACAGTCGGTAAAATAATACAGAGCCAGAGCGCCTATTACAAAAACAAAGAGCAGAACATTGTATATAAGTGCAAAAGCAGTACCGCTGTGGGCATACAGGCGCATGGGTGCATCATAAAAGCAGGTCAAGAGTACCGTCTGCAATGCCGCAAATACTATGGGGCATGCCATCAGGACCCAGGTCAGTTTTTTATTGAATTTGAGAAGCTTTTTGTTTTTCATTTTAAGGCTCACTTTCTGTGGGATCAGTATGACAGCTCGGGTAACTGGAGAGGTACATCCTCAACCTGCAGCTCAAGCTTTGTTACGTTTATTCCGTCAGGCTCTATGCAGTAAACATCAAATTTAAGATCACCGTGGCATACCATTCCGGTTATAACATCCTCATAGGGAGGATTGCCCGAGGTCTTTTCGTATTCAGCTGCCCAGTCGGACTCAATTACAGCCTCGTAAACCGTAGACAGCTGTGCACCGTTGGTATTGGAGTATTCCATCATATTAAGCTCGCTGCCCGCAAGGTCATCGTAATAGAAGCAGGTGGCATAGGAGCTTGTACCGTCGGGAGTGGTGATATTTTCTGTAATAACAATAGTCAGTATATCATTGTTGGCATAGCTCTCGTAGTCTACCTTAACTATTCTGTCATCAGGCTTTTTGAAGTAGCTGCCGTATTTTTCGTCAAGATAGGTCTTGATAGACTTGCTTACAGTATTTGCACCGTCATTGTCAACATTGACTATGGGACGGCAGATATATGCTGTGTCCTTGGTGCCGTCGGAAAGAGTTACCTTGACCTCTTGTTTTACCTCTACGGTAGGATCTTCAAAATCCAGATACCAGTAGCCGTTTTCCGACTGAAAGCCGCCAAGCTTGGGGGTAGCTTCATTTGTGCAGGAGCACAGGAGTATTGCCAAAATAAATAATATGGGGATAAGCTTTTTCATAATTTGCCCCTTTGTAAATAAGATAAGTATAATTATATCACGGTTAGGTGTTGTTGTCAATTGATTTAATTTACCGAGGAACGGATACTGCCGAAATATTCCTCAACATATTTTGCGGCGGCTTGGTTCTCTTCTCTGTCAAGCCTGGGGTCCTGTGCCAAAACCTCACCCGCATAGCCAAACGCCGCCTCCAGGTCGGCTGTATTGTCACAGAGGGATACCGCTTTAAATGCCACACCGCCGTGCTGCCGTGCAGAGCCGTTTCTGTCCGGGATAAAGTCACCGGGGCCTCGGATCGCAAGGTCCTTTTTGGCTATCTCAAGACCGTCGTTGGTCTCGGTCATTGCCTCCAGTCGGCTCTTTGCCTCTGTCCCCTTGGCGTCCGACACAAGGATACACCAGGATTTATGCTGGCCTCTGCCCACACGGCCTCTGAGCTGATGCAGCTGGGAAAGACCAAAGCGCTCGGCGTTCTCTACTATCATAAGAGTTGCATTTGGTACATTTACACCCACCTCTATTACGGTGGTGGAAACAAGTACATCTATTTCGCCTGCCGCAAAGGCGGACATTACCTTGTCCTTTTCGGCAGCCTTCATTTTTCCGTGCATAAGAGCGACACGGATTGCGGGTAGCTTTTTTTGCAGCTGTTCGGCATATTGGGTGGCGTTTTTAAGCTTGGGACGGTTATCCTCGGGACGGTAGTCAAAGCCTACAAGACCCTCGTCCTCCTCACCCTCTATTGCGGGACATACTATATATACCTGCCGTCCCTCCGTTGCCTGCTTTTCTATAAAGCCGTTCATGCGTTCACGGTAGCTTTCGTCTACTAAAAATGTAGAGACCTTTTTTCTGCCGGGAGGCATCTGATCGATGTATGAAAGGGACAGGTCTCCGTACATAATAAGTGCAAGGGTACGGGGGATGGGTGTGGCGCTCATAACCAGCATATGTCCGCCCCTTGTCTTATCACCTAAGGCAGAGCGCTGCATTACACCAAAGCGGTGCTGCTCGTCGGTGACTATAAGTGCCGCGTTTTTAAACTCAACATCCCCTGTCAAAAGGGCGTGAGTGCCTATAACACAGTCTATACTGCCGTCAATAAGGCCTTTTTTTACGATCTTCTTTTTTGATGCGGGGGTAGAGCCGCAGAGCAGCTCACAGCGGATGTCAAGCTTTGCAAAGATAACTCCCAGATCGTTATAATGCTGGGTGGCAAGTATCTCGGTGGGTGCCATAAGCGCCGCCTGATAGCCGTTTGATACCGCCATATACATAGCGGCCGCGGCACACATGGTCTTACCGCTGCCTACATCACCGCAGACAAGCCTTGACATTCCAATGGCTTTTTTGTCGGTCATATCCGCTTCTATCTCATTTATTACCCTGTGCTGAGCATCTGTGGGAGAAAAGGGGAACACCGAATAGAACCTATCCATATCCGAAGGGTTGAAAACAGGCGCATTTCCGCTCTTTGCCTTTTTCTTTGAAAGAGAGATAGCAAGGGCAAAGACATACAGCTCCTCCCATACAAAGCGCTTTCTTGCCTTTTCCATATGCTCATAGCTCATAGGATTGTGTATTGCGTTAAGCGCCCAGCCAAGGGAGGGCAGATGATTTTCTTTAACTAATTTTTCGGGCAGGATGTCCTCTATCTCTTTTTCATTGAGCATACTCAAGGCCGAGGATATTATCTTACCCATATATTTTTGGGTAAGACTGCCCGAAAGAGGATATACGGGGAAAAACTCGGGCAGAGCTATTCCCTCGGTATATGGCTCAAAGGAGGGGGATGCCATACTGACGGCTCTGCCCTTGCGCTGTACTTTTCCGTAGAAGCGGAAGGTTGCGCCTACCGTAAAAATTTTTGAAACATAATTTTGATTAAAAAAGGTGAGATTGCATTTTCCCGTGCCGTCAAAGGCAGAGAATTTTGTCATGGTCATACGACCCTTTAGCATTGCGGTATGAGGCTGGCTTGCCACAGTCATAATAAGAGATGCGGTCTCGCCGTCCTCCACCTCGGTCACAAAACGGACATTGCCGCGGTGCTGGTACGCCCTGGGAAAATGATAGAGAAGATCTCTGATGGTATATATGCCCATATTGGCAAGGGTCTCGGCGCGTTTTTCGCCTACGCCCGCAAGATATCTGACAGAGGTGTCAAAGCTTACGCTGCCCATATTTTGTCCGTCTCCCTTCCGAATAATTTTTTGCGTTGAACTCAAAATATATATTGAGGTGATGATATGTGTATTAAGGATATGATAAACGAAGCGGCATGCTATGAGCTTGACCGCTCGGTAACTGCCCGTATGGGTATATCAAAAAACGGAAGTACCATAAAGGCTGTTTCTGTACACCAAAGCTGCTCCACGCCCCTGTGGCAGGTGGCGTTGGTGGTTGCAGGCACTACGGCAACCGTAGCTATGGTCTGCTATGTGATGAAAAAGTGCAGATGCCATAAAACTAATTGTGAAGAATGAATAATCGGTTGAAAACTGTTGCATTATGCAACAGTTTTCTTCCTTCAATTACGAATTGAGAATTAATAATTGAGAATTAGTATGACGCAAAATTTTATTTTGCGTCATACCAGCACGCTCCCATATTGGCCTCTACCTCAAGGGGAACAGAGCAATTGTATGCGTTCTCCATTTCGTGGATGAGAATTTCCATAGCCTTTTGTGCTTTTTCGACGGGGGCTTCTACTATAAGCTCGTCGTGTACCTGAAGTATCAGCCTTGCTTCGGGTAATTGCGCTTCAAGACGGGAGGCTGTGTTTATCATTGCCAACTTTATTATATCGGCGGCAGTTCCCTGTATGGGGCTGTTCATGGCTACTCGCTCACCGAATTTTACCATAGGCTTTTTGGAGGAGGAAAGCTCGGGGATATATCTTCTTCTGCCGAGCAGGGTGGTTACATAGCCCTTTTCGTGAGCCTCCTCGACTATATTTTTAAGATAGCTGTCTATACCCGGATAGGTGTCAAGATAGCCTCTTATATAGTCAGCCGCCTGTCGCTTGGTAACACCGATATCCATAGCAAGGGAGTAGTCTCCGATGCCGTAAACTATACCAAAGTTCACCGCCTTTGCTCTTTTACGAAGCTCAGGGGTAACAGCCTCGGGGAATATGCGGAACACCTGTGAAGCGGTAAGGGTATGGATGTCAATGCCTAACTTAAACGCCTCGGTCATTGTATCGTCTCCCGATATTGCCGCAAGGAGCCTCAGCTCTATCTGTGAATAGTCGGCATCTATAAGAACATGATTTGTGTCGGTGGGAATAAAATATCTTCTCAGCTCTCTGCCAAGCTCTGTTCTGACAGGAATGTTCTGAAGATTTGGCTCGGTGGAGGAGAGTCTGCCTGTTGCGGTTATGGTCTGGTTAAAGGTGGTGTGAATCTTGCCGTTTTCGTCGGCAACATTCAAAAGTCCTACCGCATAGGTGGAATTTAATTTTGTTATCTGTCTGTATTCAAGGATCTTGTCGATTATGGGATGATAGGGTCTGAGCTTATCAAGTACCTCGGCATTGGTAGAGTAGCCGCTCTTGGTCTTTTTAAAGGCGGGAAGTCCCAGAACATCAAAGAGTATCTCTCCCAACTGCTTGGGCGAATTGATATTAAAGCTGCGTGTTGCAAGCTCATATATATCCTCTTCGAGCTCCTTTGCCTTTTCGGTAAGCATTTGGTTGTATTTTTTAAGTCCCTCAAGGTCAACCTTAAAGCCTTGACGCTCCATATCGCAAAGCACCTTTGCAAGGGGAAGCTCTATTGTAAAATATAATTCTCTTTCCTTATCGGTGAGCCTTTGGTCAAGCTCAACCCATAATTTATAAAGAGCCATTGCCTCGCTCTGCTTGTCCTCAAAGGCGGCACCTAAATAGGCAATTGCCACATCCTCTGCCTTATATACACGGTCGGAGGCATTGAGCACGTATGCCGCAAGCATAATGTCAAAAGCGATATTAGTGGCATTTATACCCATATCATACAGCATATGACGGGTGGATTTTGAGTCAAATACCGCGATCTCGCAATCACTTGAAAACAGTTTTTCAAGGCTCTCTTTATTATAAACTGAAAAATAAACCCTTTCGCCGTCGGAGGCATATATATGCTCGTCATCAAGGGTGACTGCCCACTTGCCTGCAGAACAAACAGAGTTAATGTCGCAAATATCCTCTGCCTTGCATTCTATCTCCACCGTCTTTGGCTTGACATTTAATTTTGAGAGCATATTGGAAAATTCAAGCTTTGTCAGAAGCTCGCTCAGCTCCTCTGCTTTAAAGCCCTCGTAGGCTATATCGTCAAGGGCTATGCCAAGGGGGACCTCACAGTTTATTTTAGCTAAAAAACGGGAGAGGTATGCAGAATCACGACCCTCGCGGAGCTTATTTTTAACACCCTTTGTAAGGTCGGAGTCCTCAAATTTTTCGTAAAGATTATCAAGATCGTGATACTCGGAAATAAGCTTAAGTGCGGTCTTTTCTCCGATGCCGGGGACACCGGGGATATTATCCGAGGAGTCACCCATAAGAGCCTTGACATCTACAAATGTATCGGGAGTAACACCGTATTTTTCTACAAAAGCGGAGGTGTCAAAGGTCAGGGTATCGTTGTTTGTGGCAAGGAGGACATTTACATTGTCCCCTATAAGCTGCAGCGAGTCGCGGTCACCTGTAAGAACATATGCAAAGTCACCCTGCTTTGATGCCGCATCGGCAAGCGTACCAAGGATATCGTCGGCCTCGTAGCCCTCAAGGGATAATACCGCCATACCCAGCGCTGCGCACATCTGCTTTGCATAGGGTAACTGCTGTGCAAGCTCGTCGGGCATACCGTGGCGGTTGGCTTTATATTGGTCATACTCTTTATGACGGAAGGTAGGGGCTTTGAGGTCAAAGGCAACTGCCGCATAGTCCGGCTTATACTGCTCTAACTTTCCCCACAGGATATTTGTCATACCGTATACCGCATTGGTAGGCAGTCCCTCCTTGGTGGATAAGGGCCTTATACCGTAAAAGGCACGGTTGAGTATGGAGTTTCCGTCGATAACAAGTAATTTTTTCATAACAGCTTCCTTAAATTTAGTTATATATAATTTATTATACACCAAAAATAAAGTATTGTAAATAATTAATTTACTTTCGCCGCAGGTGAAAGCTTCACTTTTATTTTTATAAAAAATAAAAACTTCACTGTGATGTTAATCACAACTTCACTCAGGCTTCTGCCTGAACTTCACCAACTTAAAATTTGATATAACTTACAGTTGGTGAAGTTTGCCTTTTGGCAAGTGAAGTTTACCTTTCGGTAAGTGAAGTTTTTGCTATGCAAAAGTATTATTCCATACTGTCAAACAGCATAAATATTCTTGCTGCCTGTGCGCGGGTTGCGGTGCTTCTTGCGCCCAAAGTTGTGGCACTCATACCGCTGATAAGTCCCTTGGCAACAGCCCAGCTTACATTGTCATATGCCCATGACGAAACAGCAGCCTCGTCGGTATATACAGTAAGATCTGCTCTTGCTTGGATATCTCCGCCCTGCTTTTCGGTATAGAGGAATATAAGTCTTGCCAGCTGCTCACGGGTTATGTTCTGACCGAGTCCGAACACGCCCTCACCTACACCCGACACATATCCCTCGCTTACTGCCCAGGCAACGGCAGATGAATACCATCTGCCCATAGGCACATCGCTCATACCGGTTTCGGCATCGGCATATGCCGTAAGATCTGCTCCTGCAATATTGGCAAGCATCATAACGAACTGTTCTCTTGTTACATTGCTGTTAGGGGAAAATGTGGTGGCTGATGTACCGGATATATATGAGCTCTGATAGCAGTAATCTATACCCTCATAGTACCACGCACTCTGTGCCACATCGGTAAAGGGGAAACGGAAGCGGATGTCTATTTCTTCATCTATGTTATATTCGATAAGCAGTCTATGTATCTCTGAATCTCTGTCCACAAGGATACTGCCGATGTTTACATCCGCAAACACACCCGGCTCTATATGGATCACCGACGGGGGAATGTATATCTCACCGTATACACCGTTGGCAAAGGCACTTGCACCGATGGCGGTTACAGGCATACCCTTATGCTCTGCGGGTATGGACAAGGCCGAGCTTTCTATTGCCGCTACACGGATGAGGGTAAGTGTTTCGTCACCGTTGTCGGTATATTCAAAGTCGCTTTGGCTCTTGACAACAAAGCCGTGATAATCACCGGGCAGGACATAGCTGTCGGTAAAGCTTCCGCCGGGGAACATAAAGAGACAGCTCTTGTAGCGGTCATATTCTCCGGTGTAAGAGAGATTCCAGTTAAAGTAGCTCAGAACCTCGCCCTCTTCACTTATCCACACACCCTCTTCAGCGGCATCGCTTGAGCCTGTGATGATACCGTCGGAATCTGTCCTTTGACAAAGCTTGACCAAAAGCTGCTCTGTCTCGGCATCCTCGGCAGAGGCTAAGACTCCGTCGGTATGTCTTGCAAAATCAGCCGCCTCATAATAGGACAGGGGCAGAGGGAAATAGGTATAGATGCTTTCTTCCTTATACTCGCTCTTAAGCCCCTCTACCGCATCAAAGAACGCGGTAAAGCCGTTATCGGTATACTCGGTCAGTATAAGTCCGCGGGATTCGCTGAATGTAAGGGCATCCTCATATGCAAGGCTGAGTCCGTATGTGATATAGTATCTTGAATCATCGATAGCAACCGATGTAATGGGAGCTCTGACAGACAGGGGCGCTGTGGTCACAGAGGCACTCTTGCCCTCCTCTGAATATGCAGTTACCGTGGCGATATAATTACCCACCTCATGGGGTACAAAGGATATAGAGGTACCCACGGGGCAGTCATACTCGGTATACTTTATTCCATCCTTACGGATAACAGCCTTGAGCCTTACGGTATTTTCACCCGAAAAAGCAAGGCTTACCGTTTCACCGATATTACATATATCCTTTTCAAAGCCTGCATTGAGGTCATAGGGCAGGCCCTGACAGAGGGAGCAGGCGGGAATTACCGTGGTGTTACCCGTATAATCAAACTGACCGCAGGAGCTGCAGGTCCTTATCTGCTTATGAGGATGCATCTCCTCGTTTGAAAGCTCATAGCTGTGAATGCCGCTGCAGCATACACAGTCGGACAGTACTTCAAATTTGCCTGTATACTCGGTCTTCTGACAGTATATGCAGGCGGTATACTTACGGTGGGGATGGGCTGTCTCAACGCCCTCCTTATAGCTGTGGGGACACTCTCCCGTACCGGGGGTTATTGCATTGTTGCGCCAGAGGGCAACATAGGTATATGCATTGCATATTTGCTCCATAGAGGTGAACTCTGCATTAAAGCCGCCCCAGTTTATCTTGGAATATACAGAGCCCCAGGCCTCGGCGAAGTATACGGTGGTTCCCTCTACCTTCCATACTATGACGGTATGGCCGTCCGCATAATCCGCACCGGAGGCGGCTCTTATTATGTCGCCGGGACGGAGTCCCAGACCACATAGGGCGGTCTTACCGATGCCGGATACGGTATAGCATTTCCAGCTGCCGCTGACAAGACCGTTTTTGTATCCCGCAAGTCTTACCGCAGGATAAGAGCCTGTAACGAGGTTGGCCACATACAGGGCAAAGCCGTGACATTGGTAGGAGTAGTTAAAGTTGTTGCACATGCAGTTATATCTGCTGCCGCAGCCGCTTGAGGGGATAGCCTTTGAGGGATCTCCGCCGCACCAGTACCAGCCGTCGGGGAATACCGTGTTCTTAAGATTGGTCATAGACGCAGTTACCTGGTCGGTGTTTATTGCGCTGACACCAAGAGGCAGTATGCCCATAAGCATGATACAGACAAGTATTAAGGATGTTAATTTTTTGAAGTGATTTTTAAACATAAACATACGACCATTATACCACATCCCAAATTATCTGTCAAATAACAAGTTTTTACATTTTAATGAAGAAAACAGTTTGCAAAGCAAACTGTTTTCTACCTTAATTATTTATTATTCATCATTCATTATTCATTGATAGAGCAATAATTTATTGCTCTATCAATGTGCTTCCGCCTACAAATTCACGCACCAGCGAGGTCTTGGGTACAAACTCGCGGTCTATAAGCTTAAAGCAGTTAACAAGATCGGTGAGGTCCTGCACCGTTTCATAGCCGCTTGTACCCTCTGTAACACCGAAGAGAAGCTCATTGAGGTATATTTTGTATACGCAATGCTCATAAAGTATGGATGAATTGAAGATAATATCTGCGGAGTCGGTATAGGGGAAGATATATTTTTCTGCTCCCTTTTCCACTAAGGGCCATTGCTTAAGGGTACGCTCCACATCGGTACTGCGGAAATTGTAGTCACGGATAAGTCTGCGGATAAGACGGGTGGTGCGTGATCTTATCTTTGTACCGTCGTCACGGCGCAGAGCCGTAAGGGCGGTACAGTATATACGGTACTTGTTGTCCGCAGGTATGTTTGAGGTCAGCTTGGGATTAAGACCGTGTATACCCTCAACTATTATTACCTCGTTGTCCGACAGGGTAAGAGCTCTGGTCTCGGGTCTGGGGGCTGAGGTCCTGAAATCGAATATGGGAAGCTGTGCCTGCTTGCCCTCAATGAGATCATAAACATTTTTATTGAACAGCTCATAGTCAAGAGCCTCTATGGTCTCAAGGTCGGGCTTGCCGTTTTCGTCAAGGGGCATACGCTCCCGGGACATATAGTAGTCATCCAGGCTGATGGCGCAGGAGCTTACTCCCAGCACCCTGAGGTGCAGAGCCAGTCTGTTGGCAAATGAGGTCTTGCCCGAGGAGGAGGGGCCGGATATCATAATGATTTTTTTGCTTTGGATATTGTCCTTTATCTGTCTTGCAATTTCGGATATCTTCTGCTCCTGCCATATCTCGCTGACATTTATGAGCCAGTTTACCCGTCCCTGCGATATTATTCGGTTGATGTCAGAAATGTTTACAATTTCCAATTTACTGCACCATTCGCGGTATTCAAGAAGACAGTCATCTATTCTTGCCATAAAAACACCTCCTATTATATATATTATAGCATAGACCGAGAAAATTGCAATATTTATGTATATTATACCCTCGGAGCAGGGGAATATATTCCTTTTTTTGTACTGTCGGAAATATATTCTATAGCATTAAGACAACTTTTGTTTAAAATTATATTGATTTTTGTTTTAAAGTGTATTATAATATTCTAAACATACTCTCATGTAACATAAGTCAAATGAGTATAGACAGGGCAGCGAGCTTTGTTAACAAACAATATAGGCGGTATTACTGATGAACACAAAAACCTTACTTTATATTGCAAAGAGAATACTCCTTGCTCTGCTTACCGTATGGGTGGTTATAACCGTAACCTTTTTTGCTACACGTCTTGTACCCGGCGACCCCTTTTTGGCTGAAAAGAGTCTTCCCGAGGTAGCGAAACAGCAGCTGGAGGAAAAATACGGTCTTGACAAGCCCGTACACGAGCAGTATTTCAACTACTTATTGGATGTAACGACAAAATTCGATTTCGGTCCCTCCCTCAAAAAGGACGGACGTATGGTTATAGATATAATTACCGACGGTATGAAGACATCCGTCAAGCTTGGCTTGACAGCTGCTTTTGCTGCACTTGTGTCGGGAACGATACTTGGCTCTGTTGCGGCACTGAACAGAAATAAGCTTATTGACCGTATCATAATGGTCATCACTACAGCATTCGTATCTATGCCGTCCTTTGTTATAGGATCGATATTGCTGTATTGGTTTTCGGTGCAGCTGCGGTGGTTCCCGGCTAACGGAGATACGGCTGCCGGTTATGTTCTGCCTGTCATAACCCTTGCACTTTATCCTATGGCATACATTACCCGTCTCACCCGTTCCTCAATGCTTGATGTATTGGGTCAGGACTACATCAGAACCGCTAAGGCAAAGGGTGTATCTAAGTTTAAGATAATCTTCGGACATGCTCTTAAGAACTCTCTTATCCCTGTTATCACCTACTTTGGTCCTATGCTTGCCTATATCACCACCGGCTCCCTCGTTGTTGAGCAGATCTTCAATGTTCCCGGTGTCGGAAGAGCATTTGTAAACAGTATTACAGGTCGTGACTATACCCTTATTATGGGTACAACAATTGTCCTTGCTACACTTATTGTTGTAATGAACCTTGTCAGCGATATCCTCTACAAGGTAGTAGACCCCAGAATCACACTGGAATAAGAAAGGAGTTGTACAGTATATAATGAAGAAATTTAAAATGCCTTTCAGTTTCCATGTAAAGATGGACTCCTTCCTTCCCGCTTCTGATGCGGAAAAGGAATATATGGTGCAGATGAGACCCTCATCTACATTCTTTAAGGACGGTATAAAGCGTCTTTTGAAAAACAAGATAGCAACTCTGAGCTTTATTGTTATAGTTGTGATCACCCTTTCATCGATTTTTATTCCTATGTTTTGGCCTTATGCTTACGATCAGGCTTTGGGTATAGGTAAAAAGGGCGGTTCCGACGGCTCATATAACGAGCTTGCTCCCTTTGAGTATGGCGGAGCTGAGCGTGTAAAGCTTCTCGGCATGGCAAATGTACAGGAGTTTTTCATTCCTTCTTCAGCATATAAAGGTAACGAAAAGGAATTTGATGAGTTCATCAAGGAAAATGTTTCCGCAAATATGACCGCTGAGGACTTCAAGGCACTTGAGAATGTTCTTCCCGAGGGCTTTGAATATACCGAAAAAAGTGAAATTGGATATAAGGAATATAAGGCTCTTAAAAAATCCTATGACCTTGATGTAGACAAAGAGGAAAAGAAGGATTCTGACAAAAAGAAATCCTCTTCCAAGAAAAGAGAATATGTTTATCATTGGGTTTGGGATGTAAATATGTTCGGTGAGGGTAAGCGAGTTTCCGGTGATACTCTTGTCGTAAACTTTGAGGATAATGATTTCACCACAAATGACGGTGCTTTTATTATACGTCTTGACTCCTATACCGGTGAAACAGAGAAGGTGTTCCCTCACCTTTTCGGAACAGACAGTTCAGGTCGTGATTATTTCATCCGTGTGGTATACGGAACCAGAATTTCTCTTATGGTAGGCTTCTTTGCAAGCATCATCGTGCTTATTATCGGTGTAACCGTAGGCTCTGTTTCCGGTTACTGCGGAGGCAAGGTCGACCTTGTTATCATGAGAATAGTTGATATCATCTACTCTCTGCCGGATATGCTTATGGTCATACTCCTTGCGGCTGTATTCGGAGACGCTCTGAAGGGAATAATTGCAGGTACTGTTTTAGAGAAGATGGGTGCTAACATCATAAGCTTGTTTATAGTATTTGCTCTTCTCTACTGGGTATCCATGTCACGTCTTATCCGCGGACAGATCCTGTCTCTGCGTGAGCAGGAGTACGTGCTTTCCGCACGTGCTACAGGAGCAAAGGGCTTCTGGATCATCACAAAGCATCTTCTGCCCAACTGTATCAGCGTTATCGTAATTTCTACAGCACTTCAGATCCCCAGTGCTATCTTTACAGAGAGCTACCTTTCCTTCCTCGGTCTCGGTGTTAACGCACCTATGCCCTCTCTCGGCTCTCTCGCATCCGCGGCAAGAGAATGTATCGATACTTATCCGCATCTTCTCTTCATCCCTGCTGTGGTCATTTCTCTTATCGTTCTTTCCCTCAACCTTTTCGGCGACGGTCTGCGCGATGCATTTGACCCCAAGCTTAAAAATTAAGGAGGTAGCACAATGTCACTTCTTGAAGTAAAAGATTTAAGAACCTCCTTCTTCACCCCTGCAGGTGAAGTGAAAGCGGTAAACGGTGTATCCTTCTTCCTTGACAGAGGAAAGGTGCTGGGAATAGTTGGTGAGTCAGGCTCGGGTAAGTCTGTAACCGCTTATTCCATTATGCAGATCCTTGCAAGTACAGGTAAGATCGTAGGCGGCTCTATCAAGCTGAACGGTCAGGAGCTTGTAGGTGCAGGTGAATCGGTTATGAAGACTGTCAGAGGTAACAAGATATCTATTATCTTCCAGGATCCTATGACCAGCCTTAACCCCACATATACTATAGGTCATCAGCTTATGGAGGCAATTACCCTCCATACCGACAGAAACAAAAAGCAGGCCTATGACAGAGCCGTTGAAATGCTTGAGCTTGTTAATGTAAACGAGCCTCTCAAGCGTATGAAGCAGTATCCCTATGAGCTTTCCGGCGGTATGCGTCAGAGAGTTATGATCGCAATGGCACTTGCCTGCGAGCCTGATATCCTCATAGCGGACGAGCCTACCACAGCTCTTGACGTTACCATTCAGGCACAGATACTTGAGCTTATGCAGTCCTTGCAGAAGGAGCTGGGTATGGCGATCATTATGATCACCCACGACCTTGGTGTCGTAGCTCAGATGTGTGACGAGGTCATAGTTATGTATGCCGGCTCCATATGTGAGCAGGGTACAGCGGATGAGATATTCTACAATCCCCGTCACGAGTATACAAAGGGACTTATGCGTTCTATCCCCACCCAGAACACAGCGGGTAAGAAGCTTCATCCCATCACCGGTACACCTATCGACCTTCTCAATATGCCCAAGGGCTGTCCCTTTGCTCCCAGATGCGATGCGGCAATGAAGGTTTGTATACACCATACAGCACCCTTTATGGTCATCAATGATGATCACGCAGCAAAGTGCTGGATGAATGTAAAGAACGGTATCGAGTCAGGCGAGATCGAGCCTGTCTATGAAGCCGAGAAAGGCGGAGAAGAATAATGGCAGATAAGAAATTTGAGACTCCGCTTATAGAGGTCAAGAATTTAAAGCAGTATTTTAACATCAGCGTTGGTGCATTCAAGACCAAGCCCTTAAAGGCGGTTGACGATGTTTCCTTTGCTATCAAAAAGGGTGAGACCCTCGGTCTGGTTGGTGAGTCCGGCTGCGGTAAGACCACAGTAGGCAGAACACTTCTTCACCTTTATAAGCCCACTGCAGGTGAGGTTTATTATAACGGTGAGCTTATTGAGACAAGCAGACAGGTCAAGAACTTCCGTAAGAAGGCCACTATGGTTTTCCAGGATCCCTATTCTTCTCTTAATCCCAGAATGACAGTATCCGATATTATCGGTGAGCCCCTTGATATCCATAAGATGTATGCCAACAAAAAGGAAAGAGAAGAGCGCATCCTCGAGCTTATGTCTGAGGTTGGTCTTAACTCCGAGCATGCCTCCAGATATGCTCACGAGTTCTCGGGCGGTCAGCGTCAGCGTATCGGTATTGCCCGTGCTCTTGCACTGGACCCCGACTTTATTGTATGTGACGAGCCTGTTTCTGCCCTTGATGTTTCTATTCAGGCGCAGGTCATCAATATGTTCGACGAGCTGCAGGAAAAAAAGGATCTTACCTATCTCTTTATTGCTCACGACCTTCTTGTTGTCCGTCACATAAGTGACCGTATTGCGGTTATGTATCTGGGTAAGATGGTTGAGCTTGCAGATGCCGACGAGATCTACAACAGACCTCTTCATCCCTATTCCAAGTCTCTGCTTTCGGCAGTTCCGATTCCGGATCCCAAGATAGCAAGAGCAAATCAGCGTATCGCTCTTGAGGGCGATATCCCCAGTCCCCTCAATGCCCCCTCCGGTTGTCCCTTCCGTACTCGCTGCCGCTATGCGACAGAGCAGTGCGCCTGTGAGATGCCCGAGTTCAAGGAGGTATCCAAGGGACATTATGTAGCCTGTCACAATATCGACAAGGCAAATGATTGATTTTAGGCCGTAAGGCTTAAGATAAAAACGAAAAAATTTTTTTAAGAAAGGAAAGAAAACTCATGAAAAAGTTTTTAGCACTCCTCCTTGCAAGTGTTATGCTCCTCTCTCTCGCGGCTTGTGGCGGCGGTTCTACAACCACCGATAACAACGGCGATGATGTAGCAAAGGGCCCCTCTTCTATGGCCGTTTGTCTCTCCTCCGAGCCCGACACTATCGACCCTGCCCTCAACTCCGCAGTTGACGGCGCAACCATGGTTTCCCATCTCTTCTCCGGCCTCGCTAAGTGGGCTCAGGATGATGATGGCAAGCTCGTTATCGTAGCTGACGCGGCTGAAGAGCTCGTTGAAGGCGTTGTAAACGATGACGGTACCGTAACCTACACCTACACCCTTAAGGACGGCGTTAAGTGGTCCGACGGTCAGGCAGTTACCGCAGCTGACTATGCATTCGCATGGCAGCGTGCAGCTTCTACCACTCTTGCAGCTGACTACGGCTACATGTTCGAGGTAGTTGACGGCTATGCTGACATCTGGGCAACCGATGATGCTGGCAACTTCACCAATCCCGATGCAAAGCTCAATGTTGTAGCAGTTGACGAAAAGACCCTCGAGGTTACTCTTGCAAACGCTGTTGCATACTGGAACGAGCTTCTCGCATTCCCCACCTACTTCCCCGTACGTGAGGACGTAGTTGCAAACGAGAGCTGGGCAACCGATCCCTCCACCTACGTTTGTAACGGTGCATACAAGATCACTGAGTGGAACCACGACTCTAAGATCGTTCTCGAGAAGAACGAGAACTACCACGATGCAGCTTCCGTTAAGATGGACAAGATCGAGTTCTTCCTCTCCGATGACTCCAGCAACATGCTCGCTAACTTCAAGAACGGCGCTTGGCTCCTTATCGATGATGTTCCTACAACCGAGATCGCTACTCTTAAGGAAGAGTATCCCGATGAGTTCGTAGTAGCAGGTCAGATCGGTACATACTATGTAAACTGGAACGTAAACGAGAACATCCTTCCTGCAGACAGCACCCTTACCGGTGTTGAGGCTGAAGAGGCTATGCAGGAGATCAGAACTGCTATCGGCCTTCTCTACGACCGTAACTACATCGTAGAAGAGATCGGTCAGGCTGGTCAGGTTCCCGCTCCCGCATTCGTTGCAATGGGTATGACTGACGCTGACGGTTCTGAGTTCTACAAGAACGCAGGCACAAGCGAAGAGTACGACGGTTACTATGATGTATCCGAGGCAGCTACCGAGTCTAACTTTGACAAGGCTATTGAGATCCTCAAGAAGTACTACAACTGGGACGGCGAGAAGTTCACAAACTTCCCCACCATCACTTATCTCTACAACACTTCCGATTCTCACAAGCTTATCGGTGAGTACCTCCAGTCCGCTCTCTCTGTAGTTGGTATCAACATGCAGCTCGAGAACCAGGAGTGGGCTACATTCCTTAACACACGTAAGGAAGGCGGCTACACTGTAGCACGTAACGGCTGGCTCGCTGACTACAACGATCCGATCTGCTTCCTCGATATGTGGACCTCTGTTTCCGGTAACAACGACGTTCAGTTCGGTAAGGATGCTCACAAGGATCTCGCTATGTACGATCTCGACCTCACAGCTTACGGCTATGATGTAAAGGTTGAGGACGGCACATGGGCACAGACCTATGATGTTCTCATCGCTGAGATCAAGGCTTGCACAGATAACGATACCCGTTATGCTCTTATGCACGTAGCTGAGGATATGCTTATGGCTACCGGTGCCATCACTCCTCTCTACTACTACACCGACATCTACATGGTAGATGACTCTGTATCCGGCTTCTTCGCTAACCCCCTCGGTTACAAGTACTTCATGTACTGCGAAGTTGATGCATAATCGCTAAGCTTTAATAACACAATGCCATCTGCGAAAGCAGATGGCATTTTCTTTTTGCCGATAATGGAATTTAATAACAAAAAGCGAGGTGATTTCACCTCGCTTTAAATATCTCCATATGAATTATTTATAAGACTCGTTTTGCCGAAATAGTTTTCGTCTGGAAAATGTGTTTCTCGCCATTTGGGGTCATATCTGTCGGCATATTTTGAAAAACTCCAGGCTTTAGTATAAGTTGACCCCGAGGACATATGCATTCTTTCGGTAAAATTATAGCTTGCATAATACAAAACGAAAAATGAAAGTGTATCAGCAAATCGATCATATTCATTTAAGATATAGAGCTTATGAGTATATTTAAGATCGTTTACCGAAAGGTAAGTTTCGATCAAGGCGATCTGAGTGTCACCTTGGTATATGGAAACATAGTCAAAAGATCCGCGTGATAAACAGTAACAATGGAAGATTTCTCCGCTATCTAATGATATGATATAACAATTTTTAAGAAAACCGTGTTTTGAAAACACAATGCTTCCGTATATATTATCGTTTTCGTAAATAAGAAAGATTCTTGTCAGATTTGCATAACCGAACAAATACCGTAAAGGGATATAATTTATCCACTTAGAAGTATTATAAACACCTTTTATTGTATTTTCTTTATTTGAAAGTGTTATAGGCTGCATGCTGCTGATACTACCTGCATTACCGGTATAATAAAAATTTTCTCCCTCAACATCATAGGTTTGTTTAATATTTGATGCAGTTTGAGCAATCTTTATAATCATCAAATCACCGCCTTTATTAAATTATATCACAAATAATATATAAAGTAAAGAATATGCTGAACACATCTGAAAAAGGCATTTGACCAATACGGTCAAATGCCTTTCACTGAATTATTGTGTTTAAATCAGTTAAATTTGAATGAGTAGATAGAAGCATCGCTCATTTCGATCTCCATGACAACCTCTTTGCCTGCGAGATCTGCAGGAGTTCCGTTTTCAAAGCCTACGATACGGTCTACCTTGTTACCCATAACTTCTTTGGAATAAAGCTCGGTGCCGTCGTTTGCGCGAAGCTTGAACTTCATATAGCCAAGCGCTGAGGTCTCAAAGTTGATCTCAAGCTCCTTACCCTCATATACGAAGGGCTTGGTTACAAGCATCTGAGGCTTGAGGGTAGCTGTTCTGGAAACAAAGCCGTCAAGTCGCAGAGAATATCTGTAGAGCTTGGTGGGCTCGCCCTCATGGTCTTCCTTACAGAACATAGAGAGGTAGGGGTCTGTACCCTTGATCTCACCGGGAGTTTCGGTAAAGCCAACACAGGGATAGCAGTCACCGTACTTCCAGTTGCTGTGATGCTCAGGACCTGCGGTCATGAAAGCTTCACCGTATCTGAACCAGTTCTGACCGTCACGGGATGACATAAAGATAGCGTCGTTCATAGACTTACCTCTGTGTCTGTGACGTCTCTCCTCTGCGTTGGGGAGCTTCTCGAAGGAGTCGTTCCACTCAGGCCATGCAACGTATCTGGTGGGAGTTGCACAGTAGATGTGAGGAGCACGGTAGTAGGGAGCGATTGCGTTAGCATAGAGCTGATAATCGTACTCGTCGTTGTACTTGAATACCTGAGGATAGCTCCAGTGCCAGAAATCGTCACTTACTGTGTAACGGATATCACGAACTGCATCGTCAACGTCGGGATCCGGAGGATAGTAATCGTCACCTACGTGGAAGCCGCGAACGAAAGCAACGTACTTGCCCAGCTCGTGGTTGTAGTAAACTGTGTTAAGAGAGTCAAAGTAGCAGCCGGAATCCTTGCCGGAGATCATGAGAGAGTTGTGCATCATCTCATGGATGTTTTCGCCGGGATGGAATCTGAAGTTGATACCGTCAGCACTTACGTAACCGAACATACCTGTACCCCACTCGCCGTAAACAGCCTTGAAGCGCTCGTCCTCGGGACAGTTGGGGTTGGTATCGTAGAATACGAACATATTGTCGTAGTAGTCATAGAGACCGGAGATTACGTTAGTTACGGGAGCATCGATACGTCTGCCGAAGATGGGTGTGATAACGTATTCGGGACGTGTCCAGTTAAGACCGTCGTCGCTCTGGATAACACAGATACGGCGCATTGTACCGTCGCAGCCGTCGGGCTTAACGTCCTGATGCATTGACTTGTAGTACATGTATCTCTTGCCCTCGGGGGTAACGACGATGTTGTGATATGCAGCACCCAGAGTCTCCCACTGTGCGTCGTGGGTGAATGCTACGTCACGCTTAACAGGCTTGTGAACTACGGCAGAGGCGGTAGTCTTTTCTTCGTCGATAAGAAAGTTGTCAACAAACAACTCTCTTCTGTTACCTATATTAATCATTATTTATTCTCCTAATGAAGTGAGGATTTTCGCAATGCGAAAATCAACCTTAATTCCGCATTCCGCATTCCGCACTCCGCATTATTTTAACGTTCCTGCTTTGAACATTTCTATTGTCTTTTCTGCTTTTTCCATAGAGAGGTCGGAAGCTACGGCACCGATCTCGCGGATACAGATGTTTGAAACGGCAGAACCGAGAAGTGCGGCATCATATACCGACTTGCCCATAACGATACCTGTGAGGAAGCCGCCGATAAATGCATCTCCCGCACCTGTAGTGTCAACTACCTTTTCGCAGTTAAATGCGGGCAGATAGAAGTCCTCTACAAACATACCGTCCTTGCCCAGCTTAACACCTGCTATCTTAACGCCCTTATCGTGGAGGAACTTGACGATCTCTTCCGGCTTTTCGGTACCGCAGAGCTCCTTTGCCTCGTAGATGCTGGGGACAAAAATATCGGTGTAGGGCAGAGCCTTTTCCAGCTTGGGCAGCCAGATGCCGTCCTTGGGCCAGGTGGTGTCCATTGCGGTCATACATCCCTGTGCCTTTGCACGCTTAAAGAGATCATAAAGGGGCTCACCCTCCATACCTCTCAGGCTCATCATACTGCCGATATGTAAGAGCTTGGTGTCGGCCAGCAGCTCGTCAGAGATGCCCTTGCCGTCAAACTCGTTATTTGCCTTACCGTAGTAAGCAAAGTTACGCTTTCCGTCGTTGCCGCAGAGGACAACGCTGATAGAGGTCATATTTTCCTTGGAGGTCACAACACCGGAGGTGTCTACTCCTGCCCTTTCGGCTTCTTCCTTTAAGAATCTGCCGGGCATATCGTTACCTACAACACCGCCCATGCAAACATTAATGCCAAGCTTTGCGGCATCAAGAGCTACGTTGAGCGCATCGCCGCCTGTCTTGTAGTTTACAGAGTCAAGGTGGAGGGTATCTACACTGAATACACTTTCATCCACAGGACCGACAAGCATATCGTATACCATCAGTCCTGCGGAAAGTATGTCAAATTTTCTGTTCATTATTTGATTAGTCATCAAGTCTGAAGAACTTTCTGTCTACATCGAGAGTAGCACGAACGATACCGATAGCGGTGTCATAGTCGAACTGACCCATTTCGATCTTCTGAGCAACGACCTCAGCGTACTGAACTGTGATCATCTTAGCCTTAGCATAGCACCAGTCCATACAGTAAGCATCGGTGAAGAAGCCAACGATATTGTTGGAGGGAAGCATATCCATTCTTTCGGAGATGATGCGGCGGATATGGGTGGGGAAGAAGTTGTGCCACCAGAAACCGTCAAGCTTGAGGTTAGGAAGCTCACGGCAGAGAGTACACCAAGCCTGGTCTGCATGCAGGGAAGCAACGTGGATCTCGAACTTAAGATCGCTGTACTTGTGGATGATGTTTGCAAGCTCAAAGATGGTCTCGGGTCTCATGTAGGAGCCTGTCTCGTGAGGCAGGGGCTCTGCACCGAGAGAGTACTGAATGATAATTTCCTTACCTGTGGTTCTCTTGATCTCCTGAACCTTGTCAAGGAACATTGTGTTGATGTAGTTTGCGTAAACGTCGCGCTCCCAGGTGCCTGCGTTCTCACGGTTAGCAAGAGCCTTTACCATATCCTCTTCGGTTACATCGTGGTAGTTAAGAGTGGTGGAGAAGTGGGATGCGTTGGAGAATACCTTATCGTAGTCGATGTGGTCAACATAGTGCTGAACGGCAGCCTTAACATCATCAACTGTCTTGATCTTCTTCTCATATGCGCAGTCTACTGCGGGGTCGATACCGATGGGAAGGGGCGGACCGGGGATATCCTCGTTCCAAGCGTGCTCAAGCTCGAGAAGTGCTGCATCGTTGATGCCCCACTGGTCACGGCAGAAGAACGCCCACTCAAGAGAGTACATAAGCATATCGTCGTGCTTGTGGCCCTTAGCTCTCCAAAGCTCTGTGGAGGACTTTTCGATCTTAGCCATCTTAGCAATTTCCTTAGCTCTGTCTGCGCCGCAGCCCTTAGACTTAATGAGCTCGTGGCACTCTCTCCAGTTATCCTCGTTGAGCTCTTCGGTCCAGCCGTAGAGGTCCTCAAGGATTATACGAACGCCCCAGTAGCAGCTGGTGCCGCGGATATGCTTAACATAGGGGATAGCTCTCTCAAGACGGTAGAGTGCTTCCTCCTCGGTAGGCTCCTCGGAGAGTCTTTCGCCGTCGGGACAGCCTGCTGCATAAAGGTCGGAAATAACCATATGATACAGAAGGATGTCGTGGAGACCTCTTGCTGCAAGATGGTCTGCGTCAAGATGTGTATGAAGGTCAACAAGGGGCATATCCCAAATGTCGTCATACAGCTTTTTTACAAGTTCTCTGTTTGCCATTTTTATATTCTCCTTTAAATAAATAGCATTATAATTCACCGTAATTATACCAAAAGCAAGGTTCAATGTCAATGAAATTGAGAAAATTCATCATTATTGACAAGTATATAATTTTAAGGTATAATTATCCCATAAATCAAAAGGAGCAGGCTCTATGAAAAGACTTATTTCATTACTTCTTGTGATATTCACACTGATGAGCATTATACCCGTGTCGGTGTCTGCCGACGAGGCTTTTCCCTTTAAGGACGTAAAGGAGAGCCACTGGTTCTATAATGCGGTAAAATACACCTACGAAAAGGGCATTTTCTCTGCCAATAACGCGGCAGGCGACCTTTTTGCGCCTAATACCACCATGACCAGAGCTATGTTCGTAACGGTTCTGTTCAGACTGTCGGGTACAGACCAGTCTGCCTACACAGGCAAGACCGTATTTACCGATGTTCCGGTAAACCAGTGGTATGCCAAGGCTGTAGAATGGGCAAACAAAAAGAACTACGTTGCGGGTATGACCGAAACTACCTTTAATCCCAACGGCAAGATCACCAGAGCTCAGATGGCGCGTATCCTTTCCCTCTATGCGGCAGGCGAGGATAGCTACGACATCACCGACGTAAGGGAATCTGCTTTTAATAAGTTTGCCGATGCGGACAAGGTTCAGTCCTGGGCAAAGGAAGGTATTACCTGGATGTCCACCACAGGATTGATCAACGGTATGGGTACAGAAAAGGGCGCTCCCATCCTCAATCCCAACGGCAATGCGACCAGAGCTCAGGCGGCTCAGATACTTATGAGCTACTGCGAGCTTCGCTATAATGCCGAGTATCCCATAGGCGAGGTGCTTATCGGTGAAAATAACCTGTCCGAATACACCATAGTTTACGGTGTTACAGGCACCGAGGGCGAGATCTACAGCGGCAAAGAGGCTGCAAGCGAGCTTCATAAATATATCAAGCAGGCAACCGGACTTGATCTGCCTGTTGTGGCTGACACCGAGCCCAGAGCTATAGAAGCAAACGACAAGGAGATCCTCATAGGCAAGACCAACCGTGAGGACGGAGGACTTGTAAATATAGACAGAGCTAAGTTTGAAGACGATTCCGATGCTCTTATCATAGAGGTGCAGGGCAACTATCTTATCCTTGCCTCCAACGAAAAATATGCAGGTACCTATAACGCGGTATATGAGTTCTGTGAGAACTATCTGGGTTACGAGTTCCTTGTGACCATCGAGATGATCACACCCAAGAACTCGGTCAAGATCCCCGCTGATCTTTACTATACCGAGACCACCGACATGAAGTACCGTATGAACTATAACAAGAGATACGAGCAGACCGCACAGCTTCGCGCTCAGGAGGATACGGCGTATTCTTTTGCCAACCTGATGCACACCATGCCCGAGTTTGCCATCTCCCCCGAGGAGTACGGTACCGGCAGCGGTATCCACGACGACTATTATCTGACAAACGATCCCTGTCTTACCCGTCCCGATATTCAGGCTAACATAGTGGCAAACGTTATCACACGTATCAAGAATAAGCCGAATAACAATATGGTATGGGTATGCCAGTCAGACCGTGACTATTACTGTAACGGCAGAACCCCCGAGGATGTTCGTAACGGTTGTGTCTGCGGTGACTTTTACCGTCAGTACGGACGTTGTTCCACTTACCTCAACATCCTTGATATGGTTGCGGATGCGGTGCAGGAGGCCTCAAAGGAAGAGGGCTGGGAATATCTTGCCGATTACTATATTGTAGGCATGGTATACAAGTACACCTGTGTTGCTCCAAAGAACACCGAGTCTTGGGATATTAACGAAAATATCATTATGTGTATCTGTACCGACAACGCATGCTCGGCACACGCAATCACCGATCCCAACTGTAAGAACAAGTCTAACAGTAACATTGAGTTCTACAACGTTTACAAGGCGTATGCCGCTATCTGTCCCAACCTCTTTGTATGGGATTATATCGGCGGTAACTACTCCGACCTTCCTTTCCCTGTTATCCATCAGATGTATGAGAATTTCAAGCTCTATAACGATACCGGAGTATGGGGCACATACGTAATGGGCGACTGTACACACAACGCATCCTTCCCCGAGCTTAAGACCTACCTTACAGGTAAGCTCCAGTGGGAGACCGATATGACCGAGACCGAATACTGGAATCACGTTGACACCTTCCTGCGCGGCTTCTACGGTGACGGTTGGACCTATATCCGTGAATATATCGAGGTTACTCACGATCTTGCCTATGAGAACGAATGGCATATCTGGACTCAGAACCGCTGGGATCAGGTAATCACCTATGAACAGTACCTTGAAAATTATGATTATCTCAGATCCCTCTGGGACAAGGCTGAGGCTCTGGCAAGCAACGATACCGAGAGACTCAACGTCCGCCGCGGCGCTCTGCAGATGAGATACGTTGAGGTATGTATGGCATACAGAAAGTATGCGCTTTCGGGAAACGAAGCAGACTTTGAGGCGTTCAAGGAGCTGAACCTTGCATATGCCGACTATATCTCTACTCTCGAGCATCATCAGTTCAGCCTTCCCTCCAACTGGACGGTAGACGGCAACCCCGATGATTGGATGCCGGACGAGAGTTAATAAACAATATTATTAACATATAAAATACCATAAAAGGCTTGCTTTTTGCGAGCCTTTTTTGTATAATAAACATAACTACAATCCCCGTAAGGAGAAAGAACTATGGAAATGACCAAAAGAACAATGAAGCTCCTCGGCGCTGATATTTCCGAGTACGTTATCGTCAGCATGGAAGAGAGTCTTCCCGCTGAGAAGACAGGAGCAAAGGAGCTTAAGAAATATATTGAGCTCACCACAGGTGCAAAGCTTGATATCGTTGACGGCACAGCTAAGGCTGACCGTGAGATCATCGTAGGTAAGAGCGACCGCGAGGTTAACGCTCTTGCATTCGACCGTGAGCCTCTTGAAGAGGACGGCTACGTTATCCGTACCGAGGGCACCAAGCTGCTTATCGCAGGCGGCAGCCGCAGAGGCGGTATGTACGGTGTATACGAGTTCATCGAGAGATATATGGGCTGGAGATTCTTCACCAAGGATCTTGAGATGTGCAAGGCTCCCGAGGTAATCGAGGTAGGCGAGATCAACGAAAGCTACACACCCGTATTTGAGTACCGTGAGCTTGACTGGGTATGTGCAAGACCCAAGGAATGGGCTGTTAAGGCTCATATCAACGGTAACTACCGTGACTTCGGTCCCGAGTACGGTGGAGAGCTCCGTTGGGGCGGCGCTATCCACTCTATGAGCCACTATTTTGAGGATACCCGCGACAAGCAGCCCTGTCTGTCCGATCCCGATAATATTGCGCTTGTAATCAAGAAGATCGAAGAGGAAATGGAAGAGAAGCCTTGGATCGAGCTCTTTGAGATCTCCCAGAATGACAACCAGAACGACTGTCAGTGTGAGAGATGTAAGAAGATCAACGAGGAGGAGGGCTCCAGAGCCGGTACTACCATCCGCTTTATGAACGCTCTTTCCGACGGTCTGCGCGAGAAGTTCCCCAAGCTTAAGCTTCAGACATTTGCTTACCAGTATACACGTAAGCCTCCCAAGACCAAGTGCCGTGATAACATTGTTATCAAGCTCTGTCCCATGGAGATGTGTCCCAACCACGCATTCAACGATGATTCCTGCTGGCAGAACTCCGACTTCAAGCGCGACCTTGAGGGCTGGAACGAAAAGGCAGAGAAGATCTACGTTTGGGACTACTCTGTAAACTACTCCTGGTTCCACTGTCCCTTCCCCAACCTCAAGATCATGCACAAGAATATGAGATGGTTTGCGGAAAACAACGTTAAGGGTTATTATCCCGAGGCTAACTATATTTCTAACCACTGCGAGTTCGCAGAGCTTCGTTCCTACCTCCACGCTAAGCTTATGTGGAATCCCTATATGTCCGAGGAAGAGTACTATGCTCACATGCACGAGTTCATGGAAGCATACTACGGTCCCGGCTGGAAGAACATCCTTAACTGGATCGACTTCACAAGCGAAGCAGCTTCCAAGAACCACTGCGACCTCTTCTCCGATCCCTTTGAGGTTATCAAGCTTGAGGACTACAAGGCAAGATACGAGGATTGCAAGAAGTGGTGGGAAGATGCCGAGAACATGGCTAAGGAAACAGGCGACAAGGATCTTGTTGACCGCGTTCACCGTTCCTCCATTCAGTGGAGATTCGTTAAGCTCTGTCTCGAGTATAACGACCGCTTCGTAAAGGGCGACAGAGATACTCAGCTCTGGTACGTTGTTGAGAACCAGAACTTCTACAACGATACCGTTAAGTACAACAGCTGCTGGAAGGAAGGCTACGCTTGGCCTCCCAAGCTCAACTTCCGCCGTCCTCCCATCGAGTGGGCGCATCATCACTTCTACGGTACAGGCGTAGAGTTTGACTGGATCTTCACAGAGGCAGCAGACAGACGTCTTATCACCCGTGAGTGGGAGCTTTAATCAGTATAAAAAGGCTTTTGACCCTTTGGTCAAAAGCCTTTGTTTTATTGATAATGAAATGAAAGCCTTTGGCTTTCGTGAAATGACCTTCGGTCGTGAAATGGCTTTGCCATGAAATGACACCTGCGGTGTCGTTAAGGAAAAGATCCGCTATGGCGGATCTTGATTTTATTATATATTATGAATGACGTATCATTGCGTCTATGACGTCGTATATCCTTGAACGCTCCTCGGGAGAAAGCTTTTCTAATTTTTCGGTTAACATAGAGTTCTTGACCATATAGCCTGTATTCAGAACGTCGCAAAGCACCATATCCGCCGACACTTCAAGAACATTGATGATAGTCAGCAGGGTCTCAAGGGCGGGTATCTTCTCGCCGCGTTCTATCGCTCCTACGTAATTGACGCTCAAATCAGCTCTTTCAGCAAGGTCTTCCTGACGGAGCTTTTTCATCACTCTGTATTTGCGTATATTTTTACCTATTGTTTTAAGATCCATACTTACACCACCTATCAGTATATTATCCACACTAATAGTATAGATTATGTTATGATACGCATACACATTCCAAAAGAAAGATACCAACGCCAATAGAATTGATTATTTCGGAAATGAGTTGACAAAACGGCTAAAAAATGATAAAATAATTCCATTAATATATGTAAGGAGATAAATTATGAAGAGATTTATCGCAATGCTTCTTGTAGTGCTTACTCTCGTAGCGGCTATCCCCTTTTCCGCAGCAGCGGCAGAGGTAAACCCCGAGACAGGTATGCCCTTTAAGGATGTAAAAGCAAATCATTGGTTCTACAATGCAGTTAAGTATACCTACGACGCAGGTATCTTCTCTGCAAACAACTCCGCAGGAGATATGTTTGCCCCCAACGCATCTATGACCAGAGCAATGTTTGTAACAGTTCTGTTCAGACTGTCGGGTGTTGACCAGTCTGCCTATACAGGCAAGACTGCATTTACCGACGTAGGCGTAAACCAGTGGTACGCAAAGGCTGTTCAGTGGGCAAACGAAAAGAACTATGTAGCAGGTATGACCGAGACTACATTTAACCCCAACGGCAGCATTACCAGAGCTCAGATGGCACGTATCCTTTCCCTCTATGCAGCAGGTGAGGATAACTATGACCTTACCGACGTAAGAACTACCGCATTTGACAAGTTCGGTGATGCGGCAAAGGTTCAGGATTGGGCAAAGGAAGGTATTACCTGGATGTCCACCACAGGTCTTATCAACGGTATGGGTACCGAGAACGGCGCTCCCATCCTTAACCCTAACGGAACTGCAACAAGAGCTCAGGCAGCTCAGATCCTTATGAGCTACAAGGAGCTTCGCTACGGCAAGGAAACTCCTATCGGTGAGTTCTATATCGCAGACAACGCTCTTTCCGAGTACACCATCGTATACGGTGAGACCGCTACCCTTAACAAAAACGAAGAGGATACATGGACTGCTGCACAGTGTGCGGAGCAGTTAAGAAAGTATATCGCTACCGCTACAGGCATCGAGCTTTCTGTATATAAGGACACCGAGCATGATGTCGGTGCAAAGGAGATCCTTATCGGCCGTACCAACCGTGAAAATGCTGTGGTAAATATCGACCGTACAGGCTTTGACGGTGACACCCTTCTTATCGAGGTTCAGGGCAACTACCTTATCCTTGCTTCAAGCGAGGAATACTCGGGTACTGCATATGCAGTTCTTGAGTTCTGCGAGGAGTTCCTCGGTTACACCTTCTTCGGTGCCCTTGAGACCATCGCTTCCAAGAACGTTGTAGAGATCCCCGCTGACTATAAGTATACCGAGGGTACTCAGGTTCACTACCGTATGAACCACACCAGAGACTACAACAAGGAAACAGATATCAATCTCCGTAACGATATCAACTACTATACATTTGCTAACATCGTTCACACTCTTCCCGGACTTGCGGCAGATCCCGAGGTCTACAGAACAGACTGGAGCTACCACGTATCCCAGTACCTCAGTCCCGACCCCTGCCTGACCCGTCCCGACCACGTGCAGAACGTTATTGACAATGTTATAACCTATCTTTCCGAAAAGCCTCACGACAAGCTTATGTGGGTTACTCAGGCAGACGGCGAGGCAGGCTGTAACGGCAGAAACGCAGAGGATATAGCCGCAGGCTGTACCTGTGCAACCTTCTACCGTGATCACGGCAGATACAGTAACTATGTTGTACTCCTTGACAAGGTAGGCGAGGCTATCAAGAAGGAGGCCGAGACCAACCCCGAGCACGCATATTTTGCAGATTATCAGATCATCGGTCTTGCATACAAGTATACTTGGGTCAAGCTCAAGAACACCGAGAGCTGGGACGAGATCTCCGATAACGTTATTATCTGTATCTGTACAGACAGCGCTTGCTCTGCACATGCTATCACAGACCCCAACTGCAAGAACAACCATAACAACAACGTTAAGTTCTTAGAGGTTTACGAGAGCTACAAGGCAGTTTGCGACAACCTCTTTGTATGGGATTATATCGGCGGTGACATTTATGCTGACTCTCCCTTCCCGATCATCCATCAGATGTACGAGAACTATAAGTTCTTCCAGGATGAAGGCGTATGGGGCATCTATACCCTCGGCGACTGCTCGCATAACGCATCCTTCCCCGAGCTCAAGACCTATCTTACCTCCAAGCTTATGTGGGAAAAGGATATGACCGAGGCAGAGTACTGGGGCTATGTTGAGTCCTTCCTTGAAGCCTTCTACGGCGACGGCTGGAGCTATATCCGTGAGTATATCGATATTACCCACGAGCTTGGTGCCGAGAACGAGTGGCATATCTGGACTCAGAACCGCTGGGATCAGATCATCAGCTACGAGCAGTACCTTGAAAACCTTGACAACCTTGTTTACCTCTGGGAAAAGGCAGAGGAGCTGGCTTGCACCGAGGAGCAGAAGCTCAACGTAAGACGCTCTGCAACACAGATCAAGTATATCGAGGTTTGCGTGGCATACGAGACCTACCGCCGCTCAGGTTCTGATGCCGATCTTGAGGCATTCAAGGTTATAAATCAGGCTTACGGCGATTATCTTGCTACTCTTGCAAACGATAATTACAAGCTTCCCTCTAACTGGACCATCGACGGTGATCCCAACGCTTGGAAGAACGACGCCAAATAAGAGGCGGGTATAACAAATATAAAAAAAGACTTGCATTTTGCAGGTCTTTTTTGTATAATTACAATAGGTTATGATGCCCCTTTGACGGGGTGTCGCAAAAATATTTAAGGAGAAAATCTATGAAGAGATTTATCGCAATGCTTCTTGTAGTGCTTACTCTCGTAGCGGCTATCCCCTTTTCCGCGGCAGCGGCAGAGGTAAACCCCGAGACAGGTATGCCCTTCAAGGATGTAAAAGCAAATCATTGGTTCTACAATGCGGTTAAGTATACCTACGACGCAGGTATCTTCTCTGCAAACAACTCCGCAGGAGATATGTTTGCCCCCAACGCATCTATGACCAGAGCAATGTTTGTAACAGTTCTGTTCAGACTCTCGGGTGTTGACCAGTCTACCTATACAGGCAAGACTGCATTTACCGACGTACCCGTAAACCAGTGGTACGCAAAGGCTGTTCAGTGGGCAAACGAAAAGAATTACGTTGCAGGTATGACAGAAACTACCTTCAACCCCAACGGCAGCATTACCAGAGCACAGATGGCACGTATCCTTTCCCTCTATGCAGCAGGTGAGGATAACTATGATCTTACCGACGTAAGAGCAACCGCATTTGACAAGTTCGGCGATGCTTCTAAGGTTCAGGACTGGGCAAAGGAAGGCATTACCTGGATGTCCACCACAGGACTTATCAACGGTATGGGTACCGAGAACGGCGCACCCATCCTCAATCCCAACGGTAACGCAACAAGAGCTCAGGCAGCTCAGATCCTTATGAGCTACAAGGAGCTTCGCTATAATGCAGAGACCGCTGTAGGCGATATTATGATCGGTGATACCTCTATCTCCGAGTACACCATCGTATACGGTACAACAGCTACCATTTCAGGTCAGAACGCTTCGGTTTGTGCAAACGAGCTTCAGTCCTATGTTAAGAAGGTAACAGGCTTTGACCTGCCTATCTACAAGGACACAGCACGTGAGATCGGCGAAAAGGAGATCCTTATCGGTAAGACAAACCGTGAGGGCGTTACAGTAAACGTTGATCGTACAGGTTTCAACTACGATACTCTTCTTATTGAAGTACAGAACGGCAATCTTATCCTTGCTTCAAACGAGGAGCATTCCGGTACACATTACGCAGTATACGAGTTCCTTGAGCAGTATGCAGGTGTGACCTTCTACGGCTTCCTTGAGACCTATGCTCCCAAGAACGTTTATACCGTTCCCGCAGATCTGCGTTATACCGAGACTACCACAATCAACTACCGTGACTATATCTTCAGCAAGGGCACATATTCTTACGGTGACCAGAAGCTCAGACAGGGCGTAGGCTCCTTCTCTCAGTCCAGCTTCTATCACTCTATGCCCGCGCTTGGTCAGGATCCCGCAGACTTCCAGCCCAACTGGGGCTACTATGCAAACCATCATATGGACGATGACCCCTGTCTGACCGATCCTCAGGTTCAGCAGAATATCATCACAAACGTTAAGACTCAGCTTAAGGGCCGTCGTGCAAACAGCTTTGTATGGGTTGCGATGTCCGACTCTGTTTACTACTGTAAGGGCGGTGCTAAGTGTCAGTGTGACGAGTTCTACCGTGAGCACGGCAGAACCTCTACCTACTTCAATATCCTTAACCTTGTAGGTAAGGCTATTAAGGAAGAATATCCCGATATGTACGTAGTAAGCTTGGCTTATAAGTATACATGGAATCTTCCCAAGAACTTTGATCCCGCAGATACCAGCGACAACGTTATCGTTTGCGTATGTACAGATAACGCTTGTGCTACCCACGACCATACAGAGACCAACTGTGTAGGTAAGGGTGCATTCAACAGCGTTAAGTATGCCGAGATCTTTGACGAGTGGTGCCGCCTTGTTCCCAACGTATGGGTTTGGGATTACACCAGCGGTACATATCAGGCAGACGCTCCCTTCCCGATAATCCATCAGATGTACAAGAACTATCAGGACTTCCATGACAGAGGCGTTTCCGGTATCCTCGTTCTGGGTGAGGGCAGTGACTGTGCTCCCTTCACAGAGCTTAAGGCTTACCTTACCTCCAAGCTTGTTTGGGAGACCGATATGACTGAGGCTCAGTACTGGACCTACGTCGACAACTTCCTTCGTGACTACTACGGCGACGGCTGGACCTACCTCAGAGAGTACATCGACTATATGTACGAGCTCCAGTATGAAAACGAGTGGCATATTTGGTCTATGGAATACTGGGATGCCATCATCACATACGAACAGTACACAGAGAACTTTGACTACCTTATGGGTCTCTGGGAAAAGGCTGAGGCTCTGGCTTACACCGATGAGCAGAAGCTCCGTGTAAGACGCTCTGCAACCCAGATGAAGTATATCGAGGTATGTCTTGCATACGAGACCTGGGAGCGTTCAGGTTCTGAAGCAGATCTTGAAGCATTCAAGGCTATCAACATCGCTTACGGCGAATACCTTGATACTCTCGGTCACTGCCGCTTCAAGCTCCCCTATAACTGGAGAGTAGACAGCGATCCCAAGCTTTGGGTTAACAACTCCAAGGACTGCTGGGACGGCGGCGACAGCTCTCAGGGTACTGTATGTCCCTGCAGAGAGGTTGACGAAAACGGCAAGCCTGTAAGCGGCTGTACCTGTGGCTAATATAACAAAAATGTGAAAAAGGCTTGCATTTTGCAGGCCTTTTTTGTATAATTACAACATAAGAAAATTCAAGGAGGACCTTTATGAAGAGATTTATCGCAATGCTTTTAGCGGTACTGACATTGGTTGCTTGTATACCTGTGACAGCATCCGCAGCAGAGGTAAACCCCGAAACAGGCATGCCTTTTCGCGATGTCAAAACCACCCATTGGTTCTATGATGCGGTAAAGTATACCTATGATGCAGGTATCTTCTCTGCAAATAATGCGGCAGGCGACCTTTTTGCGCCTAATGCATCTATGACCAGAGCTATGTTCGTAACAGTTCTGTTCAGACTGTCCGGCGTTGACCAGACAACCTATACAGGCGAGACTGTATTTACAGATGTACCGGTAACCCAGTGGTATGCAAAGGCTGTACAGTGGGCAAACGAAAAGAACTATGTAGCAGGTATGTCTGCTACCACATTCAACCCCAACGGCAGTATCACAAGAAGCCAGATGGCGCGTATCCTTGCCCTCTATGCAGCAGGGGAGGACAGCTATGATCTTACCGATGTAAGACCTACCGCATTTGACAAGTTCGGTGATGCAGACAAGGTTCAGGACTGGGCAAAGGAAGGTATTACCTGGATGTCCACCACAGGCCTTATCAACGGTATGGGTACAGAGGACGGAGCTCCTATCCTTAATCCCAACGGTACCGCTACCCGTGCTCAGGCGGCTCAGATACTTATGAGCTACAAGGAGCTTCGCTATAATGCTGAAACTCCTGTTGGTGACATTATGATAGGTGACACCTCTATCTCAGAGTACACTATCATCTACGGTACTACTGCGGCAAAGTCCGGCAACAGCGCCCAGACCTGTGCAAACGAGCTTCATTCTTATATTGCAAAGGTAACAGGCTTCCAGCTTCCCATCTACAAGGATACCGACCGCGAGATCGGTCAGAAGGAGATCCTTATCGGTAAGACAAATCGTGAGGGTGTTGTTGTAAATGTTGACCGTACCGACTTTGACCCCGACACTCTGCTTATAGAGGTTCAGAACGGATATCTTATCCTTGCCTCCGACGAGCTTTATTCTGCAACACAGTATGCGGTATATGAGTTCCTTGAAACCTATGCAGGTGTAAGCTTTATGGGTGTTATCGAAACATTTACATCCAAGAACTGCTACAGTGTTCCCGCAGATCTTCGTCACACAGAGACCACAGGTATGCGTTGGCGTGACTATATCTTCGGTAAGGGTGATCTTCCCAATGTAGGAGAAAAGCTCAGAGACAACGGCGGTTACTTCTCTCAGGGTAACTTCTATCACTCTCTGCCCGCACTCTGTCAGCCCCCCTCAGATTTCCAGCCCAGCTGGGGTTATTATACCAAATGGCACATGGAAAAGGACGGCTGTCTCATGGATCCCGAGATCCAGAATAATATTATCACAAATGTATTGACTCAGCTCAGATCCGCTCCTCACAACAGATTTGTATGGGTTGCAATGTCCGACCAGGTCTACTACTGTCGTTGTAACGATTGCTCCGATTTCTACCGTGAGCACGGCAGAACCTCTACATATTTCAACATCCTTGATGTTGTAGGCGATGCTATTGCAGAGGAATTTCCCGGTTATTATGTTGTAGGTCTTGCCTACAAGTATACCTGGAATATGCCCAAGAACTTTAACAAAGAAGATATTAACGAAAATGTTATAGTTTGTGCTTGTACCGATACCGCCTGCGGTAACCACGATCATACACAGACAGGCTGTACCAACAAGTCCAACAATGCAGAAAAATATTCTCAGATACTTGATGCATGGTTTGAGTTCTCCCATAATGTATGGGTATGGGACTACACCAGCGACACCACCTACGGTGACGCACCCTTCCCTGTGATCCACCAGATGTACAGAAAGTATCAGGACTTCCATAAGAGAGGAGTTTCGGGCATCATCGTTTTAGGTGATAACATCAACTGCGCTCCCTTCTCTGAGCTTAAGGTATATCTTACCTCCAAGCTTGTTTGGGAGGCTGATATGACAGAGGCTGAGTACTGGAACTATGTTGACACCTTCCTTTACGAGTTCTACGGCGACGGCTGGAGCTATATCCGTGAGTATATTGAAGCGACCTACGAGCTCCAGAGCAAAAACGAATGGCATATCTGGACCAATTGTGACTGGGATGATGTCATTACCGAAGCACAGTACAGAGAGAACTATGACTATCTTATGGGTCTCTTTGACAAGGCTCTTGAGCTTGCTTCTACCGACGAGCAGAAGCTCCGTGTACGCCGCAGTGCCGCACAGATGAAGTATATTGAGGTTTGTCTTGCATACGAGGATTACAGAGCCTCCGGCGATCAGGCTGATCTTGACAAGTACAACGAAACAGCACTTGCATACTTCGATTACCTCGGAACCCTTGAAGATGACAACTACAGAGCTCCCGGTAACTGGGATCTCGGTAAGGACCCCAAGGATTGGGATAACGATTCAAAGTAAGATATATTAAGGCATAAAATGATCCGTTGTTTAACACGCAACGGATCATTTTTTAATGTATAGGAAATTTCGTTGTGGCGTGTGATGAATAAATGGTGTTTTTTGAGCCTCAGAGCGCAGTTTGGGTGCGGCGACTCGCCGCTTTTTTATGTAGAGGATTGCGTTTTGCGTGGAAAAAACACACGGTTTTTCTTTGTGACAGAGAATCAAAATGCATCGTTAGATCGGATATTTGACCGATAAAGTGTAAAATATCTGTAAACAAATTATAAACATTTTCTGCAAAAATTACAATTACTGTAAATTAATTTTGGAAAATTATAGTGATATAATAGGTATACTATTGATTTATAAGATATTGTATGATATAATAACCCTGTATCATTATGCGCAAAAATACCAATGTGGGGAAAATCAAGATGTACAAGAAATTTCTTAAAAGAGTCATTGACTTTGTTCTGGCACTTACGGGACTTATCATAGCAGGTATTCCCATGCTTATAGTTGCACTTATCATAAAGCTGGATTCTCCCGGACCGGTCATATTCAAGCAGACCAGACTGGGTCTTGGCGGCAAGGAGTTCAGTATATACAAATTCCGCAGCATGAAGGTTAATTCCGAGCATACAGGCTCGGGCGTTTATTCTGGCAAGAATGACAGTCGTATTACCCGTGTGGGTAAGATAATCCGTGCAACAAGCATTGATGAGCTGCCGCAGTTTATAAATATCCTCAAGGGCGATATGAGCTTTGTAGGCCCCCGTCCCCCGCTTACATACCATCCCTGGCCCGTAGATCAGTATACCGAAGAGCAGTTCAGAATGTTCGAGGTCCGTCCCGGAATTACAGGCTGGGCACAGATAAACGGCCGCAAATCGGTGGAGTGGAATTCCCGTATCAAGCTAAGTGTTTGGTATGTTGACCATATGAGCCTGTGGCTTGACATAAAGATCATGTTTTTGACGGTGTGGAAGGTTTTTGCAAACGAGGATAACGAAAACACCGAGGCTACAGTAAAGCAGGAGTCCGAATCACAGGCAAAAGCAGAGGAGACCGATAAGGTAGGTCAGTAACAGGTAGAGAATATGGCATTAAAGCTGATGTACATAACAAACCGCCCTGAGATAGCCTGTATTGCACAGGAAGCGGGAGTGGACAGAATCTTTGTGGATATGGAATATATCGGCAAGTCTGACCGTCAGGGCGGAATGAACACCGTTCAGTGCCGCCATACCGTAGAGGATGTGGCAGAGCTGAGAGGTCATATCACAAAAAGCGAGCTTATGGTTCGTGTCAATCCCATTCATAATGCAACCGATCGGTATTCCTCTAGCGAAGAAGAGATAGATGCTGTTATCGATGCGGGTGCGGATGTGGTGATGTTGCCGTATTTCAAGACAGCGGCAGAGGTCAAAAGATTTACAGATTGTGTCGGGGGCAGAGCAACGGTATTTTTGTTGGTTGAAACTCCCGAGGCGGCAGAGTGTCTTGACGCGATACTTGAGATCGACGGTATAGACGAGATCCACATAGGTCTCAATGATATGAGCCTTGCATTGGGTAAAAAATTTATGTTTGAGCTGCTTTGTGACGGTACGGTGGAGCGCATCTGCCGTAAATGCAGGGATAAGGGTATAACTTACGGCTTTGGCGGTATTGCGGCTCTTGGCAAGGGAATGCTGCCCTGCGAGCATGTGATAATGGAGCATTATCGTCTGGGCTCACAAAGAGCAATACTTTCCCGCAGCTTCTGTAACTGTGATATCGTTACCGATATCGGTGAGATCAAAAGAATTTTTGAAACAGGCTTAAAGGAAATACGAGAGTACGAAGCTTACTGTGCTTGTCATCCCGAGGAATGGGAAGCAAACAGAGTACAGACTGCAGAAAAGATCCTTGGTATAGCACAGGGTCAGAAAAAATAAGGACAGAGTTTATGAGGATACTGATCACGGGAGCATTACAGGCACATTGCGAGTGTGCGGATATATTGACCGGTCTGGGGCATAGTGTTGATTTTTTGCAGAACGAAAAGGATGCTCTGCCGAGTGTTGCCGACTGCTATGAGGGTGTTATCTGCAACGGACTTTTTCTGCATCATCCCATAGAGGATTTTGTTAATCTTAAATATATCCAGCTCACCTCTGCGGGCTATGACCGTGTTGATATGAACTATATCCGTGATAAGGGCATTGGCATATTCAATGCAGGCGGGGTGTACAGTATCCCTATGGCAGAGTTTGCCCTTGCGGGAGTGCTGGAGCTTTATAAGCAGTCGCGGTTCTTTTGGGATAACCAAAAAAACCAAAGCTGGACAAAGCACAGAGGACTCAGAGAGCTGTATGGAAAAACAGTCTGTATCTTAGGCTGCGGCAGCGTGGGTACTGAGTGTGCAAAGAGATTTAAGGCTTTCGGTGCAAGGGTGGTGGGAGTAGATCTCTATCCCCGGGAGGATGAAAGCTATGAAAAGATATATCCCTTTGACGCTCTTGACGGTGTAATACCCGATTGCGATGTGTTGGTGCTGACCCTTCCCTTGAGCGAAGCTACCCGTCATATTATAAATGCGGACAGGCTTGCCCTTCTTTCCGACTCGGCAGTGCTTGTCAATATAGCAAGAGGTGCGGTGGTGGATACCGACGCGCTCATAAATGAGCTGCCCCGTCTTTACGGTGCGGTGCTTGATGTCTTTGAAGAGGAGCCGTTATTACCTGACAGTCCTCTTTGGAATATGGATAATGTAATTATCACTCCCCACAATTCCTTTGTGGGAGAGAACAATAATGACAGATTACTTGGTGTTATCAAAAGAAATTTGGAGAGCTTGGTTTAATGAACAGAGAAACAGTAAAGCAGTTAACACTTAACGACGAATATCTCAGATCAAAGCTTTTTTGCAGAGGCTTTCTCATAACCGATGATAAGGATATCGACACAGCTGCATATCCCTTTTTCGGCAGATGGACAAGCATAGGGCTTAATGAAAAATACTCTCTGTATACTCATCCCGATGCCACCTGTTCCGTTAAAAAGGTCAATGACGAATTGAGCATAGGTCTTGTGGGACATGCCTATGACCCTGTAAAGGATATTTTGACAGAGGCAGAGATACTTGAAGGACTTGCATCGGTATACGGTGACGAAAAGGCGTTCTTTGACAGGATAAATACTTTGACCGGTGTTTTCTGTATCTTTGTTGCCGACAAGGATAAGCTGAGCTTTCTCTGTGATACGGTGGGACTTCTTTGCGTGTTTTATTCCTCGAAGGGCGGACACAGCTATGTCAGCACCCATGTCAATCTTATAGGCGATATTCTCGGGCTTACCGAGGATCCCAAGGTAACAAAATTAAAGACCCGTAAGACATTTAAATATTTCGGCAATCAGCTACCCGGTAATATCACACCCTTTATCGAGGTAAAAAGGCTTAATCCCAACCATATAGCAAGAACTGTAAAAGGCGATATTGAGCAGACAAGATTTTACTGGCCTCATTCCCTGAACCTAAGTGTTGAAGAAGCCTGCGACCGGCTTATTCCTCTGATGCAGAAAACAATGGAGCAGATAGCTGACAAGTGGACAACACCTGCAATCTCTCTTACAGGTGGTTGTGACAGTAAGACCACCCTTGCTTCTGCATCCCACATATACGACAGATATAAATATTACAGCTATGATTCTCAGGACAATGAGCGTCCGGATGCCGAGGCGGCAGGGGAGATCTGTAAGGCTATCGGACAAGAGCATATTTTCTATAAGATTCCCTATGAGGATTCTGCGTTTGAAAATATTGAGGGTGTACGCGCCGTAATGCTCTGGAACTGCGGAAATGTAAGATACAACAATCCCAATGATGTAAGAAAGAGGATCTATCTTGACGGCATAAATGACTATGATGTCGAGATCAAATCCTGGTCCTCTGAGGTAGGCAGAGCCCGTTATACCAAGAGATATAACGGCAGGAGAAATTTTGGCTCCAAGCCCTCGCCCAGAACCTGCACCACCTTTTATAAATTCCTTCTTACCCACCGCGGTGCGGTAAGATACTGCGATAAGCAGTTCAAGGAGTACATAGAGAAATATTTTGAATCCGCAAATCAAAATCCCATTCCCTGGCAGGATCAGTTCTACTGGGAATGGCATTGGCCCAGCCGTGACGGAGTATGCCTCACCTGTGAGCATATGTTCTCGGATGATATCACGGTTCCTTACAACAACAGAAAGGTGCTTGAGCTTTTACTGGCGGTTCCCGAAGAGGACAGGGTAAATGACAGGGTCTATACCCTGATGCGTCAAAAGCTCGACAGTCGTATAGATGCCGCAACCGAGGCGATAGTGGATGTAAACCACACAGGCTCCCGTGCCAAAAAAGAGGAGCTCTATTACATAGTCAACAGGTTATTACCCTAAGAGAAAGGATGTAAAGGGGAATATGAAAAAGGTACTTCTGGTAGCAACGGTACAAAGCCATATATGTCAGTTTCACAGACCCCTTGCACAGCTTCTCCACAGCAAAGGGTACGAGATACATGTTGCCGCAAGAAACAATTTAGCCGAGAAAAACGGTCTGCAACTGGATTTTGCGGAAAAGGTCTTTGATCTGCCATTTTCAAGATCACCAAAGAGTCCTGATAATATCAAAGCCTTTCGCGGTCTTAAAAAAATCCTTGCTGAGGAAGAATATGAGGTAATCCACTGTAATACCCCTATGGGCGGTATCGTTACCCGTCTTGCGGCAAAGAAGTCGAGAAAAAAGGGGACAAAGGTCTTTTATACAGCTCACGGCTTCCACTTTTACAAGGGAGCTTCAAAAAAGAACTGGATGATATACTACCCCATCGAAAGGCTCTTTGCTCATAAGACCGATAAGCTTATTACAATAGTGGGCGAGGACTACGAAACAGCAAAGAAAAAGTTCGGCTGTCCCGTTTACCGTATTCACGGCGTGGGTGTAGACGAAGCAAGATATACTCCCGCCACACCCAATGAAAAAAAGAAGCTCCGCTGTGAGATGGGCTTTGGCGAAAATGAAAAAATCCTTCTCTGTATCGGAGAGCTGCTGCCCAACAAAAACCAGCAGATGATAATAAGGGTAATGCCGGAGATACTGAAAAAGTATCCGGATACAAAATTGCTTTTGGCAGGTAACGGACCCGAAAAGGAAAATCTTGAAGCGCTTATCGCTTCCCTGGGACTGGAAAAGAGCATTACGATGCTCGGTTATGTTACCAATCTTCAGGATTATCAGCATATAAGCGATATTCTTGTGGCATGCAGTAAGCGTGAGGGTCTGGGGCTGAACGTTATTGAGGCACAGATGTCGGGTAATCCCTGTGTACTGACAGACAACAGAGGCCACCGCGAGCTTATTGACGGCGGTAAAAACGGTTATCTCGTTAATATAAACGATTACGGTGCTATGGCAGAATCGATACTTACCTTACTGTCGGATCCGGCAAAGGCAGAAGAGTTTTCTAAGAATGCTCTTGAATTTTCAAGACAGTACGGATATGAAAGTGTAAAGAAAGAACTTGAGGAAATATATGAGCTTTGAACCCTTGGTATCAATAATAATTCCTGTATATAACGGAGCCAACTATATGCGGGAGGCTATAGACAGCGCGCTTGGTCAGACCTATAAAAATATCGAGGTCATCGTTGTAAACGACGGATCAAGAGATGAGGGTGAGACTGATCGTGTTGCCCGTTCCTACGGCGATAAGATAAGATATATACACAAAGAAAACGGTGGTGTTTCCACCGCGCTCAACGAGGGTATCCGTAATATGAAGGGAGAATATTTCTCCTGGCTTTCCCATGATGATGCTTATACCCCCGACAAGGTGGAAAAGCAGATTCGTCTCCTCTCGGAATACGAGGATAAGAGAATGATAGTCAAATCCTCTACCGAGTTTATCGGACCCGATTCCCAACCCATAAACAGCAAAAAGCCCTCCTCCGTACCTACCGAGGCAAGCATACTTACCTGGGACAAGGCGCTTAAAAGAATGTATAGTGTTGGATCATATAACGGCTGTACTCTTTTGATACACAGAGATGTGTTTGAGAAATGCGGAGGCTTTGATGAGCGTCTTCGCTTCAACCAGGACGGCTTTATGTGGTCAAAGATCTTTCTCAAGGGTTTTTCTATGCTGATCTGTCCCCATATAGGTGTTAAAAGCCGTATACACGGCGGTCAGCTTACCCGTTCCGGTGTGGCGCTGTTCCACAGCGACAGCGAGGCGATGGCGGAATTTCTTATTCCCGAGCTTACAAGGGTGACCACAGATGAAAACAGGCTGATATTCCACTATGCTCTGCATAATGCCAAATATCAGAACAAAAAGATAGTAAAAAGACTTTTAAAAATGAAGGTATTTACCTCAAAGGAAAGTCTTAAGGTCCGTATGTATATGGTGTACGGAGATATGAGAAGTGTGGCGAGAAAGATATACTATTCGCTGTTCAGAAAGATCAAGGTTAAGGGAGGATAAGCTTTGATACCGTATTATGCTTTGATCTTTTTGCCGATAATACTTAATGTATTCCGTATAGAGAATCAGCCAGAAGAAAAGCGCAGAAGAAATGTTATAGGCGTATTCTTTCTTATCCTGACTTTGATGCTTGTGTTACGGCATATGACTATAGGGCGAGATCTTGCCGGATATTACAGTTTGTTTAACAGTTATATAAGGACTTCTTTTGCCAATGCATCCAAGTCCGGAGTTGAACAGGGATATATCCTGCTGAACCAGTTTGTCGGTTTGTTTACAACCGAGTTCCAGTGGGTAATAGTTATAACCGGCTTGCTGTCGATATTGCCTATATGGTATACATACTCAAAAACAATAGAGGATGTTCCTCTGACTATATCACTGTTTCTCATTATGCCTACATTTGTAATGGTGTTTTCGGGATTGCGACAGGCTATATCCATCGCATTGGGCTTTGTCGCATATGAATTTGTCAAGAAAAAGAAGCTTGTATTTTTCATACTTGTTTGTATTCTTGCTATGCTGTTTCATAAGTCGGCATTTATGCTGTTTATAATGTATCCGCTGTTTCACGCAAAGATTACAAGAAAATGGCTGTATGCGGTAGTACCCGCTATGTTGATAATATTCCTGTTTAACCGTCCCATATTTACATTTCTGAACAGAGTATTGGCAAGTATGTATGAGGGAGAAATATCAAACACCGGTGCTTATATGATGCTGGTGCTGTTTGTTATGTTTGCCATATACTCCTTTGCTGTAGTGGACGAAAGCCGGATGGATGCCGAGACAATAGGACTGAGGAACTTTTTGCTACTGTCGGTAGCACTTCAGATGTTCGCGCCATTACATGCATTGGCAATGAGAATGAACTACTATTACCTTATGTTCATTCCGTTGCTCATACCCAAGATCATAAAGTACCGCGCGCCCCAGTGGGATAAGATAGTTGTGATATCAAGATATATAATGACCTTGTATTTTCTTTTCTATTTCTTTGATCACGCACCGTCGGGTAACATACTTGATACATTCCCCTATAAGTTTTTCTGGGAGGTATGATGAATGAAGATACTTCAGATCAATGCCGTATACCGCAAGGGTAGTACGGGCAGGACCTGTAAAGAACTGTCCGATTATATCAACGGTACCGAGGATAGCTGTTATACAGTTTACGCTTACGGCTCCACCGATGACAAAAATACTCACCGTATGAGTTCTTCTTTGGATATCAGATTTCACGGATTTATGTCAAGACTGTCCGGAAAACAAGGTTATTTTTCTGTAGCTTCAACCAAAAGACTTATAAGCTATATTGATAAACTGAAGCCTGATGTGGTTCAATTAAGAAATATGCATGGTAATTACATCAGTTATCCGATTCTTTTGAAATATCTTGCCGACAAAGATATTCCTACTGTTCTTACACTTCATGATTGCTGGTTCTATACCGGTAAATGCTGTCACTATACTGTAGACGGCTGCTACAGATGGAAGGATGGTTGTTACAAATGTCCCAGACTCAAAAAGGATAACAAGAGCTGGTTTATAGATGCTACCCCATCGATGTGGAGAAAAAAGAAAGAGCTGTTTGAAAAAATCCCGCGTTTGGCGGTGGTGGGCGTGTCGGATTGGATAACCTCTGAGGCTCAAAAATCCTATTTATCCTGTGCCGCAATACTCAGACGCATATATAATTGGATAGATATAGATGTTTTTTACCCTCGCAACGAAGCAGTTGCGGTAAGAGAGCGTATGGGCTTGAAAAATAAAAAGGTTATACTGGGAGTATCCTCATTCTGGGATGATTCCAAGGGCCTTGGTGATTTTATCAGACTTTCAGAGCTTTTGTCGGATGAATATGTTATTCTTCTTATCGGCAAGCTGAGTCCTGAGGTGGAATTAAGTAAAAATGTGAAGCATATACCGGTGACCGATTCGGTGAACGAGCTGGCGCAGTATTACAGTATGGCGGATGTTTTCGTTACCCTTTCCCGTGAGGAGAGCTTCGGTAAGGTTTCTGCCGAGGCACTGGCCTGCGGAACACCGATTATTTGCTATGATTCTACCGCAAATCCCGAGCTTGTAGGTGACGGTTGCGGTAGAGTTGTGGATGTGGGCGATATCCAAGCGGTATCGTCAGCAATCAAAGATTTGTGCAATAAGGATAAATCCGAAATTTCTGTGGTCTGCAGAGCATACGCAGAAGAGAATTTTAACAAAAATGACCGGATAAAGGACTATATAAGCTTGTATCGGGAGCTTTGCTCGATGTAAAAAGCTATCCCGTCATATCTATAACTTTAAAAGCTCGCGGACAGACAAGCCTGCCCGCAGAAAAAACAATGATATATAAAGCCACACGGCAATATATAAATAAATTAAAAAGGAGTTAGACCCCATGAGAACTTTCAATTTCAAGAGATGGACAGCTGCGGTTATAACAGTACTTATGCTTATTGGTGTGATACCATTCAGCACATTTGCTGCAAGTGCTGAGTTTACTAATTCACAGCTTTCTGTCGCAATCGACAAGGAATCTACCTTGGCTCCCGGTGTTACGCTGAACGACTATACAGTGTACGATAAGAACGGTGACCAGGTAAGAATGTTTGTCACCAAGGCAGACATGAGCGTTGACACAGTCAAGCTCTTTGCCTCCTATAAGAACATGGACCCTACCGTTTACGGTATGTCCAAGCTTACCGAGCAGGTTGCTGCATTTAACAATAAGGCAGCAGCAGGCGACCCCTATTATCAGGGTACAGTAGTAGCAGGTATCAACTCCTCTTACTACAACATGACCACAGGTAAGCCTACAGGTACTTTCGTTATGAACGGCATCGACGTTACCAACGAGGCTGAGGGTAACTCCCGTTCCTTCTTTGCTGTTCTCAATGACGGCAGCGTTATGATCGGCGGTAAGGGTGAGTATTCATCATATAAGGGCCAGATCAAAGAGGCTATCGGCGGTTACTTTCATATTGTAAAGGACGGTCAGGTATACGAGGACGGTTACTGGTCCAAGACCAATCCCCAGAAGTATCCCCGTCAGACCATCGGTATCACCGCTGAAGGTGATGTTATCCTTATGATGGCAGACGGTAACCAGGCTCCCAAGTCTATCGGTCTTACCCTTCTTGAGCAGGCTCAGGTAATGGTTGACCTCGGTTGTGTTGAGGCACTTCACCTCGATGGCGGCGGATCCGGTACTTATGCTTGTAAGCCTGAGGGTCAGGATGATTTCGTTATCACCAACTCCCCCTCCGACGGTTCCGAGCGTTCTATCTCCAACGGTTTCATTATCGTTTCCACAGCAGTTGCTTCCTACACATTTGACCATGTTGCATATGAGGTAGAAAACGACTATATGACCCCCGGCACATCTGTTAATGTAGCAGTAAGCGGTGTTTCCTCTACAGGTAACGCGGCAGATGTTCCTGCGGATATTACCTATGTTGTTGACAACGGTACATATGCTGACGGTGTATTCACCGCAGGTGATGCAGTAGGTGATGCTACTATCACAGCTATGTATAACGGTCAGGCGGTTGGCAGCGTTACTCTCAACGTAGTGCTTCCCGATGCTATCGCATTCAGCTCTGCTGAAATGACAGTTCCTTACGGCAAGACCGTAGCTCTCGGCATCGATGCTACCTACGGAGTTAAGGAGGTTGCTATAAAGGCATCCGACTTTACATTTGCTCTTTCCAATTCAGCAGTTGGTACTATCGACGGCTTTAATTTTACTGCTTGCGCAGAGGATCCTGCAGTTACCGAAAGTGATATAAGTGCTGTACTTAACGGAACAGAGCTTACAGCTAACGCAAAGATTATTCTCGGTAAGGGCTCTGAGGTAGTATATGACTTCGAGGACGGCACCAGTGTTGTTGTTTTCGACGAAACTCCCGGTACAAAGTACAACTATGTATGGCCCGAGACCACACAGGAGATCGTTGACGCAACCACAGGTGAGGTTCACAGCGGCAACTACGCTCTCAGCGGTGTTGTAGATTATTCCAACTCCCTTGAGTCGGGTTATATGAAGACCTCTATGTATTCAACTGAGCAGAGAGTGTTCAAGAATGCAAAGAAGGTCGGTATCTGGATTTATATCGACGATGAGTTTGACGGTCTCTGGGCTCGTTGGACTCTCCAGTCTGTAACCTTTGATGCTAACGGCAATCCCGTATTCGGCAGCTCCATCAACTCGAACAACATGGATAACACAGTTGGCGGTACAGGTGTTGTATCCAGCTTCACTGAGCCCGGCTGGCACTACCTCTGGGCAGATGTTTCTGCATATGAAGCAGTAGGCTGGAAGGCTAACTCCGCTATGATGCAGTTCTATCTGTCCGACCGTGACGGTTCTGCGTTTAACTATGTATCAAGGGAAAACAGAAACATTCCTGCTACATACCAGTTCTACTTTGACGATATTACTGTTGACTACTCCTCTGCAGTAGACGACAGAGAGGCTCCCATCTTCGGCGGTGTTACATACGCGGTAGAGGGTATGCCCGATGCAGCAGCTCTTAACAACCAGACTGTAAATACAGGTAAGGTTACTTTTGCTGCTAAGCTTGCAGATAATACAACTCTTACAAACGCTACCGGCATCAATGCTGACAGCGTTAAGGCTTATATCGACGGTATAGAGACCAAATGTACATATACAGGCGGTGTTGTTACCGCAGATGTTACCGGTCTTGACAACGGCAAGCACCAGGTTAAGTTTGCAGCAGAGGATAAGATGGGTAACTATGCATCCGCATTCGGTTACATCACTGTTGCAGCAGATGATTCCGGCAGCACAGTTAAGCTCGTACCTCACGATGCAGACCTTACATATCCCAAGCTCGGCTCTATCTACTGGATGGATCTTGTAGCTACAGATATCCAGACAGTTAAGTCTGTTGAGGCTACAATCGACCTTGACAACAACAGCACATGGCAGCTTGACCATATGACCGTAGCGACAGGCTTTGAGGCTTCCTATACTGTTGACGAAAGATTCAATGTTGCTACAGTTACCGTTACCAAGACAGGTGATGTAGATGCTACCGGTGAGGCAGCTCTCGTTTCTATGCCTGTTCGTGTATGGACTCTCAAGGAGGGTTACGTATATCCCAACGGTACAAAGGCAGGCGCGCAGGCTTACACACTTCGTCAGTTCACAACCTCTCTTAACGAGTACTGGGGCATGGCTGTTATAGCTGACATTGACCGCGGTGTTCTCGTAAGAGTTGACGATACAATCGACTCCTTCTCCGGCGACGGTGTTAAGTGCGACACAGAAATGTGGTTCTGCGGTACTCACAAGGGTAACGTAGCAGGCGCAGCTGATTACTACAACAGCTGGGACAAGGGTCACTATCACACCGCAGAAGCAGTTGCAGACGTAGCTGCTACATGTACAACTGCAGGTTATACCGGCAGAACCTTCTGTGCGGCTTGTAACTCGGTAGTTGATTGGGGTACCACAATTGCCGCAGCAGGTCATGACTATGCTGTTACCGACGGTGTACTCAAGTGTGAGTGCGGCGAAGTGTTCAACGGTGTTTATACCGACGGCAAGACCTATGTTGACGGTGTAATGCTCTCCGGCTGGGTAGACGGTAAGTACTATGCTGACGGCGTAGCTCTTACAGGTATCGCTGCAGTTGACGGTGTATACTACAACTTCGGTGATGACGGCGTTTCCAAGGGCAAGTACACAGGTCTCGTTGAGATCGACGGCAAGTATTACTATGCTAAGCTCGGTACTCTTACCGCAGGCTGGTTTGATATCGACGGTGCGTGGTATTACTTCCTTCCCGAGACCCTTGAGGCAGCCGAGGGCAGCGTTACCGCTGATAACGGCATTACCTTCGACTTTGTTGATGGTAAGGTACAGTCGGTTGTATGGGAAGACTGGTACTCCTTCAAGAGATGCTGGTACGGTCCTTCCTACTATTACAACACCTCCAAGAACGTTAAGTATCTCATGGTTGAGATCGACGGCGATATCTACTTCTTCAACAGCGCAGGCTGTATGCAGAAGGGTGTTGTAGTATCCCATGAGTCCAACAGATTTGAGTACTTTGCATACGATTGCGGCACCGACGGTAAGGGTCAGCTCTATACAGGTGTTGCAGAGGATATGTACTTTGAAAACGGCTGGCAGGTAAGAGAGCTCCGCCTTGCATATGCTAACGGTGAGTATGTATTCGTTAAGAATACCAACAAGGTAGCAGATACCTGCACAGTAGATCTTGTCGGTGAGTTAACAGGTCTTGTATTTGCCGACGGCGAGGTTTACTACGTAGAAAACGGCTATCCCGTAGCAAAGGGTCTTGTACAGGCTTCGGATGGCAATTACTATTTGATTACTTCCACCTTGAAGGCAGTTAAGAATTGCTGGTACGGTATGAACGAAACACATCTTAACGGCTATTCTCTTGCAACAGGTATCTACTGGTTCTATGAAGACGGTAGAATGCAGGTCAAGGAAGGCATATACCGTGAGAAGAACGGTAATATATGCTATTACGAAAACGGCTATCCTGTAGCAAAGGGTCTTGTACAGGATACCGACGGCAGCTATTACTTATTTACTTCTTCCAAGAAGGCTGTTGTAAACAGCTGGTACGGCATGAATGAAACACATCTT
>JAFYLH010000028.1 GCA_017537175.1 Clostridia bacterium | reverse complement strand
GACTGTCGAAAAAGTCGGTCGGCCGTGTTGAAAAAATATTTTTTCAGATCATCACACCGTCTAACGAACAATTGTTATATAATGACTATATCTCCCAATATAGTCTGATAAGTATTCAAAAGTGGTGTATACATCGAGTATACACCACTTTTTCACACTTTTCCCCCAAGCCGTCTCTACCGTACTTAGTACGCCGAACAGTCCTGCGCTGCCTGTGGCAGAAAAAGCAGGGCTGCGAGGACGGCAGACACCCAATGAGTTCAAGCGACTTTAGGAGCGCAGAAGGAATTGTTGGTGTCAACGAGATCTACGGACCATTTTCACGAAAACCGTGCGGGGTTCCCCGAACCGAGCTTGTCGAGGTTTGGGGGTTCTCGCTTCCTTTTTCAAAGTCTGCCAGCGTGTCGATAGGTTTATCGACACGCTGAACAGGCATAAACATTCCGTTTATGCCTGCTTTTGTTCATTTCAGCTCAGAAACCGTAACAAGCTCATAGCCCATTTCCTTAAGCCTTGGTATAATTATATCAAGTGCCTCGGGGGTAGGGCTGCTTCCCGATACAAAATCGTGGAAGAGAACGATCCCACCGTCTCTTGCTCCCGAAACAACCGTCTCCACTATGCTCTCCACCTTATTGTGCGCCCAATCACGGGTATCCACCGTCCACAAAACCGTTTCGTATCCGTTTTCGGTCACTATCTGCGCCTCGTCCTGGGTCAGGATACCCTCAGGGGGACGGAAGAGGTTGCTTGTATATTCAAAGCAGCCGTTGACCGCATCCTCCCACTCCCTTATCTCGGCCTCAAACTCAGCTTCGCTCAGGTCTGCCATATGCTTGTGGGAATAGGTGTGGTTTGCCACCTCATGTCCCTCGCTTATCTCCCGCTTTATAAGCTCGGGATAACGCTCGGCATTTGTACCCACGGTAAAAAATGTGGCCTTGACATCATATTTTTTGAGGATGTCAAGTATTTCCTCGGTATATTTGTAATGAGGACCGTCATCAAAGGTAAGTGCTATCTGTTTTTCATCCTCACCGCGGCATAAAAAAGAGGAGCCTGCATACAGTATAAGCACAAGTGCCAAAAGTATTATAAGACTGCGTTTAATCCTTACATAACTCATTGAGATCACCAAACCTGTATCCCTGTTTTTCCCACTCTGTCAAAAGCGAATCAAGTATAGCCGCATTTGTGGCGGATGTGGGATGAAGCAGAAGTACCATTCCGTTATGAGTGTTGGCAAGCAGCTTGTTCTTTGACTCAACGGGGTCGGGCTGCTTGTTATTGTCCCAATCGGCATAGGCAAGACTCCAGAAAACCGTTTTGTAGCCAAGCTCACTTGCAAAGACGAGATTCTCCTCGCTGAAGCATCCTTCGGGAGGACGGTAATATTTTGCCATCTCCACACCGGTATATTCACGGCAGACCTCCTCCAAGGCGGTAAGCTCTGCCGAAAATTCATTGATATCGGTAACCGTTGTCATATTCTTATGGCTGGCGGTATGGTTACAGATAAGGTTTCCGTCCTCGGCTAAGCTCTTAATAAGCTCAGGCTCCTTTTTTATAATATTTTCAAGAACAAAAAATGCACCTGTGGCGTTATGCTTTTTTAAGGTCTCGGCAATTTTTGAAACATTTCCGTTTTCGTACCCCGCATCAAAGGTCAGGTATATGACCTTATCCTTTGGTGTCCTGTCAAGATAGTATCCGTCATAGTCTTCTATAAAGGAAAACTGCTCTTCTATACAGGGCGGAGTGTTGCCGTTGCGCATACAGTACCAGCCGTAGCCTGTTCGGCTATAGGCGTATGACGGCAAACAAAGCATAGCTGCCGGAATCAGTATACATAAAAATCTTTTAATCATCATTTCACCTCCCCTATTATTTTTTGATAAGGAGAGAATATTAAACTCTGTAATTATTGCATTTTTAAATTACATATGATAAAATGAAATGAAATAAAATTTGGAGAAAAATATGCATAGATTTTTTGTAAGTCCGGATGCTGTGAGCCAAACAGAAATAAAGATCACGGGCAATGATGTCAACCATATAAAAAATGTACTGCGTATGCAGGCGGGAGAGCAGGTGGAAATATGCGACGGCAAGGGTAACGATTACAGCTGTGTGATCAAGAGCCTTGACCGTGACTGCATACTACTGGATATAGAAGGCTCCCAGCCCTCGGATACAGAGCTCAAGCAGCGCATATATCTCTTCCAGGGTCTGCCAAAGTCGGACAAGATGGAGCTTATCATACAAAAGGCGGTAGAGTTGGGAGTATATGAGATCATACCCACCGTTACTGCCCGTTGTATAGTTAAGATAGACGAAAAAAAAGAGGGCAAAAAGCTTGCCCGTTGGCAACAGATATCAGAGTCAGCAGCAAAGCAGTCGGGCAGAGGTATAATCCCCGAAATAAAAGCACCTATGTCCTTAAAGCAAGCTCTTGAATATGCCAAGGTTACCGAGTGTATTCTTATACCCTACGAAAAGGCCGAGGGTATGGATGCCGCAAGAAAGCTTTTAACTGAAATATCCAATAAGGGCTCGGTTGCGGTATTTATAGGGCCCGAGGGCGGATTTGAGGAAAAAGAAATAGCCCTTGCCGGTGAAAACGGAGCACATCCCATAACCCTGGGCAAACGCATATTGCGTACCGAAACGGCAGGACTGTGTATACTGTCGGTTCTGATGATGAATGCAGAATAAATTCGGCAAGTCACCGCACCCAAACTGCGCTCTAAGGCTCAGAAAACACCGTTTGTTTATCACACGCCACATTGCAACAAAAAAAACAGGCTGTCTGTGACAGCCTGCTTTTAGTACTTATCGGTCTCGGTATATTCCTCTCTCTGTCTGAAGAGAAGGGATATACACCAAACAGCGGCAAGTGCAACGACCGTATAGATTATACGGGAGAAAAGCGCGGTCTGTCCTCCAAAGATCCAGGCAACGATGTCAAATCCGAACAAGCCGATGCTTCCCCAGTTCAGGCCGCCTATTATAGCAAGGATAAGTGCTGTCCTGTCAAGCATAATGATATCTCCTTTTTCTTTCGTTACGCATATATTGTTGCCGCATTTTCGGTTTTTAATGTATTTAAAAATGGACTGTAATTTTTTACAGTCCATTTTTAAATTTTAATTATTCTTCTGTATTGGTCTCTTCCGGTGTCTCCTCAGGTATCTCTTCGGTTTCCTCTGTAAGCTCAGCGGTATCGATGGTAAGCTGTCCGGATACGACCTTTGCTTTGACCATATCGGGCACCTCTACCTGATCCTGATTCTGAAGCTCGGGATATACACCAACCCAGTCGTTATCTTCTTTTTTTGAATCGAGCCAGATATTGCCCATTTCACATTCGCAGTAGAAGTTGAACTGCTTTGTAATGAGCATTGAGCCGTTACCGTTGTCCACAAAGAAATCAAGGAACTTTGCACTTGAACGGTCAAAGTTAAAGTTGCCGTTTTTTACATTTGCTTTGATATTGTTGACCGTGATGATATTATCACAATCAATATTACCATCGGTCGCCTCAAGAGAATAGGTTGTATCACCCTTCAGATCCGCAAGAACAACATCGCCGTTCTTAACACTGATACTGATATTGGCGAAGCTTTGATCGGAGGTATAATAAACGACTACCTCGGATACTTTTTTGTCATATCTGTTAAGATACAGATAATGACGCAAGCCTGCAAATCCACCGTCATTTTCTCTGAATCCTATCATAGATGTTATTTCAAAGGGATTGACAGAGGTGAGGCTAAGCTTATGATCCTTTATAGCGAGATCATATGTAACCTTATTAATATTGCGGAATACTATCCTGTTCTCGCTGCCCTGTTCGAACCTTACATCCATATTTTTGACATCTATAACAATGTCGGTCAGTTTGAACTCGTCAAGGAGCTGAGTATTGATCTCATCTCCGTTTTCCTCGATACTGTCACACAGCAGAGGATTCTGTTCATTTGCCATAGAAGCGCCGATTATACAAACAGTTATACCCGAAACGATAAGTATGGCAGAAAGTATGATAAAGATTATTGATGTTGGTTTCATTTTCTTTTGCCACACTCCTTTTTAATTTTGGTATATAGCTGTCCTATTCCGTCAAAGCCCCATGCAGCAAAACGATTAACAGGCTTAAAGAGACGGGGGATATAACGGATAGCGACATTGTAGAGAAGAACAGACAAAAGCATAGTTGCTCCGCCTATAACAACACCTATACCTATCTCAAAAAGACCGATGGGAACATTGCCAAAGCACTGTACCGAGCCGTAAATGATACCTACAAGGGATACCGCTGTACCGCAGGCAACGGTTGCCACCATTGCACTTGCAAAAATCGCAATAAGTGCGCTTACTGCCACATACAGCAATCCGTAAAACACACATACGCAAAGGTATAAGGGAAGAGTAATGGGTAAGGTAAGTATAAACAGAGTCCAGAAAAGGGGCGTACCCTTTACCTTTTCTTTTTCCTTTTTAGGCTTGATCTTTTTGGTTTTCTTGTTTTTCTTACTCTTTTTATCATCGACACCGCGCAGCTCGTCCTTATCGATCATCAGCTCAGGGGCAAACTCATCCTCGGGGATATATTCCTCCTCAAACTCCTCTGCCACCTCAAACTCGTCTACCTCTTCAAGCTCCTGTGCTTCCTCAAAAGCAATGTCGGGGCGTTCTTCGGGGTCAAAGGCGGCTTCGATAGGATCAAACTCATCTGCAATGTCACTTGCGGCAACGATCTCGACCAGCTCTTCATCCTGACTCAGCACCTGCGCCACCATTTCGGGATCTTCCTTGTTTGCCATCGCCAGGGCCTTAAGCTTCAGCTCCTCAAGACGCGCCTTGTCGCTACGCTCTCCCTCTGCTTCCTTAGCGAGCATCTCAAAGAATTCTTCATCGGTAGGCTGTGCCGCCGCTGTCTCCTCGTATTCATCGGGGGAAACAAGCTGCTCTATTATTTCCTCGGGAGCAAGAGGCTCGTCATCATTAAGCAGCTGATCGACCTGAGCCTTGATATCCAGGCTCTCCTCAGTTAATACAGGCTCGGTTACAGGCCCCGCTTCCTGTACAGACTCGGGCTCTGCCTGAGCTGCATCGGTGCTCTCCTCTTCGGTCTCGGACAGGAAGATATTGTCAATTAATTCATATTCTGCAAAGTCTGCCGCATCCTCTGTCTGCTCTATGTCGGATTCCTCGGACTCACCGAGCTCCTCGGGCACAGCACTCTCTGTCTTTGCGGCTTCCTTTACCGCTTCAGCCTCTGCCGCAGCCGCCGCTTCCTCCTCAGCCTTTTTCTGCGCCTCTTTGGCAGCCACATATTTTTCGTAGATATCCTTGGCAATACCCGCAATATCCTCTTCAGTTGCAGGCTCTGCCGCAAAATCGGCATCGCTTACACGGTCTATATATCCCTTGACCTGTGCTACGCTGTTTTCTATAGCGTCTGCTTCCATAGGATACTCGGACAGCTTACCTGCCAGTGTGGCAAGAAATACCATCTTTTCCATAGGGTCACTCCTTAAATAATTTCAATTTAGGTCTTTATTTTTTCAGAAAAATATAGTATACTGATTACATATATAGTAATTATAACACAGGGAGCGAAAAATTTCAATATGAGAATGCGAAAAAAAAAGAACGGCGCTCTTCGTCTGAGTGACTGTGCCGATCTTCTTATAACAAAAAGAGAGGATATTCCCTGCTTTCCCATCACGGTAGAGATAGGCTGCGGCAAGGGTAAGTTTATCCTTGAGACCGCAAAAAGAAATCCTGATATCAACTATATAGCTATGGAAAAGATCCCGGATGTGGCTATGTTAGCGGCAGAAAAGGTAAGAGATGAGGGTATCACAAATGTAAAATTCATTGTAGGCGATGCCATGACCCTGCCCCAACTCTTCAATGAGGGTGAGATAGAGCGCATATACCTTAACTTCAGCGATCCCTGGCCTCATAACGGCCACGCAAAGCGCCGTCTGACCGACAGAGGCTTCCTTGAGCTTTACAAAAGGCTGCTTGTTCCCACAGGTGAGATAGTATTTAAGACCGATAACAGACCCCTGTTTGATTTCTCTCTTGAAGAGTTCAAGTACATGGGCTTTGACCTTGAGGATCTTACATACGACCTTCACAACAGCGAGTATATGGCGGACAACATTGTTACCGAGTATGAGGCAAACTTCTCTGCCAAGGGCTTTTCGATAAACCGCGTAAGAGCAAAGATGAGCCGTATCACCAACCTCGAGATCCGCAAGGCTGAAATAAACGAGCTTGACCGTATAGACGAGCTCTTTGCCGAGGCAAGAGCATTTATTGCAACACAGGGTATAGACCAGTGGCAGAACGGTTATCCGGACAGAAGCATTCTTGAAAAGGATATCCTTGACGGCAACAGATATGTTGTATGCGAGGACTCAAAGATCCTTGCAAGCGTTGGCATCTTCTTAGGCGAAGAGCCTACCTATGCCGAGATAGACGGTAAGTGGATCAACGACTCAAGCTATGCATATATCCACCGCATCTGCGTAGACAATACCGTTAAGGGTCTGGGTCTGGGCGGTGCCATGGTCCGTGCCTGCGAGGAGATATGCCGTCACAACAAGTGCCGTAACATCCGTTGCGATACTCACGAGGGCAATAAGCCTATGAGACGAATGCTTGAGAAAAACGGCTTCGTATACTGCGGTATCATCCGTCTTGAGAATGGCGACCCCAGAGTGGCATATCAAAAAAAGATGCGTTAGTAGAATAAATAACGAAAACCGCCGCGGCGGTTTTCTTCCTTACTTATTACTTATTACCTCTTACCTATTACCTATTACCTCAAATCAGCCTATCCCGAAAAGGATAGGCTGTTATTTTTTGTCCGCCCTGCCGGGCGGTAGGTTGGTGCTCGGTTGAGCACCTGCATCTCTATAGGATGTAATACCATTATATTCATCCAATGTGACGAAAAATTGATAATTGTGTGAGTCTTGATTAATTTTACAATTTATAGTATAATATAAGAAGTTCATTTTGGAGGAAATAAATTGGAACAAAGATATATAGAAGCAAAGACAAAATGCTTTGATAAGATATATTCCTTTCTCAACGACAGACAGCGCGAGGCTCTTAAAAGTGTAAGAGGGCCCTTACTTGTCGTTGCCGGTGCGGGAAGCGGAAAGACCACCGTGCTTGTCAACCGTATAGCAAACATCATCCGCTACGGCACGGGATATGAGAGCAGAAATATCCCCTTTGATTTAAGCGAGGGTAATATTGCCGAGCTTGAAATGGCAAGCATGCTGCCCATAGAGCAGCTTGAAAAATATATGGTCAAGTATGCAGAGAACCCCTGCCCTGCATGGGCTGTAATGTGTATCACCTTTACCAACAAGGCGGCAAACGAGATGAAGGAGCGCCTTGCAAAGGTTATAGGCGATGAGGCAGAGGAGATATGGGCAGGAACATTCCATAATATCTGTATGCGAATACTGCGCCGCCATCCCTTAGAGGCAGGACTTGCGAGCGGCTTTACCATATACGATACCGACGATCAGAAGAAGCTGGTTACATCTATCATCCGTGATTTTAATCTTGACGACAAGCGTTATGCTCCCAAGATCGTTATTGGTAAGATAAGTAAAGCAAAGGAAAGCCTTATGACCCCCGAGGAGTTTGAAAAGGAGTTTTCAAAGGAGCTTTACGAAAAAAATGTCGCAAGAATATATAAGGAATACGCAAAGCGCCTTGAGGCATCAAACGCAGTTGACTTTGACGATATAATAGTCAGAACCGTACGGCTTCTTGAAAAGGATGAGGAGATAAGAGGCTACTATCAGCGCCGCTTTAAATATATATGTATCGACGAGTATCAGGACACAAACAAGGCTCAGTTTATGCTGGCGGTGCTTCTGTCGGGACATTACAGAAATATTATGGTGGTCGGTGACGATGACCAGAGCATCTACCGCTTCCGCGGTGCGACCATAGAAAACATCCTCAACTTTGACAAGGTCTTTGAGGATGCAAGGGTGGTCAAATTAGAGCAGAACTACCGATCCACAGCTAACATAATAGAAAGCGCAAACCGACTTATAGCCAACAACCACGGCAGAAGAGAAAAGAATCTTTGGACAGCCAAGGAGGACGGAGACAAGGTATTTGTAAAGCAGCTGAACGATCAGGCGGAGGAGGCGAGATATATTGCCGACTCTATCCTTGAGTCCACCGTTAAAAACGGAAGTAAATTCAGCGACCACGCCATACTCTACCGTGTGAATGCACAGTCCAACTCTCTTGAGGGTGTGTTTGCAAAAAGCGGTATTCCCTACCGTATCTTGGGCGGAACACGCTTCTATGAGAGAAAAGAGATCAAGGACATTATTGCTTATCTCTGTCTTATCTCAAGCACACAGGATAACCTGAGGCTAAAGAGAATAATCAACGAGCCAAAGCGAAAGATAGGCGATGCTACCGTCGAGGCAGTAGAGAGACTTGCCGAAATGGAAGGTCTGTCTATGTTCGATATCATACAGAACGCAGACAGATACACCGCCCTTGGCAGAGTGGCAGGCAAGCTTAAGGACTTTGCGGACATTATCAATACCCTCCGCGGCATTGCCGAAACAGAGTCCCTGTCCGATCTTGTGGAAAAGACCATTGACATCTCAGGCTACAGAGGTATGCTCATTTTACAGGGCGAGGCGGCAGAGGACAGGCTACAGAACGTAGAGGAGCTTATCTCAAACGCCGTCGCCTTTGAAGAGATGCACGAGGAGGCAACCCTTGCACAGTTCCTTGAAGAGGCTGCTCTGGTTGCGGATATAGACAACTATGATGCCGATGCCGATGCGGTGGTTATGATGACCATACATTCGGCAAAGGGTCTTGAATTTGACCATGTTTACCTTCCCGGCCTTGAGGAAGGACTCTTCCCCTCATACCAATCTATCGGTGAGCAGGCAGAATTGGAGGAGGAGCGCCGACTCTGCTATGTTGCCATAACAAGAGCCCGCAAAAAGCTCTGTACCACCTATGTCAAGAGCCGTCTGATGTACGGTCAGACCCAGTATAATCAACCCTCAAGATTTTTAAAGGAATTACCCGATGACAGATGTGTGCGCCAAGAGCTGTACCGTCGGGAGGTACCCGGATTTGAGATTAATCAAAGACGCTCTGCTGTATCCACCTTTAACCGTGAGATGAAACGGCCTGTTTCTACAGCTCCTAAGTTCACTGCTGCAGCCGAGAAGCTCTCTGTAGGTGACGAGGTCAAGCATATAAAGTTCGGTCACGGTATAATCCTGTCTGTTACCGATATGTCGGGAGATTATCTTTACGAGGTTATGTTTGATAACTTCGGAACCAAAAAGCTGATGGCAACATTTGCAAAACTGACAAAGATATAAAACTCTATATAATAAACGAAAGCAGGCATACGCCTGCTTTCTTCCTTAATTCTGCATTAAAAAAACCCTTGCCAAGGCAAGGGCTTTTATTATTGATTATTCTTCGTCAGCAGCTTCTTCCTCAACGAGCTCAACCTCGATCTCTTCCTCTTCCTCGAGAAGTGCTCTCATAGAAAGGGAGATCTTGTGGTTCTCTTCGTCGATGTCGATGATCTTTGCATCAACTACCTGACCGAGCTCAAGAACATCAGCGGGCTTGCCGATCTTCTTGTTAGCGATCTGGGAGATGTGGATAAGACCGTCAGCGCCGGGGATAACCTCAGCAAATGCACCAAAGGGCATCATAGAAACGATCTTACAGGGAGCAACATCACCTACAGAGAACTGGTTGGTGAAGAGAGTCCAGGGATTGGTCTCCTCGGTCTTGTGGCCGAGAGAGATGCGTCTCTTTTCAACATCGAAGTCGATAACAAATACATCAAGAGTATCGCCTACAGAAACAACCTCTGCGGGATTCTTGATACGCTTCCAGGAAAGCTCGGTAAGATGAACCATGCCGTCAACGGGACCAAGGTTAACAAATGCACCGTAGGATGTAAGGCTCTTAACCTTACCGGTGAACTTCTTGTCCTTTTCCATAGAAGCCCAGAAAGCTTCCTCAGCAGCCTTTCTCTCCTCACGCTCAACTACGCGGATAGAGCCGACTGCGCGCTTGCGCTGCTCGTTGATATCGATGATCTTAACCTTATGTATGGTACCCTGAAGCACACTGAGATCTGCGTCCTTCTTAAGACCTGTCTGGGAAGCGGGAACAAATACCTTAACAGAGTTAAGGATAACGATAACGCCGCCGCGAACAACCTCGGTAACCTTACCTTCAAGAACAGTACCCTCGTTGAATGCGGTAACAATGCCTTCCCACTTAGCATTAGCCTCAATGCTGCGACGGGAGAGAGTAGCAAAGCCGTCAACATCGCTTACACGAACAGCCTTTGCAGTAATTTCGTCGCCAACCTTGTAAAGGTCAGAAAGCTTTACTGTAGGGTCGATAATGTCTGCTGCCTGAATGATACCTGTAACCTTGGCACCAAGGTCTACGGTAACTTCAGAGTCTGTAACAGACAGTACTGTACCTGTAACTATATCTCCTGTATTTAAAGTCTTGAAAGATGCATCAAGTAATTCTGCAAAGTTTTCCTTTGCGGTTGCGAGTTCTTTTTCACTCATTTTCTTCTTTACCTCCTTAATTATACTGCCCGGAGTTGAAGCTCCTGCAGCTATACCCACAATTGTGCGGGCTGTGACCTTAACATCCGGCAGATCGCTGACATCCTCTACAAAGTAGGTTTCGGGCTGATTTTTACGGGCAATTTCGTACAGCTTGTTGGTATTCGAGCTGTCTCTACCACCGATAACCAGCATTATATCCGCCTCTTTTGAGAGCGCGTCGACCTCTGTCTGTCTGTTTTCAGTAACACTACATATTGTATCAAATATTAAAGCATTTGTACAGACCTTTTTGAGATTTTTTTGACTTTTTTCCCATTCCGATAATTTTTGTGTCGTTTGAGACACCATTAATACCCTTTTATTGGTGAAATTGCCATAATCCAAGTCATCCGATCTTTCAAACACCAGATATTCACCGTCAACATATGAGCAAATTCCCTGCACCTCGGGATGACCGATGTTGCCGAATATCAATGTAACATCATGATCCCGTGAATGCTTTTCCACTATGCGGTGAATCTTTTTGACATGGGGACAGGTCTGATCTGATACGGTAAAATAAGGATTCCCTTTTGCACACTCCTCCAGCCTGTCGCTTACCGCCTTTACCACACCGTGGGCGCGAATGACCACCACCGAGGGATGCTCTGCATCGGTTTTGGTATAGACACGGTCTATATCCTCCTCGCCGATTATCTCAACTCCTCTGCGGGCAAAATCATTGACTATGGTGGCATTGTGTATAAGCTTGCCAAGGGTATATACCTTTGTATTTTCTGCCGTCAGGGCATCAACCGTCTCTACAGCGCGCTTGACACCAAAACAAAATCCGGCAAGGGCTGCTACCTTAATGATCATTTCTTGGGTACTCCCGCTTCGTGAAGCTTTAATATCTCGGTAAATATCTTTTCGCTCGCCGCTGCCTGATCTGCACGGCTGCCGCTTTCAAAGCCGAGCTCTGAGGGAAGTATGGGCTTTCCGAAGATAACGTCAACTCGCTTAAAGACAGATACCTTATAGCCCTTGGTTATTATAGCCACCGGCAATACGGGAACACCTGCTCTGTGAGCTATCATACCTGCGCCGTGCTTGATAGAGGTCTCGTGGGGATCGACACCCTTATAACGGGTGCCCTGAGGGAACATACCTACCGTCCTTCCCTCCTTTAAAAGAGAAATGGTCTTTCTTATAGCGCCTACATCACCCTCACCGCGGCGGATAGGGTATGCGCCCAGCGCCTTGACTATCAATCCAAGCACGGGAACCTTAAAGACCTCGGCTTTTGCCATAAAGTTGATGGGTCTCTTACGGGTGGCTACCGCAACCATAATAACATCGGGTGCGGAGATATGGTTAGGACAGATAAGAAGTCCGCCCTCCTCGGGGATATTTTCCTCACCGTGGGCATGAACATTGAATATAATACGGAATATGGGTGCCAGTATCTTATACAAAAACTTATAAACTTTCATTTTTTTGCCTCTATAACCTTATCGATAATTTCAATCATTTCGGACACGCTCTGCTCTATACCCTCTGCAGAGTTATCAAAGTGTATTGCGTCCTCTGCCGCAATTGCGGGAGCTATATCACGGGTGGAGTCGTTTTTGTCGCGCTCTATCATATCGGCAAGAACATCCTCATAGCTTGTGTCTATTCCCTTTTCCAAAAGCTCCTTATGACGGCGTCTTGCTCTGCCCTCGGGGGATGCGGTCATAAAGAACTTGACGGTTGCATCGGGAAGGATAACCGTACCTATATCACGACCGTCCATAATAACATTATGCTTTTTTGCCATATCTCGCTGAAGGTCAAGAAGAAATGCTCTTACCTCGGGGATAGCGGAAACCGCAGAGGCATACATAGATATCTCGGGGGTACGGATATCATCGCTTACATCCTCACCGTTAAGGTATACGCGCTGAGTGCCCTCAACATATTTAAGCTCAAGGGTGATATTGCCAAGCTCGGCGATTACACTTCCCTTATCGTCCTTTGCAATACCCTTACGAGCCACCCACAGACCGATAGAACGGTAGAGTGCGCCCGTATCCACATATATGTAGCCCTTTTTCTTGGCTACAGCCTTTGCTATGGTGCTTTTTCCTGCCCCGGAGGGACCGTCGATTGCTATGTTTATCATAATTGCCTCCAATAATTTATTAGTTAGGAATTAGGAGTTAGGAATTAGGAGTTAAGGAAGATTTTTGTCCTAAAGGACAAAAATCCACATTTAATTCCGCATTCCGTGTTCCGACCGGAGGGAGTGCCAAGAGGCTTTGCCTCAGGCCGCACTCCACATTAATCAAAACCCTCTTATATCTCTCGCCGCTGCCGCAGCGGTAGAAAATGCTATCTGCAGGTTAAAGCCGCCTGTATAGGCATCCACATCTATTACCTCGCCTGCAAAATAAAGTCCCGATGTCAGCTTTGACTCCATGGTTTTGGGGTTTATCTCTTTACAGTCGACTCCGCCCGAGGTTACAATCGCCTCGGCAATGGGACGAAAGTCCTTGACCGTGTAGGTAAGACCCTTTAAGGTCTCAAGCATTCTTCTGCGCTCTTCCTTTGTAATAACATTTACCTTTTTGTCAGCGGGAATACCCACCGTTTTGACAAATACGGGTATCATCTTTGAGGGCAGAAGATCTGAAAGTGAATTGATAAAATCCTTGTTCTGATATTTGGAAAAATCGGACAAAAGTCTCTGATCCAAGGTTTTTTCGTCAAGTGCGGGCTTTAAGTCTATCTTTATTTTATATTTTCCCTTTTTAAGGTCATGCATATGGGAGGAGGCGGACAGCACCAGAGGGCCTGTCACACCAAAATGGGTGAACATCATCTCTCCCTGCTCGGAAAATATGCTTTTATTTTTTTGGGTATCATATACCGTAAGATTTACATTTTTAAGTGAGAGCCCCTGCATCTCTGACGGCTCGTTTTCCTCTGTCTCAAGGGGAATGAGCGAAGGGATAAGCGGGGTCACGGTGTGACCTGCCTGCTTTGCCAGCTTATAGCCGTCACCGGTAGAGCCTGTCAGGGGATAGGATGCACCTCCCGTAGCTACCACCACGGTGTCAAAATCATATCTCTTTTTGTCTGCCACAACCCCGACTACCCTGCCGTCCTCTGTGATAAGGTCGCTTACTCTTTTTTGTACGGGCTTGACACCCATATACTTCTTCAAAGCATCCACAATATCGTATGCCTTGTCACTTACCGGAAAAACCCTGTTACCTCTCTCGGTCTTAAGAGGTACCCCCAGCCCCTCAAAGAGCTCCATGGTATCCTCGGGCGTAAATGTATAGAGGCTGCTCATCATAAAGCGGGGGTTGGTGACCACATTGCGCAAAAACTCCTCGGGGGTACAGTTGTTGGTCAGGTTACACCTTCCCTTGCCGGTGATTGCAAGCTTTCGCCCCGCCTTTTCGTTATGCTCAAAGACGGTAACATCAAATCCGTATTCAGTTAACATACCTGCGCAGAGCATACCTGCCGCTCCCGCGCCTATTATTGCTATCTTTTCTGCCATACTATACCTACAGACTGTTGGGATTGATATCTATGGACACAGAGCATTTTGTTCCCGCTTTTGAAAGCGATTCACCGATAAGATAAGAGAACATTGCTCTTGTAGTCTTGTTGTTGACCGTCTTGATAACAAGCCGCCAACGGAATTTTTCGTTTATTTTGTATACAGGAGCCTCAAAGGGACCAAATATCTGCATCTTAACAGAAGGATTTTCAGCCAAAAGCTGCTTCAGTCTTTCAAGGAAGCCGTGACAGCTCTTTATACATTCCTGCTCGTTTGCTCCCGTAACGGTTATAAGAAATATATCGCAAAAGGGCGGGAATACCAGAGATCTTCTCAAGGCGATCTCGTTTTTGTAAAAGCTCTTGTAATCCTGCTCTGCCGCTAATTTTAATGTAGGATGCTCGGGATTAAAGGTCTGTATTACAGCTCTTCCTGCCTTGTCCCCTCTGCCAGCACGGCCCACCACCTGTGTTATAAGCGAAAAGGTCCGCTCCCCTGCTCTGAAATCGTCAAGATAAAGTGACATATCTGCAAGCAGTACTCCCGACAGAGTAACATCGGGAAAATCGTGACCCTTGGTAACCATCTGAGTTCCCAAAAGTATATCTCCCTCACGGTCACGGAATGCTGTGAGCATCTCCTCGTAGGATGCCTTTGTTCCTGTGGTGTCCGCATCCATACGGACTATTTTTTTATCAGGGAAAAGCGTTTGCAGCTCCTCCTCTACCCTTTGTGTGCCGTAGCCCATAAAACGGATATGGTCTCCGCCGCAATTGGGACATTTGTCGGGGATATATGTGCTGTAGCCGCAATAATGACAGACCAGCTTAGCACCGCTGCGATAGTTGTGCCGTGTGAGAGAAACGCTGCAATGGGGACAGGTGATAGTCTCTCCGCACTGAGGACAACTGGCATAGCTTGAATATCCTCTGCGGTTAAGGAATATGACCGCCTGCTCACCGCGGTCAAGGGCAGTCTGTATTCCGTCACGAAGCTGTGTGCCTATAGCACTTAGAGAGCCTCGGCTGTATTCCTCACGCATATCCACTATTACCGCCTCGGGAAGGGTTGCCTGACCGTAACGGCTGTTTAATTCTATAAGAGTATATCTGCCGCTTGCGGCATTGTAATAGCTGTTTATTGAGGGAGTAGCAGATGCCAGAAGAAGCATAGAGCTGTGATATCCGCATCTGAACCTTGCCACATCAAGAGCCGAATATTTGGGACTGTTTTCCGACTTGTAGGTATGCTCCTGCTCCTCGTCGATAACGATAAGTCCAAGATTTTTAAAGGGAGCAAAGATAGCCGAGCGCGTACCTATACATACATTGACCAGTCCCTGCTGCATACGGCGGTACGCATCATATCGCTCCCCCTGAGAAAGGGATGAGTGCATAACTGCAATATTGTCGCCGTAGTATGCGCCAAACACGGATAGAGTCTGGGGAGTCAGGGCTATCTCGGGAACAAGAATGATCACCTGTCTGCCCATTGCCAAAGCTCTGTCGGCAATACTTTTGACAACGCTGGTCTTGCCGCTGCCCGTTACTCCGTGGAGCAGTACGGCACAGGGCTCACCCTTTTTAAGAAGCTGTGCCATTTTAAGATCCGCCGCAGATTGCTCCTCATTGAGCACAAGCTCTTTGCCGGGGCTTTCACCCTCGGGGAAATCATAGGGATTTTTGTACAGATCCACCCTCTCGCAATTCACAAGACCCTTGGAAATAAGGCTCTTTATCTGAGCAAGAGAGCAGTCCAGCTCCTGTCTGACATATTTATCGGTGGCTCTGCCGCACTCGCATATAAAGCGCAGTATCTCTGTAAGCTTTTCGCTGCGCAGCTTTTTTATCCCCGAAATATAGGGGTCGGCGGCGGGAGTTACCGTAAGATAGTTAAGATATTTATTGCTTTTGTTTTCGCGGAAAAGAAAATCCCGCTTGAGATATTCCTTGCGCATAAGGGTCAAAACAGCCTCGTCGGCATCGGGATGAACATCCTTTTGCAGACGGGCAATGGTTGCCTTGCCGTTGTCCCTTATATAATTTATGACAGAAAGCTCAAGGGAGTTGAGCTTATGTGTATCAACCACACAGTCGTTAAAGGTATAGAATATCTCTATCCCCGCAAAGGCAGCCGAGGGCAGTATTGCCCTTACCGCATCCCCTGTGGTACAAAAGGTCCTGTCCTTTAAAAACTCCACCAGCTTCAGCTGCTCGTCGCAAAGCACAGGGGAGTCTGTCATAAGAGAGCGCAGGGGTTTAAGATCCCTTGCATAATCGTCGGTGTCTTCCTTGAGCTCTGTGACAATAGCGGTCATAGGACGATTACCTCTTCCAAAGGGAACTGCGGCAAAAATGCCTGCGCAGATGTCTCTGCGCAGGTCCCGGGGAATATAGTAATCATAAGACTTGTCTATCTGATAGGGTGCATCAAGTATATATACACTCGCTATTTCGTACAAAGCCAAGGCTACCTCCAAAGCAACGCAGGGGCGTTGCAAAATTACATGGTTGTGTTTTCGGGTACTGTTTCGTCCAGGATAACATACTCACCCTCAAGAAGATGATTTACCGCAAGGGTAACCGCCTTTTCGTCACGGATCTCCTTTTTGAGCTGAGCTGCAATAGACTTGTCTGTTTCCTTGTTTGCGATAAGCTTTTCTGCCTCTGCGCGCTGTGCAACATACTCGTCGGTAATGACTCTTGCACACTTTGCGGATGCAATAACAAGGGTGTATCTGTTATACTTGCCCTCTCCGGAGAGCTGCTCGGGTGTAGGATAGATCATTTTTATTTACCTCACTTTATATCATAGAATTTATTGTAAAAATCGGGATTATGGGCGGTGCTTAATTTTTCACTCTCTATAATTCCGATAAATTTGTCTGCTGCATCGTCAAGCTTATTGTCCTCGTTTACGATAAGATAATCGTAATCATCAAAGAGCCTAAGCTCCTCGCGGGAACGGGCAAGACGGTTGAGGATATCCTCCTCGGTGTTGGTGCCTCTGCCCCTCAGTCTTGCTTCAAGAGTGGCAAAGTCGGGTGGAACCACCAGCACAAGCACTGCATCAGGGAATTTCTTTTTTATCTGCATTGCGCCGTCAACCTCTATCTCAAGGACCACATTTTTGCCCTCGCAAAGATCCTTTTCGATAACAGGTCTCAGAGTTCCGTAATAGTTGCCGCAGTAAAAGGTATGCTCTACCACCGCATCCTCGGAAATAAGTCTTTCAAACTCTTCCTTTGTCTTAAAATGATACTGGACTCCGTCCACCTCACCGGGTCTTGGATCGCGGGTGGTTGCGGAAACCGAATATACAAAGTCGCCTGATTTTTCAAAAACCTTACCAAGCACACTTCCCTTACCCGAGCCTGCAGGCCCGGATACTACTATAAGCAAGCCTCTTGCCATTGTTATTCCTCCTCGCTGTCCTCTCCGTTAAATCGGCCCAGAACTCTCTCCGGCTCAAGGGCGCAAAGCACCACATGGTCGCTGTCGGTTATAATGACCGATTTTGTCTTTTTGCCGCAGGAGGCATCTATTGCTCTGCCTGTTTCACGGGCATCTGCCACCATTCTCTTTATAGGCGCCGCATCGGGAGATACCACCGAAACTATGCGTTCCTTTACAAGAAGATTGTTGTAACCTATATTTATCAGCTTCATACTACTCAATATTTTGTATCTGTTCTCTTATCTTTTCAAGCTCAGCCTTCATATCAACAACAAGGTGAGCTATCTCGGAATCGTTACACTTACTGCCTGTGGTGTTGACCTCGCGGTTCATCTCCTGCAAAAGGAAGTCTATCTTTCTGCCCACAGGCTCGCTTGAGCCCATTATATCGTCAAATGCCTTAAAATGACTCTGCAGTCTTACCATCTCTTCGTCTATAGCTATCTTATCTGCAAAAATGGCACACTCAGTAAGTATGCGCTGCTCGTCAGGCTCGACCGACATAGCCTCAAGGGTAGCACGGAGCTTGGCCTCAAGACGGTTGCGGTAGTTTTCTACACCTACCTCGCTGCGCTGGGCAACCTTTGCCGCAAGGACTACCAGATTTTCCTTCTTTGCCATAAGGTCATCGGCAATGCGCTGACCCTCCTTGATACGCATATCGTTATAGTTTGCAATTGCCTCATCAAGCACGGGCAAAAGCTCGTTCCATTCCTTTTCGGCATCCTCCTCGGGCTTTACGGTGGTAAAGACATCGTGGTTACGGGCAAGTGCCATGGTGGAGATATCGTCACGGAGACCAAAATGGTCGCGAAGCTCACACAGAGCCTTATAGTAGCTTTCGGCATAGCCTGTGTCCAGCTTTATCTCAACACCCTCGCTTACAAGCTGATCCACCGAAATGAACACATCCACCTTGCCGCGGCTGGTGGCGTTCTTCTGTATATAGGCGCGGATCTTTTCCTCTAAATGTCTGTATCTGCCGGGCAGACGGACATTGCAGTCAAGATATCTGTTGTTTACCGATTTTATCTCTACGGTTATATCCTTTGTTTCGGTCTGTGCGTTTGCACGGCCGAAGGCTGTCATGCTTTTGATCATTACATACTTCTCCGACTTTATAGTATTATAATATTATATAATATTTATGCTCATTTGTCAAACATTTCTTTTGCAGCATCGAGTATAGGAACACACTTGCCGCCCGCCACTATATAATGCTCCTCCATCTCTCTGTTAAGAGCCGAGAGCTTACGGTATATATCTCTTGTCACATACAGATCATCCGGAGAGGGCCTTATGTCCCCCGATGGATGGTTGTGCGCAAGAATAAAGGTGGTGGCTCTGTTGGTAAACACATATTCGGCAATGGTCTCGCTGTTTACCGCAACGCTGTTAAGACCGCCTTCGTGTACTGTAATACTGTTTATGCGTCTGCCTGCGGCATCAAAAAGAAACAGCTGTACATGCTCGGTGGTGCAGGCAATAAAATGATTGATTATATATTCCTCCAGATCCTGCCTTGACTCCGCAACTCCCTTTAAGTTCATAACATCCTGTGAATATCTGCTGAAAAAGCGAGGCATAAGCCGTATAAGAAGGGCCGCATGGTCTCCTATACCCGAAACCGACATAAGCTCCTCCTCAGAAGCACAAAAAACTCCCGAAAAGGAACCGAATTTGTTTATCAGCTCGTGAGCTGTTCCGTTTGTATTTTTGTATGGCAACGCATAAAAAAGCAGCAGCTCCAAAGCCTCGTGGTCCTGCAGAGAATCCAGACCGTACCGACGGACACGCTGCTTCATGCGTTGTCTGTGTCCCTTGTTGATATTTCCCATTTTTTCAATCTCCTTCACAACAAGGATTATATCACACAATGCTAAGTTTTTTCAAGTATTTTATCCGGATATCATTGTTTATTCATAATTATGGGTTACAATAAATTTATTATATATTGATAACATTCGGAGGAATTGATATGAAGCTTAATAAACTTACAAATTTTGAAGGTGTCCGCGGTCCTGTAGTTACCATAGTTATGGACGGTATCGGCCTTAACGATATCGAGGCAGGCAATGCTATCAAGGCTGCAACCACACCTACTCTTGACAGACTTATGAAGGATTATCCCATGGTTTCCCTCAAGGCTCACGGTACAGCCGTTGGTCTTCCCTCTGACGACGATATGGGTAACAGCGAGGTTGGTCACAATGCGCTTGGCTCCGGTCAGGTATTCAGCCAGGGTGCAAAGCTTGTTTCCGAGTCTATCGAAAACGGCAAGATGTTCACAAGCGACACCTGGGTAGCACTTACCGATAATGTAAAGAACAACAACTCCACCCTTCACTTTATGGGTCTTTTCTCTGACGGTAATGTTCACAGCCACATCGACCACCTTAAGGCTATGCTCGCAAAGGCAAAGGAGCAGGGTGTAAAGACAGTAAGAGTACACATTCTTCTTGACGGCCGTGATGTAGGCGAGACCTCCGCTCTTGAATATGTTGAGCCCTTTGAAGCCTACCTTGACGAGCTTCGCTCTGATGATTTTGATGTTATGATCGCAAGCGGCGGCGGCCGTATGAAGATCACTATGGACCGCTATGAGGCTAACTGGTCTATGGTTGAGGCAGGCTGGAAGGTTCATGTTTTAGGCGAGGGCGCACAGTACACCTCCGCAAAGGAAGCTATTGAGACCATCCGTGCAAATACCGGTGCGATCGACCAGGATCTTGATCCCTTTGTAATTGCAAAGGACGGCAAGCCTGTTGGTACAATTGAGGACAACGACAGCGTTATATTCTTCAACTTCCGCGGCGACCGTTCTATCGAGATCAGCGTTGCTTTTGAAGCAGAGAGCTTTGACAAGTTTGACCGCATTCGCTTCCCCAAGACTATGTATGCAGGTATGCTTGAGTATGACGGTGATCTTCATATTCCCTCCAGATACCTTGTAAATCCCCCCGAAATCACCAACACCATGGGCGAGTATCTTGCTGATACAGGCATAAAGCAGCTTGCTATCTCCGAGACACAGAAGTACGGCCATGTAACATATTTCTGGAACGGCAACAAGTCCGGCAAGTTCAGCGAGAAGCTTGAGACATATATCGAGATCCCCTCCGATGTTGTTCCCTTTGAGCAGAGACCCTGGATGAAGTGTGCAGAGATCACCGACAAGATGATCGAGATGCTTGAGTCAGGCGAGTACAAGTACCTGCGCTGCAACTTCCCCAACGGCGATATGGTAGGCCACACAGGCAATATGCTTGCAACAGAGGTAAGCGTTGAGGCACTTGACCTCCAGCTTGCAAGACTCCTTACAGTTATCGACAAACTCGAGGGTGTTGCAATCATCACCGCTGACCACGGTAACGCAGATGAAATGTATGAGATCGACAAGAAGACCAAGGGTGCAAAGCTTAATAAGGACGGCACACCCAAGGCTAAGACCAGCCACACCCTTAACCCCGTTCCCTGCATCATCTACGATAACTTCTATGCAGACAAGTACAGCATTGTAAAGGATGCAGAGTACGGTCTTTCCAATGTTGCGGCAACCACAGTAAATCTTCTCGGTTATGCCGCTCCCGATATGTGGGATAACTCCATAATCAAGTTTTAAGAACTAAGGTAAAGCTTTTGCCGCAAGGCAAAGGCTTTACTTTAACTGAGGATAGTTATTATGTCAGAAAACAATCAAAGGGATTCCTTCCTCTACTCGCTTAACCACGCAACTGCGGATGAGATAGCCCCGATCAACCCGGAAACCCAGGAAAAGAAAAAAGCCGCAAGGATAAAAGACATCATACGCTATATTGTTATGGGAATATGTATCTGTATTTTTGCAGTATCGGCTTTTTATGTGGGTAAGACACTCTACGGCTACAAGCAGGCAAGTGATTTTTATAACAATATGTATGCTGATCTCGGCGACGGCGGCTCGGCTCTTGCGGACAGCGCATTGCTGTCAGAGCTCGGTTCCTTTGGCAGCATCAACAAGCCAAAGGGTGAGGATTCCCATACCTATAACCAGCTCTATGAGAGAATGAAGTCCCGTATTCTTACCTTCCGCGAGACCAATGAGGATGTCTACGGCTGGATAATTATACCCGGCACCGAAAATATAGACTATCCCATTATGCAGAGCAGCGATAACGACTATTATCTCAACCGCACCTACACAAGGGACCATCTGCCCGCAGGCTCTATCTTTGCGGATTTCCGCTGTGACAAGGATATCAACGGCAACTATAACTTTATAGTCTACGGCCACAATATGCAGAACGGTCTGATGTTCAGCGAGCTGATAAAATTCCTTGACGAGGATTTCTTCAACAAAAATCAGTATGTATATGTCTACACCGATAAGGGTATATATACCTACAGGATATTCTCGGTATACAAAACCGACTATAAGTATAAATATATAGAAACAGGCTTCCCCTCAACCGAGGAGTTTTTGAAGTGGGCGCAGGAAATGCAATCCAACTCTAAATTCAAGCGCGAGGGTATAAGCTTTGAAACAAACCGTGTCATAACTCTGTCAACCTGCACAAATGCGCTGTGGAGCGACAGATACTGTGTACAGGCGGTATTGGTGGATGCGTACAACGAACCCTGATGGGTTCGTAATGCAGAATGCAAAATGCAAAATGCAGAATTAACGAATGAAAACCGCCGCGGCGGTTTTCAATTTAGGTTAATAATCGATAGCGAGGTAAAGCCTTGAATCAGGGTAAAATTTCGGTAGTGATACCGGTATACAACGAAGAAAAAAATATCATAAATTGCATTAAGTCTCTGCATAGCTATATGTCCGAAAGCTTTTCGGATTATGAGATAATATTTGTAAATGACGGAAGCACGGATGCAACGGAGCAGATATTTCTGACCAATGCAGGTAACTACAGGAACCTTAAAATGATCAGCTATACCCCCAACAAGGGTAAGGGTAACGCGGTCAGAACGGGTATGCTTGGTATAACGGGAGAGTATGTAGTCTGCACCGACTGTGACCTTGCCTATGGAGTCGAGGTCATAGGGGAGATGGCAAAGGGGCTTGACAGCTACGACCTTGTTATCGGCTCAAGAAACCTGACCAAGGACGGTCACAAGGGCTATGATCCCATCAGAAAATTGGCTTCCAAAACCTATATAAAGCTTCTCAATTTAGCGGCAGGCTTCAAGCATACCGACAGCCAGTGCGGTATCAAGGCATACCGGGCAGATGCCGCAAAGCGTATCTTCTCTAACTGTAAGACAAACGGCTTTGCCTTTGATCTTGAGGTGCTGATGATAGCCGAAAAGGCGGGACTGAGTATAGGCGAATACCCTGTTTCCATAATCAACCACTCAAAGGATGATTCCAAGGTACATGTTTTCCGAGATACAAAGAAAATGCTCTCCGACCTCAAAAGGATCAAAAAGCATGTCAAAGCACTTGATGAGATCAAGGATTTGACAAAAGAAGATTAATATGATAGAATAACTCGACTAAGCTATACGGCCGCGCGGTATCATGCCGAAAGGTAGTACCGTGAGGAAAGTCCGGGCTTCACAGGACAGGATAACGGATAACGTCCGCCGAGGGCGACCTCAGGGAAAGTGCAACAGAAATAAACCGCCTCTTTATGAGGTAAGGATGGAAAGGCGAGGTAAGAGCTCACCGGCACACTGGCGACTTTGTGCAAATGTAAACCCTATCCGAAGCAACACCGTATGCGGGGGCAAGGAAACTTGATGCTTGTCCGGCAGAACCCCGTGGGTGGCACAGAGCTTTGCGGTAACGCAAAGACAAGATAGATGGCCGTACACGACAGAACCCGGCTTATTGCTTAATCGAAAAAAGCACCCTTAGGGGTGCTTTTTTGATTAAGCAGCTAAATTCGCCCAAGGCGAGCTAAATTGAGCACAGCTCAGCTAAATTCCTCACGGAGCTAAATTGGGCTTCGCCCAGCTATATGGCGAATTTAATTTAGCTGCACGAAGTGCAATTTAGCTGTT
>JAFYLH010000027.1 GCA_017537175.1 Clostridia bacterium | reverse complement strand
TTGTACAGGATACCGACGGCAGCTATTACTTATTTACTTCTTCCAAGAAGGCTGTTGTAAACAGCTGGTACGGCATGAATGAAACACATCTTAACGGCTATCCTCTTGCAACCGGTATCTACTGGTTCGGTGAAGACGGTAAGATGCAGGTCAAGGACGGCATTTATGTCGAAAAGAGCGGAGCGATCCGTTATTACGAGAACGGCTATTATGTAGCAAAGGGTCTCGTTCGTGACGAAAATTGCAACTATTATTACTTCGATTCCACAAAGAACGCAGTTAAGAACGGTACTTATACCATAACCGAGGCTAAGACAAACGGCTTGCTTCCCGCAGGTAAGTATGAGTTCGGAGCTGATTGTAAGATGATCAATCCTCCTCATATTCCCGCTGACGCAGTTAAGGAAAACGTTGTAGATCCTACATGTACCACAACAGGCTCTTATGACAGCGTAGTATACTGCTCTGTATGCGGTATCGAGCTTTCAAGAGAAGCAGTTACTGTTGATATAGTTCATGCTTATGAAGCAACAGTTACAGCACCCACATGTACCGAGGCAGGCTACACAACCTACACATGCTCTCTCTGTGGTGACAGCTATGTAGCAGATGAGGTTGCAGCTCTGGGTCATACCATGACTGTAGCATCTGTAACAGCGCCTACATGTACAGAGGCAGGCTATACAACCTATACATGCTCTGCATGTGAATACACATATGATGCAGATGAGGTTGCAGCTCTTGGTCATACCGAGGCTGAAGCAGTTGTAGAAAACAATGTTGATCCTACCTGCGTAGCAACAGGCTCTTACGAAAGCGTAGTATACTGCTCTGTATGCGGTATCGAGCTTTCAAGAGAAACAGTTACTGTTGCAGCGCTCGGTCACAGCTACGATGCAGTTGTAACAGCACCCACATGTACCGAGGCAGGCTATACAACCTATACATGCTCTGCATGCGGTGACACATATAAGACAGATTATACTGCGGCACTCGGCCACAGCTGGGATGACGGTGTAACCGTGGCTCCCACATGTACAGAGACAGGTCTCACAACCTACACATGTACAGTATGCGGTGATACAAGAACCGAGACTATAGCAGCACTCGGCCACAGCTATGAAGCAGTTGTAACTGCTCCTACATGTACCGAAGCAGGCTACACAACCTACACTTGTTCCGTATGCGGCGATAGCTATGTAGCAGACGAGGTTGCAGCTCTCGGTCACGGTGAAGCTACCGAGACCATCGAGATCAACGCTGAGCCCACATGTACCGAAAGCGGCGCTTACGATATCGTCAGCCGTTGCGTAGTATGTGATGCAGAGCTTTCAAGAGAGACCGTTACAGTTAACAAGCTGGGTCATGATCTTGGCGACTGGACAGAAAAGACTGCGGCTACATGTACCGACGCCGGTGTGATGGTAAGAGAATGCAGCAGATGCGATTACTGTCTTACTAAGGATACCGCAGCTCTCGGTCACAGTGAAGGCGAAGCGGTTAAGGAAAATGTTGTTGCTTCCACATGTACCGAAAACGGCTCTTATGACAGCGTAGTTTACTGTAGCGTATGTGATACAGAGCTTTCAAGAGAAACAGTTACAGTTGATATGCTTGATCACAGCTTTGGTGATTGGACCGTAACAGTAGAGCCTACCTACACCACAGAGGGTGAGGAAAGTGCTGTATGTAGTGTTTGCGGTGCAACCGAAACAAGAGTAGTAGACAAGCTGGTATGTACAGAGCACGTATGGAGCGACTGGAGCGTAACAGTAGAGCCTACCTACACCACAGAGGGTGAAGAGCAGAGAAGCTGTACAGTCTGCGGCGCGACCGAAACACAGAAGATTGCAGTACTTGTTAGACCTGATCCCACAGTTGGTGATACAAAGAACTACACAGTAACTCTTAACGATATCGCTGATATCAAGGAGATAAGATATGCTCTCGGTCACTATACCACAGGCTCTGAGGTTAAGGCGGCAGAGAAGAACAATACTCTTAATGCAGCTATCGTTGAGTCCTATACCGTTGACGGCGTATTTACATACGACCTGCCCTGGATGGGTGAATATACCTTCTGGGTAAGAACAAATAGCGGCAAGGAATACTTCCTCTATACAGTTATTGATGAGATCAATACATACGTTACATCCAACGGTGTCAAGATCACAGTTAACGACTTTGAAGAAGGCCTCAAGGATATGTGGGTAGCAGAGGGTCATTGGACAAGCTACTATGAGATCAAGAACTATTGCTTTGGATTCAAGTATCAGGCAGCTTCGCCTAAGCTTACCGAGCTTGCAAAGACATCTCACGATTGGAGCTACACTTTGACCAATCCCGGCGAGTACACAGTACTCTTCAGATTCAACGACGGTACAACTAAGATCATCTATCATACCATCGAGGTTGATGTTCCCGTATTTACTGTTGACGGTAACAAGGTAACTGTATCCAACATCCCCGATGTTAAGATAATCAGAACTGCTACAGGCCACCACGAAACTGTAAGTGCTATTAAGGCTGCAGCAGATACACGTTATATGAAGTCTGATGTTATCGGTGATGCAGAGGAATATGAAATCTACTATCCCGAAAACGCAGGTGAGATAACTATTCTTGTTGAATATCTTAACGGCTATAAGCATTTCGAGCATATCATTATAGGTGAATAAGCTTGTAGTGCAATAACCTGAAATTAAACACCTGACGGTGTTCCCCCTTCGGGGGGTGCCGCACAGAGTCAATGCCTCCACGGGGCGTGCGGCGGGCAACGTATTTTTACGGCAGAATTGACAAAACGGATATAAGGAGGGTAAAAGAATGAAAATTGCATTTATTTCCACTTACTATAATCATCATCAGTCTTTTATTTCCCAAAAGCTGTATGAGCTGACCGACGGTGATTACAGATTTATCGAAACCTCCTCTATTTCACAGGAGCGAAAGGCTTTGGGTTATCAGCAGAACTGTGCTCCTTTTGTTTTGCAGTACAAGGGTCAGGAATCTTACGAGGCTATAGAGTGGGTAAATACAGCGGATATAGTAATTGCCGGTGTTGCACCTGCCGCACTCCTGGCACAAAGAAAAAAAGATAAAAAGATAATATTTAAATACTCCGAGCATATTTTGAAGAAGGGTTTCCAGTTCTGGAAGTACCCCTACAGGCGTTATAAGATGCATAAGGACAACCCTTCGGATGTTCCTATGTATATGCTCTGCGCAAGTGCTTATACCGCTTCCGATTATGCCAAATTTGGGCTTTTTAAAGGCAAGTGTTACAGATGGGGTTATTTCCCGGAGTGTAAACGCTATGAGAATTTTGATGCGGTTCTTTCATCAAAGTCCTTTCGTGAAATACTTTGGTGCGGCAGGTTTCTTGATTGGAAGCATCCTGACGATGTATTGATGCTTGCCGAAAAACTCAGGTCCCAAGGCTATGATTTTCACATTAACATTATCGGAACAGGAGAGATGGAGGAACAGCTTCACAACATCCACCGTGAAAAGCAGTTGGGAGACTGTGTTAGCTTTCTTGGCTCCATGCCGCCCGAAAAGGTTCGTGAGTATATGGAGAAAAGCGGTATATATCTGTTCACCTCGGACCACAAGGAGGGCTGGGGAGCTGTCCTTAATGAGGCCATGAACAGCGGTTGTGCTGTTGTGGCATCGGCTGAGGCAGGCTCTACCAAATATCTTATTAAGGATTCGGATAACGGATTTATCTATAGCTCTAAGAATTTTGATCTTTTATATGAAAAGGTAAAGTATTTACTTGACCATTCTTCAGAGCAAAAACGGTTGGGACATAATGCTTACAACAGTATTATTGATGAATGGAATCCGGATGTAGCAGTGCAAAGATTGCTCAAGCTGTTTGAGGCTGTTCTTGAAGGAAAAGAAAACCCCGATTTGTTTGAAAAAGGCCCGTTAAGCAGGGCATAGAGCTTAACCAAAAATGTATTTATGGAATTAACAAAATGAAAAGATTATTTTTATGCGGTAATACAGGCACCAGAAACAGAGGCTGTGAGGCCATAGTGCGCTCGACCGTAAAGGTTTTGGGATTAAGAAGCGGAGATATTTATCTCAGTACATTTGCGCCCGTATCCGACTCTGTTGTAGCAAAGAAGCTGGGAATAAATTTACTTACATATAACTCTTATCCCTCTAAGCTTCACCGATATTTTTACGGAGCGGTAAAAAAGCTGACCGGCAATTACTGTGCGGGTCAGAGCCATATCCAGAAGCCTATATTCAGCAGGATAACAGATAAGGATATTTGTCTTAACATCGGCGGAGACACATATTGCTACGGCAGACCTACGGTCAGCTATGCCCTTAACAGCTATACCAATAAGCATGGAATAGACAATATTCTCTGGTGCTGCTCGGTAGAGCCCTCTGCCATCGACAATGAAATGCGTAAGGATCTCAACAGGTATAAGTATATTTTTGCAAGAGAGATCATTACGCATGATTCCCTTATAGAAGCGGGAATTGATAAAAGCAAGGTAGTAAAATGCTGTGATCCTGCCTTTTTCCTTGATGTAAAGGAAACAGATTTGCCAAAGGGCTTTAAGGTAAAGAACACCGTGGGTATCAATGTCAGCCCTGTTACGGTCAATGAAAAGAATCCCCATGTTTATACCAATGTTATTGCCTTAATACGCCATATCCTTGATAATACCGATATGTCGGTATGTCTTATCCCTCATGTATATGACATCAAGGATAACTACGGCGACTATCCCATACTCAAAAAAATATATGAGGAAATAAATGATCCCAGAGTTTCTATGGTGGACGGGGAATATGACTGCGAGGAGCTGAAATATATTATATCTCAGTGCAGATTTTTTGTAGGTGCAAGAACACATTCCACTATTGCCGCATATTCTTCCTTTGTCCCTACCCTTGTTATCGGTTATTCTGTGAAATCAAAGGGTATAGCTACAGATCTTTTCGGAGGACACGAGGGTTATGTGGTTTCTTATACGGATCTTACCGACAAAAACGAGCTGCTTGATGCCTTTATCGGAATTGTGTCAAAGGAAAATGAGCTCAGAGACAGACTTGAGAGCTTTGTTCCCGAGTACAGAAAGGAATTAAGCGAGGCTGTAAAAAACTATCTTCCCTTGGATAAAGCCGAAAAGGAATTTGATATCTGTGCAAAGGAGCTTTGCAGCGGATGCAGTGCCTGCGCCTCGATGTGTCCTGTCGGAGCTATAGCTATGAAGGCGGATGAAGAGGGCTTTCTGTACCCCTTGATAGATTATTCAAGGTGTATCGGCTGTAATAAGTGCCGTAATTCCTGTCCTGTAGCCGTAAGGCATAAGGATACAGGCATAGAGCCGGAGGTTTATTCCTGCATAAACCGTGATACCGATATAAGAGATAACAGCTCCTCGGGTGGCGTATTTACCGCTTTGGCTGAGTCTGTCATCAATGAGGGCGGTGTTGTGTTTGGTGCGGCATTTACCGAGGATATGAGGGTAGAGCATATAATGTGCGATACTTTGGAGGAGCTTGGTAAGCTCCGCGGAAGCAAATATGTCCAGAGCCGTATTGGTGATTGCTATAAGCAGGCAAAGGATCTGCTTGAGCAGGGAAAAAAGGTTTTGTTTTCCGGAACGCCCTGTCAGATAGGCGGACTTGCAGCCTATCTTGGCAAGGAGTATGATAACCTTATAACCGTGGATATGATATGTCACGGTGTACCCTCCCCTCTGGCATGGAAAAAATATATTGAGCAAAGAGAAAAGCAAGCCGGCGGAAGGTGTGTTTCGGCATCCTTGCGAAACAAGTCAACCGGATGGCGCAGCTACAGCGTTAAGCTTGGATTTGACAATAATACAGGGTATAGCTGTATCAACACTAAGGACAGCTATATCAAGGGCTTTGTTGCAAACCTTTATCTCAGATCCTCCTGTGCTCTCTGTGCTTCAAAGGAGCTTCATAGAAGCAGCGATATTACTTTAGGTGATTTTTGGGGAATAACGCAGGATTCAGCCTTTAATGACAATAAGGGTGCTTCTCTCCTGATGCTTCATTCCTGCAAAGCAAAGGCGCTCTTTGATACCGTAAACGACGGCATTTCTTGTGAAAAGATAAGCTTTAAGGATGCTGTAAAAAGCAACCCCTCATATCTTTCGTCAAGCAAGCCTTCGCCCTTCAGGGCGGGATTTTTCCGCAGCATAAAAACGAGGGGCTTTGACGGTTCTGTAGAAAAGTATTACGGACGCGGATACACAGCCAAGCTCAGACGCGCTCTTAAAAAAATCTTTCGATAAAACAGAGGTAATAAGTTGAAAAAATCAAGAGGACGGGGAATAATACTGTCATACGGTTTTATTTTCTGTAATATGATATGCGGACTCTTCTTGTCCTCCTTTTTGCTCAGACAGTTAGGCGATACAGAGTACGGCCTTTATCAGACCATATCGGCATTTGCTACATATCTTGTTATGCTGGAGTTCGGTACGGGTACCGTAATGTGCCGTAATATTGCGGTGTGCCGTAATTCCGAGGATAAGGACAGGCTGAAAAACAATATATCGACTATCTGGTATCTGACGGTATTTTTATCCTTGGTGATCGTCGCTGTTTCCGCAGTATTCTATATAAATATCGGCAATATATATGCCAATACAATGACAGCCGGGCAGATTGCTTCGGGTAAAAATGTCTTTATAGTAATAACAGCATTTCTCGTTTTCTCATTCTATACCCAGACAGCCAACGGAATACTTATGGGCTTTGAGGATTACACCTTTTCCCAAGTAATGAAGCTGGTAAAGCTTATCAGCAGAACGGCTCTGCTTGTGGCACTTATTCTTTTCAAACCTTATGCCATACTCATAGCCTTGGTGGATGCGGGTATCGGTCTGATAGTTTTGGTTGTCACCCTTATACACTGTATCAAAAATTACGGTGTACGCTTCAGACTCAGAGATTTTGATAAAAAAATACTTTGGGATTCTGCCCCTCTTTGCCTGGCACTGGTTATACAGAGCTTTGTAAATCAGGCAAACAACAGTGTAGACAAGTTTCTTATCGGTATTATGATGAGTATCGAGAGCGTGGCTGTATATTCGGTTGCTCAGTATATTTATCAGGTATTTTCCTCGGTTACCACTACCCCCATATCCATGTACCTGCCAAAGGTAGCAAAGGATATAACAAGCGGTTATGAAGGCAAGCAGCTTACCGATTCCCTTGTACAGCCCTGCAGACTTGTGGTATTGCTTGGTGGAATGATAGTCGGCGGATTTTTTGCCGTGGGTAAGCAATTCATTATGCTGGTATACGGTACGGATAAACAGGAAGCTTGGCTCTATGCTCTTATAATTATGATCCCAATGTTTATCAATATGTCAAACGGTATACTTATAAATGTTCTTGATGTATTGAAAAAACGCCTTATGCGTTCTTGTGTTTTATTCTTTACCACGGTGCTTAATATTGTATTGAGCATCCTGTTAATGAAGGCTTGGGGTATGATAGGAGCGGTAATAGCTACTGCGGTAAGCACCTTTATCGGTCAGATACTTGTAATGAATATATATTATGCCAAAAAGATAAATATCAAGGTCATGTATCTGTTTGGCAGGATATACAGCGGAATACTGCCGATAATTATTATCGCTTCTGTTGCTTCATATTTCGTTGCCAAATTTATTTCAAACAATACCCTGTCAATGCTTACAGGCGGTGCTTTATTCCTTTTTGTTACACTGATATGTTGTATGATATTCGGTTTTAATGATTATGAAAAGAATCTTGTAAAGAGGCTTTTGAAGATCAAAAAATAAAAAACAAAGGAGAACAGCATGAATAATTCAAACGGCAACCATCAATTAAAAAGACAGCTTAATCCTATGCACGTGTGGGCAATAGCTTTTGGCTGTATAATCGGTTGGGGTTCGTTTGTAAACCCGGGTAAGAAGTTTCTGCCCAATTCGGGTGTAGCCGGTACTGCTATAGCGATGGTGCTGGGCGCCTTGGTAATGATTATTATTGCCTTCAGCTATGCATATATGGTGCCTAAGCATCCTCAGGCAGGCGGAGAGTTCACCTTTACAAAGAATTATTTCGGCAAGACTGCAGCATTCTTTTGCGGATGGTTCCTTGTGGCGGCTTATCTGACCAATGTTCCTATGAACTCTACCGCCATCGGACTTATCGTTGACGGCATAGACGGCGGTGCCGATATTCTGAAATTCGGCTTTCATTACAGTATAGCAGGCTTTGAGGTGTATTTAGGTGAGATAATCTTTGCAAGTGCAATACTTATCCTGTTTGCTTATCTTAACATCATTGGTGTAAAAAAGGCAGGATTTGTACAGACTGTTCTTTCAAGCTTGCTTATAGTTTCTATTGCGGTTCTTACAATATCTGCCCTTATCAGCAGTAAGGCCAAGGGTATCAATCTTGCTCCCATCTGGGGCTTTGACAAGGCAGAGGCTATAGCGGCGGGGGCTACCGTTGAAAGCGCAGACAAGTTTGCTCACGGCGGAACAATGGGCATTATGTCTGCTATCCTTGCTACCTTTGCTATAGCTCCCTGGGCATTTGTGGGCTTTGATACCATACCTCAGGTTGCAGAGGAGTTCAAGTTCTCCTATAAGAAGGTTATCGGAATTATGGTTGTTGCCATAGCCTTCGGCTGCTTTGTTTACACAGCCAACAACACCGTTGCGGCGGCAGTTCTTGAAAACTGGCCCGAGAGAGTTATGGCAGGCGACTGGGTGCTGCTTGTAGCGGCAGAAGAAATGCTTGGTATATTCGGCAAGGTGCTTGTTGGAGTTGCGGTATCCTGTGCGGTGCTATCAGGTATTATGGGCTTCTATATGGCATCCTCCAGACTTATGTTCTCTATGGCGAGAGAGAATTATTTACCTGCCATATTCGGTAAGGTTGATAAGAAACACGGTGTCCCGAGAAATGCGATGATCTTTTGTATGATTATCTCGCTTTCCGGTCCCATCCTCGGCAGAGAGGCTCTTGGCTGGTTTGTTGATATGTCGGCGATAGGTGCTTCTATGGGATTCTTCTTCACAAGTGCTGCGGCATTGCGCAGCTTAAAGAAGGACAAGGACGGCAGGCCCATCCTTGCGGTCATGTCGGCCTTGGGAATGATCTTTTCCTTTATATTTATGGTGCTTCAGCTTGTTCCGATCCCCGGACTTAACGGAGTACATTTTGGTCGTGAATCTTATATAATGCTTATTGTCTGGATAGTAATGGGTGTTGTATTCTATATTATGCAGAAAAAGCATCTTATCGATGAAAAATAGTTTAGTGAGGTTATTTAATGAAAAAAGTTTTATTTATATTATTGGTGTTGATATTAGTCTTGAGCATATGTGCGTGTAAGAAGAACGGTAGTGATCAAAGCATTGATTCTGATACCGAAGCGGCTCCTGTAGAAACAGCAGAGAGCACAGATACCACAGGGGATCCAAAGGAAACAGGCTCCTTTTATCAATCTGATGATGAATGCTATGAGATAGATACACCCTACTGTAAGCTTTATTTCCCTGTGGAGTGGCAGGATATCACCAAGATCGAAACAGAGCAGACCGAAAAATCTTGTATAGTATCCTTTAGTGCTATGCTTGATGACAGCACATTCCCGCTGTATGCTATAGTGTTCGGCGAAAGCGAAACAGGCTATCCGATTGTGGAATTAGCTACCGAAAACGGTACTGTATCTGTATTCTGTGAGGACCGTACAACCGGTGTATCAGATTCTTTAACAGAAGAATCCAAAGATATTTATTTCAGTATGAGCGAGGATGTCAATGTTATTATATCCAACCTCATTTATACCAGTGGTGCAGAGCTTAGTGTATAAACCAAGCTCGGTAATATATACTGTAAAAATTTAACTGTTATAAGAGGATTTCACAATGATGAAAAGACTGAAAAATATTGTTGGTATTGTTATTTTAGCAGTACTTCTTTGTATTGGAAATGTAAGCGTTGTTGCGACGGATGATATAGATCATGAACATATTTATGAGTATGTAATTATAGATCCTACCTGTGCGAAAGACGGCCGGCTGGTCTGTTCCTGTTCCGGATGCGGATATGTATATGAAGAAATAATTCCCGCTACAGGTGAACACGATTATGAAATGACCGAGCATGTTTATTCTGACTGCGAATCGGACGGCTATACACATTACAAATGTAAGACCTGCGGTAAGACCTATGTGGAAATTATTCCCGCAGGCGGTAATCATAATTATATAGAGCTTGGAAGGATGGAGCCTACCTGTACAAAAAAGGGTGGTATTCTTTATTATTGTGTCATATGTGAGTATATGTACGAAGAGATTCTTCCTGTTGCTGACCACAAATACACAACAGAGGTTACAACCGAGCCTACATGCTCTGCAGAGGGTGTTCTCACATATAAATGTACTACCTGTAGTAAGAGCTATACCGAAGCGATAGTTATGTCTGATCATACTTGGGGTGATTGGGTAGTGACTACAGCACCCACAACCACATCTGTAGGTATCGAAACCAAAACCTGTACAGTGTGCTCTGCTGCCGAAACAAGAGAGATCCCTATGCTGGAGGCAGTAACACCTGCAATTACAGGTGTAAATAACTACACCGTTACAATTAAAAATATGACCGACATAAAGGAGGTCCGCTTTGCTATCGGTACATACACCACAGGCTCCGAGATCAAGGCAGCTGAGCAGAACGTAACCATGGATGCCGCAACAGTTGCAAAGTATACCGTTGACGGTGTTATGACCTACGATCTGCCTTGGACAGGCACTTATACCTTCTGGGTAAGAATGAACGACGGTTCTTCCTACTTCCTCTACACAGAGGTAGCAAACATTCAGCCTTACGTTACATCCTACGGTGTAAAGCTTACAGTAAATGACTTTGGTGAAAACTACAAGGATGCATGGCTTGCAAAGGGTACATTCAACTCCTACAGCGAGATCAAGGCTTCTACAGAGTTTAAGTATCAGGCTTCTGCAAACAAGCTTGCAAACTACGCAAAGACCACCCATGACTTCACATACACCATGGAAGATCCCGGTGACTACACGGTACTTATCAGATATAATGACGGTACATATGATGTAATTCACCATACCCTTACCGTTACAACTCCCGTGCTTGTAGAAAACGGACTCCAGGCTATTATCACCAACATCCCCGATATCAAGATCATAAGAACCGCTTACGGTCACTATGAATCTGTATCCGATATAAAGAACGCTTCTACAGTTCGTTACTTTAACAACAAGACAGCGATCAAGGATGCCCAGGAGTATATGATCCAGTACCGTGAAGAAGGCGAAGTAACCATCATCGTTGAGTATAACGACGGCTACAAGCACTACTTCTACTACAATGTACAGAAGAAGGTTCCCACCTATACTCTTGAGGGCGATACAATCACCTTCGGTAATCTTGATGACCTCTACATCATCAGATATGCCAAGGGCAAGTATACTACCTCTAACAATATCAAAAATGCTCCCGGCGCACAGTACAAAAAGACTGCAGACATCGACGCCAACGGTGAGATCACAATAGACGGTCTTACCACAGGTCGCTGGAGCTTTATGGTTCAGTACAATGATGACTCATACAACTTCTATGTTTTAGATGTTGAATAACCTCGTGCGCTGAATAAACAATTTCAGAGTACCTCACCCGATCATGGGTACAGGGACTCCCTGCTTCTATGTTTTAGATGTTGAATAACCTCGTGCGCTGAATAATAAAACCGTTCTCTTGACAAAAGTCAGGAGAACGGTTTATTTTTGTTTCATTATAAATTTGACTTCTTTTTTTACATGATCGGATTTTACAAATATTTTCGAGAAAAACCTGTATACCCACAAGACGGGAAGAAGCAGCTTATGCTTGTGGAAAAAGGGGTAGTTTTCTCTGATATAGGGTCCTGTAGGAAAGAGCCTGTTGAGAAAATATTTGATCTTGCTGCCCTTGGTAATCTTACCGTCACCGCCCGCAAAGCGGTCTATCATACCGCGGTACATAGTGTCCTTACTTCCAAAGCTGCCCGAATCGATAAAGAATTTAAGCTGCAGTCTTTCTTCATCGCTCAGGGTGAGCTCTATATTATTTTGCTTTAATGAGTCAATGTCAAATATTTTTTTTGACAGGGAGCTTATATTTTTTTCAAAAACGGTGAGGTTGATCTTTTTAAGCTCGGTGCCGATATATTCCCAATTAAGGGTATCTCCGTATTTACGCAGATATACAAAAATATCGCTCAGGGCCTTGAGTCCCACACCTCCTGTGTAATTGAAATGCTTGTAGGCGTGAACAAGGATATGAATATAAAAATCCTCTTTGGAAAACCTGAACTCGTATCTGTTTTTATCGGGTCTTTCAAGGCGTTGCCATATATCAAGATAATAGTTGTAAATAAGGGCATCCACCGACTCGATAGCAAGATAAACATGTATCTCAAAATTATATATAGGAGCCTTAAGATATACATCGTGTATATCCTTGCCGTAGCCGTCAACGCTGTAACCGTTTTTGACCATATAATCTCGCACAAGATGACGCTTGCTTATGTCGATGAGGATATCGTTGTCCACCATCTGACGCATACCGAGCCTGGGATAAACATCCTGCAGGATGATACCCTTTAAAGGCAGATAAGCGATCTCATTTTTGTCCATAAATCTGCAGAGCTTTTCTCTTTCTATCGAATATGCAAGACTGCTTTTGATTGCCTGATTTACGGACAGACGCCATTTTTTTATAATTTCCGGCTCAAGCTTGCTCCAATATGGTTCAAGTGCCATACAGGTCACAGAGAGCATTTTATGCCGCTTTGCCTGAGTATAGACGGCTTCAAGATCCATTTTATTTATTGCCGATTCATCGGGTATAATGCCGTGAAGAGCGCAGGAGGTAAGATATATAACATCAAGTCCGCTTTTGAAATTACTATCCATTTTTTCCTCCTTTTCAGCTGCAATAAATTTTATTATTTTCATTTTATCACAATTTTTTTGTACAGTCAATCTATCACAAAAATATGTATTAAAAAACCTCCCCAAAGGGAGGTTTTTACGGGTGTTTGACACTCTGTCAGCTCTGTATAAGATGATCTCTGCATAACCGTTCATCCCATACAGAACAAACTGTCATAACAGATATAGCTTATACCTTTGATACCGTCACTCTCGTGTGAGGATGTGCGGTTTTAACTGAGCTTCACCCGATTACGGCAGCGGCAACTTGCCGCTTACTTCTGTGCGAGGTCTCTCTCGTACTTCTCGATCATCTTCTTAACCATCTGACCGCCGATGCTGCCTGCCTGACGGGAGGTAAGATCACCGTTGTAGCCCTTATTGAGGGTTACGCCTACTTCGCTTGCGGATTCCATCTTGAACTGCTCAAGAGCCGCCTTTGCTTCGGGAACCATAACCTTATTAGAGGAATTGTTTGCCATTGATTTTTCTCCTTGTCTGTTGGCATAAGCCAACTTTTATCTATATTCAAAGAACCGTTGATCACTCGCGGGTTCTGATATTATTATTATCAGAGACGGTTTTATTATGAATGGCAATTTTGTGCAACAAAAAAGACCTCAATTGTGAGGCCTTTTTTGTATTTGTTGTTTTTAATATATCGGAAATGGCTCTATTCCGTGCGATTTAAAAAAACAAATCAACCGGTGTTTTTTGGGGCGGCAGATGGCCGCCTTTTATTTCAATTTTAAATCGCTGATTATGTAATCGAACATAACATCATAGCCGCGGTCGTTGGGGTGCAGTCCGTCCCAGTAGAGGGAGTCGAGCTCAACCTTGTTGGTGTCACAGTATTCGCGGAAGTTATCGTACATACTGATCAACGGGAAGCCGAAGCTTTCGGCGGCGGCCTTGTATATGGCATTGATATCTCCCATATTCAAGATCTGCCACCAGGTAGGACCGTCACCCTCACGGGAGGGACACATGGGGATGTCGGCAATGAAGATCACCTCTTTGCCCAGGTTATGTATCATAGTGTAGAGCTGCTTGATATAACCGTAAATTTCGGCACCGTGAGCCTCACGGGTGGGCTTGGGACCAAGCTGACAGTAAAACTGGCAATTGTTTGATCCGATATCGCAGATGATAAGGTCGTCTGAGTCATCCACAAGGACATCGAAATTGTCAATAAGGAACTGTAGGTCAGCACCGCAGCAGGCATTGTTGACAACTGTGGCACCGTATTTTTGCTTCATATACTCAGCAAAGCTGTTTGCCCAGCAGTAGCCGTTGGGGTTGCGTGCATAGCCTGCGCAGATAGGCTCGCCGTCCTGCTCAAAGCCTACACCGCCAAGCCCGTGGGTGACAGAATCCCCCAGCAGCTTTATTTGTATATGCTCCTTTGCGGATAGCAGATCATTTATGACCTTGTGTGGATCGTTCATATCAAACCTCGCTTTTTATATGATCCGAGCCCGGTGTTGCCGGGCTCATTGTGTTTATCAATCTAATGTAAGATATATTCCCGAAAATTCTTCGGCAAATTTTTCTTTGATATCGTCGGGTGCGTCCAGAGCAGCAAGAGCGGTAAAAGTATTTACACCTTCGAGCTCACAACCATCCTCAATAGTCAGAGAGATTATGCTGCCGATAATATCCAGCTTTTTCAAAGGTCTACCATTTATTTCTTTGGGTACCACAGTTACATTTCCAAAGCTTCGAGTAGCCTTATATCCATCTTCTGTCATTTCACAGTCATTTAAGGACAGAACATAAGGAACAAGATTGCTCTTAAGTGTAGGGATAGCACCGGAATCAAGGTACATTTCCAACAGATCCTTGTTTTCACTTAGTTTTTCTTTGATGGATCTTGGACTGTAGCCTGTTTCTGCAATGATTTCTGCCATTTCTGTTCTTTCTCTTAAGGTTGCTTCTGTGTCAAACAGATATAAGCCACCTTCAAAGTTTTTTAATGCAGGAAAGTTGTTCAGCATCTCTTCCTTATCGGCTTTGCTGAGCGCGGGGTCATTGGGGTTGAGTAAGATATAGTAATTATCAAGCTTATTCAGTATTCTTGTGCTTTTGCCCAATGCCTCCAGCTTGTTGTATATGGCATCGTGTTCCTCGGGAGTAAGAACGATGGGGCAAGCGGAGTCGCAATACTTATCAAACAGAGAAAGATCGTTTACCGCCACAGTAACATAATCACCGGAAAAATAATCGTTAAAGGATCTTTCTATAATAAATGCTGCTCCGTCCTTTTCTGTAGGCTCATATACAGGAACAATAATCGGCTTGCGACCCAGGGATTCTACATATTTTACAAGTCTGTCCTTGTCCTTGGTGTCCGGGATCTTTACATCTATCTTTTCCTTTACCGCGTTATCTTCACTGATACACTTATACAAATTATCTAAGGAATACATTAAAAAGCTGACATTTTCGGGAAATATTAATGTCGTATTGTAATTAAAGCTTTGACTGTCAATATGCTGTAAAGGGCCGCTTGGCAATCTGACCTCGTAAAGATCGGAGCATAAGTAGAATGCTTTGCAGGTAATACCAACAAGCCCTTGAGGTAAAGTCAAGCTTTCGATATCGGTAAACATAGTGTGGGAGGGAGAACGCCCTGCTATGAGAGTGATTGTGTCGGGGATGACTATATCCTTATCATCACCCAGATAGTCTATCAACAGAAAATCGTCAAATATTGCAAATCCGTTAGCATCCACCTTGCAATAGTAAAATGAAGTATTTACCAGGTCGGTTATATTGGGAGCATCCATGGCAACAAGATATCTGTGAGCTCCTATTGTAACACCGGAGGAGAAATTATTTAAGTAAAACAGAGGGTTGTTTTCATAGTGTATTGGCTTTCCTTCATATTCGATATATGATACGATCTCTCCGATTACCATTTCTTCTATTTCGTTAGGTACTATTGCCACATGATAGTCGGACACATTAGCTCTCAAATAAGTGGAAGAATGTTCCTCATATTCTGTACAGTCATCCATAGTTACAACATGAGGCACAAGATCCCTTGAAAGTGTAGGGATACATCCTGTGGCAAGTGCGGTTTTGAAGCTTGATTTCCCATCTACTCCCGCATTACGGATAAGAGCTTCCATATCTTCGTTTGAGACCTTTATATACTCGTAGTATCCGTCATCGTTTATGTCTTTATAGCTTGAAGATATCTCAAGCGAATAATCATAATCGCCGTTATTGTCGTAATATGCAATACATTTGTCGTATTCTTCTGCGGAAAGTCTTGTCGGTACGCCCGTTATATTGTTTATATAGCAGTCCTTGAGGGCGTGGTCGTTTACAGCAACGGTAACATAACCGCCGGCAGAGGGATCGTCATAGCATTCCTCAATGATAAAGACCTTGCCGTCCTTTTCCTTAGGCTCGTATACCGGAACAACTATGGGTATATAACCCTTGTCTCTGACCTGCTGTGCAAAGTCATCAACATTGTCAGTTGACTTTTGGCTGCAAGCAACAAGACCTACGGTTGCAATGAGCAAAAACAAAACAAGCAGTAATTTTTTCATATCCTTCTCCTTTTATCAGAAACATTATATCTATATGATAATCTTAATATCGGAATTTGTCAACCTGTCACATCTTTTTCTGTCTTGACTTTGCTTTTGAATTAAGGTAAAATAGATATAATAATTTAAATTCAAGGAGCGGGAAAATGGCTAAAAAGATTTTAAAATGTGCGTTACTGGGCTGCGGTTATATTGCAGACAGACATATTCAGGCATTTCAGGACTGTGAAAATACCGAGATAGTGGCTCTGTGCGGCAGAAACCCCGAAAGATTAAAGAGCTTGCAGGAAAAGTACGGTATCGAAAAGGGATATACCGACTATCACAAGCTTATGGAGGAAAACCCCGACCTTGATATGATAAGCAACGCCCTGCCCAACTCTATGCACGTAAGTGTTACAATAGAGCTTTTGGAGGCGGGCTACAATGTTCTTCTGGAAAAGCCTATGGCTGTAAATGCCGAGGAGGGCAGAGCCCTTGTTGAGGCGGAAAAGAAGGCAAAGGGCAAGCTGATGATCATTCAGAATCAGCGCTTTATTCCCGCGGCTCAGTATATGAGAAGAATGTTCAAGGAAGGAGAGTTCGGCGAGGTATACCACATCCGTACAGGCTGGCGCCGTCCCCTTGGTATGACTCCCTCGGGTATGGACAATATAGGCGGGGTTATGTCGGACAGAAGCTGGTATAACAGTAAGGCGGCAAATGGAGGAGTGCTCCGCGACCTGGGTGTTCACCTTCTTGACCTTGCAATGTTTATAACCGATTTTCCCGAGATAGAGTCGGTGTCTGCGGCTTCCTACCGTAAGTTCACCGCAAGCGGTCCTGTTGATCCCGAGGCGGCAAAGGATATGAGCGAGGATATGTGTACCGCGCTTTTAAAGTTCAAGAACGGCATGAGCATTAATATGGAGGTCTCCTTTGGCACTATGATAAGCGAGGAAAAGCTCTTTACCAATATCTACGGTACCCGGGCGGGAGTAGAGAGAACGGGTGACGAGCTCAAGCTTATCCTCCACGATCCCGATTATGCCTACAAGGTTGCATACGCCAACCTCAAGGGCGAAAAGGAGTTTAAAAACTGTATCCACGAGTTTGCAGACTGCCTTGTAAATGATAAGCCTGTACCTGTAAGGGCAGAGCAGGCGCTCAAGGTTATTGAGATTCTTGATATGATATATAAGGAAACAGACGATCGTTGATCGTCTGTTTCTTGTTATTGGGTAACACCGCTGCCGTAAATACTGTTATAGCCGTCGTTATAGCCGTCGGCATAGCCTCTTGTATATTCATCCGATGTTGGATTTAACAAATTGGCTCCATAGCTTTTTGCATAGCTGTCACCGTATAAGCCGTCCATATATCCGTCTGCATAGCCTGCGGTATATCCCAGCTGATATTCGTTTGTACTGTCGGAGGTCTCTATGCTTTGTTCGGTTTCTTCGGTGATCGGCTCCGGGGTATCTTCGGGCTCGTCCTTGGTCAAGGCTAATCTCATTAATACCTCGGGGTCAAGGCCGGACAGCCATTGCTGTATGTCCTCTGTGGCATTTTTGTGGAGCCGGGGCTTGGAAAACTTGTGGGGTGTGTATGTGATGGCCGCAGAGCGTAAGGCAGTATCGTCACCAAAAACCGAAAGCTCATAAATGCTTTGATCGTTTTTGGTACTGCCTATGAGTGTGATATATTCCGCAGAGGTCAAAGCTTTGCCGCTTAAGGTTACCTCTCCCGTGAAGCCGCTACTTTTGGGCTCGACCTCGTTACATTCTGCCTTGATAAGGGTCTTTCCTGCGTTTTTTAACAAAACGGTGCCTGTAAATCTGCTTTGATCTGTTTTTCCCTGTGCCGTAATGCTGTAATGGCTTTTCCCCGTATTTCGGGTAAGCTCTGCCGCATATATACCGTTATGCTCAAGCTCGGCAAGGAATAAAAGAGTGTTGTCTGCCGACAGCTCTGCTGCTATAATGTTATATGAGGAGTCACTCCAGGTCTTAAGGGTACAGATTATCTCGTCGGATGACGGATCGTTTTTAAGGTCATTTATTTTTTGATCCGAATTCTCAAAGATCTCATTATATATTTTATCACCGTCATCACCGTAAAGCTCAAGGATGTATTCCTTAAGCTCCTTATCCTCTCTTGCCTCTTTTGTAACGGCGCTGAGTATATCACCTGCCGTACTGCGGGTGATGTGGGTGGTAAAAAGGACAGCCTCTGTCTTGACATCACCGATACTGAAGATATCGGTGGACCTTTTAACACCGCTTGTCTTTTCGAGTGCGATCCTTAAGTAATCCGACATCAGTCTGCGGGCAAGCTCACTGTCGGGGAGCCTTTTAACTGCCGAAAGATAATCAAAAAGACTGTTTGTTCCTTCATATGAAAGTTCTGACAGCTCTGCTTTAAGGGCATAGTCGTTTAGGGTGGGTAAGCTTATTGTTACCTGATTATTTTTAAAATCCGCAACCGTACCGGCGGCTATGATCTCGGTGTTGTCGGAATAAGCGGTAATATCCAGCGACATAATGTCCTCTGATATATTGGCATCATATTCTATGTCAATGGGCTTAGTATCGGCAAGCTCGGGCACGAGGGAATAAAGAATTCCGTCGGTCTTGCTACCGGGCTCTAAGGTTATGTTTCCCCTGCCGCCATGCTCGCCCTTTATCATATTGATAATATTCCCGTATCTGTCCGAGGTCTTGTCTGCAAGCCTTTGATATGCATAAAGCTGCTGAGTCTGCGGAGAGCTTAGGCCGACCAACAAATTTGTCATCTGTTCTCTGAAGAGGAAAGCTGATATTGTCCCCAAGACACTCAATATGATTACCGCGGTCAAAAGCACCAGGGCTGTTTTTAACAGCCTCTTCTTTTTTGCATCGGGAGTTTTTTCTTTTTTGACCTGATCTATTTCGTACAGAGTCGCGCTGCAGCTTCCGCAGAAGCGTGATCCCTCGGGAAGCTCCGCACCGCAATATTTACAATACATGATTTTCTCCGATCAATAAGCTTTACAGTTATTATTGTATCATTTAATTGCCCATAATACAATAAAACGGACGAAAAATTCGTCCGTTTTATTCCAGTATTCCGTCTTTTTTTACTTTTTCCCAGTTGACCTGTAATACCTTGATGGTTTTTGACATGATCCTTTCCTGGGTCTGATAGATATAACCCTCGTCGATCATACCCCTCAGGGCAGCCACGACCTTGTCCTTGTCCGCATCGTTATACTTTGAAACAGCCTCAACAGTAGGCCAGAATGCGGGGCGCTGTTTTTTCTTTCTGCCCTTCTGGGCGTTCTGCAGGTTACGCAGATTACGCAGTATCATCCTGTAATATTCAAGATTTTCTGCCTTTTGGTTGGGAAGCTCAATGACCCACGAAGCCGAGTTTTTAAGCTGATTGCTTATGGCATCCTTTACACCGTAGATACCTACATTCTTTTCCATTTTGATGTTAAGAAAGCTTACCACCGATGAAAAATGTCCGTCGCCCGAAAAAATGATAAATGTGTCGATATCCTGGGCGGTCATAGCGCGCTGGTAGATATGATCCAGCATGATAAAATCGGTATAGTCCTTTTTGTGATGGTTGGATGCGTTCTGTGTTTCGATAACAAAGTTGGTTACCTCGCGGATACGGGGTATCTCTTGTCTTAGCGACTGATTTGAAAAATCTCCGAAAAAGCAAACCTCGGTAACATTGTACTTCTTTGACATGTCCGCATACCAGCCCTTGATATCGGGCTTGCGGTCGTGCATCTTGGTCATAGAGATATACCAATGCTCATAATCTACAAAAACTACTGCCTTAGGCTTTATACTGACGGGGGTCATCTTTTTAAAGAGTCCGTCGAACAGTCCTATTTTTCCTTCCTCCTTTCTGTAGAATTTATCCCATTATACTATATTGTACAGATAAAATCAATATGTATTCGCGTTTTACCCGGACAAAGGATACGGCATTATTCCATTGCCATTATCTCTTTTTCCATCTCGAGATCCACCTCGTGCGAGGGACCGTTTTCATCTGTCTTCTTTTTAAATTTTTCTATAATTTTAAAGGTCCTGTCATTTAAGGGAAGCAAGCTTCTTTTCTTCACATCATTAGGCCAGGCAAGATAAAATGTTTGGATCAGACTGTTATTGTTTACAATACTCCGTATACCTTTTTTATCTACAAATATTCCTGCAAATTCATCTTCCTTATGGGGTTTGAGCAGCGAATACATAAAAACCGCATACCCGCTGTTTGCAATATTACAGATGCTGATATCATCGGATTGATAGATTTCTTTAAATAAGCCTGCCAAAAAGAATGGCTCTGCTATTTTATAAAATCTTTGCTTATTTGTCATATATTACCTCCAAGGTATATAATCATAGCTTAATTATATTACTTATCGCCGGATATGTCAAGATAAGCAAGTGACCTGAGAGCTGTCTTAAGTGAAATGTTGTATACTCAAAAATATATTTTTTATTGACAGTCTGAATTTATACTGATATACTGTACTTAACGACCCACAAAGGAGTAAAATTATGAAAAAGGTTATTCTTATGCTTGTTGACGGTATGCGTCCCGATGCTATGACCGGATGCGGCAACCCCTATGTAAAGACTCTGCTTGAGAGCTCCACCTATGCACTTGAGGGCAAGACTGTTTATCCCTCGGATACTCTGCCCTGTCATATATCCCTCTTTACCGCTGTTGACCCCATACAGCATCAGACCACCAGCAACACCTACTGTCCTCCCGTAAACAAGGTAAGAGGCCTGGTAGAGCAGCTGGATGCTGCAGGCAAGAAGGCGGCTATGTTCTATAACTGGGGCGAGCTGCGTGATGTGGCAAAGCCGGGTATCTTTAACTTCAGTCTGTTTATGAGAGACGAAAAGGACGCAGCTATTACAGACTACGCTATAGAATATCTTAAAAAGAATTCTCCCGATTTCACATTCCTGTATCTCGGAAATGTTGATATAGTGGGACATCACCACAGATGGATGTCTGACAAATACCTTGCTTCTGTAAACACTGCGATAGACTGTATCAAGCGTGTAATAGATACCTTTGGCGATGAATACACCTATATCATCACAGCCGACCACGGCGGTCACGACCATGACCACGGCAGCACCTGTCCCGAGGACATCAATATTCCCATTCTCTTTATCGGTGAGAGCTTTGAAAAGAATAAGTCTATTGAAGCATCCATTATGGATATTGCTCCTACCGTAGCAGACCTTTTGGAGGTAGAAAAGCAGAATTGCTGGAAGGGTAAATCAGTTCTTTAAATGAATATAAAAATGACAGCTGTTGAAGCTGTCATTTTTAGATGTATGCAATTTTTTATATTCCGTACGGTTTGAATTACTGCGCATAGGTGCGTAGTATGGGTGCGGCACCGTGCCGCTTAATGCCAGTTACAGTATTCGGTGGGCATATTGTCCTCGGTATAGTAGCCGTTGGTTATGCGGCTGCCGCAATTTGCACCTGCAAGCTTGCCTGAGCCTGAACAGATGCTCTGTACGGTAACGCTTTCGTGAAGCTCAAAGTCCTTGGGAGTATCGGTCTGTGAGAATACCTCCTGCTCGTGCAGCTCGGTCATAAACTTGTCCCACACATCTACTGCAGGGCTCTTGATTTCGGAGAAGCCTGCAAGGCTGGCGGAGTTTTCATATCCAAACCATACACCGCCCATATAATAGGGGGTGTAGCCCATAAACCATCTGTCCTTGTCATAGGAGGTGGTTCCTGTTTTGCCCGCACATTCAACGCGGTCATCAAGGGTGATGCAGTCAGCAGTTCCGCTGTCCACAACATTCTGGAGCATCTTTGTCATAATAGACGCATTACCCGGGGACATGACCTGAGAGGGTGTTCCCTCGTTGTCTACGATAACATTGCCGTATCTGTCCTCTATCTTAAGCACCGTGCGGTTGCCTGTAAACACACCGCCGTTATTAAAGATCTGATAAGCGCCGATAAGCTCGCGCACGGTAAGGCCGTGAAGCATACCGCCAAGAGCAAGAGCAGATGCGTTTTTGTCATTGACTATATAGCCTGCCGCGGTGGTCTCCTCGCCTACAACGCTGTGCATACCCAGCTTGTCGTGGGTGTATTCGTAGGAGGTCTGGGGAGTAAGCTGCATAAGCAGTCTTACCGCAATTGTGTTGACAGAGCGGCGTACTCCGTCATAAACGGGGGTAAGTCCTCTGTAGCCTACAGGCCAGTTGGAGGGCCACTTTCTGTCCCCCAGCATTGTATAATAATTATCATCCACAAGGGTACTGTAGTGTATAAGCTTGTTTTCAAGACAGGGGCCGTATACGGCTACAGGCTTGATAGAGGAGCCGGGCGAACGGGTAAGCTCGTCGGCATAGTTGGGAGCATCGTTGCTTGTCTTTTCTCCTCTTGAGCCTACAATTGCAAGTACATCGGCGGTGGCAGGATCGGTTATTACCATAGCGCACTGAGGCTGAACACCTCCGCTTATACGCATAAACTTGCTATCGTCAATGAAGAAGCTTTCCAAAAGGGTTTGGATATCGGGGTCGACCACGGTGTATATCTTAAGATCGTCGCTATAGAGCATACTTTCTGCCGCCCGGGTATCTATTCCAAGCTTTTCTGACAGGAGCTTGACGGTATCTGTTATAACTATCTCGGTATACCAGTCATAGTTGGGGACATAGTCCTCGGCAAAGCTGAATTCTCTTGTGAGATAGCTGTTATGATCCTCTTCGGTAATACTGCCCTTGTCCTTAAGGGAGGCAAGTATGCTTTCATACTCTGCCTTGACAGGCTCAAGCTCTGTACGGGGGTCGCCTGTGTTGGCTATGGCGCAGAGCATTGCCACATCTGCTATGTCAAGCTCGCTCAGATTCTTTGTCAAAAATCCGTTGCAGGCGGCATTTATGCCGTATATCTTGTCCGAAAATCGAAGGGTGTTGAGGTATATTTCGGTAAGAGCGCTTTTGCCGTATTTTTCCTCTAAGGCGGTAAGCTGTCTGGGGTTGACCTCCTCTACACCGATATAGCTTTTAACAAGAACCTCCGCTACAGGAACCTCGCTTATTACATAATCGGTAAACAGGGTCTTTACCAAGTCGGGTATAGTGTCATATTTACTCCAGTAGCTTCGGTCATCCGAGGTCACCTTGCCCTTATAGAGAACAGGGGTGCCGTTGCGGGCGGCACGGTCCTCGGTTGTAGCATATTCCATATAATAAATGTCAGCAACAGGGTTGTCACCGTTGACCGTAATCTCATCAAATACGGCTATCCATTCCTCGGGAACGGTGTCTAAGAGGTTGACAGTTCTCACCTCTGTATCTTCACAGATGCTACACACTCTTTCCTCGTTGAATATCATACCGTCGGGGCTTTTGACAGTGACCGTCCACTCGCCGTAGGAATGCTCTGCACAGGCAGGCTTGTTATTTGATGTAGTTCCCGACTGCGTACAGCAGCACAGGGAGAGTATAAGAGATATTAAACACAAAACGGCAGTAAAACGCTTCACTTCGCACCTCAAAATAACTTAATATATATAGTATATTCTATATTGTCGATAATTGTCAATATATATTTAATTATTTTATAAATTCCCATATGCATTGGTTCGATTCTCCAATGCATAACCTTAATTTTGATATTGAAATTTTTATTAACATATGTTATACTTAATATAACTATTGTATTAACGAGGGCACAGCTATGACCGAAAGAATGAAAAACACACTTGAATGCTATACAAAGGAGTGTACGGAATCTGTATTAAAGACCGATTTTGCCGCGCTTTCCGAGATAGCAAGGGTTATTATCAATACTAAGAAAACAGGTGCAAAGATCTTCACCGCAGGTAACGGCGGTTCTGCGGCTACCGCATCCCATATCTGCAACGACCTTGCCAAGGGCTGCAGAGTATATGACCGCGTAGGCTTTAAGGCAGAGTGCCTTGCCGATTCCACAGCGGTCGTGACCTGTCTTGCCAACGATTTTTGCTATGACGAGATATTTGAAATAATGATCGAGACCAAGGCAACGCAGGGCGATGTTCTCCTTATGTTCTCGGGCAGCGGCAATTCGCCCAATGTGGTAAGAGCCGCAGAGAAGGCTCAGCAGATGGGTATTACCACCGTAGGCTTTTTGGGCCGTGACGGAGGTAAGCTTAAGGCATTCTGTGATCATTATGTTATAGCTCCCACCGACTCTATGGAGATGCTTGAGGACATGCATATGCTCTATGTTCATGCCCTTGTTGTGGCTATCCGTAATGAGCTTAAAGATATGTGGGATATGGAAATAAAGAAGCCTCTTAAATCCCCTGATTTTAAGACCGCACTTTTTGATTTTGACGGTACCGTAAGCCTTATCCGCAGCGGCTGGCAGGATATTATGATCCCTTATTTCATTGAGGTCCTTATGGCAGTTGCAAAGGACGAGACCGAAGAAGAAATAACACAGATAGTGCGTGATTTTGTAGATACCCTTACAGGCAAGCAGACTATATTCCAGTGTATGCGACTTGACGAAGAGGTGGTTAAGAGAGGCGGAGCGCATGTTGATCCCGTTGAGTATAAGCACGAATATTTAAGACGCCTTGAGATCCACATAAAGGAGCGCAAGGAGGGGCTTGTAAACGGAACGGTCAAGCCCGAGGAGCTTATTGTTCCCGGCTGTACCGACTTTGTATACGCTCTTAAGGAAAAGGGCATCAAGTGCTACCTTGCCAGCGGCACAGACGAAAAGGATGTGCTTTATGAGGCAGGACTTCTTGGCCTTGACAAGGTCTTTGACGGTCATATCTACGGCGCACATGACTATATGACCGACTGCTCAAAGGAAATGGTTATAAATTCTCTTATCAAGGACGGCGGTATCAAGCCCGAGGAGCTTATCTCCTTTGGTGACGGCTATGTGGAGATAGAGCTTGTAGCCAATATCGGCGGATATACCGTAGGTGTTGCCACCGACGAGGACAGAAGATGCGGCATCAATGACTGGAAGCGCAACAGACTCCTTTCAGCCGGTGCGGCAATGATAATCCCCGACTTTGCAGATTACAACAGACTTTTAGACTACATAACCCGTGAGGTGTAAAAATGCCCTTTGAAAAATTTGACAGAAGTAAGCTTAATATACTTCCCTTAAACCAAAGAATACACGATGTGGATTTGAGTAAGGTCTACAAGGATCCCGCAACCCATACCCCCGATTTTGAAAACAAAAATCTCCCCACCATAGCAAAGGCTGTTTGGGAAGCAAGAAGAAAATATGATGCCACCGTGCTTATGATGTACGGCGCTCATGTTATCCGTACAGGTAACGCAGGCTATATGATAGAGCTGATGAAAAAGGGATTGGTAACCCACTTTGCCACCAACGGTGCAGGCTCTATTCACGATTTTGAGCTTGCTATGATAGGCCATACCTGTGAGAGTGTTGCAAAGTATATATCCGAGGGTCAGTTCGGCCTTTGGCAGGAGACAGGCATCATAAACGATATCATAAAAGAGGGCGCAAAGGACAACCTCGGCTGGGGCGAGGCTATCGGCAGATATATCTGGGAAAACAATTTCCCCTACCGTGAACAGAGCGTGCTTGCAATGGGTTATCACTTAGGTGTACCCTGTACCGTGCATATCGGTATCGGTAACGATATCATCCACGAGCATCCCAACTGCGACGGCGCGGCTATGGGTATCTGCTCTTATAACGATTTTCTTATCTACGCACAGAGTATAACCAAGCTCGAAAAGGGCGCATTCCTCAACTTCGGCTCTGCGGTTGCAGGTCCCGAGGTATACTTAAAGGCTCTTGCTATGGCAAGAAATGTAGCACATCAGAATGGCGAAAGGATCACCGACTTTACAACTGCGGTGTTTGATCTGCTTGAAATAGACGAGGATGCGGATCATTCCAGCGCTCCTCCTAAGAGCGATCCCCGTTACTACTTCAGACCCTGGAAGACCATTCTTGCAAGAACTGTTGCCGACGGCGGACAGAGCTTCTATATCAAGGGCGAGCATCAGAGAACGGTTCCCGCTTTGGCAAAATTAGTATTGGATATGGATAACTGATATGGATATTAACAAAATAATCGACCGTCTTGGTCACATAAAAGAAAAAAAGATCCTTGTTCTCGGCGACTACTGCCTTGACAAGTATGTATACTCTGACCCCGCAGAGGATGATGTTTCCCTTGAAACAGGTGTTGCGGCGTGGCAGATATACGGCAAAAAAATGGCGGCAGGTGCGGCGGGTACCATTACCAACAATCTCCGTGCTTTGGGCGCAGAGGTCATCTGCGTAGGTATAGTGGGTGACGACGGTGAGGGCTATGATCTGCTTAAGTGTCTTAAGCAGATAGGCGCTGACACCCGCTACATTATGGTAAGCGGGGAGATCACCACCGCAACCTACCTCAAGAATATGCGTAAGCAGGCTGACGGAGAGTACCGTGAGGACACCCGACTTGATTTCCGCAACCGCTCGATTACAAGCGAAGCTATGTTTGAGGAGCTTGGCCGTAACTTTGAGGAAGCGGTAAAGGAAGCTGACGGCATCATCGTATCCGACCAGTTCTTTGAGAGAAACTCGGGTGTTGTGGGTGACATTCTCCGTGCAAAAATAAACGAGTTTGCCAAGAAATATGAAAAGCCCTTCCTTGTAGACTCCCGTGCCTTTGCCCGTGAGTATAAGGGAATGTACATAAAGTGCAATAACTATGAGCTTATGAAGTACTGTGGTGCTAAAGGAGATCCCGAATGTATGGAGGATGTTCTTGCCGGCGGTACCGAAATGAAAAACGAGGTGGAGCATTCTATCTTTATTACCTGCAATAAGGACGGCATCAAGGTCTTTGAGGATGAGATAAGCCACGTTCCCACCTATCCCGTTACAGGGGAGATAGATGTAACAGGTGCGGGAGATGCTTCTAACGCAGGTATAGTTCTTTCCCTTGCTCTGGGACTTACTCCCACAGAGGCGGCGGCTGTTGCCTGCTGTGTATCCTCTATTACCATCCAGCAGTTAGGTACTACAGGTACTGCGACGGTAGAGGGTGTTATAGAACGACTTTATACTATAGACGAAATGATGAGGTAATATTATGTCAAAGAAGCTTAGAATGGCTATTGTAGGATGCGGAGGTATCGCTAACGGCGCTCACGCATCAAACTATGAGGTTATCGACAATATCGAGATCGTTGCACTCTGCGACATCATCCCCGAGCGCACCGCGGCAATGAAGGCAAAGTACAAGTGCTGTGCAAATGCTTGGGAGTGTACCGATTATATGGATATAGTAAACTCCCCGGATGTTGATGCAGTGGATATCTGTACTCCCAACTATCTCCATGCACCTATTGCCATAGCGGCTCTCGACGCAGGCAAGCACGTTCTTACCGAAAAGCCGGATGCTATGACGGTAGCGGAGGTAGAGGCAATGAAGGCAGCCTCCGAGCGCAGTGGTAAGGTTCTTATGGCTATGCGCAACAACCGATTTACTCCTGCGGCACTTTACGTAAAGAAGGCTATTGCTGACGGCGAGTACGGCAGATTCTATGCAGGACGCTGCGGCTGGATCCGCAGAAGAGGCGTTCCCGGTGACGGAAGCTGGTTTGCAGATAAGTCAAAGTCGGGCGGCGGTCCTCTTATCGACCTTGGTGTACATATGATCGACTTAGCTATCTTCCTTATGGGTGGTCCCAAGCCTGTATCGGTTTCCGGCTCCACCTTCTGTGAGATCGCAAGTCAGAAGGAAAAGGGCGGTCTCTTTGATGTAGAGGATCTGGCAATGGGCTTTATCAAGTTTGATAACGGTGCGTGTCTGCACATCGACTTCAGCTGGGCTACCAATATCGAAAAGGAATCCAGATTTGTTGAGCTGCGCGGTACAAAGGCAGGTATAAAGATCGAGGACGACGTGCTCAGCATTTGCGGTGAAAAGTACGGAACACAGTACAACGAGTATCCAAAGCCCCGCGGCGAGTACGGTCATTGTGTTGCTATCCGTCACTTTGCAGATGTGGTGCTTAACGGTGCAGAGCCTATATTCATTCCTCAGCAGGGTGTTGATATGATCAAGATACTCAATGCTATCTACGAGTCTGCCGAAACAGGAAAAGAAGTATTGTTATAATGACAAAACGGTTGCTTTTGAGCAACCGTTTTTCGCTTCATAAATTGAGAATTGAGAATTAAGAATTGAGAATTTTAATAACCCCCACCGTCATATCATCCCTTTCTTCATTTCTTCGCTTTGCCTCCTCCAGTATCATATCGCATATATCGTCAAGCTCGACATTCGGCTTTATACCGTGGGTCAGCATATCCGCAAGCCACAGCCCGTCCTCAAAGGATTCGGCTATACCGTCGCTGACCATAACTATCATATCGTCACCCTCAAGACTAAAGCTGACCTCCTCGGCATACAGCTCCCTGGTTATGCCCACGGGCATAGTGTTGGAGGATATCTTAAAGAGGCTTGTGCCCCTGATTATATATGAGGGTGCAGCGCCGCTCTTTAAAAAGGATGCCTTGCCCGACAGCAGGTCTACCTCCAACAGGTCTATGGTGGTAAAGCCCTCCTGGTTTTTCTGTCTCAGAAATGAGTTTAATAGCTTTATTGACTGCTCCTTTTTGTTGCCCGAGCGCAGCATACGGTCAAGATAAACGGTGGCAAGCCGCGAGGTAAGGGCTGCCTCTCTGCCGCTTCCCATTCCGTCACCCAAAAGGGTGTAAAAATAATCCTCGCTGTTCTCAAAAAAGGATATGGAATCTCCGTTTATGACCTCGTCCTCTTTTTTGTCACTTGCACGGGCACTTTGTACCGAAAAGAGCCTTCTTGACTGCATGGTCATTGTAACATACCCCTTTTCCACAGAAAAATCCGGAGAGGTAAGGGGAACACCCACCACCCTTTCAAAGGAGCGGCGAATCTCGTCTACCCCCAGCTTTACTCTGGCAAGGTCTACCCCTCCCGCTATTATCTGCTTGCGGCGCTTGCCGTAGACCGCCATATTTGAGGAGGTAAAGTTGAGATATCTTGCCGAGCCCTTAAGCTTGGCGGTAAGCTTTTCGTCTATCTCAAATTCTCTTGTGTTTTCCTTTATGGCATCCTCCAACAGAGCCGACATTGCGGCATAGTCTATGGCAAAGATCTCTGCCTTGTCGCTCTTTGCGGCATTTTCCAGCTCCCTTGCATAGCTTTTGTTTATGTCGGAGAGTATCCGATCTGCGTTAGAGCATCGCTTTTTGAGATAGTCGGGCATAGACAGCTCGGTGACACCCTGACCCGAATATATTTTTGTGCTCAGCTCTGTCAGCACCTCGGCTGTGTCACGGTACTGTGAATCCCAGCAGACGCTGCTTTTGGGACAGCTTTTGCAGTAGTCCTCAAAGCAGGCCTTACAGCTTTCCTTTATAACGCCGAACTCTGGGCGGCGCTGAGCATTTGAGAGATCGTAAAAGGTCTTTGACAGAGAGGTAAAGGCGGATGCCATAGTCTTAAAGCGCAGGGTAGAGCCCTCGTTTTTCTTTTGCGCCACGGCAATACGGTCGGCATAGTTGTCGGGTACAGAGCCCGAGCCCGAATAGAGTATCGGCTTGGGGAGTATGCCCAAATGAGCAAGGGGCGTGAATATCACAGCTCCTGCCAAAAGGTCGGGAGCAAGGGTCTGCAATGACAAAAAGCCGTCTGTATATACTCCGTATACCGTACCCAAAAGCAGGGCCGCGCCTGTGGCGGCGGCTGTTCCCAGCTTCCAGAAAAGTCCGGAGATCAATCCCGCAAGAGCAAAAAGGGGTGCATATGTGATGCTGTATGCCATACCCGCTATAAGTCCCGCAATACCGCCGCGCAGCATTCCGCATTCCTTTGATATGTACAGCGCAATGCCAAAGGCGGCTACCGCTCCCACCGAAAAGCCAAGGAGCCTTGTATCTCTTACGGCAAAGATACAGCTTGCCATAAGAGATGCAAGTCCAAGGTCGTGATAGGAGGTAAACCTATGCTTTTTTACAAACACTCCGCAGTATAGAAGAGTAATGACGGGAGCGCAGAGCATACCCGTGAGGGTTCCGAAAAAATCATACCACAAAAAGCCTCCCGCAACACAGCGGTATATACCTATCATAAACATCATCACCACCGAGGTCAGTACCCTGTAGGACACAGGCTCGGCAAACACGGGACTGCGCTTTTTTTCCAAAAGGGTATAGGAAATAATGAATCGAAGCAGCAGCCCCATACTGTACATAAGGAAGAGGGCTATCGCCTCTGTGCCCGAAAAGACCGCGCTTGTGATAAGTCCTATATACACAAAGGGTGTATAGATTCCCACAGCCGACATAAGGGCGGCGCCGAAGGGAAGGGCGGAGAAGAATATATCAGCCCTGCCGAGGAAAAATGCCATAAGGCCCAGCGCCAGTCCCTTTGCGGCATAGCCCAGCCGACGGTATGTATCCTCCCTTGGCAGATGGCTGTCCCGTATTATGTAGAGGCCGAGAAATGCCTTGATTTTTTCAAGGAATGTATCCTTGAAGCTCTTGAGTTTGTTATCCATAGCTTTTTACCTGTCCTTTTTTGAGATAATTATATCTCTGTACAGCTTAAAACTCTGTCGTGTCGGGGCTGGGCTTTATTGGCTTTTACGGGTGGGAAATCAAGCTTTTTGCTATGACCCTGACCGATATGATGCGGAAATAGAATAAAATCCCGTTTCCCCGTGCTTTATGCAGAAAGAATCTTTAAATTTTTGTGTAAGTGCTTGATTAATATTTGATTTTAATATATAATGTAAAATAGAAAAATATTTGCAATGGGAGATATACAACTATGATCAAAGAAAACATCGATTTTATTGCTTCCTTCGACCCCGAGGTGGCAGATTCAATCAAGGCTGAGTATGACAGAGCTCAGAGAGGTATTGAGCTTATCGCATCCGAGAATGTGGTTTCCCCCGCTGTTCTTGCGGCTATGGGTACTACTCTTACCAACAAGTATGCAGAGGGATACCCTGCAAAGAGATATTACGGCGGATGTGAGTGCGTTGATGTAACAGAAAATATAGCACGCGAGCGCGCAAAGAAGCTTTTCGGCGCAGAGCATGCAAATGTACAGCCCCACAGCGGTGCTCAGGCTAACCTTGCGGTTTATTTTGCACTTTGCAATCCCGGTGATACCATTCTTGGTATGAGCCTTGCTCACGGCGGTCACCTTACCCACGGCAGCCCCGTAAACCTTTCGGGTAAGTACTATAACTTTGTTTCCTACGGAGTATCCGACGAGGATCAGAAGATCGATTACGATGCACTTGAGGCAGCCGCTGTCGAGTGTCAGCCCAAGCTTATTGTAGCCGGTGCGTCCGCATACCCCAGAATTATAGATTTCAAGCGCATTTCCGAAATAGCTAAGAAGGTAAATGCATACTTTATGGTAGATATGGCTCATATTGCAGGTCTTGTTGCTGCGGGTCAGCATCCCAACCCCTGTGAATATGCAGATGTTGTTACCACTACCACTCATAAGACCCTGCGCGGTCCCAGAGGCGGTATGATCCTCTGCCGTGAGGAGTTAGCCAAGGCTATAGACAAGGCTATATTCCCCGGTACACAGGGCGGTCCTCTTATGCATATCATCGCTGCAAAGGCAGTTTGCTTCGGCGAGGCTCTCAAGCCCGAGTTCAAGGCCTACGGTGAGCAGGTAGTTAAGAACGCCGCAGCTTTTGCGGACGAGCTTAAGAAGGAAGGCTTCAATATGGTCTCCGGCGGTACAGACAACCACCTTATTCTTCTTGACCTTCGCAACTTCGGTATCACAGGCAAGGAGTTTGAAAAGAGACTTGACGAGGTTTATATCACCGTTAACAAGAACGCTATCCCCAACGATCCCGAGTCTCCCTTTGTTACCAGCGGTATCCGTGTAGGTACTCCTGCTGTTACCACAAGAGGCTTCAAGGAGGATGATATGAGAGTTGTTGCCCGTATGCTCAAGCTTGCGGCAACCGACTTTGAAAATTCCGCTGACCTTATCAGAGCAGAGATTACAAAGCTCTGTGAGAAGTATCCTCTTTACGAGGGCTGAGAATAATTCTCAATTCTTAATTCTTAATTAAATGAGGATTTCTGCCTTATGGCAGAAATCTTCCATAATTATTCATTATTCATCATTGCGACAACTTGCCTTTGGCAAGTTCCTTGCATAATTCCACCAACCGTATCAAAGATACGGGGTGTCATTGATCATTATTTTCCGGAGGAAATTCTATGCCGATCAAGATTCCCCAGGGACTGCCCGCAGGACAGGTACTGGAAAATGAAAATATATTTGTAATGGATAATATCCGCGCCGAGCATCAGGATATACGACCCTTAAAGATCGCTATCCTTAACCTGATGCCCACAAAGGAGGCCACCGAGACACAGCTTATAAGACTTTTGTCCAACACCTCCCTGCAGATAGATCTGACCCTTTTGTCTACTGCCACCCACACCCCCAAGCACACATCCGCCGAGCATATGAACGCTTTTTATAAAAGCTATTATGATGTAAAGCATGAAAAGTTTGACGGTCTTATCATAACAGGTGCACCTGTTGAGGATATGGACTTTGAGGATGTGGATTATTGGGCTGAGATAGCGGATATCCTTGAGTGGTCAAAGACCCATGTGTTCTCCACAATGAATATATGCTGGGCGGCACAGGCGGCGCTCTACTATTTCTACGGCATTCCAAAATATCCTCTTGACAAAAAGATGTTCGGTGTGTTCCCTCATATCGTCCGTCTCCCCCGACATCCCTTGGTTCGCGGCTTTGATCAGGAGTTCCTTGCTCCCCACAGCCGCCACACAGAGGTGCTTTCTTCGGATATCAAAAAGATCCCCGAGCTGCTTTTGCTTTCCGAATCTCCTATGGCGGGAGCTTATCTTGCGGTGACAAGCGACTGCAGAAGGGTTTTTGTCACAGGACATTGCGAGTATGATTACGATACTCTGTCAAAGGAGTATTTCCGTGATGTAAACAAGGGCTTACCCATTGAAGTTCCTTTTAATTATTTCCCCTCCAACGATCCAATGAAGATACCGCTGAACAGATGGCGCTCTCATGCCAATCTGCTTTTCTCAAACTGGCTGAACTACTGTATCTATCAGCCTACACCCTTCGATCTCAACGATATTAAATGAGGCTACTATGAATACAAAAGAACTTATAAATTCTATAAATTCGGGTGAGCTTGACAGCCGCTTTACCTCTCTTTACGGCGAGGCAAAGGTTATGCTCCAGAGAGAACGCTATACCCGGGCAATAGAGGAATTTGAACGCCTTTACGGAGAATCCGAGGTATCTCTTTTCTCTGTTCCCGGCAGAAGCGAGATCTCGGGCAACCATACCGACCACAACAGAGGCAGGGTTATAGCTGCTTCAATAGACCTTGATATCATAGCCGTTGCCGCAAAGCGCGACGATGATATGATCAGCGTTACCTCCAAGGGCTTTACCCCCGATAATGTAAAGCTTAACAATCTTATTCCCGACAAGGCCGACTACGGCAAGTCCTATGCACTTATTGCAGGTGTTGCCGACGGCTTTGTTAAAGCAGGCTTTAAGATAGGCGGTTATAATGCCTATACCACCTCAAATGTTTTCAAGGGTTCGGGACTTTCCTCCTCTGCCGCCTTTGAGGTAATGATAGGCAATATACTTAACCATTTTTATAATGACGGTGCTGTGGGCAGTCCCCGTATTGCACAGATAGCTCAGTATGCCGAGAATGTATTTTTCGGTAAGCCCTGCGGTCTTATGGATCAGATGGCATGTGCGGTAGGCGGCTTTATCACCATAGATTTTGCCGACAGAGACAATCCTAAAATTGAAGCACCCGACTTTGACCTTACCGCCCACGGCTACAGCCTGTGTATTATCAATACAGGCGGAAACCACACCGACTTGACCGACGATTATGCGGCTATCCCCGGTGAGATGAAAGCTGTGGCAGGCTACTTTGGCAGAGATGTGCTGGGTAATATCACCGACACCGAGGTTATAGAAAATATTCCCGTGCTCCGCGAAAAGTTCGGAGACCGTGCGGTGCTCCGCGCTCTTCATTTTATCGATGAAAACAAGAGAGTTGACGCACAGGTGGCTTGTCTTGCAAAGGACGACCTTGACGGCTTCTTTGAGGGAGTTATGGCTTCGGGAGACAGTAGCTTCAGACTTCTTCAGAATATTTTTGCTACAAAGAATGTCTCTGAGCAGGGACTCACCCTTGCTCTTGAAATGACAAAGAGAGCACTCAGCGGCAAAAGGGCGGCATGGCGTGTTCACGGCGGCGGCTTTGCAGGAACCATACAGGCATTTGTACCCAACTCTGAGGTAGAGGCTTACAAGGCTTATATCGAAAAGATCTTCGGCGAAGGTAACTGTCATATTCTTATGGTTCGCCGCGATGGAGCGATCAGAGTATAACCGTGGACAAAAGCTTTGAGGTCTATACCCTTTTTTCCAGCTCCAAGGGTAACTCGGTATATATAAGGGCGGGTCATACCCGCCTTCTTATAGATATAGGCAGAAGTCGTAAGGCTATAAACGATGCCCTTGTAAGCGTGGGAAGTGCTCTTTCTGAGATAGATGCAATATTTATAACCCATGCCCACAGCGACCACACCTGCGGACTTTGTGCGATAGCCGCAAAGGAGTGGACTCCCATACACACCACACGGCAGACCGCAGAGCAGCTGCTTTGCAAGTGTGCCGAGGAGAGGTTGACTATTCACGAGGAGCATTTCTGTGTGGAGATAGGGGATGTGAGGGTGCATTCCTTTGTTACTCCCCACGACAGCCACGGAAGTGTGGGATATGTGGTGGACTATAAGGGAAGCTACCGCTTTGGCATCTGTACCGATACGGGATGTATATCCCGTGAGATGGCAGAAAACCTTATAGGATGCGACGGAGTTCTGATAGAAGCAAATTATGATGAGGAAATGCTCCAAAAGGGTCCCTATCCCTATTATCTCAAGCAGAGAATTTCTGCAAACACGGGACATCTGTCAAACAATAAGGCTGCACAGCTATGCTGTATACTTGCAAGGGCAGGGGTAAAAAAGATAATGCTGGGGCATATTTCCCCTGAAAACAATCTGCCCGAGCTTGCGCTCAAGTGCTGCTGTAAGGAGCTCCTTGAAAAGGGTTATGATGATATTGATATAACCGTGGCGGACAGGTATGTTCCCACGAAATTCTAAGGTATAATTATGCTAACTGTAAATTTGATCTGCTCCGGCACGGGGAAGGTAAAGGATACATACTACCGCGAGGCCTGGGCAGAATATGAAAAAAGACTTTCCGCTTACTGTAAATTAAAAAATATTGAGGTAGGGGAAAGCGATGACGATATTATAAACGCCATACCAAAACGCTCCTATGTAATTGCGCTCTGCATTAACGGCAAGCAGCTTTCAAGCGAGGAGCTGGCAAAAAAGATAGAGGACATTGAGGTACAGGGCAACTCCGAGATAACTCTTATCATCGGCCCCTCCGAGGGCTTTGGCAAGAGGGTGGAGGACTGTGCCGACTTTAAGCTTTCATTTTCAAAAATGACCTTTCCCCACCGACTTATGAGGGTCATCCTCCTTGAACAGCTCTACCGCGCCATGAACATCAACGCCGGGGGAAAATACCATAAATAATGCTAAATTTTAAAGAAGAAGACCGCAAAAGCGGTTTTCAACCACAATTTCGCACTCTGCATTCTGCATTTCACGGGTGAATCTATGAACACAAGAACAAAAACAACATTAATACAGCTGGCAGGGCTTTTGCTCTGTCTTGTTTGTGCTTTTGCAGGTGTGTTCTGGCATTTTGAAAAAACGGCGGGACAGACTGACAGTACCGATACTCCACAAAACGATGTTGTCGAGAATATTCAAAGCGAATACGATCCCATAGCTCAAATAATTAATGTACCCGCAACCGAGGAGACAGGCAGTAAGAATTATGATTACTACGAGGCTGCAAAAAATTATCATATGATAAAGACCCTTAAGGGTGAGGGGTATAAGCTTTCATCCGTAAGCTATGATGCTAACGCGCATAAGGTGGGTATTGTCTCAAGCGGTATGGAATTTCCCAAGGAGATATCTCAGCTTAAGCGCAGGGTGGATGTATCGGTAATGTACGAAAAGAACGCCTACGGCTATCACTACAGGACAGAGACTCAGACCGAGGACTGTCCCGTGCTTGTCCCCTATTACGGCTATGTTATCTACACAGCTAACGGGATATGCAGACTTCTTGACGGCGAGCTCAATGTTCTGGTCAACAATTTCAGCGGATATTCTCCCGCATATATGACAGATTATAATGGCAATCCCCTCTTTGAAAAGGATGGCAGATATTATTTTTATTATGACGGCAAGGATTATGACGGAGTAGTATATACAGATATAGACAATGACAGCTATTCCAAGCTTCCCGTCAATGCTCCCGATGCGTATAAGTATTTTGATTACGATGTGGAGATGCTGCATAATCTTTTTGTTACAAACGATTTTAACAACGAAGCCAATATGACCGGCATCGTATATATACTCCCCGAAAATGCCGGAATGGCAGAGTTTGCGGTGGGTGAGGAGCAGCTTGAAAATCTCAGACTCACATCCGACCCCTCTAACCGAATTGGCGGCGGGCTTTTCAGATTCCCGTCCTACACATATACAAAAAAAGAAGAAAAGAATATAGACGGCCAGCCCTATTATTCCTACAAGGTCACAAAGGTTCTTTGGGGATATATGGATGCAAACGGTAAGGTGGTCATAGAGCCCCGTTATCAGTCCGCATTTGATTTTTCATCCGACGGCTATGCCGTGGCAGAGAACGAATACAACCGAATCTTCCTTATAGATAGAAGGGGCGGCGTGGTTTTGAACTATTCCCAGCGGACATACAATTTTTCGGGGGCAGGTGCACAGAGCATTGCTGACGGACATTTTATGCCCGATACCTACGGTGTCGAAAACACAGGTATGCTTTATCTTGATAAGGGATATATCCGTATGCGCCGTAAGCTTATAGATACCGAAAACGCCTATACCGTTACCCGTGAGTACGATATGGTGGTCAATGCCGCAGGCGGTGAGGTGACCCTGCCTCAGGACTGCAGTGTAGTGGCTTACAGTGACGGAGTCCTGCTTGTAAAGAGAGGAGAGCTCTACGGCTATATTGGCACCGACGGAAGCTGGATCGTTGAACCCACGCTTGTATATGCCAAGCCCTTTTCCGAAGGTCTTGCGGTAATGGGATATGCAGAGGGTAAGCTTGGTGTTATAGATACCGAGGGTAACTATGTACTTTATCCTATGTACAGCCATATCGAGAGCTGCTCGGGTGGTGTTATCACCGCATATTCGTCTGTAGGCGGCTGGAGTGTGTTCAATAAGATGAGTACCGTCGAACAGACCGTGATATCAAACCCCATTATCGCCTTAAAGGAAAGAGCGATAGCCGAGGCAAGAGACAGATACTATAACAAAGAAACGCAAGAAATAGAAAATATTAAAGGAGAGACAGAAAAGGATGAGCTACCCGGCGGGCAGAGCTGATGTTGCCGTAATAGGCGCAGGTCACGCAGGAATAGAAGCAGGTCTGGCAGCAGCCAGGCTTGGTCTTGATGCTCTGGTTTTTACCATAAATCTTGATGCGGTGGGTAATCTGCCCTGCAACCCCTCTATTGGTGGCACGGGCAAGGGTCAGCTTGTTCACGAGATAGATGCTATGGGCGGCGAGATGGGAAGAGCTGCCGATATGGTTACCCTGCAGTCCCGAATACTCAACCGAGGCAAGGGTCCTGCGGTTCACTCCTCCCGTATACAGGCAGACCGTCGTAAGTATCAGGATATAATGAAAAAGACCCTTGAAAACACCAAAAACCTTAAGCTTATACAAGCAGAGGTGGTGCGCATCGGTGTTGAAGAGGGACATATAACCGAGGTGGAGACTGCCTTTGGAGCGGTATGGCAGGTAAAAGCAGCTATCGTCTGCTCGGGTACATATCTTAACGGCAAGGTGATAACCGGGGATACCGAGTATACCTCGGGTCCCGACGGAATGCTTGCCGCAACCCGGCTTACCGCGTCTATGGAGGCCTTGGGTATCCGCTTTATGCGCTTTAAGACAGGCACTCCCGCAAGAGTTCACCGTGATTCCATAGATTTTTCGGAGCTTGAGGTGCAAGAGGGTGATGAGGATATTCACCCCTATTCTTACTACACCGATGCAGAGGAATTTTCAAGGATAGAGCAGATACCCTGTCATGTTGTCTACACCAACGCCGACACACATAATATAATAAGAAGCAATCTTGACAAAAGTCCCCTTTATTCGGGCAGGATAAAGGGTACGGGCCCCAGATACTGTCCCTCTATCGAGGACAAGGTGGTGCGCTTTGCAGATAAGGAAAGACACCAGCTCTTTATCGAGCCTATGGGAGCCGATACCAAGGAGATGTATATTCAGGGATTTTCTTCATCTATGCCCGAGGAGGTACAGATGCAGATGCTCCGCTCCCTTAAGGGCTTTAAAAATGCACAGGTTATGCGTACCGCATATGCTATAGAGTATGACTGTATTGACCCCACCCAGCTTTATCCCACCCTTGAGTTCAAGGAAATTGAGGGTCTTTACGGTGCGGGACAGTTCAACGGCTCCTCGGGTTACGAGGAGGCTGCCGCACAGGGTCTTGTGGCAGGCATCAATGTAGCACTCAAGATAAAGGGCGAGCCCGAGCTTATTCTTCCCCGTTCAAGCTCCTATATAGGAACTCTTATAGATGACCTTGTGACCAAGGGTACTCACGAGCCCTACCGTATGATGACCAGCCGTTCCGAATACAGACTGCTGTTACGGCAGGACAACGCGGATCAGAGACTTTGCGAATATGGCTACCGTGTAGGACTTTTAAGCGAAGAAAGATATAACGCAGTCAAGGAAAAGGAGAGAATGGTAGCCGAGGAGATTGCAAGACTTGAGAGTATAAATATCTCTCCCAAGGATGCAAATCCCCTGCTCGAAAAATACGACACCACACCCGTAAAATCGGGTGTCAAATTAGCAGAGCTGCTGCGCCGTCCTCAGCTTGACTATGATACTATTCTCCCTCTTGACCCAAACCGTCCCGAGCTGCCCTATAAGGTAAGAGAAACGGCGGCGGTGGAGATAAAATATGACGGTTATATCCGCCGTCAGCTCTCCGAGGCAAAGAAACAGCAGGACCTTGAAGCAAAGGCTCTGCCCGAGGACATAGATTATAATGAAATAAAGGGTCTTCGTCTTGAGGCGAGACAGAAGCTTAACGAAATAAGACCCAAGAACATAGGACAGGCATCAGGTATTTCGGGTGTCAGTCCTGCGGACATTTCGGTGCTTATAATAACACTTTGGGGAGGCAGCAAATGAGTTTTTCTGAAATTTATCTTGACATAATGACAAAAAACTTCCCCGACGGCAGATATAATGACTATGCCGATAAGTTCGAGATACTTTATAACGAGCTTGTTGACTTTAATGAGAAGGTCAACCTTACCGCAGTTACCGATATGGCGGGAGCCTGTGCAAAGCACTTTGCCGACTCTCTGCTTATAGAGGAATATATACCCGAGGGTGCGACCCTTTGCGATGTGGGCTGCGGCGGAGGCTTTCCCACTCTGCCTCTGGCAATAGTTCGTCCCGACCTTAGGATAACAGCTCTTGACTCTACAGAGAAAAAGCTTAAGTTTGTTTCGCTTATGGCGGACAAATTGAATCTCAATGTAACCACCCTCTCCGCCAGAGCCGAGGAGATAGGACAGAATGAGGAGTACAGAGAAAAGTTCGACTGTGTCTGTGCAAGAGCGGTGGCAAGGCTCAATATTCTCTCCGAGCTTTGCATTCCCCTTGTAAGAGTGGGCGGCAAATTCATCTCCTGCAAGGCGGCTATAGGCAAGGAGGAGCTTTGCGAGGCTGCCGACGGAATCGAAAAGTTAGGCGCTGCTGTGACGGTAACAAAGGAGCCGGATCTTATCACCGCAGAGGGAGCACAGGCAAGAGCCGTGTTCGTTTTTGACAAGGAAACACCTACACCCAAAGCCTATCCCAGACACTATTCAAGAATATCAAAAAAGCCCCTTTAAAATAATCCTTGAAAAATCAATAGAACAATGATATAATATACCCGGAAAATAATTTTATGAAAGGATATATCACTATGAACTTTAAGCGTATTTCGGCTATGTTGCTCGTTCTGCTTATGATCGTTCCCATGTTCACCATGTGGAGCTTTGCGGACAGAGTAAGCGGTGAAGCTGTGATCGACACGACAGCAACATCTATAGCCTCTAAGCTCAACGGTGAAACATCACGAACCACCAAAACACTCCATACAGGTGTTACACGCACCAGTATAAAGACCTCATCTTCATCAAAGTATGAGACAGAGAGCTTCCACATCCTGGAGTTTGACCCCGCTCAGTCAGACCTCTATGTGGATGTAACCAACGAAAAGACCTATGCAAATAATACCCAGACCACTCTTAACACGGTTAAGGCTTTCAACACAAACAACGGTCAGGGTAAGACTGCCATCGCCGCTATCAACGGTGACCTCTGGATGACAAGCACCTTCTCTGTTGCTACAACAACAGTAACCCTCCCCAGAGGCTTCAATGTATACAACGGTGAGATCATCACCTCTGCCCATATGCCTCAGGAGGATCCCTATCAGGGCGAGTTCTGGTCATTTGGTATGACTAATGACTCTGTTCCCATGATCGGCTGTCCCGAGCTTGACATTTCCATTACTAACAATTCCAAGGGCAGCATTATAGCAGGTGACGGTCTTAACAGACTTCCTGCAAATAACGCACTTGTTGTATATACCGACAAGGGCTGTCTTAACAATTATGCAAAGTCTGATGCCTACGAGGTAGTTATCGATGTAAATTATGACTATACCGTAAAGCACGGTGCATCCATTACCGGTACGGTTACAGGCATCTATTCCTCCTCTACCTCCACCAACCCCACAATGCAGGCTAACCGCATTATCCTTACAGCAAGAGGCTCCAAGACCCTGCTTCTCAACAGCTTTGCGGTAGGCAACTCTGTTACCCTTAACTTCTCTGTAAGCGAAAGATACGGCAGAAACGTTGCTGGCTGGCAGAACGTATACTGTGCAGTAGGCGGACATATGCCCTTTGTAGTTGACGGTGCAAAGTGGGAAACAGGCACCACCAACAACTACCCCTCTACCATCGTTGGTATTACCAACTCGGGTAAGGTACTGTTCATTACCGACGACATCGGCACCACAGGCAGCCGCGGCGGTATGGACTTCAATGACTATTGGGATTTTGCAGACGATATGGATCTTAACACCGCTTTCATTCTTGACGGCGGCGGATCCACTACCTTTGTAGACAAGAGCTCGGGCAGCTATGCGGTTATAAATAACCCCACCGACGGCTCTGCAAGAAGTGTAGTTAACTCTGTTATTCTTTCTGTAGGTCCCAAGAAGACCAATATCGGTAAATATGAGGTCAAGTTCCCCGATGATACCATCGATCTTACAAACCTCTACTTTGCAACAGACGATGCATTCAGGATGCTCGGTAACTTCGGAGAGACCACTCTTGAAAAAACCTCAAGCGGTGCAAAGCTTAAGGTTACCGATTATATGAACGGTCCTACCGTATCTATAAGCTACGGCTTACCTAACGCAACAAGCGAAAATGCAAATACCGCTCTTTCCGGCGAGTATTTCTATAATGTTCCCACATCCGACTATCCTTACCTTGTCCTTGATATGTCCATTGTGACCGCAGACACCTCGGGTGTTGCGTTCCAGGCTCTTTATCACACTTCAGGCAGCCGTAAGGGTGTAAGCGAGACCACATCATTGGGCTTCAACAATGCGTACAGTAACGCAGGCTTCAAGAAGTATATTATCCATCTTGCATCAAGCTCTTCTTATACAGGTAAACTTAACACAGTCCGCCTCCAGTATCTCTTTGCGGCCAACGGCGTTACCGTAAAGGACGGCGACTATGTAATTCTCAGATCTGCCCGTCTTGCGTCTACTCTTGCAGAGGCAAATACATTGGCAGCAGCTTCAGCCCCCACCATTCAGACCGTTAACTTCAACGCCAACGGCGGTACAAATACTCAGGCTAAAAAGTACGCCATCCGTAATACCTACTACGGTTCTATGCCTATCCCTGTTCGTGCAGGCTATACCTTTGACGGTTGGTACACAGCGGCAAGCGGCGGCACACAGATAACCTCAGACGATGCTGTTACCACCGCTCTTTCAAGAACACTTTATGCTCATTGGACTGAGGATGGCAGCTCTACCCCCGATACGGGTAGCTACACAATAACCTTTAACGCTAACGGCGGTACACTCTCCGGTGCGTCAACCTATACTATCACAAAGGGTCAGTCCTATTCCGCAGCTATCGGCTCTATGCCCACAGCTACAAAGGAAGGCTATACTCTCTCCGGTTGGTACTGCGAAAAGTACGGTTATACCCTCAATATGAGTGACACCTTTGCAGTTGAAGAAAATGTAACCTTCAAGGCAGTATGGACTCTCAACGCAGGTGACTATCCCACAGGTACATATTCCACCACCGCAAGCTGGCTTACACTCCGTGCAGGCCCCGGCACATCCTATGATTCTATGGGTTCTGTTGCAAAGGGAACAGTAGTTGAGGTATACGAGGTAAGCGGCAGATGGGGTCACTGCACCTACAACGGCCAGAGCGTATGGCTCAGCCTTGCATATGCAGAGCTTATCAGCGAAACCGAAACGGTATATACCCTTACATTTGATGTAAACGGCGGTAAAATGCCCTCCGGTTACTCTACCACATATGAATTTCTTGCAGACGAAAAGTTCTCCGACGTTATCGGCGGCTTCCCCGTTCCCACAAAGAGCGGCTATGAGTTCACCGGCTGGAAAAACACACTTGCAGGAACCTCTGACGTATGGACTGACGGTTGGGGATCTCAGCCCTACACCTTCGGTGCAGATGTGACCCTTAAGGCACAGTGGACATCTCATACCCACAGCTATACCTCTAAGGTAACAACTGCTGCTACCTGTACAACTGCGGGTGTAAGAACCTATACCTGCTCCTGTGGTAACAGCTACACCGAGGCGATCGCAGCAACAGGACACAGCTACACAACTACAACAACAGCTGCAACCTGTACAACTGCAGGCAAGACAGTAAAGACCTGCTCTCGTTGCGGAGATACCTCCACAACCACAATAGCAGCTCTCGGTCACGATTATACCGTAACATCTACAACCGCTGCTACCTGTACAGCGGCAGGCAAGACAGTAAAGACCTGTTCTCGCTGCGGTGATACCGTTACAACAACCACTCCCGCAACAGGCCACAGCTACAGCGTAACATCCACAACCCAGCCTACCTGTACCGAGGAAGGCAAGAGCGTTGAGACCTGTTCCAAGTGCGGCAACGAAGTCGTTACAGCAACCGCAGCTCTCGGTCATACATGGGGCGGCTGGACACAGACTGTAGCTCCTACCACAACCTCTGTTGGTACAGAGATCAGAACCTGTATAGCTTGTCAGGCTACCGAAAGCCGTGACGTTCCCATGCTCTCTGCAGATGCTCCTCTTGTTGCAGGTGTAGAAAACTATACAATTACTCTTAACGGTATCAATAACATCAAGGAAATCAGATTTGCAATCGGTACATATACCACCGGTTCCCAGGTTAAGGCTGCTGAGCAGAACGTAACCATGGACTCTGCAACCGTGGCAAAGTACACTGTTGACGGTGTTATGACCTATGATCTTCCCTGGATTGGCGAATATACCTTCTGGGTAAGACTTAATGACGGTTCTTCCTACTTCCTCTACACAGAGGTAGCAAACATTCAGCCTTATGTAACCTCTTACGGTGTAAAGCTCACAGTCAACGACTTTGGCGAAAACTACAAGGATGCCTGGCTTGCAAAGGGTACATTCAACTCCTACAGTGAGATAAAGGCAAGTACAGACTTTAAGTATCAGGCTTCCGCTAATAAGCTTGCAAACTACGCAAAGACCACCCACGACTTCACATACACCATGGAAGATCCCGGTGACTACACAGTACTTATAAGATACAATGACGGCAGCTTCGATGTAATTCATCACACCCTTACCGTTACAACTCCCGTACTTGTAGAAAATGGTCTCCAGGCTATTATCACAAATATTCCCGATATCAAGATCATAAGAACCGCTTACGGCCACTATGAGTCTGTAGCTGATATCAAGAATGCATCCACAGTCCGTTACTTTAACAACAAGACAGCGATCAAGGATGCAGAGGAGTATATGATCCAGTACCGTGAAGAAGGTGAAGTTACCATCATCGTTGAGTATAACGACGGCTACAAGCACTACTTCTACTACAATGTACAGAAGAAGGTTCCCACCTATACTCTTGAGGGCGATACAATTACCTTCGGTAATCTTGATGATATGTATATCATCAGATATGCTCCCGGTAAGTATACTACCGCTACCAACATCAAGAACGCTCCCGGTATGCAGTATAAGAAGACTGCCGACATCGATGCTAACGGCGAGATCACAATAGACGGTCTTACCACCGGCAGATGGAGCTTCATGGTACAGTATAACGATGATTCGTATAACTTCTATGTACTTGACATTGAATAAGCCGTAATTCAAAATTACAAATTACAAATGCAAAATTAAGGAAGCATTTGACCCCAAAAGGGTCAAATGCTTCTTTTTTTTACGCGTTTGTCCCTTGGGACAAACATATCGCGTACACGGTACATATCGCTCCGTAAGGAATATCGCATCGCAGATATATCGCATCACCGCAGGTGATATGGTCATTTCGCACATTTTGAGCATATCAAAATTGTTCATTTTATCAAAAAATTCAATTACTGTTAATCAAAAGTTAAAAACCTCTTGATTAAAAACCTTTGCTATGTTATAATTCAACTATCTTTAGGGAACTTTTGCAGTTTAGTTCCCTTTAATAATCGAAAAATTTTTTATAGGAGGCATTTTCCAAATGACAAACGCAAAAAGAATTCTGGCGCTTGTACTTGTATGCGTGATGCTCATCCCCATGGGTATCTCCTCTTTTGCAGCAGCTATGTCGGTTGACACTACAGTTGCAGCAAACTGGACTGCTATGGCAGCTAAGTACAACAAGGGTACATGGACACCCTTTGCGCCCGCATCCAACAACTATCAGCTTAAGACTGATAACTTCACATTCAAGAACGTAAACGGCGGTATCCAGGTTTACACACCTACATACAGCCAGCTTCGTGCAGGCTACGGTACATCCGTGCTTTCCAGCAAGGCTACTACCCAGCTTGACGGTCTCACCGTTGCTTTCACAGCAGACGAGTTCGACTCTATGGTTGACACTGCAGGTGCAGGTAACTCCATCGGCGTTATCTGGTCCGAGGCCCCCATTACTGAAGTAATCGGCGGTTACAACGCAACCGATAACACATGGTCTACCGGTAACTATACTGCAGCTCTTGCATACAAGTCCGGTCTTCGTAACCTCATTCCCTTCAACAAGGATCAGGAAGCAGGTATCCCCGCTTCTGATAAGAATGCTACTCCCGAGGGTCAGGCTCTCTACATTGGTGTTAACATCAAGAAGCAGCAGGCAGACCTCGCTCCTATCGCTGACTCCATCGACATCGTTTACTACGACGGTCAGTACATCAACAAGAACGACGGTCAGGTTGGTTACAGATGGACCTTCACCGCAAGAAACCATCCCGATACTCCCAACTCCGACTACACAGCTTGTTCTGTAGCATATGACGATATCGACCTCCGTAACGGTCTTACAGTTAACGTAAGAGCTGACGACGTTCTCGGTTACATCGTTAACATCAACGGTATCGACTACTACAAGGGTACCGATGTTGGTTACTTCCCCGATGCTAATGTTAACGGCTACAGCCAGACCTATAACATTACCGAGTCTCTCGTTCCTACCGAGAACTATCTCTCCACTATGACCGCAGCTCAGGCAGACATCGACCTTTCCGGTCTTAAGACTGCTACCAAGGGTTACGTTACAGTAGGTGCAGTATCTATCAACGATACTTCCTCCTCTATGTACTCTCACAGATGTACATACACAGTTAAGTCCATCAACGGTGTTGCAGCTGCTAACTGGGCAGGTCAGGCAAACACCTGTGCACATTCCTATGCTGCAGGCTGGACTCAGGCTGCTAACTGTACTCAGCCCGGCGGTGACTTCTACAAGTGCACCAAGTGCGGCGCTATCGAGATCCGCAACAAGGTTGAGGCTACCGGCCATACTCTCGCTGCAATGGTAGAAGAGATGGGTACAACATGCTTCAGAGGCGGTCTTAAGTCTCAGAAGTGTACAGTATGTAACTGCCGTCCTGTTGTAGAGTCTATCCCCATGATCGACCATACCTGGGGCGAGTGGACTGTTACTACAGAGCCTACCGAAACCGAGCCCGGTGTTGAAACCAGAGCTTGTACTTTCGTTTACACTCCCTGGAACGAGAAGTGTACTGCTACCGAGACCCGCGAAATTCCCGCTACAGGTACTCCCGTAGATCCTGACGTTCCTACCGAGTGCACACACGAGTGGGGCGAATGGGTTGTTACCGTTGAGCCCACCGAGACCACCGCAGGTGTTGAGACCAGAACATGTACTCTCTGCGGCGCTACCGAAGATCAGGTAGTTCCCAAGACAGGTAAGGATTGGAAGATCATATTTGATCCCGACGGCGGTGTAATGCCCGAAGGCGTTGCTCTTGAGTACGGTATCAATACAGGCGATAACTATAAGGAAGCTACCGGTATCGATTATCCCGTTCCTACCATGGACGGTTACCTCTTCGCAGGCTGGTACTGGGATCTTTACGCTTACACTCTCACCGAGGGCGACTGGAATGACGGTTACTTCGCAGTAGCTATGGATGTTCCCGTAGTAGCTCTTTGGGAAGAGGATCCCAACTGGGTTGAGCCCGATGACGGCACTCCCAAGATCGTTGGCTTCAATAACTACACAGTTACCATGAAGAACATCACCAACATCAAGGAGATCAGATTTGCTATCGGTCACTACACAACCGGTACACAGATCAAGAACGCAGAGAAGAACGTAACTCTCTCCGCATCCGTTGTTAAGAACTATACTGTTGACGGCGTAATGACATATGACCTTCCCTGGGTTGGTGAGTACACCTTCTGGGTAAGACTCAACGACGGCAGCCAGTACTGGCTCTATGACAACCTCACCGAGATCAATCCTTATGTTACATCCTACGGTGTAAAGCTTACAGTTAACGATTTCGGTGAAAACTACAAGGATGCTTGGCTTGCAAAGGGTACATTCAACTCCTACAGCGAGATCAAGGCTTCCACAGCATTCAAGTATCAGGCATCTGCTACTAAGCTTGGTAACTATGCTAAGACCACACACGACTTCACATACACCATGACCGATCCCGGCGATTACACCGTACTTATCAGATACAATGACGGTACATTTGACGTAATCCACCACGAGCTCACAGTTACAACTCCTGTACTCGTAGAGAACGGTCTCCAGGCAATCATTACTAACATTCCCGACATCAAGATCATCAGAACTGCTTACGGTCACCACACCAGTGTTGAGTCCATCAAGAAGGCTGCAACCGTTCGTTACTTCAACAACAAGACAGCCATCAAGGATGCTGAGCAGTACATGATCCAGTACAGAAATGAAGGCGAAGTTACCATCATCGTTGAGTACAATGACGGCTACAAGCACTACTTCTACTACAACGTAGCAAAGAAGGTTCCTACTGTTACACAGAATGGCGATACCGTTACCTTCGGCAACCTCGATGACCTCTACATCATCAGATATGCAGCTGGTAAGTACACCACCGCTAACAACATTAAGAACGCTCCTAATGCACAGTACAAGAAGTTAGTAAATGCAAACGAGAACGGCGAGATCGTAATC